>CAZABL010000051.1:0-12732 GCA_964483365.1 uncultured bacterium
CGTGCTTTCACCGGAAGCTCTGCGCGACCCCCGTGCAGACCACCGCCCATCCGTCAACCAAGCGCGAGCGGCGGAACCCTCCCGACCGGCCGGGAAGCGGGCCCCGATGCGGGTTTTCGAACGAGTCTTCGAAGGGATACTCTGGAACTGCCGTTCCTGATCGTTATCGCCGTCGTGGCGAGTCTGCTCGCTTCGCTCACGATGTTCTTCGTCGACAGCTCCGACGTCGTGGGATTGGCCGAAGGGCTACTCCACTAAGTTGGGTCGATTGCAGAGGGCGAGCGCACGCATCTGCACGCGTTGATCGTCGCGAGCGTGGCCGAGATCCTCGATGGCTTGCTGTTCGCGACGATCCTGCTGATCTTTGCGCTCGGACTCTATGAGTTGTTCATCAGCAAGATCGAGGCGGCCGAGAACAGCGAGTTCGCCGCGCGGCTTCTCCTGATCCGCAGTCTCGACGATCTCAAGGAGCGGCTCGCCAAGCTCATCTTTCTAATCCTGATCGTGCGCTACTTCGAGTACTCGCTCGAGCAGAAAATCGACATCCCCGCCTCGTTGCTCTACCTGGCCGTAGGGATCGCTCTGATCGCAGTCGCGCTCTTTCTGACGCGCGGAAGGGACGACTGGCACCGAAAGAGGGCTGCTCTCATCGAAAACTCTGCGCCACCCCGTGGAAACCACCGCCCTCCAACGACCAAGACGAACATCAGGAGCTTACAGCTGAAGCTAGACCACTTACGGGGTGAGCATTACCGTCGACATGCTACGAAGACGCGTTCGCCGGTATCTTGCGGGACGCGACAGAGGAAGCGGGCATTGCGGGAACACGGCAAAGAAGCGAATACCCGGGTCCGGTCGCACTGACACAGCTCCCTGATAACGGGCATCTGGCCTTCGCCAGAACGTCACCCCGCTGTGTCATTCGCCTCATGTCTATGCCGGAGGCGTGGCGCGGTTGCACTCCCACAGCGTCCCGCATACGCTTTCCCAAGAGCTTTGGTCGCATATCTAGACCGAATCGCCGTTTGCCGCTATAGCGATATACCATTCCCGCAGCGCATGTGCCCTCGGCGGAGCGTAGTTTGCTCTCAAGCGTAGCGCGCGTGCGGCTTGCGCTACGACACGTTCCTCTAAATTTTGTCCCCAGGCGAACATCAAGTCTAGTGTTGTTTCCAACGTTACGCTTAGCCCTGAAGCTTGTCTAGCTGCCGCGGCATCGTCCGACAACATCGGGACGCTACGTTCGACGGCAATTGCGAGAGCTTGCGCCTCTCCGTCGTCCATTGCACGTGCGAAATCGACCGAACGTGCGACTTCAGTATCTGACAGATCCACAGCAAGTCGTTGAACGGCCTCTTCGTCCAAGAACTTCGAGTCAATCACGAGACGCACGGTTCGTGTCTCATCGGCGTAGACATATAGCACCTCCTTTCGTACGGCAGGCGCCAAAAGGAGCCGACGGTCGCACAGAATCTCTCGAGCGTACCCTGTCGCGAGGACGTTCAAAAGCGAACAGGCATCGCAAGCTACGTCCTTCAGTGAGTAACTCCGATAGGAGTCTCAATTCCGGCTAATTCCTCGCCATCTCCGCGGATCTGTGAAGCTGGCACGTTGAGAAGAATTTCTCTTGCGCTTAGACGGTCAGTGCGCAGGTAAGCGGCGGCGTCGCCCTCCGACACTATTCCTTTCGCATACAACGTCGCGACAAGGAACACGTACCGCGAGGGGAGGCGATCAGCGGGTGCTCGCCGCTGGAGGCCCAGAGCACTTTCGGCCTCGCGCGGCTTGAAACCACGCTGACGAAGCATCTCGTACGTCCCTCGCGTAACGCGCCCCGTTTCTTCAAGACGCTGAGTGAGCGCCTGGAACGACACCTCGAAGAACTGTGCTAGCATGAGCAAGTGCGCGACTTTCAGCTCGCCGCCCGCATCGTTAAGCATTTCGGAAAAACGTCTTGAGAGGCCGGTTGATGGCATGAGGAATCGCGCTGCGAAGGCGTCTGCAAATACCTCTCGCCGGTCTTTTCGTCCGGTGCGCTCGACCGCATCACTAGTAACCTCTGGCTCGTATCGCTCGGTGAGGAAGTGGGCGTACTCATGGCACAGCGTCCATCGTATTCGCCGGGAATCATGAGCGGTGTTAAAGCCAACTAGCGGTCCGTATTCGGCGCTGTAAGCGAAAACACCAGAAATCTGCGTTCTGCGAAGCTCATCTAAGCCGAAGATTCGCAGCCCCGCGTCCTCTTCGAAGACTACGCGCAAATCAGGAAGCGGACCATCCCCGAGTCCCAGGCGCAGCCGTTCCGTAGCGGCGAGCTCTTCGGCCGCCCGCTCAATATTGCGCACGCGTTCGAGCGCAAACGACGGGGGTTCCCGTCGCACAATTCGGTCGTTTGCGAGTCGCTCGAGGGTTGCATATCGTCGGCCATAATCTTCGAGCGCGTCAAGGGCAGTGCGTGCATCTTCGGATATTCTTAGGGCGCGGAAGCGCACAGAGACGGCCGCATCAGGCACTGACAAGCTGAGCAGATCCCGGACGGAAGTCTCGAGGCGCTGTGCAATCTCGTTGAGCTGCACTTCAGTCGGAAGGCGTTGACCGCCCTCAATTGCGATGTAGGTCGGACGCGAAACGCCGATATGGCGCGCCACGTCTTCCTGCTTGATGCCAAGCCTTTTGCGTGCATGGCTAATATTGGCACCGAGCGGGCCTGGGTCGACGTCAAGCGGCATGATTCATTCCAGAAGACGCGATCACTTCGTCGACATGCTGTTGCAGAAGGGCAAGCATGCTAAGTCGCGCGTGAGGTCGATCTGCGACGGGTACGTCATCTAAAGCCGTTCTTAGCGTTCGATGTGATCGCAGGAGCGCATGCCAGGGATCATCGGCAGCAAGATCTCGCGCGATGACGCCGGCATGGTATTCCTGGATGCGTGCGGGGTCCAACTGCTCGGGCTTGGGATGCCGACGACTGTAGCGGACGTCATGGACGGACAGGCCTGCTAAAGCTAGAGCACGTCGGCGAACGACGCATGATCCACAGCGACGGCAGTCGCTGTTCGCATCATGCCGGTCCGGCCGATCGCACGAAGAGGTGGATCGAATGAGTTCGTAGGCCTCGGGCGGCAGAGCAGCGCACATTTGCGCCTTCGTACGGAAACGGTTTGGGTAGTGTAATTCCCCCACGCCGAAGAGCTGTTCTGCGATTCTATGCCATCGGATACGGTTCGCCGGATGGAGCACTTGCGAGGAGTGATGCCGAGCTTGCAAAGTTGGAACGGGAGGATTCAGAATGCCGAGTCCGTTTTCGGAGACGACGACACTCGGCGAACCGTAGCCGGCGGCGACGGTAAGCCCAGCGGCGATCGCGAGCATCGTGCGAGACCGTTGCGTGATTTCTTGTGCTTCTGGTGGCTTACTAAGCCACAAACTTGCGTTGTGGAAGCAAGCAACATCCGGGAAGCGCGCTTGCAGCTTACGTCGCACTGTCCGGATGCGGCTATTCTTTCGCGAGTTAGTCACGAGGGACACGAACGCGACGCGATTTCCGCTGGTTTCCTGAAGCTGCTGGAAGGCACCGCAAAGGCTGTCTAGACCATCGCTTAGCAAAGCAACGGTAGTTGGGCGGCGCTCTTCGAGTACAAAGTGTGCGGCACGCCCGTCGACGTGCATCTCCCGTTTGCGTTGGCTCAAGACGAGCTCAACTTCGTCGCCCGTAGATTCGAAGATCAGGCTTTCGAGTTCATTGCGGCAGGCGCGCCATGCCGAGATATCCGTGACTGGGAAGCGTAAACGAAAGCTTCGGGACCAACTTCCGTTCTGACGACGCGTGAGACGGTCCGCCGTGTAGAACGCGAGAAGCAGCTCAAAAAGTTCGGTGAGGTGCGGCGCTGCAGAGAGCCCAGTAAACGGTCGCATCCCAGTTGTCCGATATGGGACTTGCTGCTCCGACGACCGCGTGCCGACATCGACCACCAGGCACGCGTTGGAGATGGTGGCAGCGACGTTAACGGTGTTCACGTCGGCGCCCGAGCGATGACGATTTCAACGAGATCAGTAGGAACGAGCGCGGGCTTCGCCGCGAGAACTTCATCGGCGGTCGCGTCGCCAGCTAAGAGCGCCGCACACAGGTCGATCGCCTTTCCTGCGATCTTATCGACGACGGCGCGGACTTCGTCGTCATCGCGATAGTCGTGCTGCACGTCGAGAAGGCCTCGGGTGGCCTCAAAGCCTTGACGCGCGAGTTCAGAGAAAAAAGCGCTGACATCACCGCCATCTTCTCGCGTACGATAGACGGCTTCAGCGAGGTGCTCGCGCCAGCGCGAGTTCCCTGCGTCCCGCTCAAGTTGGCCTTGGATCTCGAGCGGCCCAAAAAGGCTCTCCGGGTACGCGATTGCTTTCGCGGCGGCAGCGCACTGCTCGGGGAGATCTTTGACCGCGAGACGTGCCTGACGGTATATGTATCGCCCCATTGGCGGGCACGCTCGGCCTCATCAGCCTCTGGGCCGCAGAGCGCGGCCCGTACTGCATGAAACCGCTTTCCAAGCTTCGTCGCGTAGACGTCTTGATCGGTCACGCAAAAAGCATAACCGAGCAACCGTTACAAAGTCAACATACTTGAGCTTTATCTTGTGATATCTCTTTACTTTGTTGCGACGTCGGGGCTCTTACCTACTGAAAACAGCCCCAGCTGACCGCGCATGGGGACCGGTTCTGCGAGAGGCGCCACGTGGTCCAGGATGAGACACCACGGCCCTACAGCCCAGGACGCGAGCTCTCGCGGCACTTCCTCCTGGCGAACGCAATCGATGATAGTCGCGACTCCGATTAGGGCACCGCAAACCGCCGGCGGGCGGGGAGCCGCAACCGCACGGATCGTGGCCTCAAGATCCTCGAAGGCCCGCCGATCGACAGTCAGGCCTGCATGGATGAAGATCGGGCCGCGGTACGCGGTGTACCAGGTTCGATTCTCGACGCGTTTGTCGCCGTAGAGTATCGCCCACGCCCACGGTTGGCGGATTGACAAGGCGGTAGCCGGTGCTCGAACGAGACAGTCGGGGCTTCGAACGTCTGTTCGGGGGGAGATCATAGTGTTGAGTATACACGTATCAGTAATACGTGCCTAGCAGATACCACAATGCCCCGCACCGCGATTAACCCTCCAACCTTAGAACGATGGCTAGCGGCAACCGATCTACGGAGTCGGAAGCAGTATGCAAGCCTGCTGCGGCGCTTTCTTCGCGATGTCGTGCCGACTGCGGTGACCTCGGCCCAGCTCGTCGACTTTGTTCTAGGTTTGAATGCCGCTGGATCGCGACGCAAGGCGATAAGCGCCCTCGTCGCGTTCTTTGGAGATCTCAGCGAACACGGCGAGATCGCCCGAGATCCCGCGCACCGACTCGCCGAGCGAGTTCGCAACGCCGAGGAGCGAACCAGACGCACAATGCTTCTCACGGAATTCGGCGTGCCGGTTGCACAAGCCAGTACGTTGCGTTGGAGGAGCGTTGCCGCAAACCTAATCCTACGGCGCAGCGACCCCGGAGCGCTCATGCACCTCCCTGATGCGCCGGTCGTGGCTGAGCTCGAGAGAGAGCTCCTGCGACAGCTCGATGGGATCACACCGGAACGCTTCGAGGCCTTGATGGACTCGCGCGTCACGTAGTGATCGCGCGTTGCGCGTCATCGCGCGACAGTCTTGTGCACTTCTTCGTCGCGTTCGCAAGACGGCATCTCTGCGCCGTGCTTTCACCGGAAGCTCTGCGCGACCCCCGTGCAGACCACCGCCCATCCGTCGACCAAGACGAACAGTAGGAGCTTACAGGGAAGCGAGACCACCGGCGGGCTGAGCATCACCATCCCCAGGCCCATGAGGATCGCGGCGACGGCGAGGTCGATCGCGACGAAGGGCAGATAGAGCGCCAGGCCAATCGCGAACGCAGCGCGCAGCTCGCCGACGACGAACGCCGGGATGAGGACGGTGAGCGGGACGTCCTGTCCGTGCTCGTCATCGGGACGATGCGCGACGCGCGAGAACACCGCGAGATCCTTCGCTTTCGTTTGGCGTAGCATAAAGCTGCGCAGCGGCGAGGCGGCTCGTTCCAGGAAGCGCGACTGGGAGAGGTGGCCCGCCGCATAGGGCTCGAGCGCATCGTGACGGACCGCCTCGAACGTCGGCGCCATGATGACGAGCGTCAGCACGAGCGCAAGCCCCGTCAGCACGGTGTTCGGCGGGAGCGACGCGGCTCCGATTGCGGAGCGTACAAGCGAGAGCACGACGACGATCCGCACGAACGACGTCGACAAGACGAGGATGAACGGCGCAATCGACAGGAGCGTGAGCCCCGCCAGGACGTCGAGCGGGAGCGAGGCACGGCCATGATTCGCTAGCTGCAACACGGCGTCCATGCGCCAATCGTGCGGTTCGCCTGTTTCAGCGATGTTTCGCACCAATTGCCCGAACGCGAACGGCTTCGCTGGCCCGAACTGTCCGCTAGTTGGCGAGCGAAGCCCTTGAGATAGACCTCGAGCGAGGCGATACTGACGCACGTAGATTCGCCGACTTTACGGCGTCCCTCTATGAACACTCCGAGGAACTGATCGTTGTCAACGACCAACAAGTTCACGAATGCGACCGGGGCGCCGGTTGCCGATAACACGAACATCATGACAGCCGGACCGCGCGGCCCAGCACTGCTCCAGGACATTTGGCTCATCGAAAAGATGGCGCATTTCGACCGCGAGGTGATTCCCGAACGGCGGATGCACGCGAAAGGTTGGGGCGCGTACGGCACGTTCACGGTGACGAACGATATCACGCGCTACACGCGCGCGAAGCTCTTCAGCCAAGTCGGGAAGGAGACGCCGGTCTTTCTGCGGTTCTCGACGGTCGCCGGCGAACGCGGTGCGGCCGACGCGGAACGCGACATTCGTGGCTTCGCCGTCAAGTTTTATACCGAAGAAGGCAACTGGGACATCGTCGGCAACAACACGCCGGTTTTCTTCTTCCGTGACCCGCTGCGGTTCCCTGATCTGAACCATGCGATCAAGCGCGATCCGCGCACAGGGCTGCGTAGCGCGGACAACAATTGGGATTTCTGGAGCCTTCTTCCCGAGGCGCTGCACCAGGTGACGGTGGTGATGTCCGAGCGCGGCATCCCCAAGAGCTTCCGCCACATGCACGGGTTCGGCAGTCACACCTTCTCGATGCTCAATGCAACGAACGAGCGAACTTGGGTCAAGTTCCATTTCCGCACGCAACAGGGGATCCAGAACCTCACCGATGACGAAGCGGCGCGCGTCGTTGCCGGCGATCGCGAGAGCCACGGACGCGACCTCCTCAACGCGATCGAGGCGGGCGACTTCCCCCGCTGGACGCTGTGCATCCAGGTGATGACTGACGAACAGGCGCGTGCGCATAAGCACAATCCGTTCGACGTGACGAAGGTGTGGCCGAAGGCCGACTACCCGCTATTCGAGGTCGGCACGTTGGAGCTGAATCGCTATCCGGAAAACTACTTCGCCGAAGTCGAACAGGCCGCGTTCTCACCCGCGAACATCGTCCCCGGGATTTCCTTTTCGCCCGACAAGATGCTGCAGGCGCGGCTATTCTCGTACGGCGACACGCAGCGCTACCGGCTCGGCGTGAACTTCAACCACATCCCCGTCAACGCGCCGGTGTGCCCGTTCCAGAGCTACCACCGAGACGGCGCGATGCGGACCGATGGCAACCTCGGCGCGACGCGCACCTATAATCCCAATAGTGCCGGGTTGTGGGACAACCAGCCGGAGTACGCGGAACCGCCGATGGCTCTCGCAGGGGACGCCGCGCACTGGGACCATCGCGTCGACGACGATCATTGGGAACAGCCGGGAAACCTGTTCCGGATGATGACGCCGGCACAGCAGCAGGCGCTCTTCGAGAACACCGCCCGTGCGATGGGCGACGCGAGCCTGCACGTGAAGCAGCGGCACGTCGCCAATTGCCGGCGAGCCGATCCTCGCTACGGGGCCGGCGTCGAAGCGGCGCTCGGCTTGCAGTCCAAGAAGAAGTCGGCCTGAACCGTCAGCTCTCGTCGACCAGCTCGGTGATGCGTACGCCGTAGCGCTCGTCAACGGCGATGAGCTCACCGCGTGCGACGAGCTTGTCGTTGACGCGCAGATCGATCGGCGCACCGGCGGCGCGATCGAGCTCGACGATCGCGCCCGCGCCGAGCGTGAGGATCGTGCGAACCGCAAGGGTGCACGCGCCCAACTCGGCGGTGACCCGCAGCGGAACACCGAGCAACACATCGAGATTCGGGGAGTCGTTCACGCGCCGACCCGAAACGCTGCACGGCTGCCGCGCGCGCCACAGCTTCCGACCGCAACACGACACCCGCCGGCGACGAGCACGGCGGGATCGTGTAACGATGTCTGCAACGTGACCACATCACCGGGACGCAGTCGCGCGAATGCAGCCGCGTCGAGCGATCCCTCGGCAACGACCGCACGGGCATGAAGCTGCACGTCATGAAGAAGTCGCGCCGGGAGGCGGCTCGATGGTCCGGGGTCGGGCAGGTCGCGGACGATCCCGATCCCCAATGTCAGCGCGAGCGGCGCGTGCACGCGTACGTCGAAGTACGCGACGCACGGCGGGACCTCGTCCGGTCGAACAGCGCGAGAAGCGCCCGCGCGCTCCACACAGAGCGGATCGAACGTCGCGGCGCAACGCACAGCGATCCGTTCGAGCGCGTGGACTTCGAGCGCGGAACAGGCCGCATCGGCGAGCGCGTCGCCTTCGCCGAAGGCGCGCAGCACGAGCGCGCGCGCGTCGCGCCGCGGCAACACGAGCACGATGTCGGTCTGACGGCCGCGGGTGAGAAACAAGAACGCGTCGCGTGCGAGCAGCGACCAGCTCTCGGCGTCGATCGCGGTCGGCTCGCCGATGGCGAGCTCGCAGCTCTCGACGAGCAAGTCCCGCAATGTTTCGCGGATCCCGTTCGCGACCAGACACGCTGCCTCGAGCGGGATCGACGCGCGGCGCACGAAGCGCAACGGTCGAATCCCGCCGGTCCCCGGACCGAACTGCGCGTCGGCGATCACTTGACCAAGTCCAACGTCGTCTTGTCGACCGCGCCGCGTGCCTTGTGTGCCGCACCGATCGCCTCGTAGGCGAGGTACGCGTCGTTCAAACGCTGCAAGCCGGCATCCAGATCGAGCGCGCCCGTGTCACGAGCCGACGTCGCAAGCGGCGGAAAGCTGCCGTCACCCGGCGTGCCCAGATGCGGTACGACGCCGGATGGTGCGCCGAAATGCGTCGGGTCGAGACGCACCGGGGCAGAACCGGCTGGGAATCGCGCAAGCGCCACCGTTCCGAGCGACACGCGCTCGACTGTCCGTTTACCGCTGCGCGGGTCGATCGCACTACGTGTGTAGACAACGCTCCCGTCGGCCTCGACGCGTGCGTCGCCTCCGCGCCCGAGCGCGCGGTCGCCATCGCTGATGCGGAGCGGCGCAGCGACTGCACCGCGCGCGTCGCCACCCGCATAGCCGAGTACCTCGGCGCCGTCACGCGTGCGCAACACGCCGTCCGTTATCCTGAAGCCCCCGTCGCGCGTGAAGGCGCGTGTCCCGTGTGCGTCCCGGGTTACGAACCACGCATTCGGCGGTGCGGCGACGCTGAGCGGATCGGTGGTCGGTGCAACGGATCCCGCGGTGCGCACGTCGCCGTGCGCGGGGACGGCGCCGGGACGGTACGCGTCGCGCAGATCTTGCACGCGCGCGGCGATCCGGTCGAGCGCGTCGAGCGTTGCGGCGCCGAGCATCATAGGATTTCACTCCGCACGCCGCGCCCTGCTAGCGCGAACCGCGCTTGCGCGAGCGCACGATCGACGCGCTCGCGCAGCGTCGGCGCGCACAGAGCAACGATCCGGGTACGTTCACCGTCGCCGCGGACGAGAATTTGCACGCGTCCGTCGGCGGCATGAATAGCGAATGACGACGGAATCGTTTGCGTACGTGAGCGTGCCAGTACGCGCTCGATGCGTCGCGCGAGCTCGCTCTTGGGAGCGCGCCGATCCGGCGCAACCCCTCGCGCTTGACGTTCACCGGGTGCGCGAGCAGCGCGCGTCACCATCTCGCCGGCGCGTCCCCGCTCGGCAGGAGACGACACGACGGCGTTACGCGCTGTACGTGTTCGCGCGTCCCGGTGTGGTGCGATCTCGGCCGCAGAGCGCGTGTCGTGCGTGACGACGTGCAGTGCGTCGTACCACGCTTGGGAGAGGGAGCGGCGGTCGGTCGCCGCGAGCTGCGTCGCGAGAATCGCGACGCCGGGCGTTTGTAGCATCGTCGGTCGGTGCCTCCGCCCCGAGGCTACCCTCCGATCGTTGCGAAGGGACTACCCGCGTGTTGCCGGCGCGTGTGCGTACCGGTAGCGGCCGTCGTCGAAGTTCTTGTTGGGCTGCAGGTAGACGGAGGCATCGCCGAAGTCGAACGTCACGTCGAAGTTCTTGAGGATCCCCAGCCCGACGTTCCCCGCGTCGATGCGGTCGGCGAACGCGCCGTTTTTCGCGAGCACAACGTTGACCTCACGACGGTAGAGCGTCATGCCGCCGAGCGTGAGCGCGTCGAGCTGCGTGCGGTACGTGGCGTTCGAGCCGCCGATCCCGATATTCCAGGACGCCGCGCTCGAGAGCGGGACGACGTCGCGGTGCGTGTCGATGAAGGGACGGTACAACAGCATCTCGCCGCTGTTCCCGGTGTCGATGATGAACGGCGCCTCGATCGATTCGTTCACCCGCGCGGGGGCTTCGGCCAGCTCACGATCGACGTCGAGTGGAATCTTCGTGCCCTGCGGAGTGAGCGAGCCTGGCGGCCCAAAACGCAGCCGTTTGTGCGCGAAGTCCATCTCGACCATGCCGGAGGCGAAGAACGGATAGCCCAAGATGCCATCGACACGGTCCGGGCTGCCAAGCGCCTTGCTGAGATCGAGCGCGGAGACGACGACGTCCGACATCGTCATGCCGTCGATCGCAAGGTGCGGCAAGACGGCGCTCTGCAAACCGCCGCTGCGCGCGGCGCCGCGTACTTCCATCGCACCGCTGCCGTCGACGCCGGCCGCGCGCAGCACGGTTTGGTCGACGAGGATCGACTGCGAACCGGTGTCGAGCAGGAAGAACCAGTCGCGCCCCGCGACGCGAACCATCACGCCGACGTGGCCGTTGCGCTCGATGAGCGGAACGTCGTGCACGCGATCGGTCTCGAGCGTACGGTTCTGCAACGGCGCGAAGAGCGACGCATCGACGGGAGCGTCCATCGTGACGGACGTCGTTTGCTGAATGACGTCATACTGACGATCGCCGTCGGTCTGCACGACACGGAACGCGATCGGGTGTCCGCGCACGTTGCGCCAGTCGCTGTACTCGATATACGATTGCCCGTCGCCGTCGAGATATTCCAACTGCACGGGGAGCCCGCTCTCCGGATCGATCCACAGCGTCTCGGGCTCGCCACCCGGCGCCGTCACTTCGAGCCGCCACACACGCTTGCCGCGATTATCTCCCCAGCCGACGAAGCGCGAGAACTCCGGATGCTTGACGAACGCCGCGGACGCGATCGCATCGTCGGTGAGTGCGCGCCGTCGCAAGAATCCGTGGAGCTCGCGCACATTGCCGTTCGGATTGCGGATGAAGACGCGATCGCCCAGCCGTAGTGTCGTCTCGCTACGCGGACCGAGCACGTCGTCCTCGCGCTCCCTGTCGCCGTCGCGCCAGGTGTGGAACGTTCCGACGAGACCTTCGCCGGCGATCGTCCCCTCGGCGACGAACGTCTTGGTGTCCGTCGCATGCGTCGCACGTTCGTACGCAGCGAGGATCGTCGTCACCGTGACGTCGGCATCGTGCGGCTTGGCGACGACCGGCGAGGCGAACAAAACCGCGGCGAACGCCGCAGCGAACGCGTTACGGAGAGACGGGAAGAGCGCTCGTCGTTTGGCCCCGATAGCGGTCATACGAGCTGAGAACGTTCTGAACGTAGTTTTGCGTCTCGGCGTAGGGTGGGACGTCACCATACTTCTCAACGGCGCCGGGACCTGCATTATACGCCGCAACTGCGAGACGAACATCACCGCCGAAGCGGTCGAGCAACCCCTTGAGATAACGTGCCCCGCCCGCGACGTTTTGCGCGGGATCGTATGCGTCACGCACGCCAAGACCAGCAGCGGTGTCGGGCATGAGCTGCATGAGCCCTTGCGCGCCGACCTTCGACGTCGCGTTGGCGTCGAAGCCCGACTCGTTGGCGATCACAGCCTTGATGAGCGCCGGGTCGACCTGCCAGGCCGCCGCGTTCTGCTGCACGAGCGCATCGAGCTGCTCAGGCGGAACAGGCGCCGGTCCACGCGCCGGCACGTCCGACGCTCCGAAGGGGGAGGACGTTCCATTCACGCTGCCCATGGCAGACGCGAGGGCGGACGCAAACCGCGGGGCACCCGTCGAAGGACCAAGCGGAGGCGCCGGCTGCTGCACCGGCACGCCCGTAATCTCGGCGATTCGGCCCTGAACCGACGCGATGTCCGAAAAGACGTCCATCGGTCTAGCGGCGCTCCGCCCCAGGCTCCGCGCCCCCCGCGCGCTGCGCGGGGCCCCCGGTCCGAGCTCGCAATGAGCAGGTCGGCACGGCGCGATCCGGCTGCGCTCGCTCCATCACCATCATCCTATTCTTTCGGCGATTCTGAGGAGTTCTGTGAGGGTCTCGTCGGGT
>CAZABL010000051.1:12832-19163 GCA_964483365.1 uncultured bacterium
CCATCATCCTATTCTTTCGGCGATTCTGAGGAGTTCTGTGAGGGTCTCGTCGGGTGAGGACGGGCGGCGGTCTTGGCGCAGGAAGGCTTCGAGGTCGGGCTCAGCGGCAAGGCAACGCGCCAGGAACGGGTCACCCGCGGCCGGGTTCAGACCCACCGAACGGGCGTCCCAGGATTCCTCAAGGGCGGCGATTGCGGCGCGGATCGTTCGGGCCGCGCGCTGATGCGGCGGCGACGTGACGTCGGCGAACGTGCGGCTCGCACTCTTGGCGATGTCGATCGCCGGGAACCGTCCGGCTCGAGCGAGACGCTCGGAGAGGACGAGGTGGCCGTCGAGTGCGGCGCGCGCAGCCTCCGAGACGGGATCGTGCTCGTCGGGGCCTTCGGAAAGAACCGTCGCGACGAGCGTGACGCTCCCCGCATCGACGCGCCCGGCGCGTTCGAGCAAACGGGCGAGGAGCGCGAAGACGCTCGGCGGGTAGCCGCCGCGCCCGGGCGGTTCGCCGAGCGCGAGCGCGATCTCGCGCTGCGCGGCGCAGATGCGCGCGAGCGAGTCGACGACGAGCAGCACGTCGAGTCCCCGTGCACGCAGCACGTCGGCCTGGGCGAATGCCACCTCGGCGGCGCGCACACGCTCTGAAGCGGAGCGATCGCTCGTTGCGCAGATGATCGTCGTGCGCGGGTCCGCTGCCGCGAGCCAGCGCTCGGCCTCGCGTCCGCGTTCGCCGACCAACGCAACGACGACGGCATCGGCATCCGCGCCCGCCACGATCGCGTCGAGCAACGTCGACTTCCCGGCCCCGGGGGCGCCGAACAATCCGATGCGTGCGCCGCGACCGAACGCCAACGGTCCGTCGATCGCGCGCACGCCGGTCCAGCACACGTCGACACACGGACGACGCGCGGCCGGCGCGGGCGGCGGAATCGCTGTCGCCACGTGTCGTCCTCGCACCGGTGCCCCGGAATCAAGCGCAATCCCAGCGGCGTCGATCGCGCGTCCCAGGAGCGGCGTGCCGAGCGGCAGCGTGAGCGCGGCGGGATCGGACTCGACCCGGTCTCCCCGCGCGACACCGTCGAGGCCGGCGAACGGCGCAAGCCACGCCCGCTCGGCATGCAGCGCGGCGACGCGCGCAGCGAGCTGCTGCGTCGAAGTATGGACGCGCACGCCGTCGCCGACGCGCACGCCGGGGAGAAACGCCTCGATGAGGGCGCCGCGCGTCGCAGCGACGCTTCCGGACGCTCGTGCGATCATGCGAACTCCTCCAAGACGTGAGCAAGACGAACGCCGAGCCGCGCGTCGAGCGCGCCGCCCACGAGCTCGACGATGGCATCACCCGGTTGTAGCACGGGATCGGCGACGACGGGGACGGCTAGCTGCAACGCCGCGTCTTGCGCTGCGACCCGCACGCGCACGCCCGGTGCGCCTTCGAGCAACGAGGACAGCAGCGCGGCGAGATCGCACGGTGCGACCTGCAGCTCACGCGCGAGCACGCAGCTCGCAAGCTCGCGCAGCAGACCCGCCATCGCCTCTTCGAGCGCGTCCTGCAATCGCGCACGAAAGAGCTTTGCCTCGCGCAGCGCGTTCGCAGTCACCTCGCACGGCGGAGCAGTCGTAATCACATCGGGCTCGGACCGTAAGTCGGTGACCGGAGCTGGTGCGTCGCCAGAGCGGCACAACAGCTCTGCCAACGATACGAACTCAGGCGCGGGCACGGATGAGCTCCTCGGGATCCGGGATCAGTGTCGCGTTCGCGCCACGCGCAAGCCGCCGCACGATCGCTGCCCGCTCGTCGGCGGGATACAGCTCAAGCACCGCTGCTGCGGTCGCGGCAGGAAGCGCAGAGATGATCGCGGCGGCGACGTGCGGCGGCTCCCCGACGAGGGCACCGCGCACGCGTCCCGGAGGCAACCCGGACACGTGACGCGCGGTACTCCGCGCCGCGCCCGTCTCGACGATTCGCATAGCGACCGTTGCGCACGGCTTGGCACCGAAGGCGACCGCAAGGACGATCGCGAGCACGGTGAGCGCTTGCGGCAAGACGCTTGCGAACGCGAGCACCCAGCCGGGTGCAAGCGCGGCGCGGGGCGCCCGCGGCGCACCGTTCGCGAACGCGACCGCCTCGACGCTGAGCGCGTCGCCACGATCGGCGCGAATCCCGGCGGCCGCGGCGGCAAGCGTGCGAATCTTCTTGAGATCGAGACCGCGCGCCCCGTCAACGAACACCGCGACGCTCAGGCGAGCCGTCGCGTCCGCTGCGATGACGCGCCGTTCGTCGCGCGTATCGCTGCCACGATCCTCGGTCCCCTCGCTCTTCGAGTACTTCTTGACATTGGATGCGTAGCGTTCGTCGCTGCTCGTGCGCGCGATCGCTCCGTCGAGCGCGGCGCGCCGTACGTCGTGCACCTCACGGGTCTCGCCGAGCGCTTCACGATGCACGCGCACGATCGTCGCGCCGGCACCGAACGCAGCGTCGAGCGCGCTTTGCAGCGCACCTTGCACGTCGGACGCATCATCGGCAGCGCCCGCGTCGAGCGCAAGCCCGCGGTCGTCGAGCACCGTCACCTGCGCGGCATCCAACCCCGGCACGCCGCCAGATACGAATGCCTTGATCCCCGCTACCGTCCGCGGAGAAAGATGCGAACCGGGCGCGAGCCGCACCCGCACGCTGGCGCTTGCGTCGCGCTGCGTTTGGTCGGCGTAGATGCCCCCGCTCGCCGGAGCGATGACCACACGCGCATCAG
This sequence comes from uncultured bacterium, assembly GCA_964483365.1. Classification (GTDB taxonomy): domain Bacteria; phylum Vulcanimicrobiota; class Vulcanimicrobiia; order Vulcanimicrobiales; family Vulcanimicrobiaceae; genus Vulcanimicrobium. Next base: position 15,574 of record CAZABL010000051.1, read on the forward strand.
CAACGCCGTCGAGCCCACGCAAACCGAGCGCGAGGTCGGCGGCGAGCGCGTCACGCGTCTGCGCTTCGAGGACTGTCTGCGGCGTGAGCGCTCCTAAATGCGCCAGCGCCTCGTCGCTTCCCGCGAGATGCGGGTGCGGGACGCCGGCGAGCGAGAGGCGCAGCAGCAAATCGCTGCGCCGGCTGCGATCGACGCGCACGTTGTCGCTCGTCGAGACGTACGGGACGCTCCACGCCGCTAGGCGCTGTTCGACCTCGGCGAGCTGATCCGCGTGCAGTGGTGTCGCGAACAGACCGACCCGGCTATCACGCGACGCGCTCGCGACGAAGACACCGAGCGCTACGACCGCGAGTACGCCAAGCACGACGAACAGCTTCGCGCGCGGATTCAGTCGGCGCAAACGCTCGATGAGCGTCATCAGGCGCATCGACTAGACTTGCATCCCCAGCAGCGTTTGCAGCGACTGTGCGGTGCGCTGTGCGGCCGTCGCCGCGACTTGCAGCGCAATGTCCGCACGTGCGCGCTCGACAACCATCTCTTGCAGTCCACCGCGATGCGCCGCGAAGCGCGACTCGGCGGCCGCCGCCCGATCGAGAATCGCACCGGCCGCGTCGACGAGCGCGCCGAACGGATCACTATGCTGGTGCGCAGCAACACGCGGCGCGATGGGCGCGACGTCGGGAACGATAAGTTCCACCCGCATCAGCTTTGGCCGATCTGCAGGGTTCGTTCGGCGAGTCGCTTGCCGACATCGAAGATCGACGCATTTGCCTCATACGCACGCTGCGCATCGAGGACAGCGATCATCTCTGTCATCGCATCTGCGTTCTCACCGCTCGCGCGCGTCCCTAAAAACTGCGTCGTCGTCGCGTCTTCGCCGGGATCCGGCGTGGGAATACCGTCATCGTCGGTCGTCTCCGCCGGCGCCGCAAAGCGTGCCACGAGCCGCGGATACGGATGCTGCGGCGTTGAGGCCTGCGCCGCCGCCACGTTGCGCGCCGCGACGTCGAGGACAACCCGCTGCACGTCCATCCCATCGGCGGCGCGCGCCAGAACCCCGAACTCGGTCATCGTGCGACGGTCCGCAGTTCGGCGAAGCGCGCGCGCAGCGCACCGAGCAACGCTTCCTCAAAGAGTGCAGCCTGTGCAAACGCTGCCGAGCCACGGGCATCACGGGCGGCGTTGCGCGCGGCGGCGTCAACCTGCGAGCGCGCGGCGAGCGCGGCATCCGCGAGCGGTACGATCGAATCGCGAGCCATGCCGAGAGCCTAGAGCGGCAAGATGAGCGGACTGTTGCCGGAAGATGAGGAACCGAGCGTTCGATGCAGAGCGCCGGGGCGGGACCACTCGCCTCTCTACGGCAACAGATTGTCGCACGGGGTGACCCCGCGTTGCTCGAGGCGTTCGCGGGCGTCGAACGGGCGTACGAGACGCTCGCGCTCGAACACGCCGGACTCGAAAGCCGCCTTGCCGCGTCTTCGAAAAACGCCGAACGCGAACTGAACCGCGCACGAACCCTCGCGCACGTCGCGGAGACGGTCAACTCCTCACTCGAGCTCGACGTCGTCCTACGCCGCGTGCTCGACACGGCAGTCGAAGTCATGCAAGCCGAACGCGGCTTCGTCATGATCGCCGATGCGAACGGCGAGCTCGAGCTGCGCACGACCTACGGCATCGATCGCGCAACCGTCGAGGGCGACACGATGCGCCCCTCGCACACAACGGTACGGCACGTCTTCGAGACCGGCGAACCGGTCGTCACGACCGACGCACAACAAGATCCGCGCTTCAACATCAACCTGTCGGTGCGCGCGCTGCGCCTGCGCTCGATCATCTGCGTCCCGCTCGCGATCAAAGCGCGCACGATCGGCGTCGTCTATCTCGACTCCCGTATCGCGACCAACCTCTTCTCCCGCACCGACCCCGAACTCCTTACCGCCTTCGCAAATCAGGCCGCGCTCGCGATCGAAAACGCCCGCCTCTTCGATCAACTGCGCGTACGCCTCGACGAAATCGAACGACTCGAAGAGATCCAAGCCCGCGTCCTCGGCTCGATCACCAGCGGCGTGATCACCGTCGACGGCAACGGCGAAGTCTCGAGCTTCAACGATGCCGCCGCAGAAACGTTCGGCGTCCCCGGCAAAACGATGCTCGGCAAACCCGCCCGCGTCCTCGAAGCCCTGATCCCCGGCATCGCAACACTGATCGCCGAATCAACGCTCCCCGCCAGACCCGCGGAAATGCAAGCAAACCACCCAACGCGCGGCACGCTCGCACTCGAAGTTCGCATCGCTCCCGTCGACCTCCCCGACGGCACAAAAGCGCTCGGCCACGCAATCGCCGTCACCGACATCACCCAACGCCGCGAACTCGAACGCCTCCACCGCGCCGAAGTCGAACAACGCCGCGAAATCCGCGACGCCTTCTCCCGCTACCTCGCCCCGCACGTGGTCGAGCAACTCATGAGCGCCCCATCCGGCGTCTCACTAGGCGGCGAACGCGCCTCCGCGACGATCCTCTTCGCCGACATCGCCGGCTTCACCGAACTCGCCGACCGCCTCGACGCCGAACGCGTCGTAGAAATCCTCAACGCCTTCCTAACCGCCGCCGTCACCGTCGTCTTCGAACACGACGGCCTCCTCGACAAATTCTACGGCGACGGCCTCATGGTCGTCTTCGGCCCCCCAAGAGTCCGCCAAGACGACGCAACGCGGGCCCTCGCGGTCGCACACGCGCTCCACGGCGCCGCCGCAACGATCAGCGCCTCCGGCAAACCCCTCCAACTCGCGATCGGCATCGCCACCGGCGACGTCGTCGCCGGCCACATCGGCAGCCCCAAACGCATGGACTACACCGTCATCGGCGACGCCGCCAACCTCGCGAGCCGCCTTCAAGCCGCCGCCCCCCGCGGCACAACGTACATCGACGAGCCAACCTACCAGCGCCTACAAACAAAACCACACGCAGAAAAACTCGTCGCCAAAATCCGCGGCAAAGCGGACCCGGTCACAATCTACGCGCTAACGTAGCGCCAAAAGGCTCCAAACCTCGCCAGACGGCACGATTTCCGCGACGCTCCCACGCGCAACGCGATTCACATGCGCGCGAATCTGCTCCTCACTCAACCCGCCCCCCGAATACGTCGCATGCCCATCCTCAACAAGCGTCACGCGATACCCCCGCCGCTCCGCCTCACGAATCGTCGCATCGATACAAAACTCCGTCTGCATCCCACAAACAACAACGTGATCGATACCGATCCGCGCCAAGACGTCGGCGAGGTCGGTCTCACGAAACGCATCCCGAAACCGCTTCTCAACAACCGGCTCCCCGTCACGAGGCGCAATCTCCGCAGCAATCCCCCACCCCGCCGTCCCCGGCAGCAGCTCATGATCCTGATGCCGCACATAAACAACGGGGACGTCCCGATCGCGAGCCCCCGCAATCACATGCCGCAGCGTCCGCAAAAATCCGGAGCGGCGCTCCTCCGGAAGAGCATCGACGAGATCTTGTTGCACATCAACAACCAGAAGCGCGCTCGACATACCCCACGACTTTCGTCGAGCCGCCGTCATCGTGCCTGCGCCACG
>CAZABL010000051.1:19263-28411 GCA_964483365.1 uncultured bacterium
CTGTGTCGCGGGATGCGACATTGGCGGTCGGGGCCTTTTCACGCTGAGCTTGTCGAAGCGGCAGGATGCGCGGGAGGGAGATGAAACGGAGCGGCCCTCGCACACGAAGTGCGAGGGCCGCGTCCCCGACCGCTGAGCCTGTCGAAGCGCGATGTCGCATCCCGCGACACCACCACAATTAACGCTTAGAGAACTGGAACCGCTTTCGAGCCTTCTTGCGCCCGTACTTCTTCGACTCTTTCTCCCGCGGATCACGCGTCAACAGCCCATTGCGACGCAGCGGCTCGCGCAGAGATTCGTCCATCTCGACAAGCGCCCGAGCGATCCCATGACGAACGGCACCGGCCTGCCCAGAGACACCGCCACCCGTGCACTTCACATCGACGTTGAACCGCGAAAGGCTCTGCGTCACGTCGAGCGGCTGGCGCACGATCATCTGCAGCGACGGCCGCGGGAAGTACTCATCGACCGGCTTCTGGTTGACGGTGATCACGCCCTGACCGAGCGAGAGACGGACGCGCGCGATACCGCGCTTGCGGCGGCCGGTTCCGTTGAAGAGATCGGAAGTCTGCATTTACCCGAGAGCCTTCGGTTGCTGTGCGGCGTGAGGGTGTTCCGACCCGGCGTAGACCTTGAGGCGGTTGAGCTGGATCTCGCGCATCCGGTTGGTGGCGAGCATCCCGCGCACGGCGCGCTCGATGAGGCGCTCGGGGTATTTCTCACGCACTTGCGCGGCCGTCTCGGTCCGCAAGCCGCCGGGGAAACCCGAGTGCCGGTGGTAGACCTTCTGCGTCCACTTGCGGGGGGCGAGCTCGACCTTGTCGGCGTTGATCACGACGACGTGATCGCCGTCGTCGATGTGCGGGGTCCAAGTCGCCTTGGTGCGGCCCGAAAGGGCACGGGCGATCTTCACCGCGAGCGTGCCGAGCCGTTGCCCGGACGCGTCGACGATGTACCACTCGTGGTTCGTCTCGGCCGTTGTTTGCTGATAGGTGCGCATAGGGTCCGTCGGAACAGGCAAGAACGCCGCCCACCGTCATCGGGAGCGGCAACCTTCGCAGTATACGGGCCGGGCTTGCCCCAAGTCAACCGCGACGGCCCCGAAAGAGGCCGCGCATCCGGTCAGTTCGCGGCTTTACCCAACCGATACACCGGGTAGACCCCTACGCTGCCCGGAGGACCACGTGACCGCCTTCGACCTGGCCTTGATCGCGCTTGCCCTGCTCGCGGTGTGCGCAGCCGCCGCCTCCTCGGTTGCCTTGATCCGCTGCCGAGCCGCGCTCGGACGCCAGCGGGCCGCCCAGATGAAGGCGCTGGAGGCCGCCGGCGCCGAGTCCCTCGAGGACGCAGTAACCGCACTGGTCGCGGCCCGCGGTCGCATCGAGGCGGTGCGCCGCCTCCAGCCGGCGATCGAAGAGTTCGTCGCGCGCTATGAGCGCTTGCACACGGCGCTTGAAGAACGCGACGGCGCCGGCGTCACGGCCCGCGAGGCCAGAGGCGCGGTGGTCGACGAGGTCGAGCACATCGCGGAGGGCCTCGCCGCCCTCACCCATGACGTCGGCGTTGCCGGCGCCGCGTTCGAGGAGACGGTCGCTACGATCGCGACGGTCGCGAGCACGATCAACGGGCTCGCCAACAATGTCGCGAGCGTCAGCTCCGCGATCGGCGAGCTCGCGGTCTCCGTGAACCAGGTCGCGGGGAGCGCGCGCGAAGCATCGACGCTCTCGGTGGAAGCGAACCGCAAAGCCAGCGACGGCGGCGTCGCGGTCGAACGCCTCGTGCGCTCGACGCGCGAGATCGCCGACGACATCCACGCGGTCGTCGAGAAGATGACCGAGCTCGGCAGTGCCTCCGAGCGGATCGGCGCGATCGTCGAGGTGATCGATACGATCGCCGATCAGACGAACTTGCTCGCGCTCAACGCGGCAATCGAAGCGGCGCGCGCCGGCGAGCACGGTCGCGGCTTCGCCGTCGTCGCCGATGAAGTCCGCAAGCTTGCCGAGAGCTCGGCCTACTCGACGCGTGAGATCGCGCAGCTCGTCAAAGATATCCAAGCGAAGACGGCCGAGGTCGTGCGCTCGACCACGGCGTCGGGAAGCAAGGCCGAGAACGGTCTCGCGATGGCCGACGTCGCCGGCCGCGCGATCGGCGACATCTCGACCGCCGTCGAGCAGGCCAACGCGCTCATCGAGCAGATCTCGCTTGCGGCGCGCGAGCAGGCCACCGGATCGTCGTCGATCGTGAACGCGGTCGAGATGATGAACGGGCTCACCCAAGAGGCAGCGCGCTCGCTCGACGAGCAGAACCTGGCGAACCAGCAGATCGTACAAATCGTCGGCGCGATTCAGACCCACGCGACGGGGGTCGAAGCGTCCGTTGCCCGCCAGCGTGCCGCGCTCGGGGCGGTCGCCGAAGCAACGAAGGCGCTCACCGCGGCATCCGATGCGACGCGCGACGCGCGCAACGGCCTGGACGATTTGGGCGAGACGCTGCGCGAACGGGCGCGCAGCTTCGGGAGCGCGCCACTGGCCCGCGTTTAAACCTCGAGCGCGACGGGGCGGTACGTCTCGAGATCGTCGTACCGCACCCCCGCCAAATATAAGCCGTGCGCGGGTGCCGTCGGCCCGGCAGCGGTGCGGTCGCGCGCCTCGAGCGCGCGGCCGGCGAACGCGACGTCGCGATAGCCGGTTGCGCACGCGACGAGCGTCCCGACGATCACCCGCACCATGTGGTGCAGGAACGCGTTGCCGCGCACGGTGACGCGCAACAATTCGGACGATCGCGCCAGCTCGATCGCGCGGACCTCGCGGACGGTCCCGCCGCGTTCGGGCGCTTCGCCGCAGAATGTAACGAAGTCGTGCTCGCCGATCAGCGGCTTCGCCGCTTCCAAAAACCGGGCGTCGTCGATCGGTCGCGTGACGAACCACGCGCGCTCGCGCCACAGCGCACTCGGAAAGCCGCGATTGAGGATGAGGTAGTCGTAGACGCGCTCGCGCGCATCGAACCGCGCTGAGAAGCCGTCGTCGACGAGATCGGCGGCGCGGACGACGAGATCGCTGGGAAGATTGCCGTTGATCGCCAGCACGAGCCGCTCGATCGGGAACGCGCGCTCAGCGGCGAACGAGACGACCTGGCCGGTCGCGTGGACACCGGCGTCGGTGCGTCCAGCGGCCGTGATTTTGACGGGAGCCGCAAAGATGCGGCTCAGCGCCGTTTCGAGCGTGCCGGCGATCGTCCGCAATTCGGGCTGGAACTGCAGCCCGTGAAATGCGGACCCGTCGTATTCCACGACGAGGCGATACGTCGGCACGCCCGTTCGTTCACGAAACGAACTCCGGCGCCTTTTGGGCGGTTACGCGGCGACGCGCTGCGGTACGGGACGCTTCTCGTCGAGGTCCAGGAGGTCGGCCCAACGCGTCACGTCGGTGCGATCGGGCGCGACGGAATTGCGGAGCTCGAGGAAATACGCCTCGCTCTCGCTGCCGGGCTGCGGCGCGCCGGCGAGAAACCCTTCGTTGAACTGCGCGATCTCGGCCGGCGACTTCTTGTCGACGTACGGCTTGAGGAACGCGACGACGTCAGCCTCACTGTTCGCCTTCTTGATCGCCTCGAGCAACGTTCCGCCGTCGACACCGAGGAAGCTGAAAATCGACTGGTCCATCGGGCACTCGTAGCGGTACTCGCCGACGAGACCGTTCGCCGCCGCGGCGCCCTTGTCGACCGTGCGTGCCAGCATCACGACGCCGAGGATTTTGTCGTAGACCGAACGCGGATATTCTTTGGTGAGATCTTTTTTGAGCATCGCAACGATCTGACAACGAGATCGCCGGCTGCGGTTTCACGGTTACCGCGAGGAAACCGTCAGCCTTCTTCCTCATCTTCGTCGGCGAGCTCGTCGGCCGGGAGCGGGCGCTGCAGCGGAAAGAGCAGGACGTCGCGGATCGACGCGTTGTTTGTGAGCAGCATGACCAACCGGTCGACACCGATGCCGATCCCCGCCGTCGGCGGCATCCCGTACTCGAGCGCGCGCACGAAATCCCAGTCGGGCGGCGGAACCTCTTCGTCGCCCGCTTCCTTCTCGGCGATCTGGAGCTCGAAGCGCCGGCGTTGGTCGTCGGGATCGTTGAGCTCGGTGAACGCGTTCGCGACCTCCATGTGCGCAGCAAACAGCTCGTACCGTTCCGTGAGCTCGGGATCATGCGGCATGCGCTTCGCGAGCGGCGAGAGCACGACGGGATAGCCGTACACGAACGTCGGCTGCAGCAATTCGGGCTCGACGATGCGCTCGAAGAGCTTGTCGAGCGCGTGCGCGTGCGTCGGCGACTCGGGGATCCCGTACTCGCGCAGCAACGCAAAGGCTTGATCGGGGTCGAGCAGCTGGTCGCGTTCGATGCCGCCGAACTCTTTGAAGGCGCCGAGGTAGTCGAGGCGCCGGAACGGCATCGCGAACGAGATCGGATCCTCGCCGTAGATCAACGTCTCGCTGCCGTGCACCGTGCGCACCAAGTGGTTCATCAGCCGCTCGTTGAACGCCATCATATCGTTGACGTCCCAGTACGCTGCGTACAGCTCGAGCATCGTGAACTCGGGGTTGTGCGTGCGGTCGATCCCCTCGTTGCGCCAGATGCGCCCGATCTCGTAGACGCGTTCCATCCCGCCGACGATCAGCCGCTTGAGATACAGCTCCGTCGCGATGCGCAGCGAGAGCGGGATGTCGAGCGCGTTGGAATGCGTCAAAAACGGCCGCGCCGACGCGCCGCCGGCGATGTTGAGCAGCGTCGGCGTCTCGACCTCGAAGAAGCCCTCGTTGTCGATGAAGCGGCGCATCTCCGCGACGATCCGCGAGCGCGCGATCATCACGTCGCGCACGTGCGGGTTGACGATCAGGTCGACGTAGCGCTGGCGGTAGCGCTTCTCGACGTCCTGGAGACCGTGCCACTTGTCGGGGAACGCGGCGAGCGTCTTCCCGATCACCTCGAACTTCTGCACGTACAGCGAAAGCTCGCCGGCCTTCGTGCGGAACACGAAGCCCTGCGCACCGACGAAGTCGCCTCGCTCGACCTCCTTGAAGAGCGCGAACGCGTCGTCGCCGACGTCGTTCTTACGCACGAACAGCTGGAAGCGGCCCGTGCGGTCGTGCAGGTCAGCGAAGATCACGCCGCCCTGCGCGCGCACCGTCATGATGCGGCCGGCGAGCGACCACGTCTCGTCCTGCATTCGCCCTTGCTCGCCGAGATCGGCATAGCGCGACGCGAGGTCAGCCGCGTGCGCGGTGACCTCGTACTTGGTAACGACGAACGGGTCGACGCCGCGCTCGCGCAGCGCGGCGAGCTTCGCCCGCCGCGCGGCGACGAGATCGCTCATGGCGTCAGGACGCTTTCTTGGTCTTCTTCGGGTCCTTGTTGATCGACTCGATCTTGTATTTCATCTGGCCGCGCGGCGTGACGACGTCGACCGTCTCGTTCTTCTTGCGGCCCATCAGGGCACGGCCCAGCGGCGACTCATTGGAGAGACGAGCGTTCTTCGGATCCGCCTCGGCCGAGCCGACGATCGTAAACTCGTGGGCCGTCCCCGAGCCCATCTCTTTCACCTTGACGGTCGCGCCGAGGTGGACTTCGTCGGCGACGTAGTCGCTCGCGTCGATCACACGCGCGTTGCGAATCATCGCCTCGAGCTTGAGAATGCGACCCTCGACGAACGCTTGCTCTTGCTTGGCGTCCTCGTATTCGGCGTTTTCCGAGATGTCACCGAACTCTTTGGCTTGTCGGATTCGTTCGTTGACTTCGCGACGATGGACGCTCTTGAGCTCGTCGAGCTCGTCCTCGAGCTTCTTGAGCCCGTCGCGGGTCAAAACGATTTCTTTGTCGTTCAATAGCGACTCCCGGGTTTGAGACCGCCCGTGGTTAGACCAGGTTTCGTAGTGCCCTGCCGCGCCACACCGCCAGCGGAAGCCCCATGATTGCGGAGGCTGTGATGAATCCCCTGGTCGCCGGGTCGTCCCGGACGAGGGCAACCATCAGGATCGCGCCCAGGACGACCGCGGCCGACCCTGGGAAAACGACTCCCGACCACACGGCAGTTCCGGTACCCCGAAAAACCCGGACCGCGGCGGCCGCGCTCATGACGAACAGGACCCCCAGGAACCAAGACGTCCCTTGCAGCGCGAAGACGAAGGCCGCGTTCGCGGTCGGCGAGAGCCCGGCGGCCAGGCAGAACCCGAGAGAAAGTCCTACAACGAGCAAAATCGAGGCAGCGGGCTCGTCGCGGCGGTCGAGCGTGCCGAGGGCGCGCAGGACGAGACCGTCCCGTCCCATCGCGTAGATGCTGCGGCTGAGGTAGACGAGCGTCGTCTGCAGCGACGCCGCCAGTGAGACGAGGACCGTGACGTCGAGGAGCGGACGCCACGGGCCGCCGAGCAGCGCGCCGATGTACGCCAGCGCGTCGTCCTGGTGGGCGGCGAAGCCGTCGCCGCTCCCCAGGCGCGTGAACGCGGCGATCGCCGCGAGCAGCACGACGCTGGTGAGCACGAGGCCGGCCAAGCCGCCCCAGCCGGGGGCGGACGCGTCGCCACGGGCCTCCTCGGCGGTCGAGGCGGAGACTTCCCAGCCGTCGATCATCCAGATCCCGATGACGATCGCGCCGATCAGCGCCCCGGCGCTGAGCGGGGTCGGCACGAAGGCGACGGCGCCGCCGCGTGGATGGAGCGCCGCCAGCACCGCCGCGGCGGTGAGGACGACGAGCTCGGCGACGAGGAGCGCAAGCGTGAGCAGCGCGGTCGGTCGCAATCCGTACCAGAGGAGCAGCGCGCTCGCGGCGGTCCAGGCGCACGCAACGAGCGCGACCGCCAGCCCCTGCGATGCGAGCGGCGGCGCGAGCAGGTCGAGCGTGTACGTCCCCGCCGGCAGCGCCGTTGCGAGGACGGCGAACAGGTTCGCGACGAGGAGCACCCACGCGCCGTACGCGCCGGTCGCATCGCCGAACGCCGCGCGAATCCACGCGTACGACGATCCGGCGTCGCGCATCCGTTCGCCGAGGCGTTTGTAGCCCGACGCGATCCCGGCCATGAGGACCGCGACGATCAGCAGCGCGAGCGCCGTCCAGCGACCCGCAGCGGCAACCATCGCGCCCATCGTCGTTGCGAGCGAGAACGCGGGTCCCATCGCCGCGGCCGCGACGACGACGAGGTCACGCAGCGCGAGGACCGGCTTCACTTCACAGCGCGCAGCAGCGAGTGCCGATAGCCGTACAACGCGTAGACGATCAGCCCGACGGCGAGCCAGACCACGAACCGGAGCCACGTCGCGCCCGACAGGCCGAGGATCATCTGATACAAACAGAGCCCTGCGCCCAGAATTGCGACCGGCCAGACGAACGGCGCGCGGTACGGCCGCTCGAGCGCGGGTCTGCGCACGCGCAGCACGAGCACGCCGACGCACACGATCGTGAACGCCGAGAGCGTCCCGATGTTCACCAGCGCGAGCAGCACGTCGAGCGGGATCAGCCCGGCGAGGATCGCGACGATCGCGCCGGTGACGATCGTCATGACGAACGGCGTGCGCGTGCGGGGATTCACCGCGGCGATCCAGGGCGGGAGCATCCGATCGCGCGCCATCACGTAGAAGATCCGGACCTGCCCGAGCAGTCCGGTCAGCATCACGGTCGTTGTCCCGGCGAGCGCGCCGATCGCGACGACGGTCGCGAGCCACGTCGGGTTCCCGGCGTGCTTGACCGCGTCGGACATCCCGGCGTCCTTGTCGATCGTGTTCCACGGGACGACGCCGACGGTGACGTACGCGATCGCGAGATACAGGACGATGCCGATGAGCAGCGAGCCGATGACCGCGCGTGGGACGTCACGATGCGGGACGCGCGCCTCCTCGGAGGCGACGGTCACCGTGTCGAAGCCGATGTACGCAAAGAAGACGAGCGCGGCACCGCTGACGATCCCGTGCCACCCGAGCGGTGCGAACGGCGTGAAGTGTGACGGTTTCACCGCACCGAGCAGCACGAGCACGAACAGCACGATCGCGATGATCTGCACCGCGACGAGGACGCTATTCGTCGACGCGGACTCCTTGATCCCGATCGCGAGCAGCACCGTGATGACGACGACGACCAGGAACGCGCACAGGTCGACCGCGCCGTGCGCGAGATCGGCGTGCTGCAGCGCCGGCGGCAGCACGATCCCGACGTTCCCGATCAGCGCTTGCAGCGCGCCGGAGAACGACGCCGCGACCGGCGCGACGGAGATCCCGTATTCGAGGATCAGATCCCAGCCGATGATCCACGCCACGATCTCGCCGAGCGTCGCATACGCGTACGTGTACGCACTGCCGGCGACGGGGACCATCGAGGCGAGCTCGGCGTAGCAGAACGACACGAAGACGCACGCAAGGCCGCTGAGCACGAACGACGCGATGACGCCGGGACCCGCCGCGAGCATTCCGACGCCGATCGTCGTGAAGATCCCGCCGATCATCGTGCCCAGCCCGACCGAGATCAGTCCGGGGACACCGAGGACGCGGCGGAGCGAGCTGCGATGCGCGTCCGCGACGTAGTGCTGGACGGCGAAGAGCCGTCGGATCACGCCGCGGCGAACGCGATCACGCGCGGTTTGAGATCGAGGTCGCGCAGCAGCCGCCCGTAGTCGTCCTGCGTGACGTCCTCCCAGCGTTTGCCGAGCAGCGCGACGAGGGCCGCCTCGACCACGTTCGTCCCGAACGAGCGTCCGCCGAAGTCCGGCGTCGTCGTCACGAGCCGCGTGATCCCGTGATCGCGCAAGAAGTCGACGTCGCTCGCCGTCACCGTGTTGGTGAGGATCGTCTTTCCGTCCAGCCGCTCGGGCATGAACTGTCGCATGAAGTGGTAGTCGCCCGCGATGATCTCCGCGTCCTCGTAGTACTCGGGGTACTTGGGCTGCGGCGGACGGTCTTGCTTTTTCCCGGTTGGATAGAAGAACTGGAACGGCAGCTTCATCGCGTCGGGGAGATACTTGCGCGCCATCTCCTCGAACTCGTCCAGCCCGCGCACCGGCCGATCGAGGTCGAGCGCGAAGATGAAGTCGCCGAAGATCACGTCGGCGCCCGCCTTGACGAGCGCCTGCGCCATCCCGAAGCGGTCGAGCGCGCTCACCATCAGCACACGCTTT
>CAZABL010000052.1:0-22691 GCA_964483365.1 uncultured bacterium
TGTCCGGTCATCGCGTCGGCGACGAACAGGATCTCGGTCGGCTTGACCGCCGCTATGATCTGCTCGAGCTCGGTCATCAAGCGCTCGTCGATCTGCAGCCGACCGGCGGTGTCGATGATCACGGTCGGAATTCCGAGCCGCCGCGCTTCGGCGACGCCGTCGCGCGCGATCTTCACCGGGTCGCCTGCGCCCTCGTCGAACACCGGCAAGTCGATCTGCTTGCCGAGCGTCTTGAGCTGATCGATCGCAGCGGGACGGTAGACGTCGGCGGCGACGAGCAGCGTACGGCGGCCCTGTTCTTTCAGACGCAGCGCCAGCTTTCCAGCGTGCGTCGTTTTCCCGGAGCCCTGCAGCCCGACCATGAGATAGACGGTCGGCGGCGCGTCGCTGTACTGCAGACGCGCAGCGGCACCGCCCATGATCTCGACCAGTTCGTCGTAGACGATCTTGACGACGGACTGGGCGGGCGTGAGCGACTGCAAGACGTCGGCGCCGACCGCTCTCTCGCGGATCTTGGCGACGAACTCCTTGGCAACAGGCAGCGCGACATCGGCTTCGAGCAGCGCGATGCGAACTTCGCGCAATACCTCAGCGACGTCCGACTCGGTGAGTCGGCCGCGGTTGCCGAGACGATCGAAGATCGCGCCTAAGCGCTCACCGAGGGCTTCGAGCAAAAACTATTCCTTTGAGGCGTTCACGGAGTCGATCTTCTGCACCGCGTCACCGACGGTCTTGATCTTCTCCGCTTCTTCGTCCGGGATGTCGATGCCGAACTCGGTTTCGAACGCCATCACCAGCTCGACCTGATCGAGCGAGTCTGCGCCCAGGTCGTCCGTGATCGATGCTTCCGGCGTCACTTCGCCTTCCTCGACGCCGAGTTGCTCGACGATGATCTTCTTGACGCGGTCGAAGGTATCAGCGGCCATGGGAGTTATCCGTTTCTCCTGTAGGATAGCGAGTTCATAATTACATCAAGAATCCGCCGTCGACCACGACCGTTTGGCCGGTGACGTAACGAGCGGCGTCGGAGGCGAGAAAGGTGACGACCGGGGCGACGTCCTCAGGTGATCCCGCGCGCCCAAGCGCGATGTTCTTGAGGTAGTGTTCCCGTGCCGCCGCGGAGATGTCCGTCGTCATGGCCGTCTCGATGAACCCGGGTGCGACGACGTTGACGCGAATTGAGCGCGACCCGAGTTCCTTCGCGAGCGACTTGCCCAAACCAAGCAACCCGGCCTTGGTTGCCGCGTACATGCTCTGTCCGGGATTGCCTGCAATCCCGACGATCGAGGAGACGAGCACGATCGCGCCGCTGCGCTGCTTCATCATCGGCTTGGCGACCGCGGCGCTCAGGTAGAATGCCGACTTGAGGTTCACGTCGATCAGGCGCTCGAGATCGGCACTTTTGAAGCGCAGGAGGAGCGCGTCGATCGACTGTCCGGCGTTCGCGACGGCGACATCGATGCGCCCGTGCTGCGCAAGCACGTCGCCGATCGCGTCCTGCACGGCATCCTCGTCGGTGACGTCGCACGCATGCAGCGTCACCGACGCGTCACCGCGCTGCGCACGCACGGCATCCGCGGTCTCTTCGAGCGCGGCACGATCGCGTCCGAAGAGCGCAAGGTTTGCACCGGCGCGACCCAAGTCGACGGCGATCGCGCGACCGATCCCCCGGCTCGCGCCGGTGACGACCGCAACCTTTCCGGTCATGATCCTTCGACCGGCTCGGGCTCACGAGCGGCCTCGAGCTGCGCGCGCAGGCGCTCGACGCCGTTGGCGTCCGAGACCGTAATCGCGCGCGGCGCATTTTCGATGCGCTTGAACATCGGGGCGAGCACCGCCGACGCGCCGAACTCGACGACGAGGTCGAGTTTCATCGCGACCATCGCAACCGCGGTTTCGTGCCAGAGCACTTCGTCGGTCACCGATCGCACGAGGTTGGTCTTGATCTGCTCGACGTCGATGTACGGCTGTGCATCGACGTTCGAGATCACCGTGAAGCGCGGCGGCAAGACGGTGGCGGCTTCGACATGCGGCGCGAATTCGTCACGCGCAGGGTTCATCAGCACGCTGTGCCATGCGCCCGCGACGTTCAGCGGCACGACGCGCTTGGCGCCCGCCTCTGCGGCGAGCTCGCCCGCGATGCGGACGGCCTTCTCGTCGCCGCTGATGACGATCTGTCCCGGCGCGTTGAAGTTCGCAAGCTGCACGCGTCCCGCGCCTTGCGCGACCGTTTTCGCAACCGCCAACCGCAGCTTCTCGGGCTCGAGCCCGAGGATCGCAGCCATTGCGCCGTGGGCGTGATCGGCGGCGCGGTGCATCGCCAAACCGCGTTCGTTGACGAGCGTGAGCGCGGTCTCGAAATCGAGCGCACCGGCGAGTGTGAGCGAGCAAAGCTCACCGAATGAATGACCTGCGCTCACCACCGGAACGAGCGCATCGCCGACCGCGTACGCGATCGCAACGTTGGTCACGAAGATCGCCGGCTGCGCGTAGCGCGTCTCGCGCAACCGCTCCTCGGGACCGTGCTCGCACACCGCGAGCAGATCGTAGCCGAGCAACGTTTTGGCGCGCCCGAACGCCGACGCGGCGGCCGGAAACGCGCGCGCGACGTCGGTACCCATTCCGACGACCTGCGAGCCCTGGCCGGGAAAAATGACGCCGACGCGCATTAGGAGCTCTTCCCGTTCGCGTGGCCGTTCGTCGACCAGCGCCACGCGACGGCGCCCCAGCTCAGGCCGCCGCCGAATCCGACGAACAGCAGGACGTCGCCGTCCTTGAGCTTCCCGGCGGCTTCGGTCTCGGAGAGGGCGATCGGGATCGACGCGGCGCTCGTGTTGCCGTAACGCTCGATGTTCATCACGACGCGCTCCGCCGGCATGTCGAGATGCTTGGCGGCGGCTTCGATGATGCGGCGATTCGCTTGGTGTGGAATCAGCCACGCGACCTCGTCGGGTTTGACGCCGGCGCGATCGAGCGCGACGTTGGTCGACTCGATCATCTTGGTGACCGCGAAGCGGAAGACGTTGCGTCCGTTCATCGCAATCTTGTTGAGCTGCTTTTCGAGCACCTCGGGCGTCAGCTCAGGATCGGCCGTCCCCGTGTGCGGCAGGTACAGGTCGGACGGCGACGAGCCGTCGGAGCCGAGATCGGCGGCGAGGAACGAGTCCTCGCTGCTCGCCTCGAGGATCACCGCGCCGGCGCCGTCGCCGAACAAGATCGCCGTCGAGCGATCGCCGTAGTTGACGACGCGCGAGAGCTCCTCTGCGCCGATGAGCATGACGCGTTTGAAGACACCGGTGCGCACCATGCTGGCCGCGACCGTCAGGCCGTAGATGAAGCCGCTGCAGGCGATCTCGATGTCGAATGCCGGGACGCCGTCGATCCCCAGCTTGTGCGCGACGATGCAACCGGTCGCCGGGAAGGCATAGTCCGGCGTGACGGTCGCGACGATGACGGAGTCCAGGTCCTTGGCCTGCAGCCCCGAGCGGCGCAGTGCGTCCTGCGCGGCGTACACCGCGATGTCGCTCGTCGGCTCGTCGGGAGCGGCGATGCGCCGCTCACGCATCCCGGTGCGTGTCTGGATCCATTCATCCGACGTGTCGAGCGTTTTCTCGAAGTCGGCGTTGGTCATGATTCGCTCGGGCGCGTAGTGCCCGACGCCCGCGATGCGGACTCCGGTTTGCGTCAAGGAATCGCGTCAGCCGTGGTTGTGGCCGGCGTGTTCGTCCTTGGCGACGACTTGACGACCGTCGTACGTCCCGCAGAAGTCGCACACGAAGTGCGGGCGCTTCGGCTGGTGGCACTGCGGGCACTCAACCGTCGTGACGGGGTTGAGCTTCCAGTTCGCAGCCCGGCGGCTACGCGTTTTCGACCGGGGAGTCTTCCACTTGAGGTTTGCCATGATCGCCTTCTCGTTATTGTGAGCTGATCGAAGGGCACTCGCAGCCGCCCCCCGGGTTCTTGCTCCGCCCGCACCGCGCGCACAATCCGCGGCACGTTTCGCTGCACACCAACCCGTACGGGAGCGCGGTGGTCACCACTTGGCGTACCAGATCGCTGACGTCGAGTGACGTGCCGTTGAGTACGTTGTTCTCGCCGAACGGATCGCTCGTTCCGTCCGGCGGATCGAAGCGCTCCTCGACCTCGACCGTGATCGGAACGACGACGTCGTCCAAACACCGGTCGCACGTCCCCGCGACGTTCACCCCGACGGTCCCGTCGATCTCGACTCCCCGTCCGACGCGGTGCAGCTCGAGCTGTGCATGCGCCGGGTGCGGAAACGTGTACGTGGAGAACGGCGGAACCTCGACGCGCTCGTCGAGGGACATCGGACGCCCTGCGAACAGGAGCGTGCCGACGTCGATTATCAACGAAGAACCCATACCATAGAACGGGGCCTCCCGCGACGGAGAGACCCCATGCCCAACCGTGTCATGGTAGACGCTCCCGGGGTCCTTGTCAACGCGAGCAGTCGGCGGGACGGAAGGGCGCCATGACTACGCCACCAGTCGCCTTCGGTGCCCAGATTGCCGCGGCGGCCGCCCGCCACCATCTGGACCCTTGCTTGCTCGCCGCCGTCGCCGCTCAGGAGACCGGCGGGCCGGGAGCCGATTCGGGGCGGAACATCGTCGGCGACCGCGGCCACGGGCGCGGGGTGTTCCAGATCGACGACCGCTGGCACGCCTTCGCCCGGACCGCAGCAGCGATGGATCCCGCCCAGAACGCCGACTACGCCGCCGGCCTCCTGGAGGACAATCTGCGCCGGTACGGCGGCGACGTGCACGGGGCGCTCTCTGCCTACAACGCCGGGACGCCGAACGGGACCGGGACGACGACCGACTGGGGCGACGGCAAAGCCGTGGGCTACGCCGATTCCGTACTGCGGCACTACGGGCGGATCGCCGTCAGGAGCGGCGCAGCCCTTGCCGTCGGGGGCGCTGGGCGTGATGGCTCGGCGACCATCCTACGAAAGGACACAAGCTCGATGAACCTTCTCAGCGTGCTCGGCGGAGCAGCCCAAGGCTTCGCCCTGAGCGGCGGCAACCCGATCGGAGCAATCGCGGGAGGGGTCGCCGGCGCTGCGGGCGTCGGGACCGGCGCGACCGGCATGGGCAACCTCGGCAATGGTCTCCAGGGCGTCGCGGGCGCGGGAATGCTGGCCGGCTACCAGGCCCTCGGATTGCAGAACCAGGCCTTCGAGCTCTCGCTGGACAGCCAGGCGCAGCAATTCAACCAGATGACCGAAGAGAAGTCCGAGCTGATGCGCGAGCAGAACCAGCTCCGCGACGTCGCGATGGCGCAGCGGAAAGCTGACGACACCGTGACCAAAGAATTCATCAAGATGATCGGCTGATGCTGATCGGACCACTCCCGCCGCCGGCACGAGTCGCGACTCGGCCGGCTTCGGCGTCGGCTCTCCCGCAAGCCAGTCCCGAGGAACTCGCACTCCTCGAGCGAGAGCAGGCCTTCGACCTCACGGTGCAGGCACGCGCCGAGGCCGACCGCGAGCTCAACGCCTTGCGAGATCTCTACGCACAGCAGCGCCGGCGCGACGATGAGTATTTACGCAAAGTCATCGAGCTGATCTGAAGGCGTCGCGTTACGGACCGATACGCACGTCCATCGTCAATACGAGCTTGTTGACGTGGATCGTGTTGCCGTCCGTGAACGGGTAGCCCGACTTATACTGCGTGATGTTGAAGAGGTCGGCGTTGAACGTCACGTATTTCCCGGCCGTCTTGCTGAAACCGACGTTGAGCAGGTTGTACCAGAACGGGATCAGCTGATAATCGAAGTACTCGGCAGTGTAGGCCCACGTGCCGTACAGGGTCGCGCCGTGCTTGCGATCGAACGGCAACGATAACGTCACGGACGCAGTCGGATAGAACAGATTTCCCTTGTCGGCCGGGATCTGCGGGTTGGCTGCGGCCACAAACGCGGGCGCCGGGTGGTGCCGGAGCGTCTGGTTCAACGTGATCGTTGTCGACAGCACCGCCGGGAACGGGACGGTGAACAGCGTGACACCGTCGGTGAGATCGAGAAACGCCCGGTGCCACGTATTCGGCTGCGGATTGGTCGGATCGCCCGCGCCCGGACAACAGAAACGATGCCGATAAAAGTACCCGGCGTCCACAGCGAAGTGTTGTTTCCCGGTATATGTGATCTGCGCAGTGTCGACCCCATCGTCGATGAAGTTGTTCCCGGGCGTGATCGAGTTGCCGAGCATGTAGTCGAGGTAGTCGTGGCTGTACGATACGGCGATTGACCGTGCAACCGGGAAGGTGATCTTGCCACCGAGCCGCGTCGTCCCGCTCGCGAACGGTGCTCCACGGAACGGCAGGTCATCCCCGCCCGTCGCCCACGCGCTCCGAACGATCGCATCAAGCGTCGGAATATAGTTCATCTTCGGCGCAGGCGACGCAGCGGTGGCCGGCGCGGGAACCGTCGCGGGTGCGGGAGCCGCGGGCGGCGGTGCGCTGGGGGGAGCCGACTGCCCGAAGGCAGGAGGTGCTGCTATCACGACGAGCGAGAGGGCGAAGACAGCAGCGATGAAGCGCATTGGCACAGTGTTCATGCGCGTTCTCCGGCCTCTCGCCAAGCGATGAAGGCGGAGGCCCTCTTACGATGCCACGACCCTACGCCAGGACTGCCCTCGAAGTCAACAAGCGTAGCGGATTCGGTCGGCGTCGTTGACAAGGGTTGACGGCGCCACTAAACTAAAGCGTCGACGGCCCCGGGCCAATAGCTCAGTTGGTTAGAGCGCATGCTTGATAAGCATGAGGTCCCTGGTTCGAATCCAGGTTGGCCCACCAGTCGCACCGATCGAAGCCCGCAGCCGCGGGCTTTTTTGTTTTCGCGCGCGTGCGATCGAACGCGCAAACGCAACGATGCGCGATTTCAAAAGTATCGTTGTTGTAGCACGCAATGTAGAAAATACGCGGAGAATTGCATTGCCGTGTGTAGCGTCTCGTACTTTGTAAACTGATCCTCAGCAGACGTCTCCGAGTACGGTGGGTAGACTGCATGCAGAGTTCGCGCAAGCGATCACTCATGATCGGGTCGAGTTCAGGAGACATAGTGGAAGATCAAAAGCCCGACGCCGCAACATCACGCGGTCGATTTCTCGGGGCAGCGGCGATGGTCGCCGCAACGACGGCGCTAACGGCACGCGGCGCGAGCGCGCAAACGATAACGCAGGCGGAGGCCGGCCGGCATGGGCCGTCGATGACCGATCCTGGGCCGAAGAATCCGGCGTTGACGAATCAGTTTCCCGATTCATACACGCCGCCGCTCACCGATCACGGTTTGCCGCCGCAGTTCTGGAGCTCGTTCAACACCGCGCATCGCCGCATTCAAGGCGGCGGTTGGGCGCGTCAGGTCAACGCTCACGACTTTCCGATCTCGACACAGCTCGCCGGCGTCAACATGCGACTCGATGCGGGTGGTATCCGCGAATTGCACTGGCACGTCGCCGATGAGTGGGCGATCATGCTCACGGGCCACTGCCGCATCACCGCGATGGACTATGACGGGCGTCCGTTCGTCGCCGACGTGAACCAAGGCGATCTCTGGTACTTCCCCGCGGGGGTTCCCCACTCGCTGCAGGGCCTCAATCCGGAAGGCTGCGAGTTCCTCCTCGTCTTCGATCAGGGCGATTTCTCCGAAGAAGACACCACGCTCATCTCGGACTGGGCCGTCCACACGCCGCACGAAGTGCTCGCGAAGAACTGGGGCGTCTCCGTCAGCGACGTGCAGAAGGCGATGTCGACGCTCCCGCCTGCGGGGCACTGGATCTTCCAGGCACCGGTCCCTCCCGCGCTGTCACAAGACCTCCGCGGTGCCGAGGACGGCGGTCCGCTCTCGCCCACGAACTTCGCATTCCGTACGTTCTCGATGAAGCCAACGAAGCAGACGGAATCGGGAGTGATCCGCGTCGTCGACTCGACGAACTTCACGGTCTCGCGGAACATCGCGATGGCACACGTCACCATCAAGCCCGGCGGAATACGCGAGCTTCACTGGCACCCGGACGCCGACGAATGGCAGTACTGGATCTCCGGGAAGGGCCGCATGACGGTCTTCTTCAACTCCGCGACCGCGCGTACTCAGGACTTCAATCCCGGAGACCTCGCCTACGTCCCGAAAACGCTAGGGCATTACATCGAGAACACCGGCAACGATGATCTGGTCTTCCTCGAGATGTTCCATACCGGCCAGTACCGCGACTTCTCGATGAACGATTGGATGACGCACATGCCGCCGGAGCTGATCGAGGAGCATTTGAACATCAGCCCGAGGACGCTCAACACCATCCCGCATGCGAACTATGGAGTCTTGCCGGCAAAGTAAAACAGGCGCGCAAAGGTGGTAGGATGGGCGGGTGAAGCGGCTTGCTCTCCTACTCGGCA
The DNA here is from genome assembly GCA_964483365.1 of uncultured bacterium. GTDB lineage: Bacteria > Vulcanimicrobiota > Vulcanimicrobiia > Vulcanimicrobiales > Vulcanimicrobiaceae > Vulcanimicrobium. The sequence continues at coordinate 8,409 of CAZABL010000052.1, forward strand.
CCCTAGCGCTCGGAGTCGTCCTCCAAGCTCAGTCCGCACCACCCTCCGCCACGCCCACCGCCGGGGGCGCCTCTTCGCCGTGGCAACCGCGCCCGGTGATCATCATCAACCCGGCCGACGTGTTGCGCTCACCATCCCCTGCGCCGCATCGCCGGCCCACCCCGCGTCCGCATGCGCCGGGCCACCGCGTACCGCTCGCGAACCCGACGCCCGAGGTGTTCGAGCGCTACGACACCGCGCCGCCGCCTGCGCCGACGCGCTGATCGACGACGATCGCATCGCCGATGCGGATCGTCCCGGCGTCGACGACCCGCGCGCGTAAGCCGCCGTCCTCACCGAGCAGCCCACGGACGGGCTTCTCCAACAGACGATCGAGATACGCGCACGGATCGCACGACCGCTCACCCTCGAACGTCGCCGGGCCGACGCGAAACCGCACGCCGATAAGCCCGCGTAAATCGATCCCTTCGGTGAGGACGTTGCGCCGGCTTTCGTCGCCACCGAACGGCGCTCCGAGCGCCGACGCGACCCGCGCGATCGTCTCGCTCGCGACGAACGTCACCTCGCTGACGTAGCGCCGCTCGAAGCACCAATAACCCCGGCCGGTTGCGTAGCGATCGCCTTCGAGACCAACACCGGGAATCGCGCGCACGGAATCGCACGCGCGCATCGGAGCGCCGCCGCGCTCGCAGACGTAGAGCGCGACGACACGCGGGGGCGTCCTTATGCCGATCGGCGTCCCTGCACGGGGAGGAACGCCGCCAACGCCATCTTCGCGAGGTCAAGCGCAACGAACGGCGCGACACCAAACGCGATCGCGGCGCGCGGACCGACGAAAAAGCTCAGCACGGTCGCACCGACGCCGTAGACGATCGCTAAGCCGGCGACGTTCGCCACGAACCGCGTCACGACGTTGCGGCATAGGCCGAGTTCGTAGAGGCGGCCGATCGCGTAGACGGCGACGGGATACGACCACAGGTATCCCGCGTCGTTTCCGACCAGGAACTGCGGCCCCGCCCAGCCGCCGGCGAATACGGGCAGTCCGCTTGCGCCCTCGGCGAGATATGTGAGCAGCGCGAACACACCGAGTCGCGGTCCGAGCAGCGCGGCGACGAGCACGAGCGCGAGCGGCTGCAGCGTGATCGGCACCGGGTCGAACGGCAGCGGGACGGCGACGCGTGCGCCGAGCGCCATGAGCAGCGAGCCGGCGATGACCAGCGCGATGCGTGCACCGAGCGTGCGCGACCAGTCGAAACGACGAACGTCAAGCATTGACATCACTGTTTGCGCGGGAAGCTGATGCGTCCTCGCTACGCCTGCATCCCGAGGACGCGGACGAGGAACGCGTAGCGGTCGCCGATCTCTTCGATCACCTTCGTGGTCGGCTTTCCCGCCCCATGGCCCGCCTTGGTCTCCACGCGCAGCAGAATCGGGGCGTCCCCCGCCTGTGCCGCTTGCAGTGCCGCGGCGAACTTGAACGAGTGCGCCGGAAAGACGCGGTCGTCGTGATCGCCGGTTGTGATCAAGGTCGCTGGATAGCTGACGCCGGCATGAATCGCATGCAGCGGCGAGTATGCGAGAAGCGTACGGAACTGCTCGGGATCATCCGAGGAGCCGTAGTCGGACGTCCACGCCCAGCCGATCGTGAAGTGCTGGAAGCGCAGCATGTCCATGACGCCGACCGCCGGCAGCGCCGCGCCGAACAGCTCGGGGCGCTGCGTCATGCACGCGCCGACGAGCAGCCCGCCGTTCGAGCCGCCGTGGATCGCGAGCTTCGGCGTCGACGTCCACCGCTCGGCGATCAGATACTCCGCGGCCGCGATGAAGTCGTCAAAGACATTCTGCTTCTTCTCTTTCATGCCGGCTTGATGCCAGGTCTCTCCGTACTCGCCGCCGCCGCGCAGGTTCGCGACGGCATAGATGCCGCCGCGCTCGAGCCACACGAGCACCGATGTCGAGAACGCAGGCGTGAGCGAGATATCGAAGCCGCCGTAGCCGTAGAGGATCGTCGGCGCGGTTCCGTCGCGCGGCGTCCCTTTGCGGTACGTCAGGATCAGCGGGATGCGCGTCCCGTCTTTGGATGTGTAAAAGACCTGCTCGCTCACGAACGCGTCGCGATCGAACGCGAGCTGCGGCGTGAAGACGCGCGTCGAGGTGCGCGTGCGCAGATCGAGCCGGTAGATCGACGTCGGCTCAGTGTAGCTGGTGTAGCTGTAGAACGTCTCCGTCGCAGCACGCTTGCCGGTGAAGCCGCCGACGCTTCCCAGCCCCGGCAGCGGGATCTCGCCCTGCGCTCGTCCATCCAGGCCGTACATGACGACACGCGCGTGCGCGTCGTGCAGATACGGGGCGACGATCCGATCGCCGAAGATCGCGGCGCCGTCGAGCACATCGTCCGTCTGTGCGACGAGCTCGCGCCGCGTCCGTTCGTGCAGATCCAGCGCAACGATACGCCCGCGCGGCGCTTCGTGCGTGGTCAGGAAGTAAAAGATCGTGCCGTCGTTGGCGAGATACTGCCAGTGCGCGTCAGCGTCGGGCAGCAGCGGGATCACCTCATGCGAACCCTGCAAGTCGACGACGAACACGCGGTTCTCGGAATCGGTGCCGCGGCTCGCGTCGATGATGAGATAACGCCCGTCCTCGGTCGTTATCGCGTTGATGTTCCAGTCTTTGTGGTCCGGGCGTTCGTAGACGAGGACATCCGCCGACTGCGGAGTGCCGAGCCGGTGAAAGTACAGCTTGTGGAAGTAATTGGCGTCCTTGTATTGACTCTCGGGATCGGGCTTGTCATAGCGGCTGTAGTAAAAGCCGCTTCCGTCGCGGCGCCACGCCGCGCCGGAGAACTTCGACCAGCGCACGATATCGGGAAGATCCGCTCCCGTCTGCACGTCGCGAACGTGCCACTCTTGCCAGTCCGATCCCGAGCTCGAGATGCTATACGCGAGTCGTCTCCCGTCGTCGCTGAACTCCGCGCCCGACAGCGCGACCGTCCCGTCTTCCGAAAGAACGTTGGGATCGAGAAGCACCCGACCCGGTTCAGCGAGATCGTGCGTGATGTACAGGACCGCTTGGTTCTGCAGGCCGGTGTTCCGGTAGTACGCATAGCGGTCGCCGACGCGCTCGGGGACCGAGCGGCGCTCGTAGTTCCACAACTCCGTCAATCGTGACCGGATCGCGGCGCGCTCGGGGATGGTCGAAATGAACGACTCGGTCAGCCCGTTCTCCGCCTCGATCCAAGCGCGCGTCTCCGGCGCATCGACGTCTTCGAGCGGCCGATACGGGTCCGGGACGCGGGCTCCAAAGTATGTGTCGACCTGGTCGGACTGCGGCGGCTGCGGGTACGCGAGGCGGGTCCTCGCGCTGGAAACTGGCATTTGAACCAATGCTCGGCGCGGGGCGCGGCGCCACCTTCCCGACGAACGCAAGAGGAATAAAGTCTCTTCGTCGTTCTGTGCGTCCGTGTTATGGAACCCTCGATGTACGCGCGATCCCACGCGACACGGCAGCCGTATGGGCTCGCGGCTGCCCTCATCCTGGGAGCCCTCATCGGCTGTGTCGCCCTGGGAGCTGCAAGCCTTTGGTACGACGAGGCGATGAGCGTCGCATATGCGACGCTGCCGCTCCCCTCGTTATGGCTCGTCATCCACCACAGCGATGCGGTATTCGGGCTGTACTACGCGCTGCTGCATGGCTGGATGACGCTTTTCGGCACCAGCGAGACGGCCGTCCGAAGCCTGTCCGTGGTTGCATCGCTCGGCACGATCTGGGTCACGTACCTGCTCGGTGTACGACTCTTCGACCGCTCAGCTGCTACGATCGCAGCATTCCTGGTCGCGATCGACCCGTTCTTCGTCTTCTTCGCCCGCGAAGCACGCGCGTACAGTTTGGTGATCTTCTTGGCGGCAGCGTCGACGCTACTCTTCGTCGAGGCAGTCCATCGCGATTCGCGTCGCCTGTGGCTAGCATACGCGTTCGTCACGGTGCTCGCGCTCTACATGCACATCTTCGCGAGCTTGATCGTCGTCGCGCACGCACTCGCACTTGCGATACGAAGGCCGCCTCGAAGCACGTGGGTCGCCTTCGGACTCAGCGCGGGCGCGATCGTGCTCTGCGCGCTACCGCTGTTGCGCGCGATGTTGGCGAACGAAGACAACCAGAGCTGGATTCCGGTTCCGAACCCGCACGCGCTCCTCGCCTTCTTCATCGACCTTGCCGGGTCGCTGAAGCTTTTGCTCCTCGAGGCACTGCTGATCGCCGTCGGCATCGTCGTGACCTGGCGCCGCGGTGATGCCAAAGGCAGAGCGTGGCAGTATGCGCTCCTCGTTACGTGGCTGGTTGCGCCGGTCGTGATCGTGTTTGTCATCTCACACGTCCGACCGATGTTCGTCTCACGCTACTTTGCCCTCAGCGTCGTTCCGTTCGTGCTGCTGATCGCCGATGGGATCGCGCGGCTCCGTCCGCCCGTGCTACGCGTGGCGGTTCTCACGGGCATCGCTGTTCTCTGCGTGCTCGTGATCAAGCCGTTCTACGCCATCTCCGCGGAAGACTGGCGCGACGCACAGCGCTACATCGCGACGCGCTCCCGCCCCGGCGACGCCGAAGTCCGTTACCGCCCGATGATCGCGCCCGCGTTGGATTACTATGCCGCTCGTCTTCCACGCGCCGCGCAAACGCCGGCCATCCTGTATCCGTCGCCGCAGCGCTACGTCTTCTGGTCGCACTATCCGGAGACGAACGTCGCGGACCGCGTCTCCGCGCTTGCGCCGGGACAACGCCTATGGCTTGTGATTAGCTACCCGGGCAGCGAGGGACCAGAGAGCTACCGCGGCGCACAGGCTGTCGAGTCGGGGATCGCGGAACACGGCTTTGCCTGCACGCACCGCGAGGCGATGCGTCACGTGACGATCTTGTTGCTGGAACGCACACGCGGACGGTACACAGACGCCCGAACACCCCTCGCCTGCAACGGCGCCTGACCCGACGAGGCATCCCCGTACCCCACCGGCGAACAGACGAAGCTGCGGGGACGTAGCTCAGTTGGTAGAGCGCCTGCTTTGCAAGCAGGATGTCAGGGGTTCGAGTCCCCTCGTCTCCACGTTCAGCGCTACGATGCTTCTAGGATGCACGTTCTGTGCGTCCGGCGGCTCGCAGGATCAGGTCGGTGATCTCCCGCGGGTGCGAGACGAGCGACAGATGACCCGCCTGCACCTCGATCGTCGTCGCTCCCATGCGCTTCGCCATAAAGCGCTCGAGGTCGGGATTGATCACCCGATCTTGACTCGAAACCGCATAAAAGCTCGGCTTCGAACGCCAAGCGGCGTGTTCGGTCTTGCCGGCCAGAAGCGCCTTGTGAAACGGCTCTTGGACCGCATAGAGTACCCTTGCCCGGTCCTCAGGCAAATCGCTGGCGAAATCCCGCAGGAACGCAGCCTCAGTCAGTCTTCCCTCATCGCCGTCGAAGACGATGCCCGCCGAGGCGGGCGGCGTGGGAAACCGCTTGGCAAGTGCCGTGTAATCCTCTCCGGCATCCGGGGCCCGTGCGGCGACGTACACGACAGCCGAGACGTTCGAATCGACACCGGCCTCGGTTACGATCATGCCCGAGAAGGAATGTCCCGCTAGCACCGTCGGCCCGTCCTGCCGGGCCAGCACGCGGTGCGTCTCCGCCACCGCGTCGTCCAGTGTTGTCAGCGGGTTCTGCACGGAAGTCACGTTCAACCCTGCAGACTGCAAGCGTGGGATTACCTCGGACCAGCTCGATCCGTCGGCGAACAGCCCGTGCACGAGGACGATGTTTCGAGCCGCAGGACCGTTTGCAGCACGCCCCACGCGCGGCATCAGCGCAACCGCGGCGCCTGCCGCGAGTGTGGAAGCGAATGTACGACGATTCATGATGGCGATGTCTCCAAAGGAAATGATCAACCCATCAACGTCGCGTCCGCGGGACACGGATCAGCTCGGGAAACCGGGCGCACCCCCGCTGTCCAGCCGAGTCCCCTCGTTTCCACAAGTAAAAAAGCCCGCAACCACGGGCTTTTTTGCGGCTATTGCGTTGTAAACGAGCCGAGGTTCCCCGTCACCGAACCCGTGCAGGACGAGCCGGGCGTCAGCGGGGGTTTGGCGCTAACGATGACTGTGTAGGTCGTCGCAGATTGCAACGTCGGGATCGAAGCGGATGCGACGCCATTCGCGCTTGAAATCGGGCCGCCGGTGATCGGTGGAGCGTTTCCGTTCGCGCTCGACAGCGTAAGCGTCCCTTGGAGCAGCGCAGAGTTCGAGACGGTGAACGAGACCGTCCCGACTGCTGTCGAGACGCCGTCGCGCCTTTCGCCGGAGCGACGAGCGTCGCTTGAGGATCAACGACGCCCGCAACGGCCGGGCACGGCGTCGGGCCCACTTGCGTCACACCGCCGCCGCCGCAACCGGCGAGCGCGAGCAGCGCAACGAGAAGCCCACATACCGCAAGGGAAGCAAATCTCAAGGTAGTCGCTCTCCTCACTGCACGGGTCGGCGTCGCAAAGGAACGAGCGCGCGCAGATCTTCGTCTTGCAAGAAAAGGCCGGCCCAGATCAGCACACCTATGAAGACCGAAAACAACCATGGTCCGCCGATGCGCACCTGTGCGGCAGTCGCGCCGCCGAGATAGGCCGTCATCAAGATCGCGCCAAGAATCGACGTTCGCGGAATGACGTAGAGCGCGATACAGACGAGCTCGATGATCCCGAGCGGGAGGGCGAGCGCGTCAGAGTATCCGAGTTGCGCGAACGCCTGCACAACGGGTGGGACATTCAGCAGGTGAATGACACTGTCAAAGATCAGAAAAAGGACGCAAAACGCGCTGATGATGCGCCCGGCCCACAGCATACTTTTCATGCCAGCTGCGTGATCCGCATTTCGTTGTCGAATGGATCGCGGATCCCACAGTCGATACCGTAGGGGCGCTGTGTCGGCCCGTCCGTGAACTCGACGCCGCGGGCGCGGAGGGTGTCGTACGTTTTTTGGCAGTCGTCGGTGAGGAGAATGAGCCAGCCTCCGAGGGCGCCCTTTGTGAGGAGCTCGCGGACTTGTTCAGCCGTCGCTTCATCGATCGACGGCGGTCCCGGCCTCGCGCGCAGCATCCGGCGATTCGACTCCTCGACAGCGCGGCTCATCTAGCGAAGCGTACCCTCGTTGGAACAGCGCATTCAACCCTGCCATCTCCGAATTCAAGCATCCTTCATGAATGCTTGCGAGCATGCCCTCGATGAAGCATACCATGCTCGCCCTTTCCCTTGTGTCGGCGGCCCTGCTCACGATCGCGGGCGCAGCTGGAACCTTCGCCGCGTCTACGTCTCCGCTGCAGACAGCGGCGATGATGACCTCTTCGCGCGGGGCGCAGGTCGGGTTCGTCAACGAGAAGGGCTCTGCCGTCTACGTCTACGATCTCGACCTGGGCACGCCAGGCACATCACAATGCAATGACGCCTGTGCAGCGCGTTGGCCGGCGATCTCACCGCCCTCGGGCGCACTGTCCGCGCCGTGGGGAACGATCGTTCGCAGCGACGGTACAAAGCAGCTGACGTACGCGGGTCGCCCGCTCTATGGCTACGCCGACGATCACGATGCAAAACAAGCCAAAGGCGACCTGGCGCGCGGTGGTACGTGGCACCTTGCGCAGCCGCAGGGCGTCAGCGCGCCCACCCCGACCTCCAGCTATGGAGCCGATTTGCTGTGGGCGAGCTGCCTTTCGATCTGCGCCGACAGCCGTCCGTACACGCGGCGCGCGTTGTCTTCGTAGATCTGCTTGCGGTCGGCGTCGCTCAGGCGTTGCACCGCGTCGACGTATCGCTTGGTGTCGTCGTATGCGTTGCCGGTCTCGGGATCGATGCTGCGCACGGCCCCAAGCGTCTCCGACGCGAACAGGATGTTCTTCACCGGAATCACGCCGGTGAGCAAGTCCATCCCCGGCAGATGATAGACGCACGTGTCGAAAAAGACGTTCTGCAGCAGATGCTCCGAGAGCGGCGGCCGCTTCATGTCTTGTGCCAGACCGCGATAGCGGCCCCAGTGAAACGGCACCGCGCCGCCGCCGTGCGGGATGATGAATTTCAGCGTCGGGAAATCGCGGAACAGGTCGGAATCCAGGAACTGCATGAACGCGGTCGTGTCGCCGTTCAGATAATGGGCGCCGGTCGCGTGAAAGTTCGGGTTGCATGATGAGCTCACGTGGACCATCGCCGGAACGTCGAGTTCGACCATCTTCTCGTAGAGTGGATACCACCAGCGGTCGGTGAGCGGCGGGTCGGTCCAATAACCGCCCGACGGATCAGGGTTGAGGTTGCAGCCGACGAAGCCGTACTCGCGCACGCAGCGCTCGAGTTCTGCAATGCAGTTGTCGGGGCGGACGCCGGGCGCCTGTGGGAGCTGGCAGACGCCGATAAAGTTACGCGGGAACAACGAACAGACCCGGTAGATCAGCGTGTTGCACAAGTCCGACCACACTGCGTTGGCCAACGCATCGCCGTCGTGGTGCGCCATTCCGGCGGCACGCGGAGAGAAGATCGTCAGATCGGTTCCGCGCTCACGCTGGACCTTCAGTTGACCGTTGACGATCGTCTCGCGAATCGCATCGTCACCGATTGTCGGCGGAGCCGGCGCAGAGCGACCGCTCTTGCGCGCATCGACTTGTTGTCGACGCCACGCCTCGTGTTCGGGCGGAGCCGTGGTGTAGTGACCGTGGCAGTCGATAACCATTCGTGCTCTGAGTACCACGGGTGCGTGCTGCTTTTCCTCGGGGCAGCGCTTGACATACCGTAACCCATTGGTTACCATTCAATTCGCTACCTGCACCGTTACGAAGGGACGATCGATGAACGCCTCTGTGTCGTGGTTTGAGATTCCCGCAAGCGATCCCGAGCGTCTGGTGACGTTCTACAAAAGCGCGTTTGGGTGGAGCGCCGACCAGTATCCCGGGATGCCATACTTCATGCTCGACACCGGCGCGAACGGCTCGGGAATCCACGGCGCGATCACGCAGCGTGGTCCATTGCAGACGCCGGCGAACACCCTCTACGTCGCGTCTCTCGATGAGGCGATCGACCGCGTCACGAAGAACGGCGGCCGCGTCGTCGGCGACAAGGTCACCATTCCGCAGGTCGGCACGTACGTCTATGCGGCGGACCCCGAAGGGAACGTGTTCGGGATGCTGCAACAAGCCGCGCCCTAGGTGCGCGCAACACTTCCACGTCCGAGCACCGACGACGTCTTCAAGGCGCTCGCCGACCCTACGCGACGCGAGATTCTCTCGCTGTTACGCGGCGGCGGACGCTCCGTCGGCGAGCTTGCGGCGAACTTCGACGTGAGCCGCCCGGCGATCTCGAAACACCTCAAAGTCCTGCGCGGCGCCGCGCTCATCAAGGAACATCCGAAGGGCGCCGCGCGCATTTGCGAACTCAATCCGGCTCCGCTCAAGGCGATCGATGCGTGGCTGGACGACTACAAGAGATTCTGGGATCGCAGCCTGGAGCGCCTGCGCGCCCATGTGGAGAACCGCTGATGCAAGAGACCGATCCGTCGACAACCATCTTCAAGGAAATCGTGATCAATGCGTCGCCCCAGAAGATCTTCGACGCATTGACCGAGCCCGAGCAGCTCGTCCAGTGGTGGGGCGACGAAGAGATGTATCGCTGCACGCAGATGGAGTGTGACCTGCGTGTCGGTGGCAAATGGCGCACGACGGGCGTTTCGGCAAACGGCGAACCGTTCGCGGTCGAGGGCATCTATCGCGCCGTGGAGCCGCCGCATCTCTTGGAATACACCTGGAACTACGATTGGGGACGGGATCCCGGTGAAACGATCGTGCGCTTCGAGCTGACGGAGCTCGGCGGCGCGACGATCGTCCGAGTCACCCATTCGGGCTTCACCGACCCGGTTTCACGCGAGGCGCACAAGCACGGCTGGGATCGCGTGCTCGGCTGGCTCGACGGTTACGTCGTTCGTTCCTCGAGCATCCGATAGTTCCCGACGATCGTCGCGGTGCGTACCTGCGGCGGCTCGTCGCACCGCTCGTCGATTTCTTCTTGGAACGAGCGAAACGCATCTAGCGCGGTAATCGGACTCGCGCCGTCGTCACGCGCGGCGAAATGGACGAACGTGCCGTCATCGAGCCTCAGGGCGACATAGCGCAAGCCTTCAGGCGATGTCGCATGCAATTCGCGGAAGACGTCGGCGATGAGCCGCTCGTTCTCGTTCGCCATCTCGGGCTTTGCTTTATAGCGTACCAGGGTCTGTTTCACGTGCATGGCTCCCGTTGGGTTCTGGCAACGATCACGACGCTGAGACGAACCAGGGTGCCCGAAGGATTCTCGCGCCCGCAAGATCGCTGCACCGAACCCTTTGGAGACTGCCGAACGTCATATGCTCGGGGGACCTATGGGCGCAACAACGGCTGACATACGAGACGACCGCGCGGCGCTGGACGATATCCTTGCCGCGTTGCGGCCGAAGCTGCATCGGTACTGCGCCCGCATGACGGGGTCGGTCATCGACGGCGAGGACGTCGTCCAGGAGGCGCTGCTCAAAGCGATCGAGGCAATCCCAAAAGCGGAGCCGGTCGCCAACGCCGAGCGCTGGCTGTTTCGCATCGCCCACAACGCCGCGCTGGACTTTCTGCGCCGGCGCGGACGCCAGGACGCGATCCGCTCAGAGGAGGATCCGGAGATGGTTCTCGATTCCGCGGACCCGGCGACCGTCGCGGAGGATCATCAGACCGCGGCGACCAGTCTGCACACGTTCATGCGGCTACCAACCGTGCAGCGTAGCGCCGTCATCCTCATGGACGTGCTCGGGTATCCGCTTGCGGAGATCGGCGTCGTCATGAACAGCAGCATTCCAGCGGTGAAGTCGGCGCTGCATCGCGGCCGTTCGCGCCTCCGCGAGCTTGCAAAAGAACCGGATGATCGTCCGCTGCCGATGTTGCCGGAGGCTGATCGCGCACGGTTGGCCGCATACGTCGAGCGTTTCAACGCCCGTGATTTCGACGCGATACGCGGGATGCTAGCGGAGGACATGCGCCTCGACCTCGTGGCCCGACTCCAAGCGAACGGCCGCGCCGAGGTGGGCAACTACCTCCACAACTACGCGTCGAAACACGACTGGATATTCGAGCCCGGAATCGTCGAGGGGCACCCGGCCGCGATCGTACGCGATCCCGCCGATCCGTCAGGGACGCCGACGTATTTCATCCTGCTCGCGTGGAGCGGCAAGCAGGTCCTCACCATCCGCGATTTTCGCTACGCGCGCTACGCGGTGCCGGACGCGCATCTTGACGAGCCGCGCACAGGACTCGGACCCCCGCCTCGCCAACCCACGTCGGTCGACCCGGGGGATTAGCTCAGTTGGTAGAGCACTTGCATGGCATGCAAGGGGTCAGGAGTTCGAGTCTCCTATCCTCCACGTTCGGAAAATCCGCGTAACCACGCGGATTTTTCATGTTCTGACGGTCTCGGCGCACGTTGTGCTGGTCAGGTGGCCTGCCTGATTTGGTGTGGAAGACGAACTCGGCGTTCTCCGTTTCGAGGTCAGCGGACTGTTGCGAGGGGTGACGCAAGGTCCAGCATCTCATCGAGGGGTTCAGTGTTGCGGAGCGATCAGGGCTGCGACGGCCCCGCCAATCACGATTCCGTAATAGCCGACGATTTCGGCGAGAATGAGGATGTCCCGGAGCTGCGGTCCGTGCTGACGCATTCCCTTACACCTCCGCGTGCGATTCCACTACGAGGTCGCGCGTCGGTTCGTAAAGCCCGCGCGCCAGAATTGTCGCGATTTCAATTGGAAGCTCTTCGTCCGTGAGTCCGCTCGGATCCTCACCGAAGAGCTGCGAGGTCAATGCGTGGTCGAAGCACATGCCGATCACGAGCGCCGACGCGGCGCGTGGGTCGATGTCTTCCCGAATGCGGCCGAGACGCTGTTCCTCACGAAAATATTCGGCGAGGCGCTCGTGGTTGTGCCGCGGCCCTTTGCCCTTCTGGCGCAAGTGGCTATAATGTCGCGCCGCAAGCGGCGGGTCTGCCGCGAGCATGCTGATCAGCGGCGCGATCCACGAGAAGAACGGCACAGCGCCTGCGATGAAAAAGCGCAGATTTGCCTCGATGTCGTCGCGCCCTGCGCGCTGGATCATCTCCTCGAGCAAGTCCCCAAACGCGGAAGGCGTCCGTTCGCAGATGGTCGTCGCTACGAGCTCGTCCCGACTCTCGAAGTGCCGGTAGAGCGTTCCCTCCGCGACCCCCGCCGCACGTGTAACGCTTTGCGTCGTCACGGCGGGAAAGCCGCCCTCCCGGAGCAGACGCGCCGTTGCGTCGATGAGACGCTCGCGCGTGCTCGCGGGGGCAGCCGTCGACACGGTCACAAGGGCCTCCGGATGACCACGACGGCCATCGCCCAACCCAGGGCCGTCCTCGTCCGGACGAGATACCCGTCGGACGTACGGTCGTAGACTTGGTAGCCGGCTCGCAGGGCTTGTTCCAGCGATCCGAAGGTGACGATCCCTTGCATGGCTTCACCTCAATGGTGAGTGAGCACTCACATCATAGCGTGAGCGCTCACTCACGTCAAGCTTTTTCAGGCCGCCTTTTTTCGTGCCATCTCCGCCTCAGTTGAGTAGAGACTGCCAGTTGTGCGGAACTCGTCCTTGGGGACCGGGCACGGGCTGGTCCGCGGGATGCGAGCGTGGCGGGGCCAGCTCTGGGCCCTCGACATAATCGTCCAACGCGAAGCTATAGAACCAGTCCTCGCCGGGCTCGAAGCTCGCGATCACCGGATGGCCCGTCGTCTCGTAATGAGCGCGGGCGTGACGGCTCGGCGAATTGTCGCAACATCCGATATGACCGCACTGCGCGCAACGACGCAGATGGAACCACCAGCCCCCGCTCGCGAGGCACTCGACACAGCCGGTTCCGGACGGCGCGACGGAGGCGTCGATCCACGGCTCGCTGCTTTTCGCCTGCTTCTTCATCGGGTTCTCCGTGTCAGGTCGCGGTACCGAAAACACGTGACGACGTGGTCGTTGACCATGCCCGTTGCTTGCATGTGCGCGTAGCAAATCGTCGTTCCGAAAAACGTGAAACCGGCCTTCTTCATCGCCTTGCTCATCGCATCCGAAATGGGCGTCGATGCCGGGATCTGCGATGTGCTGTTGCGGTGGTTGACGATCGGTTTCCCGTCGACGAAGGCCCACATGAACTTGTCGAGCGACTCGCCCTTCTCACGCAGCGCGTGGTAGGCTCGGGCGTTCTGCACGGCTCCTTCGATCTTGCGCCGGTTACGAATGATCTTGTCGTTGCGCAGCAGCGACTCGATCTTGCGGCGGTCGAAGCGCGCAACGCGCTCAGGATCAAAGTCCGCGAATGCCTCGCGGTACGCATCTCGCCTGCGTAGGATTGTCATCCAGCTGAGTCCCGCTTGGGCTCCTTCCAAGACGATGAACTCGAAGAGACGGCGGTCGTCATGGACCGGAACGCCCCACTCCTTGTCGTGATAGACGACCATCAACGGGTCGTTTCCGCTCCAAGGACAACGCACCAGGCTTGCCATGGTTGAACTCACGCGCGCAGATAAAAAAGCACGACCAATTTCCGTTTCCCGGCGATTACGTCAGACGGTATGCTGTCTTCCGGCGGCTGCCTCCTATACTCCTCGGACATGCCGCGTCCCACAGAAGGACACGTGCCGCGATGAAAGCGGTCGGTTATAGACGCGCACTCCGCATCGACGAACCGGAGGCGCTGCTCGACGTTATCGTCCCGGAGCCCATGCCAAGGCCACAGGATCTCGTCGTTGACATCAAAGCGATCTCCGTCAATCCGGTCGACACGAAGGTTCGTCAGTCAACCGAACCACCGGACGGTGAGCCGAAGATTCTCGGCTGGGACGCGAGCGGCGTCGTTCGTGCAGTCGGCCCGGACGTAACGCTGTTCCAGCCCGGAGACTCTGTCTGGTACGCGGGCTCGATCGCCCGACCCGGTACGAACGCCCAGACCCATGTCGTCGACGAGCGCATCGTTGGGAAGATGCCGGCGACGCTGACCTTTGCGGAAGCGGCTGCGTTGCCGCTCACGACGATCACCGCGTGGGAGCTGCTGTTCGACCGCCTGGACGTGCTTGGGCGCCCAACGGCTGCGGGCAAAGAACTGCTCGTGATCGGCGCCCCGGGCGGCGTTGGCTCGATCTTACTTCAGCTTGCACGGAAGCTCACCGATCTCACGATCGTCGCGACGGCATCGAATCCGGAAAGCGAAGCCTGGGTCC
>CAZABL010000052.1:22791-28165 GCA_964483365.1 uncultured bacterium
GAAGGCTTCTAGCCATGTAATGCTATGCCAACCAATGCCTCGGTGCGAAAACAATCTCGCATTGATTTGGTTCAATCTGGAGTCAGCATGAATGCGGGTTTGCGATAAATTGGAGTTTGTAAGTGGCAGATAATAAGAACGTTACTGCGGCAGGGGCTGGAACCGTAACGATCGGCGGCGATCTCACCGTCAATCGCATGGGTTACGGCGCGATGCGAATCACGGGAGACGGAATTTGGGGGCCGCCCGCCGATCACGCCGGCGCACTCGCCGTCCTTCGCCGAGCGGTGGAATTAGGCGTCAACGTGATCGATACGGCCGATTCGTACGGCCCGAACGTCTCTGAGGAATTGATTGCCGAGGCGCTCTACCCGTATCCGAAAAACCTCGTCATCGCCACCAAAGGCGGCTGGTTTCGCCCCGGACCCGGCATCTGGGCGCACATCGCGACCCCGGCGCACTTGCGCGAAGCCATTGAAGGCAGCTTGAAGCGTCTACGACTCGAGCGCATTGATCTCTATCAGCTTCACATGCCCGATCCCGCGGTCGCGTTCGAGGACTCGGTCGAGACGCTCGCCGCGTTGCGCCAAGAGGGAAAGATTCGTCATGTCGGTCTCTCGAACGTGACGTGGGAACACGTGGAGCGCGCTCGCGCGATCGTTCCGATCGTCTCGGTGCAGAACCGCTATAGCGTCGTCGATCACCGAGAATCGGACCACATCGTCGACAATTGCGAACGCGAAGGCATCATCTTCTTCCCCTGGAATCCGGTGATTCGGGCGGCAGCTGCTGCCCGCGACGCGATTGAACGTGTGGCGCGTGCACACGGAGCGACGACGCAACAGATTGCTTTGTCCTGGCTCTTGCGCCGGTCGCGAACGATGCTCCCGATTCCGGGAACGACGTCGATTCCTCACCTCGAGGAAAACATCGCCGCCGCTGCGATCAAGCTCACCGACGACGAGTTCAAGTCGCTCACGGCGCAGCCGGTTCTCCGGTAGCTTGCAGTAGTGATGCTTTTCCGGTAGCATCCGATCTCGCGGAGGACGCTGGGTCGTCGCAGCGCGCAAGCGTTGAGGAACGTCCGGGCTCCATCGGGCAAGGTGCAGGATAACGTCCTGTCGCGGCAACGCGAAGGAAAGTGCCACAGAAACATACCGCCGCCAATCGCCGTGCTTCGCCACGGCGGGCGGCAAGGGTGAAATCGTGCGGTAAGAGCGCACGGCGCTCCGCGGTGACGCGGGCGCGGGTAAACCCCACCTGGAGCAAGACCGCTCGTTACGTCCTGAGCTCGTCTCAGGACCCGCCGGCCCGGCGGCTCGAGCAACGTCGCATCGAGGTCGGCCGTGAGGTCGGCCCCAGAGAGATGACGACCACCGCCGTAAGGCGGTACAGAATCCGGCGTACAGGCGTCCTCCGCCTGATGCCGCATGCACGACCGGACCGCAACCTGGCGGGGTCGGCGCACGGTCAACGGGAACAATGGCTACCGTGGCCCACTTCACCAAAGATCAGACCGTCGAGCAGGCGTTCAAGACGCATGCCGGCGCTCGCCGTGTGTTCGCACGCTTCCACTTGGGCGGCTGCTCGAATTGTGCGATCAGCGAAACCGAGACCATTGAGCAGGTCAGCGAGGGATATGGCATCCCGCTCAACCTGCTGATGAACGACCTCGAGAAGCTCTTCGAGCAACCCGCTCTCGACGTCGGCGACACCGTGCGTCTCCCCGACGAGATCCGCGCGAAGATCCCGCAGCTCGCGACGGTCCCCGAGTTCGGCAAGGTCACCGACTTCGCCGCCGGCGCGTACACCGTCGAATTCGGCGACGTCCGCCTTCAGGGACTCGCCGAGGACTTCATCAAGGTCGAGGCGCAGGCCCAGCCGGTCTAAAGCGGTTTGCGATCGGCGAAGCTTTCGTCGGTCCCGTGCCAGTGGGCGAGCTCCGGCTCGCCCGCTTTCCAGCACAAGTAGACGGGCCGCCCGTCGCGCATCGACGGGAAGTCGAGCAGGCCCAGGTCTAGGTCTTTGACGACGCAGCCGTGCGCCTCGATCCGGTTGATCAGGCGGACGATTTCGGCTTTGAGCTCGGTGAAGGCCCGCGAACGGCGCCGGTCCTTCGTCGCGTCCTGGCGCCCGGCGCGCAGCGCGGGGTCGGTCTCGAGCAGACGGATCGCCAGCTCACGGCGCTTCGTCCAGAGCTCCTCCAGAAGGGGCTCCAGCACCGGGATGAGGGCGTTTGCTTTCTCGGCCGAAAAGAGTTTCATATATGCGCCGTCTTGTCATCGTAACGGGGCTGTCGGGCGCGGGCAAGAGCCAGGCGATGAAATCACTCGAGGACTTCGGGTACGCCTGTTTCGACAACGCGCCGCCGGTCCTCGCGCGCGATTATGTGACGCTCGCGCAACAGGCTGATATTGCGAACGTTGCGCTCGCACTCGACGTTCGCACCCTGGGACCTTTTGGCGACGCGCTGACGGCACTTGACGAGCTCAACGGCGCAGGTCTCAAGCCGGAAGTCCTCTTCCTCGATGCCAAAGACGAAACGCTGATTCGCCGCTACAGTGAGACCCGACGGCGTCATCCCTATGGCGACGAGACGCCCGGCCTCGCCGCGGCAATCGCGGCAGAGCGCGCATCGCTCGCACCGCTGCGCGACCGCGCGGACCTCGTGTGGGACACGACGCGGATGACGCTCGGGATGCTCAAGGACCGGATCGGCGAGACATTCGCCGCCGGGGAGCGACGGTTGCGCGTCGCCGTCGTCTCCTTCGGGTTCAAGTACGGACTCCCACTCGACGCCGACCTCGTTTTCGATGTACGGTTCCTTCCAAATCCAAATTATGTGGAGGGCTTGCGTGAGCTGACGGGGGCCGATGCACCTGTTGCGGCGTACCTCGAAGCGATCCCCGATACCGAGATGTTCTTGGACCGTCTGTTCGCCATGTTCGAGTTTCTCGTTCCGCGTTACGAGCGTGAAGGCAAGTCGCACGTGACCGTTGCGATCGGCTGCACGGGTGGCCGGCATCGGAGCGTCTATCTGGGACGCCGCTTGCAACGCTACCTGAACGAGACGACCGGCGCGACGACCTCGTTCGACGCGCGAGACGTCGCGCGATGAGCGCACGCGTGCGCCGATCACTCGCGATCGCGCGCTGGCTGCTGCCCGGTTTGGGGGTCAAACGCTGGCTGCTGCTCGCCGTCGTCGGCGCGGTGCTCATCGTCAACGGGTTGAGCCGCTATCTCACCGATGAGGGCGTCACGTTCAAGATCAACGAGGTCGTCGACTCGCTGGTCGCCGAGATGTTCCCGCCGGCGTACCTCTCGTACGTCTTCATCGGACTCGGCACGATCTTCGTGCTGCTCGGTATCTGGCGTTGGCTGATGGCGATCGTCAGTGCGGTCCGTCCGTACGGTGCGAATCGCATGATCGACGCGATCTTCGAGCGCCGTCTCGAGCGCGGCTATCGGATCGTCGTCGTCGGTGGCGGCACGGGCCTCGCGACGATGCTGCGCGGTCTCAAAAAGCACACGACCAATCTCACCGCGATCGTCACCGTGACGGACGACGGTGGTTCGTCAGGGCGCTTGCAGAAAGAGCTCGGCGTTCTCCCGCCGGGCGACATTCGGAACTGCTTGGTTGCACTCTCCGACGACGAAGCGCTCGTCACCGAGCTCTTCCGCTATCGCTTTCAAGAAGGCGAGGGGCTCAGCGGCCATTCGTTCGGGAACCTGTTCCTCGCGGCGATGACCGGGATCACCGGGAACTTCGACGAGGCGATCAAGGTGTCGAGCCGCGTCCTCAACGTCAAAGGCCGCGTGCTCCCGTCGACGCTCGCCGTCGCGCACTTGTGCGCGCGCATGACCGACGGACGCGTCGTCGAGGGCGAGTCGAACATCCCTCAAGCGCGCGGGGTGATCGAGGACGTCTTCCTCGATCCAGCGTACGCGGCACCGCTCGACGAGGTCATCACGGCGATTCGCGAGGCCGACGCGATCGTGCTCGGGCCCGGCTCGCTCTATACGTCGATCATGCCGAACTTGCTCGTCGACCGTGTTGCGAAAGAGATCGAAGCGGCGAGCGGCGTCAAGATCTACGTCTGCAACGTGATGACGCAGCCGGGCGAGACCGACGCGTATACAGCGTCAGCGCACGTGCGCGCGCTTTTGCGCGGCGCGAAGGCGAGCGTCTGCGAGACGGTGATCGTCAACGATGAGCTGCCGCGCAAGCTGCGCGGCGAGTACGCCGAGGAGGGACAGTTCCCCGTCGAGGTCGACGAGCGCGAGCTGCGCGAGCTGGGCGTGCGCGTCGTACGCGAGAACGTCATCAGCGAGACGCAAACCGTTCGGCACGACTCCGACAGGCTCGCTGCCGTCGTCATCTCGATCGTCGACGAAGCGGTTGCGGAGCGCGCATCCTATGTGCGCTTCCGCTCGCCGGCGCAACATCCGTACCCCGAACCCGGGACGTGAGGAGCCTCGGCGCCTAGCCGCGTTGCCAAAGCGCGGCGACCCGCGATGCCGCGGCACGAAGATTCGTCGCCGCTTCGCGCATCGCGACGTCGAGGGTGAACGGTCCGGGCGCGATCGGAACGCAGACGACGCCGCGTTCGCGCAGCGCCGGCTCGATCGCGACGTCGACGGAACCGCCGAACGCGATGACGGGAATGCCGCGCTCGCGCGCGAGCATTGCGACGCCGTCGATCACCTTGCCGCGCACGGTCTGCTCGTCGATTCGTCCTTCACCGGTCAGACAAAGCGCAGCGCCGTCGAGCGCTGCCGCAAGCCCGCGGATCTCTGCGACGAGCGTCACCCCGCGCTCGAGTCGCGCGCCGGCGGCGCTCGCGAGCGCCCAACCCAAACCGCCGGCGGCGCCGGCTCCGGGGACATCGCGGAGCACGCGTCCCGTCGTCGCTTCGGTCGCGTCGGCGAGTCGTGCGAGCATCGCATCGAGGAACGCGACATCGTCGCGTGTCGCGCCTTTCTGCGGCCCGTACACCGCAGAGGCCCCGTGCGGGCCCGTGAGCGGGTTGTCGACGTCGCACGCGATCGCGAGATCGACGGCGCCCAGTCGCGCGTCCAGCGCCCGCAGATCGACGCGTGCGACGCGTGCGAGCGCATCGGGGACGGGTGCGAGTTCCGCTCCGCTCGCGTCGAGAAAACGCGCGCCGAGCGCGGCGAGCGCGCCGGCGCCCCCGTCGTTCGTCGCGCTCCCGCCGATCCCCAGGACGATGCGCGTCGCGCCGCGGTCGAGCGCGTCACGCAACAGCTCGCCGGTTCCGCGCGTCGACGCGCGCCGCACATCGGGCGCGTCGCCGAGCAGCGCCAGCCCCGAGGCGGCCGCCATCTCGACAACCGCAGTGGTACCGTCCACAGC
>CAZABL010000053.1:0-6974 GCA_964483365.1 uncultured bacterium
GCGCCAGCCCCGAGGCGGCCGCCATCTCGACAACCGCAGTGGTACCGTCCACAGCGTACGTCGCATCGAGGGGAGTCCCCAGCGGTCCCTCGACGCGAACCGTACGCCGCTGTGCGCCGCTTGCGAGGAACGCTTCGACCGTCCCGTCGCCGCCGTCGGCCATCGGGACGAGCACGCACTGCGCATCGGGCCGCACGGCGCGAAAGCCGTCGGCGAGCGCCGTCGCGACGCCCGCAGCGTCCAGGCTGCCTTTGAATTTGTCCGGGGCGACGACGACGCGCACTTAGTGCTTGGCGAGCGGGATGTCGATCGTGACCACTTGCCCGGCGGTAACGCTTCCGCAATCGGGAAGCGACGGCTGTGCGTAGCCGGTCGGCACGGCGGTCACCTGAATGGTGCATGAACCGATCGGAATGTTCCCGATGCGGTACGTCCCGTCGTTCCCGGTCGACGCCTTGTCGATCGTATCGACGGTCACCTCAACCCCCGCGACGGGCTGATTCGTCGTCGTGTCAAACGCGCGTCCGGTGATGACGGCATAGTTCTGCGCCGGCGGAATTTGACCGCCACACGCAGCAAGGGAGCAGATGGCGATGAGGGCGAGCGCAGAGCGTGCACGCATCACGCTCCGCCGTTCCGTCAGGCGGGGACGACGCCCTCTTCTGCGTCCTGACGATCCAGGCTCGCGGCCTTCTCCTCGACGAGCCAACGGTTAGCTTCATCGCGACGCTTTTCCGGTACGCGCGCACGCACCCAGGCGAGGATCTCGTCATCCGTCTGGCACGTCTCGAGCGCCGCGTCGAACATGCGAGAGGTAATTCCCCAGCGATCGAACACGCCGCGGTCCATGGGACACGGATAGATGTAGTCGTAGATCGTCCCGTTGCGGGCAGCGCGCGCCTTGTCGAAGACGCGGGCGAGCCAGTAAAAGCCTTCAAGTGCCTCGCGCCCGCGGCGCGGAAACTCCCCCGAACGGAAATCGGTCGCCATGGATCCCTCCCTCGCAGTGCTTATGACGCAGGCCGGGGTCGTGGAGTTGCGGAACGGCGCCGGGTCATGGCCCTCACCGACCCGCGTCCGGCGACCTCCGGGATGACGTATTTCCAGAACGCGCTCGAAGCTGTCGGTCGCACTCCCCTGGTTCGCCTCAACCGCGTGATCGACGGCGCTCGCTGCCTCGTGCTCGCCAAAGTCGAGTACGTCAATCCTGGCGGCTCCGTCAAGGATCGTCCTGCGGTCGCGATGATCGAGGATGCGGAGCAGCGCGGCATCCTCAAAGCCGGCGCGACGATCATCGAGGCGACGTCCGGAAACACGGGGACGGGACTCGCGATGGCGGCGGCGATTCGCGGCTATCGCTGCATCTTGGTCATGCCGGACAAAATGTCGAAAGAGAAGATCGATCTTCTCAAAGCATACGGTGCCGAGGTCGTGGTGACGCCGACGAACGTGCCCAACGATTCGCCCGAGTCGTACTACGGTGTCGCGAACCGCCTCACCGCGGAGATCCCCGGCGCAATTCAGCCCGACCAGTGGCACAACGCGCAAAACCCCGGCGCGCATTACGCGACGACGGGCCCCGAGATCTGGGAGCAGACCGCCGGAAAGATCACGCACTTCGTGAGCGGGATGGGGACCGGCGGAACGATCTCCGGCACCGCGCGCTATTTGAAAGAACAAAACCGCGATATCGTGGTGGTCGGCGCTGATCCGGAAGGTTCGATCTACAGCGGCGATACGCCCAAGTCGTATAAGGTCGAGGGGATCGGGATGAGCTATCTCCCGCAGACCGTCGATATGCGCGTGATTGACAAGATCATGCGTGTCACCGACAAGGAAAGCTTCCTCATGGCGCGCCGCATCGCGCGCGAGGAAGGGCTGCTCGTCGGCGGCTCGTCAGGGACCGCGGTGGCTGCCGCTGCGCGCGTCGCCAAGGATCTCCCCGCCGAGGCCGTGCTCGTCGTCGTCATGCCGGACTCGGGACGCGGTTACATGTCGAAGATCTTCAACGACGAGTGGATGCGCGCCAACGGTTTCCTCGAAGACGAGCGCCGCAAGGACACCGTCGGCGACGTCCTGCGCGCGAAGCAGCCGCTGCCGCCGATGATCACCGTCAAGGAACAGCAGCCGGTGAAGGAAGCGCTGGACCTGCTGCGCAGCTACGAGATCTCGCAGCTTCCCGTGATTCGCGGCAACGAGGTCGTCGGCGCGATCAACGACGTCGCAGTGATGCAGCAGGTCTTCGATCACGCCGACATCGTGCACAAGCCGGTCGGCGACGTGATGGGGCGCCCGTTCCCGATGCTCGAGCACGACGTCGAGGTCGAGCGCGCATACAAGCTGCTGACGATGGCGAACGCGGCAATCGTCGTCACCGACGGCGGCAAGCCGGTCGGCGTCGTCACCCGTCAGGACATCATCAGCTTCCTGTCCGCACAAACGGGATAGTGACCGCGGCGCGCTAGGTTGCGTGCGCCAACTTTGCGAGGTTCTGCGCGAACTTTGCCGTCGTCGCCTTGGCAACACCCTCGATGAGGCGTCCGCCGACGGTGGCGATGATCCCCGTAATCGCAGCGTCGGTCTCGAGTGTCACGTGCGTGCTGTTCCCTCGCTGCTCCGCCTGCGACGTCACGCGCGCGGTGACGCCGCCGCGTCCCTTTGACTCGGATCCCTTCACGTTGAGGACTGCGCGGTGTTCGACGTCGTCGATCGACTCGATGACGATCGTCACCTTGTAGCTCACCGCGACCGGGCCAACCTTGATACCTACTTCGGCCTTGTATGTGCGGTCGTCGACGACTTCGGTTACTTTCGCGTTCGGGATACAGGTCGCCACGCGAGGCACGTCCTTGAGGAGCGCCCAGACCGTCTCGAGCGGGGCATCGACGTCGAAGCTATCGCGGATTACCACGGGCACTTCTCCAATCGTAACGAGAACGTCGCGAGCTTCGCGAGGTCGACCGCGATCCCCGCGGCGACGCAACGGACCGTAAGGGTTGTCGAAGGCCTGAGTGCCACAGGCGCGAAGCGAGCCGCCGGAGATCACGCATGAGCATCGCCCCATCCAAACCCTATGCCGAACTGGGCCTCGCGATCGGCGCTACCTGGATCGCACCGGAGCAGCGCGCCACGATCCCGGTTCTCGATCCTTCGCGCGGCGAAGAGATCGGCCGTCTTCCGCTCGCGACCGATGAGGATCTGCAGCACGCGCTGACGACGGCGGCGCGCGGGTATGCGCGCTGGCGCGGTGTCGCGGCGTACGATCGCGCGATCGTCCTGCGGCGCGCAGCGGCGTTGGTGCGCGAACGGGTCGAACCGATCGCGCGGATGCTGACGCTCGAGCAAGGAAAGCCGATCGCCGAAGCGCGGCTCGAAGTGCTCGCTGCCGCCGACATCATCGAATGGGCAGGTGAGGAGGCGCGTCGCGCCTACGGCCTCGTCGTTCCGCCGCGCGTGGCGTCGGTTCGCCAAACCGTCTTGCGCGAGCCGGTCGGGCCCGTCGCCGCGTTCACGCCGTGGAACTTCCCGGCACTCACGCCCGCACGCAAACTCGCCGGTGCGCTCGCCGCCGGTTGCAGCATCATCCTCAAGCCCGCCGAGGAGACGCCGGCGACGGCGCTTGCACTTCTCGCCGCGCTGCGCGATGCCGGTCTTCCCGAAGACGCCGCATCACTGGTCTTCGGCGATCCGCCGCACGTCTCGCAAACGCTCATCGCGTCGGATGTGATTCGGAAGATTTCCTTCACCGGATCGACAGCCGTCGGGAAGCAACTCGCACGACTCGCTGCGGACGGTGTGAAGAAGGCGACGCTGGAGCTCGGCGGCCACGCGCCGGTGATCCTCACCGACAAGGCCGACGTCGAGCGTGCCGTCGCGCTCTCCGTGCCGTTCAAGTTTCGCAACGCGGGGCAGGTCTGCGTCTCGGCGACCCGCTTCCTCGTCCACGAACGCGTCGCGGATGCGTTCACCGAAGGGTTCGTGCGCGAGACGCAGCGGCTGCGGATCGGGCACGGTCTCGACGAGCAGACGCAGATGGCCGCGCTCGCCAACGCGCGCCGGCTCGAGGCGATCGGCGCGCTCGTCGATGATGCGCGTCTGCGTGGCGCGCGCTGCGCGACCGACGAGCGCGTCCACGACGGCAACGGCTTCTTCTACTTCCCGACCGTCCTCGTCGACGTACCGCAGGACGCACGCGTCTTGACCGAAGAGCCGTTCGGTCCGGTCGCGATCATCGCGCGCGTCCCCGATCTCGAAGCCGCGATCGCCGAAGCGAACCGGCTGCCCTACGGTCTTGCCGCCTACGCGTTCACCGACGACATCGGTGAAGCGCACCGTATCGCGGACGGCGTCGAGGCCGGGATGATCGGCATCAACCACTTCGGTGTCTCGCTCTCCGACATCCCCTTCGGTGGTCTCAAAGAGTCCGGCTACGGTTCCGAGGGCGGCCCCGACGCGTTACACGATTACTTGGTGACGAAATCCGTCACGACGTATGCGCTACGCGGGTAGCGGTTCGGCCGCAACGACGATGCGGCGCTCGGCGGTGAACGCCTCGCCGTCGACGTGCCACCCGCGCCCCAGACCCGTTTCGTGGAGCAAGCTCCGCATGCGCGGCGCCATCTCACCGAAGCGCACGCGCGCGCCGTTGGTCCGATCCTGGTGCAGAAAGTCGGAGAGTTCGCAGAGAGCGCCCCACGAGACGCGCGGAATCCCGCGCAGCGAGATGACGACCTCGCCGCCCTCACGTTTGGCATCATGAAGCGTTTCGCGTAACCGACGGAAAAGCTCGACAGAGAGGTCTCCCATCGGCTCGATGACGGTCGCACGTTTCGTCGTGCGGATTTCCATTGGTGAAGATACTCCTCTCATGACGACACCATCATAGGGCGGGATCGTTGCACCGCGCTGATAGCGCGCTGCGATTTTGCCGCGCGCGCTGAGGAGACGCCCGGCGGAACATGAACGTGTCTCCGCGTATTCTCGGATCATGGATTTTGCGACGCGAGCCATCCACGCCGGGCAGGAGGCAGACCCCGCCACCGGTGCGACGATCGTGCCGATCTACGCCACCTCAACCTATACGCAGGAAGAGGTCGGGGTCCACAAAGGCTTCGATTATTCGCGCACCGTTAACCCAACGCGGCTCGCCTTGGAGACCCAGCTAGCGTCGCTCGAGGACGCCAGGCACGGCTACGCATTCGCATCCGGGATGGCGGCGACGTCCGCGGTGATGAATCTGCTCGCGTCCGGCGATCACGTCGTCGTTACCGACGACCTGTACGGTGGGACGTATCGCCTGTTCTCGAAGGTCCTCGTTCGCTACGGCCTGGAGTTCACGTACGTCGACATGAGCGATCTCGCGGCCCTGCGCGCCGCGATCCGCCCGAACACCAAGATGTTCTGGCTCGAGACGCCGACGAACCCGCTGCTCAAGCTGATCGATATCGCCGGTGTCGCTGCGCTGCGCACCCCCGGCCAGGTCATCGTCGTCGACAACACGTTCGCGACGCCGTACTTCCAGTCACCGCTCGCGCTCGGAGCCGACGTCGTCGTTCACTCGACGACCAAATACATCAGCGGCCACAGCGACGTCGTCGGCGGTGTCGCGATCACCAACGATTCCGCGATCGCGGAGTCGATCAAGTTCCACCAAAACGCGGTCGGCGGGATCGCGGGGCCGTTCGACGCGTTCCTGACGCTGCGCGGCGCGAAGACGCTGGCCGTACGCATGAAGGAGCACGAGCGCAACGCGCATGCCGTCGCCTCGTTTCTCGAAGAGCGCGACGACGTCGCGACGGTCTATTACCCAGGTCTGCAGTCGCATCCGCAGCACGAGCTCGCGCAGCGGCAGATGCGCGGGTTCGGCGGGATGGTCTCGTTCACGCTGCGTGGGCCGGAGTCGCGCGCGCTCGAGTTTGCCAAGCACGTCAAGCTCTTCTCGCTCGCGGAATCGCTCGGCGGTGTCGAGTCCCTGCTCTGCCACCCGGCGCGGATGACGCACGGCTCGATTCCCAAGGCCGAACGCGACCGCCGCGGCGTGACCGACGGTCTGCTTCGTCTCTCCGTCGGCATCGAGAGCGTGCGCGATCTCATCGCCGATCTCCGCGGCGCGCTCGACGCGACGCTCAGCCTTGCGGGCTCGACCGCGCGCAACGAGATCGGCGATCCGCCGAACCCGGATCGCATCCCAACGACGCAGAACGCCGGCGCTCCGACGTCCTGATCGTCGACGCGCTAGGGCCGCGGTACCTGCGTCGGCCGCAAAATCTGCCTAGCCTCGTCCTCGCTCATCTTGCCGAGGATCGAAAGCCGGTGCCCGTCGGGATCGTCGAACGCGACGTGCCAATCGCCCGCTGCGAGCGGCCGCGGATCGCCGTGCAGATCGACACCCGCACGCAACAAGTGCTCGATCGCCGGTTTGAGCTGCTCGACGCGGAACGTGAACTCGACGGGCATCCCGCCGTGCAGTGCGCGCGTCTGTGCAAGTTCCGTGCTCAACACGAGCATGACCGCGCCCGCGTCGAACATCGCATGCCCGCCGCTGCGCCCGCGCGCCGGTAAGCCGACTGTGTGCGCGTAGAATGCCGTTGCGCGATCGAGATCATGCACGCCGAGCATGACGGTAGCGAGCGAGGTCTGACCAGCCGTCGCAGGAAGCATAGGAAGCAAGCGTTCGCCGTCCGCGTGAAGGCACCCCTCCGGGACGCTCAACCTAACGGTCGAGCACCTCGGCGAGCGCGGGAAGTGAGATCTCGTGACGGTAGCCGACGTTGCGGTGGTCGTCGTCGAACTCTTCGTGCCGTACCTCGAGTCCGAGATCGCGAACACGCTGCGTGAACACGCGAGCGCCGATGTCCAAGCCGTACTCGTCGCGCCGACCGCAGTCGAGGTAGCGCAGCCGCAGCCGTGGGGGGGGGGGGGGCCCCCCGCCCCCCCCCCCCCCCCCCAAGAACCCCCCCCCAACAGCCCCAAAC
>CAZABL010000053.1:6984-8997 GCA_964483365.1 uncultured bacterium
CGTCCTCGGGCCGCCTCCCGCTGTCGTGGTACCCCAGCCGCCGCGGTGCGCGCGCGGCGCCCCATGGGCCCCCGCGCTCGCACGGATCGAACGCGAGCCAACGTGCGAAGACGTCCTCGCGCAACTCGCCCGTCTTCTCGTCCCACGGCAAATCGATCGCCCAGCGCTCCTTCGCGCGGGGCGAGTATGCCGCGGCGTACCCGAGCATCTCGATCGCCTCGTAGAAGTGCTGCGGCCGTTTCGGTCGGCGCTCGAACTCGGTGACGAACGACTCGATCGAAAAATTGAATTGCTCGAGTACACGCTGCGCGCCCGGAAACGCGCGCAGGTGTGCGTAGCGGAAATACGTGTCGCCGCTGTGCGAGGCGAAGGCAGCGAACACGCCGGGGTGGGCGAGCGTGAGGTGCAGCGCGCCGAACCCGCCGGACGACTTCCCGAACACGGCTCGCCCGCCTTCGCGCGCGATCGTCCGGTATGCACCGTCGACGTACCCAATGACGTCGCGGACGGTGTACGTGGCGTAGTCGCCGTTGTGCACCGAGTCGACGTACTGCGAGCCGCCAAGACGGGTGAACCCGTCGACGATGGCGAGGATCACCGGCGGCATCCGTTGCTCGGCGATGAGGCGATCGGCCCACTGGATGACGTTCGTCTCCCAGGCTCGCGTCGAGACGAGCCCCGCAACGTCTCCCGTATAGCCGTGGAGGCAATACAGTACCGGGTACCGTCGCGAGCCTTCGTCGTCGTAGCCCGGCGGCGTATAGACGGCGAGCGGACGCGTCGCCGGATCACCCAGCGCGCTTCCGCCCAGCGCGGGGCTGTCGACCGTGTCGATGCGCAGCGTACCGCGCAGGCGCAGGAGCAACGAGAGATCGTTCATCGCGACGACGACGCTTCGACGCCGATGAGCGGGGAGTCCCGGTAGACACGAACTGCTGAACACTCATGGTGTGCAGACGTCCGTGCGGTGCGTGGTTTTCGTAAGCGCGCGTCATAGCGTACACCGCAGTACGAACGCCGAACTTCGAGATACGATTGCGCCGCGATCTGTTGCACGTTTTGTCCCTCGATATCGTCGTGTTGTTCTGTGGTGCGCACGACGATAGCGCCAGATACTGCGACGACGCGAGCGAAGGGCCGGATCCCGATGTATCAAACCAGTCATGAGATCCGCGATGCTGAGACGATCTTCCAGGTACGATTGCGTAGCGATTTGTTGCATTTTGTCGTTCCTCCGGCTTTTATGAGGCCGGTTTAACGATAGCGCTACGCGTCTGTATACTTGTACTAGACAGACTTGCAAGGCTCGCGTTCGGTACCATCTGATGGTTGTGAAAGCTATTATCAGACAGTCCTGGCTAGCCGCACTGCTCGTGGTCGTCGGCGTGCCCGCCGTCCAGGCGGCCGCCAGCGCTCAGTCCGTGCCGAGCTACGCGAGTTCCCAGACCGAAGACGCGCAGATTCGCGGTCGGGTCGTGGCGTTCAACGGCCATTACAATCTGACGGTTCGCGACGGGAAGGGCTATATCGACAACGTCGAGCTTCACGAGGGGACGATCATCAACCCCACCGGCCTTACGCTCGCGCCGGGGATGATCGTCAGCGTGCTCGGCTACAACGCTGGCTCCTACTTCTCGGCGAACGAAATCGACACACCGTACACCTATTACGGCGGTGAGCCGTACTTTCTGGGGCATCCCTGGAACTACTATGGTCCGTCGATTAGTTTAGGGTTCTTCTTCGGCCACACGGGCTGGTGGCACGGCTCCGCCTTTACCGGCAGCTACCACTTCGTCGGTGGAGCACGCGTGTACGATCATGTGAACATCGGCCACATCTACAATCACGGCGTCCCCAACGGCGGCTCGTTCCATGGCCATGACTTCGTCGCTCCGCAAGCCCACGGCGGTTACCACGCCGGCGGCGGCTTCCACGGCGGCGTTGCCGCGCACGGCGGTTTCCATGGCGGCGGCGGCTTCCATGGCGGCGGTGGATTCCATGGAGGCGGTGGAC
>CAZABL010000053.1:9097-27588 GCA_964483365.1 uncultured bacterium
TTCCATGGCGGCGGCGGCTTCCATGGCGGCGGTGGATTCCATGGAGGCGGTGGACACGCCGGCGGCGGCGGTCACGGCGGCGGCGGCCACCACTAGGCGGTCAGATGCGCGGCCGGAATCATGCGCGAGCATATCCGGCCGCGACGTGCCAGCGCGTCGTTACTGCGCGATCGCCTCGACGGCGAGCTCGATCTTGACCTCATCGCCGACGAGGACGCCACCGGTCTCGAGCGCCTGATTCCAGTTCAGGCCAAAATCCTTGCGGCTGATCGTCGTGCGCGCCTCGTAACCAACGCGGGCATTTCCCCACGGGTCGGTGCCGCGCCCTTCGAAGGTCGCATCGAGGACGACCGGGCGCGTCGTGCCGTGGATCGACAGCTCGCCGTGAACGCGGAAACTCTCGCCGGCACCTTCGATACGCGTGCTGCGAAAGGTGATCTCCGGATACGTCGCGGCGTCGAGAAAATCGGGAGAGGCAAGGTGTCCGTCGCGCTGCGGCTCCCCCGTCGAGATCGAGCCTGCATCGATCGTGACCTCAACGGCGACCGGAATGCTTCCACCCTCGGGGACGGCGATCGTTCCGCTGACCTTGACGAAGCGGCCGCGGACTTTTGCGATCATCATGTGGCGCACAACGAACTCGACGGCGGTATGCGCGCCGTCGATTGCATACGTGCGAGTTGACTGTACGGTGCTCATGGTGAGTTACTATTTCACACTGGCTCTCCATCATCAAGACGGCACCCGAAGGTAGCTTACGTACCGAATGGAAACTAAAACGCGGGATGATTCGAGGTGTGGGACTGCGCGCCGCTACGGCGATCAACGTGGCGACGATGGTTGGCGCAGGGCCCTTTATCACGCTTCCCCTCGTGGTGACCGCGCTCCATGGCTCCGTTTCGGCCGCCGCTTGGATCGCCGGGGCGCTGATCGCGCTGTGCGACGGGCTCGTGTGGGCCGAGCTCGCCTCGCGCTTCCCCCGCAGCGGCGGCACCTATGTCTACCTACGCGAGGCCTTCGGCGGTGGTGCTGGGCGGCTTGCGGCCTTCTTGTTCGTGTGGCAGTTCTTGTTCGCCACACCGCTGATCATCGGGTCCGGCTACATCGGTTTCGCGCAGTATGCGACGTATCTCGTCCCGGCGCTGGCGAACCCGGTTGCGTCGCACGGATTGGCGCTCGCGCTCGGTGTCGTCACGCTCCTCGCGCTGTACCGCGCGATACCAGACATCGCGCGGACGGGACTCGTGCTCGGTGCGGTCGCACTCGTGACGCTCGTCACCGTTGCCCTCGCTGGGCTCGCACACCCGCACGCACCGCTGCCCGAGACGATGCACGCGACGTTCGCGAGCAGCTTCGCGCTCCCGGCGCTCGGCGCGGCGCTGGTCATCACCCTCTACGATTACAACGGATACGCTGACGTCTGTTCGCTCGGCGACGAGGTGATCGCGCCGTGGCGAACGATCCCGCGGGCCGTCGTGCTCTCGGTGCTCCTCGTCGGCGGCGCGTACTTGTTGCTGAACATCGGCGTCGTTTCTGCGCTCGCGCCGCACGAGATCGCCTCGTCGTCGACGGTCGCGTCGCTCGTCGCAGAACGCGCACTCGGCACGCCGTTCGCGATCGCTGTAACGATCGCCGTTCTCGTCACCGCGTTCGGCTCGACGTACGGACTGCTGCTCGCCGCGTCGCGCATCCCGTACGCCGCGGCGCTCGACGGCGACTTCCTCCCCGCGTTCGCAAGGCTCCATCCGCGTTTGGCGTTCCCGTCGATCTCGCTGCTCGCGATCGGCCTGCTCGCGCTTCCCGCGTCACAATTTCCCCTCGACGCAGTGATCGCAGCGCTCACGGCCGGACTCGTGCTCGTGCAAGGCGTCGCGCAGATCGTCGCGCTTACCGTGCTGCGACGCCGCGTGCCCGACGCTCCGTTCCGCGTCCCCCTGTATCCCCTGCCCGCGCTCGTCGCGCTGACCGGATGGCTCGTGCTCTTCGCGAGCACCGGCGGGCCCGCGATCGCGTTCGGTATCGCGACGCTGGCATGCGGAGCGATCGTCTTCTTTGCGCGCGCACGCCTACAGCGCTCGTGGCCGTTCGCCGCAGCGGCGCTGCTCCTCGCGTTCGGCTCCGGCGGTGCACAACGCGCGGACGCAGCGGTGTCGCCATGGGGACACGCGGTCGTCTCGCAGCGCGACGGTACGCCGACGCTCCTCGTCGACGGCAAGCCGTTCTTCTTTTGGGGCGGCGCGTTCTTCTACGAGCGTATCCCGGCGACAGAGTGGCGCAGTGCGATGCGGCAGATGCGCGAGCTGGGCGCGAACACGCTGGACCTCTACGTGCCGTGGAACTGGCACGAGATCAGCGACGGTACGTTCGACTTCGACGGGCACACCGATCCGCGCCGCAATTTGCGTGAGGTGCTGCGTCTCGGACGCGAGCTCGGCTTTCATTTCGTCGTGCGTCCCGGTCCCGTGATTCGCAATGAATGGCGCAACGGCGGCTATCCGCCTTGGCTGCTCTCGCAGCCCGACTACGCGATGCCGATCCACGACGTACTCGAAGGCCGCTACCCGGCAACCGCGACGCTGCAGAACGCGCACAGCGACGACGCGGCCGCGGAATGGATGCGCAATCCGACGCATATCAGCTACGCCTCGCGTTGGCTCCATCGCGTCCTCGCCGAGTTCCGTCCGTACGCCAACCTCGTGTTGGCGGTTCAACTCGACGACGACCAAGGCGCGTACATCGACAACCAAACGTATCCGGCGCCGAACTTCCAGCGCTACCTGCGCTGGCTGGACGGACAAGTGCGCGACGTCGTCGGAACGCAGATGCCGACGTTCATCAACACCTATGAGATCCGCGTCCCGGCGAGCGTGCCGGTGTGGACGATGGGCAATTGGTACCAGAGCGACGCGTATTCGATCGGCGAACACGATCGTCTCGAACTCGAGTTCGCCTCCGCCTTACTGCGCACGAACACGCACGGGCCCTTCGCGCAAAGTGAGTTCCAAGCCGGATGGCTCGCCGGTCCCGAGGACCCACAGCCGCGACCGGCCGATCCGACCAACACGGCGCTCGCGCTCGCGACGTTGCTCGCGTGGGGCGCACACGGCGTGATCGACTTCCCTCTCGCCGATACGCTCGCGCCCTTCGGCTGGGAGTCACCGTTCGCGAACGCTTTCTACGGCTGGGACGCGGCGCTGCGGTATCCGCCCGGCGACGGCGTCTCGCCGCGCTATGCGCCGACGCGCGCGTTCGGACGCTTCGTCGCGCGCTGGGGCGCGGAGCTCGCGTCGGCAGAACGGCTCGCCGATGTCGCGATCGCGTGGGACGGACGCGCGACGACGCCGGCGACCGTCGGTCCGTTGCGCGAACGCACCGAGATGCTGCTCGCGCGTTGTCGCACGCGCGGGGTAGCGTGCGAGCTCGTCGATCTCGACGCGCCGCAAGATCCGCTCCACCCTGCGCTGCGCACGCTGGTGACGAACGGCGCGGTGACGCTGAGCGCGCGCGGACGCGAGCGTCTCGCGGCCTTCCACGACCGCGGCGGCCGTATCGTGAACGACGTCCCGTCCGGAACCCGTGACGGCACGTCGTTCCTCGCGAGCGATCGCGTTGTGTTCGCGATCGAGACGAACTGGAGCGACGTCCCGCAGCGCTTTGCGCCCGGTGCGTTCCTCGCGCGCGAGCACCGCGTCCACCTCGCCCCAGCGATCGTCCCACCCCGCGCTGCACGCTACGTCGTCCTGCGCAACGACGGAACAGTGCTGGACGAACTCGTTTCGTCAGGCGCGAACGCGAGCGGCAAGTCGACCGGCGCGAGCGCGCCGCTCGTCGCGCACGGCTTGCACGCAAGCGATCACGCCGAAGCGGTGGTTTACGACACGGACGCGTTCATGACGAACCAACGCTGTGTCGTCCTGCAGAACGATCGGCTGCGCGCGATCTTCGTCCCCGAGGCAGGTGCGCGGCTGATCTCGCTCAGCACACCCGACGGCCGCAACATGACCGACGCAACCGGCGCCTTGCGGGACGATCTGCGCGATCCAATCCCGCCGTCGCCTCGCGACTATATCGCACGCTACACGCACGGCTACCCCGCCGGGACCTTCAACCGTAGCTACCAGGTCGAGGTCGTCTCGTCAGGCTCGGTCGCGACGGTGCGTTTCCGCTACGTCATGCCCGACGCGAACCCCAGCGGGATCGCATTCGAGAAAGTCGTTTCGCTGGCACCGCACGCCTCGCACCTCATCGTCGACGAACGGCTCGTCCCACCACCGGCCGCCGTAACGATGCAGCGCGCCGTCGTCCTCTCCTCGCTGCCGGGACTGTTCGTCGCGCCCGGGCAGCGCGGCGCCGTCGCGCTCGATCCGTTCGCTCGCGGCACCGCGGGCGATCTCCCCGCGGGGCTGTCCGCGCTCGGGACCCTGCGCGGCGGGCTCGCCGCGATCGTTGCTTGGAGTGCTTCCGACGTCGAACATGCAACCTGGACGCCGTACCGCACCACGGGGACCCTCGCGCTTACGTTGGCGCCCGGATGGCAGCGCCTCGTTTACGCGCTCGATCCTGCGCCGTCGGTCGAGGCCGGCCGTGCCGCGGTCGAGGCGGAGGCCGCGTGGCTTGCCGCGAATCGGCCCGACCAACGGCCGTGATCGAGGGGAAGTGGCGAAACGGTATACGCAGTCGCCTCAAAAGCGACCGAGCGAGAGCTCATGTGGGTTCGAGTCCCACCTTCCCTAGATGACCCAACCGTCTGACTTTCAACGCGAATCGTTCCGGATCGACGAACAGATCTGGGCCGCGATCGGGCTCACCGCCGGCGAGCGCGTGCTGTTCTGCGGGATCACCGCCGACGGCGCGTGGATCGTGCGCGCGGCCGAGATCGGCGCCGACGTCTCCGTGATCGCAAGCGAAGACGCGATGATCGCGCGCGCCGGCGAGCTTGACGCGACCGTGTTGCGCGGCAGCGCGACGATGATCCCCGCGAGAGAAGGGACGTTCGACGTCGCGATCGCCTTCCATTATTTGCACGAAGTCGATCCGGGCTTTCACGCCCAGATCGTTGCCGAGCTTGCGCGCGTCGGTAAGCGCGTCGCGCTCGTCGAGCCCTCGCCGCCCGCGGATCCGCTGGGCCGGCGGATCGCGGCGCTGTACTCGCGCGCGAAGCGCGAGAACGGTCAGTTCGAGCAATACCAGCCGATCGAGTACTGGCGTAAGCTCCTGGCGATCGTGAAGGCCGACGTGTGGCAGTCGCTATTCACGTTCACGCGCGTCCCGCCCAAGCACGCCGTCGCCGAGACCGTCTCGCTGATCCTCGAGGCGATGACGATCGAAGATCTCCCGCAGCAGTATCTCGACGAGCTGCGCGCGATGGCCGCTCGTCCCGACGCGCAGCTGCTCCCGCTCTCCCGGATCGTGCTGGTCGGTACGCCGGCCGGCGAGCCGCTCCCGCGCTCCACCACGCGATTCCGGCCGGACGTCGAGGTGGCGCCGCCGCCGCCCAAGGATACGGAGCCCGTCGCGGCAATCACACCCGCGCCGCCGCCGCCCGCGCCCGTGCCGTTCGCGCAGCCTCCGGCCGCGTCCGCTCGCCCAGCCGCAGCCGGCGCGCGGGGCTTCAGCTACGGGATCGAGTCCGAGGCTCCCGAGCTGCCACCCGCTCCACCGCCGCCAGCGCCGAGCCCGCCGCGCTTCAGCCCGCCGCCGGGACCGGAAGCGCCGCCTCCGCCGGCGACGCCGTTCGGCGCACCGTTTGCGCTCCCGGACGAGGGCGAGAACACGCCGTTCGGGACCGCGGGGGCCGGGAACCAAGGGACCGCCGGGGGCTTCGGCTGGTCGTGGGAGCCGCCCGAAGGCGACGAAAACACCACGCCCTGACGCTTTCAATGGACAAATAATTCGGCTGCGCTGGTAGCAGTGCGACCATAGTCCCGCTCGCCTGGCCCTCCGGCATACGACGGCACGGGCGTTACCTTGCTATAACCGCAGTACGCTGCGAGCGGACACGTCTCGCCGTTATTTACACACTGCGTTTGGAGGCGGGATGGACGGGCGCCGTGATGCGACGTGACGACGACGATGCAACGCGTTGGCGTTTCGCACGCCAATGGTAGTGTGGTGCTCGTCAACCCGCTGTTGGAGCTGTTCTCCGTCAGCGAAGGTACAGGACACTTCTTCGCGCGCTGGCACCTCGGTCCAACTGGTCCCTACGGCGTCCCCGAAACGATCGTGAATCGGTTGCGTGCGGTCGTCGCGCAGATGCGCGCTCGGGACATGTTCAGCGCCGCCGAGCTCTGCACGCAAACGTTGAGCATGCACGTGTCTGCGCTCCACGCCGACGACGGTTCACGGTGGTACAGCGCCGTGTTCGCCGTCTTCGAAACGCGCGACCCGCTCACACTCGCGGTTCGCAACTTCCGGCTGACGAATCGTGAGTCGCAAGTGCTCGATCTGATCCTCCGCGGTCTCGCCGCGCGCGAGATCGCCGCGCTGCTCGGCGTTTCACACCTGACCGTCGACGAACATTGCCGGCGGTTACGGCAAAAGACCGGCGCGCGATCGACCACCGCGATGGCGGCCTCGTTGCTCAACGGCGCGTTGTGGCGATCAGCCACTCGTATCGTTCAACACGCGGGCTAACAGCTCCGCACGCCGTTTGGAACCGGTCTTCTTGCACAGGCTGCGGACATGATCTTGGACCGTCGCCGGCACGATCGACAGCATCGACGCAATCTCGCGATTCGAGACGCCCTGCACGATGAGTGCGAGCACATCCACTTCTCGCGCTGTCAATCCGTAGCGATCCATCGCGTCGAGGAGCGGACGCCTCGTGCCGTGTGGCTCCGCGATGGCAACATACCGCCGCGGGCCGTCGCTCTCCATCCTCGAGATCCGCACGATGAACCGCGTGCCCTCGCGCTCGAACTCACCGTCGGCCTTGCCCGAGGCGAGGGACGCCGCGGCGACCACGACCAGTTGCGCGACAACCGCATCTTGGTTCGGCGCGGCGAGAAACGGTTCTCCGCTCTCGGTCAAGACGACGACGCGCGGTGCTGCACGACGCCGCAGAATCTCGTCAGTCACGCTGCTCGCATTGCGGACGCGCGCGGCGGCGTCCTGCTCGACGTCGTGTTGAGGCGGCCAATATACCAGATTTCATGGATACGCGCTGCGTTACGGATGATGAGTCTCCACGTTTTTTGGGATGGCAGCCCCGCACTTCCGTGCTACAACCAAAAAGGCCGACGCGCGCCGTCTCGACGTGTCTTACGAACGTCTGACGGCCACGCGGCAGGAGAACGAATCCGATGAGGCATGGCGTACCACTGCTCTCGCTGGTTGTCGTTTTGGCAACTGCGAGCGCTCCGGGAACCGCGTTCGGCGACACGACCGTCGCCGAAACCGCCGTGATTGGCGGCGCCGCGTTCGGCAACGCAAACGGTCTCGTCACGATCAATCAGATCGCCGGCGACGGCAACGCGCAGGCGAACGTTGCGGCGGTCAGCTCGGGTCGGGTCACCGTCGGCGTCGACGTGAACGTTCCGCGCTCGGCATCACTGTCCAGCGCCGCAGTGACGATCGGCGGCAGCGCGCTCGCACACGCGAGCGGTCTGCTGCAGATCAATCAACTCGGCGGCGTTGGCAACGCTCAAGCGAACCTCATCACCATCGGTCCGGCTGCGCGGCTCGACGACGCGGCCCTGCTCGTGGTCACCGCGACGCGCGGCACCGCGCCCGCATCGGGCTCAACGGTGCACCGCGTCTCCGTCGATCCCGGAGCGCTGGCCGCCCCCGGCGGGATCCTGCAACTCAATCAAACTGCGGGGACGGATAACCATACCGTCAACGCACTGGACCTCCACCTGCACCCTTAGCACTGCAAAGCCACGGGAGATTCGATTGTGACATTGCTTCCACGCCTTGTCGCCGGAGCTGCAGCCGCGCTGCTGGCGACGACGCTGCCGGCGCTGGCCAACGAAACCTTGAGCCAGACGACGACGCAAAACAGCAACAACGACACGACGTCTTCGTTCTTCGATGCGAACACGTCGTACGTGTACAACTACGCGTTCCAGCACGCCAGCGGCAACATCGGGCTCAACCAAGCCGATGGCCAAGCCAACATGCAGCAAAACCTGCTGTACATCGACGGCGGCAGCAACTTCGCGTTCACGGGGAACTTCGGCCAATCGTCGTCGTTCGACAAGAATACCGACACGCAGCTGCTCTACGGATACAACGACAACGAGATCTACGACAGCGCGTTCGAGAACGCGAAGGGCCGGATCGGCGTGAATCAGGCCTCGGGAAATCTGAACAAGCAGCTCAACGCCGCGGTCGTCGGCGACCAGTCCGGCACCACCCTGGTCACCACGATGACCCAGAACATCGATCACGCCTCGAACGACTCGCTGGCGGACTACAACACCAACTTCATCAACAACGACGCGTTCCGGTACGCGAGCGGCGACATCGGCGTGAGCCAAGCCGCGGGGAACTTCAACCAGCAGATGAACCAGCTCGTCGTTGCGACGGACGCGGCCTTGGTGAGCAGCTCGCAGAGTCTGCACCAGACCCAAGCCTGGAACACGTTCAACAGCTGCGGTGGCACGAACGATTCCGAAATCTACAACAATGCGTTCCAGTGGGCGAGCGGGAACATCGGCGTGAACCAGGCGGCTGGAAACGGCAACCAGCAGGCCAACAGCGCGATCGTTCTCCACTAGAGCACCCATCGCCACAGAGATGCTGCCATGATCGCGCGTATGCGTCAGGGTATCTCGATGCTGGCCGGCTGCGCCGCGGTCGTCGCTTTGGCGACGTCCGCGGTGCACGCCGCGCCCGTTCCGCTCGTGGCTGCCGGTTTACCGGCGGGCGCGACCGCGACGGCGCACGTGGTAAGCATGACGGACCAGAAGTGGCTCGACATCGTTCGCCAGCGCACCGACTTCAGTTGCGGGGCCGCTGCACTAGCAACGCTGTTGACGTACGCGTACGGTCTTCCGGTGAGCGAGCACGTCGTGGTGCAGGCGATGCTCGATGTCAGCGACCGTGAGATGGTCGCGCGTCGCGGGTTCTCCCTGCTCGAGATGAAGGCGTTTCTCGCCTCGATCGGGATGCAGGGAGTCGGCTACCAGATCGATGCGGCGACGCTCACCAAACTCAAAGTACCGACGATCGCCCTGCTGGACGTCGACGGGTACGCGCACTTCGTCGTCGTGAAAGCTGCGACTCCAGGTTATGTCTTCGTTGCCGATCCGGCGCGTGGCAACCTGGCCGTGTCGACGCCCGACTTCGTCCGCGCGTGGAACGGCATCACGTTCGTCGTCGAAGCGCACGAATACCGGCGCGACAACTCGCTGCTCGCGGTACGCTATCCGGTTTCCGCAGGACGACTCATCGCCGGCACTACGCCGTCGCTCGATCCTGTGACGGACAATCTCTTGATGTCCGTTGGCTCTTTCGCACCGTACCGGCTGCCCTGAAGGACATCGCCATGACGCACCGGGTTCTCTGCGGATCGCTCGCAGCGCTGATCGCCTTCGCCCCGCTCGCGAGTGCGTGCGCACAAGACACCTTCGATTCCGGAATCGCCGGCAGCCGCATCGTCTCCGACGGCGACCTGGCGGCGATCCGCGGCCGGTACGTCCCAGCGAGCAGCGGCGTACGCGGGATGGCGAGCGTCATCCAGCCCAATGCGCTCGGGAATGTTCCGTCCGCAGCCGCTCACACTGCAAGCGGCGTGACGCCCGGTGTCAGCGGCGCGATCGCTGGAAGCGTTGTCTCCGGCGTAACCGTCTCGGTGGCGAGCGCGTGGGAGCGCCCCGACCAAAACGGCGTGCTCGGCGGTTACAGCGCCGGTGCCTCGCTTACGCTCGACGCGTCGGGCAACGTGAGTGTGAGCACGGCGAGCTGGAGCTCCAAGATCGGACCGGGACTGCAAGCTGTTCCGACGACCGGAACGGTCAACGGCGCGCCCTTCACAGGCCTGACCGGGATCGGTCAAGGTATCGAAGTCGCCGGCAACGGCAACTCTGTCCTGAACGTCCTGCACGTCGACGACACGGCATCGAGCACCATCGCGATTCCGCTCGGCGCCGGGCCCTGCGGTGCAAACTGCACGCTGACCGTCGGCTCGGGCTTCGGTCTGGCGATCAACGGGCCCGGCGGAGTCGTGCAACAAGCGATCGGTCCGCACGGCTTGTTGCAGAGCGTACAGCTCACCAGCGACTTCAACACGGTCATCAACACGATGAACGTTCACGTCATCTCCGGCACGTCGGCCGCCCTCACCCCGCCGCTGACAATCGTCCCTCCGCCACCCAAATTCTAGGAGAAACGACCGATGAGGAAGTTACGTTCGCTCGCGTTCGCCGCGACGATCGGCGCGCTCGCGCTCACGTGCTCGCCGCTGGCAGCGCGTGCCGATGCGCCCGCGGAGGCCATCACGGGACCGGCGACGACGAACGCGCCGGCCGTCGCGACACCGACAGTGGAGACCGACGATCCCGCGATCCTCAAACGCCAGATCGAGGAGCTCCGGGCCCGCGCAGCCGTCCACGAACGCGAACTGCTGATGCTCGAGTCACGGTTGGAAGCGCTCGAGGGCGGACGTGCAACGGTGCGCGCTGCCGCGCTGCGAAGCAACGACGGGGCGATTCCGGCGTCGACTGGGCAATTGACGGAACGGCGCGACACCAGCGTCGACGCGACGTACTTGCAACAGAACGCGCTCTTCAAGCCCGGCTTGACGCTCACGCCGAGCCTCTCGCAGTCGTACGCGACGAGCCGCTTCTTCACCCTCAACGGCTTCCTGGCGCTGGGTGCGATCTTCTTGGGCAACGCCGACGTCAGCCAGCAGAAGTCTTCGCAAACCGCGTTCAACATGAACGCAACGTACGGGCTGAACAATCGTACGCAGGTCGCCCTCAACGTACCGTATCTCCATCGCACGACGACGTATTCGACGGTCGGGGCGGGCTACGCCGCAGACCAGGCCTCGGAGGCGACGGTCGATTACGGTGGGCTCGGTGACATCTCGGGCGGCGTGTTCTACCAGGTCGCGCGCGAACGCGGCAGCGCGCCGAACATCGTCGCCAACGTGCAGTTCACTGCGCCGACCGGTCGCGCCCCGTTCGGGATCAAAAACGCCCGCGCCGCCGCCAACACCAACCTCGTCTATCCGTCCACATTGCCGACCGGCCAAGGCGTGTGGGGACTCTCCACCGGCGTAAGCCTGATCAAACCGATCGATCCGGTCGTGCTGTACGGCGGTGCCAACGTCTACTACTACTTCCCCGGCAAATTCCGCGACATCAGCGCGGACAGCGCCACGGTGTCTCCCGGATACGCGCAACCGGGGCATGCGTTCTCGATCAATTTCGGGACGGCGTTCGCGCTCAACGAGCGCACGAGCATCAGCTTGGGGTACCAGCAGATCGTCTCTGCGTCGACGCGGTTGCGCGCGCTGGGCGCACCGTGGCAGACGATCATGGGCACTTCGCTGAACGCAGGGATGCTGATGATCGGCACGTCGTATACCACCAGCGATCGCCGCGCGTGGGTGACGCAGCTGGGGATCGGCGTGACGCAAGACGCGCCGAACGTGCAACTCAACCTCCAGCTGCCGCACCACATCTAAAGAGGCCTCTTCATGCTCGCGTTGTTTTCTCGTGCGCTCGTGGGCGCGGCGGCGTTCGGCATAGCCCTCACGTCCGCCGCGTCGGCCGATCTCCTGTTCTCGCCGCCGGCCGATTGGGTGCTGTCCGTCGGCGTGGTGCGCGGAAAAGCGCTGGCGTCATGGCGTCCCACGGCGCAGGCATCCGCGTTCATCTCCGTCGTCGAGGACCGCTTCGACGGAACGCTCGATCAATATGTCTCGTTCAATCGAACGGCGATGGCGCGGACGCGCGGTACGAGCTTCAAGCCGAGCGAGACGGCGATGACGATCTGCAACGGGTTGCCGGCGAAGATGATTACCTTCGACACGCTCGGTGCAAAAAAAGAACCGCTGGTCGCGCAGCAGCTCTACACCGGTGCGAGCAAGAGATTCTACGTCGTCTCGTACGTTCGTGCGGCGAGCGACCCGCAATCACCCGACGCGGTCAAAGCCCTGACCGGATCTTGTCCGAAGTAGCTTCTAGGGATTCCCGAGGCGGCGAAACGCCGCGATTTCATCGCGCACGCGAACGACGGCGGCAACGAGATCAGGGGGAAGCGGTCCACGGCGAATCGTCGCCGTCGCGGTTTGCGCGCGAACGAGCAGCGGTTCGACGGCCTCGAGTGAGGCCCCAAGCCGGACCGCGTCGGATTGTGCGCGCGTCAGCGCGGCGACGAGCGGGAGGTCACGGTAAGCACTGACGCGGGAGGCGGCACGTTTCGCGTCGCCGAGGGCGCGGAGAAGCTGCCGCCCGGCAAGGGCGAGCAGGACGACGAAGCCGACGGCCGTGAGGGTCCAGACGATCGCCGGCGCCGACACGCCTAGGCCGCGCTCGACTCGCTCTTCTTCGAGTCGCTCGAACCGCCGTCCGATGACTTGCGCGAGTCGGTCACGTAGAACCCGGAGCCCTTGAAGAGGATGGGCGCGGGGTTGAAGACGCGGGCCAGGTCGGCTCCGCCGCAGGACGGGCACACGCCCTCGTACGCCTCACGGAAGCCGTGGCGCGCCTCGTGCACGTGCTGACAGGTCTTGCATTGATAGTCGTACAGGGGCAACGAGAATCTCCGGAGCGAGAAAGCTTCCCTCTCATCCTAGCACCCGCCGTCAACGAGTGCTAGGACTAAAAGTCTGCCAGGATCGCCTGGGGGTCGCGGTCGTACTCGCAGAGCCACTTGAAGTGGATGAGCGACTCGCCGAGCGCCAAGCTCAAGCGCCGCCGGCGGGTCAGGCGGTCGACGACGTTGCCCAGGATCCCGCCGTAGGTCGGGTAGTCGATCCGCACGACGACCTTCGAGCGCTCGGTCTTCGACTCGACGCGAAAATCGATCCGCCGCCGGACCGAGTAGGCGCCGACCAGCGAGAGCTGATGTCCCGGGACGAAGCGCTCGACCTCGAACAACAACTCTTGGTCTTCGCCGAAGAGATCAGAACGAAGCGCGACTTCGCTGCCGAGTGCGAGCAGCGTGTC
This sequence comes from uncultured bacterium, assembly GCA_964483365.1. Taxonomy (GTDB): domain Bacteria; phylum Vulcanimicrobiota; class Vulcanimicrobiia; order Vulcanimicrobiales; family Vulcanimicrobiaceae; genus Vulcanimicrobium. The sequence goes on from CAZABL010000053.1 coordinate 22,219, forward strand.
GGGCTCGACGCGGTGCGCGCTGCGAATGAACGAGAGCCAGACCGGCCACTTCTCGACCTCGCACGCAAGATCGAACGCCGTGCGGGCGGGCGAGGCGAGATCGGCGCACGAGAGCAGCGCCTGGGGCGACGGCCGGTCCAACGAGACGGACGGCAGAGCCATGAACAGCGCCATTCGTTGTTACGGTGCGCACCAACCTGCCGCCGACCACAAGATGTTGTGCACCGTGTCCACAGCGCCTACTAGCTGTTGTCCCTTCGACAAGCTCAGGATGACGGGGTGGGAGGCGGGACGGCAAGCGAGCCGTCGCCGACTGCACGCGCGAAGGCGACCAGGGTCGTGATCCCGGTTGGGATCGCGTCTTCGTCGAGCCGGAATTGGGGGCTGTGTCCGGAGTGCACGCTGCCGACACGCTCGTTGTAGATCCCGAGGCGCACCAGCACGCCGGGAACGCGCTGCGCGAAGTAGGCGAAGTCTTCTCCGCCCATCGTCGGCTGCGGAGACTCGACCGGGATCCCGATCCGTTCGCGCATGACGTGCGCGAACGCCGCCGCGAGCTGCGCGTTGTTGACGACCGGCGGATACCCTAACAGCAACTCGAGCTCGGCGCGCGCGCCGTATGCGGCGGCGACGCCTTCAATGATACGGCGCACCTTCTCGTGCGCGCCCTCGCGAATCGCGGGGTCCTGCGTGCGGATCGTCCCCGTCAGCGTTACGCGATCGGCGATGACGTTGTTGCGATAGCCGCCCTCGATCGTTCCGATCGTGACGACGATCGGTGCGAACGGATCGGTTTCACGTGCCGCGATGTTCTGCAGCGCGAGCACGGTTGCTGCCGCGCACGGAATCGCATCGATCGCTTTGTGCGGCCACGCGCCGTGCCCGCCGCTGCCGCGAATCGTTACGCGAAACTCGTCGGCGGCGGCGTTCACCGCACCGGGCGTGATTCCAATCGTCCCGGTTCGCAAACGCGGGTCGACGTGCAGCATCGTGACGGCCTCGAGGCGCGGATCGTCCATCGCTCCCGCCTCGATCATCGGAAGCGCGCCGCCCGGCCCTTCTTCCGCCGGTTGGAAGAGCAGCACCGCAGTGCCGTGCAGCGCGTCGCGCGTCTCCTGTAACACGCGCGCCGCACCGAGCAGCATCGCAGTGTGCGCGTCGTGACCGCATGCGTGCATCTTGCCGGGGATCTCCGACGCGCACGGTTCGCCGGAGTCTTCGGTGATCGGCAGCGCGTCCATATCGGCGCGCAGTCCGCTCACGTGCCCGGGTTGCGCGCCGCGCACGATCGCGACGACGCCGGTTCCAGCGATGCGACGATGCTCGACGCCGATCGCGTCGAGCTCACGCTCGACGATCGCCTGCGTGTTGTGCTCTTCGAAGCCGAGCTCCGGATGGCGATGGATCTCGCGCCGTATCGCGACGGCGTGGGCGGCAGTATCCTCCGGGACGCTGACGGACATAGCTGATATGTCGCAGTGGCGGCTCCCGATCTCCTCCCTGCGAACAGTCAGCGCGATGGTGCTTTCGCGTGAAGGCGGCGCTCCACGAAATCCCGCAGCACGCGCGCCGAGTTGTGCTCTTCATCCCGAGCCGCATAGACGAACGTCGTCGTTCGGTGGGACCGGGCATGCTCGAGGAGCTCTTCGAGCACATCGGAGCGCTCGCGCAACTCCACTTCGTAGCGCCGCTTGAACTCCGGCCAACGATCGACCTCATGCGCGTACCACTGCCGCAACGCCGGGCTGGGCGCGATCTCTTTGAGCCACAGATCGATGTGGGCGTTCGCCTTGGTGAGTCCTCGTGGCCAAAGCCGCTCGACCAGAATCCGGAAGCCGTCTTCGGCCGCCGGTTCGTCGTAGACGCGTTTCAACCGTATCGTCATCGCGACTGTGAGAGGAACGGTCGCAAACGCGCTTGGTCGATTCGCACGATCCGTCCGTTGCAGAGCTGGACGGCGCCGGCGGCTTCCAACGCGGTGAGATCGCGTCCAACGACGTCGTTGACGGTTCCTACGGCGCGAGCGAGTTGGCCTTGGGTCATCGACCGCAATGGCTGCAAAGCGTCGGCGAGCCCCTCGTTTTGCGTCGCATACGGGAGAATGACACCGGCAAGACGGCTGATCGTCGGCTTCGCGATGCGAGCGTACATTTTCTCGTGGAGGAGCCTCGCCCGTTGCGCGCAGACGGTGGCGAGGCGCCGCGCGAACCGGCCGTCATTGTCGGCCAACTCGAGAACGAGGCCGCGCGGGAGCAAAAGCACCGTCGTGTTCACCGCACCCGCGTCGTAGCGCGCGATCGTAATGCCGCTGTCGACAGCCTGGATCTCGCCGAAGATCTCCGATGCGAACGCTTCATACAAGGCGTAGTCTCGCCCGGCGTCCGTGCTCACCAGTGACAGAACGCTGCCGGAGGCGACGAGTCCGATGTACGGCCACGACGTCCCCTGCTCGACGATCGTCGCCCCGGCACTGAACGTGCGCTCTACCGCCGCATTCCCAAGTCGCTTGCGCGCCGTCTCCTGCAGACCCGTGAACAACGCCGCGCAATGCAAGAGCCTCTCGTGCGGCCCGGCGTCCTTGCCGAGCGGGGCGACGCGACGAATGGCCACTTCCCACGCGTCACCGAGATTCCGCTGCGACCACACGTAGCGCCCGGCGAGCGCCTCACCGGCACGGAGGCGCAGACCTCGTGGCTCGTGATCCACGACGATGCGCATCGACTCCCCTTCGTCGAGCGCCTCAAATTGCGCCAAGACGTGCTCGTACTGATCTACCGCTGTCTCAGGGCGCATGTCACGTCTCGCTCCCCGACTCGCCGGCTTCCTCCGGCCGCGACGACTTCCCCGCGAGCCGGGATCGACCTGGGTCGATGATGCGGCGCGCTCGCCTCGTTACGATGAAGGGCGGAGGTCTGGTCATGACAGAGTTCGATAGCGATCAACTCTCCAACCGCGTTCCGGCGATCAACTTCGTAGTCGGCATTCTGACGCTCGTTTCGCCCTGGGTTACGCACGTCGCGTCGTCGACGGTGCAGTGGGACATGACGATCACCGGTCTTGCGATGGCCGCGGTGGCGCTCATCACGATGAGCACGCACGGGAAGCGCTACTGGCCGATCATCAATGTGCTGCTTGGTATTTGGCTCCTCATCTCGACCGCGTTCGTCGGCGATTACCTACCGACGATGTGGAGCACTATCGTCCTGGGCGTCTTGGCGACCGTGACGGGCCTGGTCTCGCAATTCTACGAAGCGTCATCGTCGCAGCGACGCGCAATTCACATGTAAAAGCGGAGCTCTCTAGAGACGACCCTCTAGCGCACGAATCGCGTCGGGTGGACCGGCGGCAACGAGTTCGTCGCCGACCGCCAGGCGCGTCTCTCCGGATGGACGGAATTGCATCGAACCGTCACGCTTGAGCGCAAGCACGATTGCGGCGTCGCTCGCGGCGATCAGATCCGAAAGATTGCGACCGGCCCACACCGATCCCGGGCGTATCGCGATGTCTTCGAGCAGCAGCTGCGAGTTCGACGCGGAGAGCACGGTGTCGACGAACTCGACCGCCGTCGGACGCATCGCGAGGCTGGCGAGCCGGCGTCCGCCGATCGTGTACGGCGACGCGACGCGGTTCGCGCCGGCCAGCCGGAGTTTCGGTTCGGCATCACCGTCGTTCGCTCGCGCGACGATGAACAAGTCGGGTTTGAGGACGCGCGCCGTGAGCGTCACGTAGATGTTGTCGGCGTCGCTGTCGACCGCGGTCACCAATCCTCGCGCGCGCTCGACGCCGGCGTCCTTGAGCGTCTCGACGTTCGCCGCGTCGCCGTGCACGACGGTGTGGCCTTCGGCGACCGCGCGTTCGAGCGAGTTCGGGTTGCTGTCGACGACGACGAACTCGATCCGTTCGTCGGCGAACTCTTCGGCGATCTCTCGGCCCACGCGGCCGTACCCGCAGAGGATGAAGTGTCCGGTCATCCGCGCAACCCTCCTACGAATTCGGCGCTGCTCGAAGACCGCGCCGAGTTGTCCTTCGATCACGTATCCGACGAGCGCCAGCAGCGTGTACGTGAGCACGCCGAAACCGACGGCGACCACGACGATCGTCCACCACTTCCCGCCGGTCCCCATCGGCTGGGGTTCGCCGCCCCCGATCGTCGTGATCGTCGTGATCGTCATGTAGAACGCGTCGAACCACGACCAGCGCTCGATGAGGACGAATCCCGCCGTCCCGACGACGATCACCGCGACGAGCAGCGCTGCGGCGATCGTGATTCCTCGTGCGGCGATGCGACTCGTCATGCGCGCGTCCGGCGCTCAGCTCGTCGTCGCTTGCACGAGGGTGAACTTCGCCTCCTGGCAGGCGTTGAGCGCCGCAACGCCGGCCGGCACGACCGTTCCGCCTTCCACGACGTTGCGCGCGAGCTCGTCGCGTACCGCGAACCGCTGTGCGTCCGTCGCCTGCCGTACCTTGTTCGCGCGTGACGCGAGCGTCGCCGAGACGTCACCGCTGAGCGCGTTGTTGCACACGAAGAACGACGCGCCGCGCTTGACGAGATTGGCGACGCGCGCTGCAAACGGGTTATGGTCGCGTGCCGCGGCATCGAACGTCTCGCCGTACGCCGCGCTCAGCGCGTCGGCGATTTGGTACTTCTGCCACATTGCGTCGTTCAGCGCGACGACCAGCGAGGGTCCGTAGAGGACCGCGGCGGCGTGGAGCGTGCCCGGACCCTCGGCGAAACCGTCGGCATACGCCTGCAGCGAGTTCTCCATGTAGTGGACGACGAGCCCGCCGCCGAGCTTCGTTGACGCGAAAACCTGTTTGTGTCGATACGGGCGATCCAAAATCGCGAAGAATGCCGCCCGGTCGAACTGCAGCGAACCGTGAGCCGGCGGTGGGATCGGCGACGCGTTGCTGCGGGTAGAGGCGGTTGCCGCGGCGACACCCGCGACGCCGGCGGCGAGGAACGAACAGCGGATCATGGCCGCCGATTCGCCTTCGAAAGCGCGCGACCCGTCGTCACCGGCGGGTCGTCGCGTCGAACGGTCAGTCGCGGTCAGCTGCGGTAGCGCAGGAACGCCGGAACCTCGATATCGTCCATGTTGACGGGTGAGACTTTGTCGAACTCCAGCGTGCTGCCGAGCGAGACACCCTGGTTTCTGTGGGGACGCCCACCGAAACCGGCGGCGAGCACCGTCACGCGAACTTTTCCGTTCATCTCCGGATCGATCGATGCGCCGAAGATGATCTGCGCTTCCGAGTCGACCGCGCGCGCGATCATCTCTGCGGCCTCGTTCACCTCGTACATCGAGAGATCGAGTCCGCCGGTGATGTTGAAGATCACGCCGCGCGCGCCTTCGATCGTCGTCTCGAGCA
>CAZABL010000054.1:0-12741 GCA_964483365.1 uncultured bacterium
GTGCACGGCGGTACGGCCGTCGCTCGGCTCGCAACCGCGCAATCAGCATCGAGCGCGCGTTGGCGCGCGAGCCGCACGCATAATCCTGGCGCATCGGGTCCGTCTCATTCCGACCGACGCGCAAGAGCGCTACTTCCGGCGCGCCTGTGGTGTCGCACGATTCGCCTACAATTGGGCGCTGGCGGAGTGACAGCGGCAGTACGCCGCGGGCGAGAAGCCGTCCGAGGCCGCGCTGCGCAAGCAGCTGACGGCTGGTACGCGAGCTTCGCGATTGAGGTGGAGTACGCGCCCGACCCTCGCAGCGACGATACGGTCGTCGGCGTCGATCTGGGGATCACGGCGCTCGCCACGCTCAGCGACGGCTCGAAGGAACCCGCTCCCCAGCCGCTCCGGAGGTATGTACAGAAGCTCAAACGGCTCTCGCGTTCGCTGTCTCGCAAGCAGCGCGGCTCGCGTAATCGTGTCAAGGCGAAAACCAAGCTCGCACGATTGCACCGGCGGATCGCCGTGCCGATGTGGGTTTCTTCGAATTCCGACGGCAGTTGCACTACAAGGCCGCGATGGCAGGCTCGACCGTCCTCGTTGTCGACCGTTGGTTTCCATCCTCGAAGTTGTGCTCGATATGCGCAGTGAAAAACGATGGTCTCGCGCTCTCGGACCGAATCTGGACGTGTGCATCGTGCGGTGCGTCCCACGACCGCGATGTCAACGCGGCGCGCAACCTCGCACGATGCGCGGAGAGTTCACCCGCGTCAGCCTGTGGAGCCGAAGGCACTGGCCGCGAGGATGACTTCGCGGTGAAACCGGCGGCGTAGAAGCAGGAAGAAATGCCTGGAACAGGTGTCCATGCAAATCAGAACGGTCAGTCGGCCCGAAACGCGTCCTTGACGCGGTCGAGGAACGACTTGTCGTCGACGTGATCGCCGCGCACACGCGCGAACTCCTCGAGCAGTTCCTTCTCGCGCTTGGAGAGCTTCTGCGGGACGACGACGTGGACCGTGACGAGCTCGTCGCCCTTCGCGCCGCCGCGCACGCTCGGCATCCCGCGTCCGCGCAAGCGGTACGTCGAGTTGCTCTGCGTCCCAGCGCTCAATTGCAGCGGGATCTCGCCTTCCAGCGAGGGGACCATGATCTCCGCGCCAAGCGCCGCTTGCGGGAACGTGATCGGCACGTCGACCTGCACGTCGAGGCCGTCGCGCCGGAAGAGCGGATGGCGCGCGACGCTCAGATACACGTAGAGGTCGCCGTCGGGGCCGCCGCGCATCCCCGCTTCGCCGCTGCCGCTGATGCGAATCCGCGAGCCGTCGTCGACGCCCGCCGGGATCTTGACCTGGAGCGACTTCTCTTGCTCGACGCGGCCGCGTCCGCGGCACGTCGGACACGGTGTCTCGACGATCTGCCCCTCGCCGGCGCACTTCGTGCAGGTCGTCTGCGTAACGAACTGGCCGAGCGGCGTCTGGCGAACCTGGCGTTGAATCCCGCTCCCGCCGCAGCGATCGCACGTGACGACCGGCGTGCCGGGCGCCGCACCGTTGCCGTGGCAGGTCTGACACGTCGAGAGGTGGCGGAACGTGATCTCGCGCGTCGTCCCCGCATACGCCTCCTCGAGCGTGATCTCGACGTCGTAGCGCAGATCGCTTCCGCGCGCGGGGCCGTTGCGGCGCTGCTGCCCGCCTCCGCGCGCCGCGCCAAAGAACATGTCGAAGATGTCGCCGAAGCCCTCGGCGCCGAACGGGCCGAAGCCGGAGTCGCCGACACCGCCGTTGACGCCGGCGTGCCCGAAGCGGTCGTAGTTCGCGCGCTTCTGCGCGTCCGAGAGCACCTCGTACGCTTCGTTGATCTCTTTGAAGCGATTCTCGGCGGACGCTTTGTCCTGCGCGACGTCGGGATGGTACTTGCGCGCGAGCTGGCGGTACGCGCGCTTGATGGCGGTTTCGTCGGCGTCACGCGGGACGCCCAAGACATCGTAATAGTCGGTGGCCACGGTTCCTAACGGATCTCGACGTCGTTCAAATGTTCCCCGAGCTGACGCGCCGTACCCGACGCGACGGCCATCAGGCGCCCGTACGGCATCCGCCGCGGGCCAAGGATCGCCAGCATCCCGACGCCGCGGTCGCCGAAGCGATACGGAACCGTCACGACGCTGCACTCGGCGAGCTCGTCGGACTGCAATTCGTGCCCGATGCGCACGTGAGCGGTCGGGTCGCTCACCGTTTCGAGGGCGAGCTCGTCGGCGATGAGATCGTAGAGCGTGCGCTGCTCTTCGACGATCCGCAGGATCGCACGCAGCTTGCGCAAGTCGTGGAACTCGGGCTGATCGAGCAGGTTCTGCGCACCGGCGGCAGCGAGCTCGGGCTCGTTGGTCTGCCGCGCGCTGGCGAAGATCGCAATGACTGCGTCGCGGATCTCGGCTGGGGTGCCGAGCTCGACGCAAATCGCGTCGAGCGCGACGGGTGTGACCTGCTGCATCACGCGGCCGCCGAGCCGCTGATTGAGGGCATTGGAAAGGCGGGTGAGATCGTCAGCCGCGACGTCGGCGGACCACTCGAAGACGCGCTGCGCGGCGACGCCGGCCGAGGTCACCACGACGGCCAAGCTCGTGCGCGCCGAAAGCCACAGCAGCTGGACGTGCTTGAACGCGTGCGTGTCGCGCGACGGAGCGATCGCGATCGCGAGATTCCCCGAGAGCCCGGAGAGCAGGCGCGTCGTCTGCTCGATCACGTCGGAGAGCTCACGTGACGCCTCGCGGAACTCGTCGCGGATGCGGCGCGCATCCTCTTTGGTCAGCGCCTCCGGCTGCATGAGCCGGTCGACGTAGGTCCGGTAGCCGCTGTCGGAGGGAACGCGTCCGGCCGAGGTATGCGGCTGGACGAGGTAGCCGCCGGCTTCGAGCTCGGCCATTTCGTTGCGGATCGTCGCCGAGCTGACCCCGAGGTTGTATTTCTGTGTCAGCGTGACCGAGCCGACCGGCTCCGCCGTGTTGATGTACTCGTACACGACGGTCGCCAGGATGAAGGCCTTCCGCTTGTCGAGCTCGCACTTGTCGTTCATTGGGCTACTAGCAGTCCTCGCCCGGGAGTGCCAGGCGTCCCTTCAGACTACCATCCGTGAGGAATCGGGTCAAGGTAGCGCGGCGACGGTGTCGCGCCGGTGGATGATCGTCGTGTACTCGGAGAGGACGATCCCGAAGCACAGAACGGTACCGACCAAGCCCTCCCAAAGCGGCTGAACGTTGGTCGCGCCTGTCACGGGCACCACGAAGTCGTTGAGGAACCACCACAGGAGCAGCCCGTAGGACGTTCCCCACAGCACCGACGTGGGCGCTTGCCACATCGAGCGTTGGTGGCGGGCGACCGCCGTGTAGACCATCCCGAAAACACCGGCGGTCAAAAAGTGGATGACCAGCCCCAACGCGACGATGGGCGGCGCCACCGGCGCGTTATGAAACGGCGGCAATGCTTGCGCGATCTGGGCGAAGAACGCAGCGAACGTCGTCTCGTGCAGCCACGCGACAGGGACCACCGTGTAGAACACCGCGCTCGTCACGCCCGCAAGCAGCCCTCCGTAAAGGCCGTCGAACCAGCGGACCATATCTTCGGTATCGGCTTTCTCGCCCGAGGGTCGCACGACCCGCGCGGCCGAATCCCGGCCCATGACGACCCCGACGCAACCGGATGCCATCGAGGCGCTCTTCACCGAGGCGCGACGCTTCCCGCCGCCGCCCGCGTTTGCCGCGCAAGCGAATGCGAAGCCCGGCATCTACGAGGAAGCCGCACGCGACGAGCTCGCATGGTGGAAATCGTGGGCTGACCGCCTCGAGTGGATGAAGCCGCCGACGCGCATCCTCGACTGGGACGAGCCCTTCGCCAAATGGTTCGCCGACGGCGAGCTCAACGCGTCAGTCAACGCGCTCGACCGTCACGTGCGCGCCGGCAAGGCTGCGAAGGTCGCCTTCTATTATGAGGGCGAGCGGGGCGATCGCTGGAACGTCACGTACGGCCAGCTGCTCGACGACGTCTGTCGCTTCGCCAACGGCTTGCGGTCGCTGGGCATCAAAAAGGGCGACCGCGTTGCGATCTACATGCCGATGATCGTCGAGCTTCCCGTCGCGATGCTCGCCTGCGCGCGCATCGGCGCCGCGCACTCGGTGATCTTCGGGGGGTTCTCGCCCGACTCGATCGTCGATCGCGTCAACGACTCCGAGTGCGTCGCGCTCATCACCGCCGATCAGGGCTGGCGACGCGGCAGCAAAGTCCCACTCAAGGCGAACGTCGACGAAGCGATCGCCAAAGGGATGCCCTCGCTGCAGCACGTGATCGTCGCTAAGCGCGTCGGCGATCCGGTCCAGATGCAAGCGGGCCGCGACATCTGGTGGAGCGACCTCGTCAAAGATCAGCGCACAATCTGCGAGCCGGAGCGGATGAACGCCGAGGATCTCCTCTATTTGCTCTATACATCCGGCACGACCGCGAAGCCCAAGGGGATCAAACACACGACCGCCGGCTACCTGACGGGCGTGACGGCGACGCACAAGCTCGTGTTCGATCTCAAGGAAGAGACGGATGTGTACTGGTGCGCGGCCGATATCGGTTGGGTCACCGGGCACTCCTATATCGTGTACGGCCCGTTGTGCAACGGTGCGACGAGCGTGATCTACGAAGGCACGCCGGACTATCCCGACAAGGACCGGCTCTGGGAAATCGTCGAGCGCTACAAGGTCTCGATTCTCTACACCGCGCCGACCGCGATCCGCACGTTCATGAAATGGGGGACGGAGTACCCCGAAAAACACGATCTCTCGTCGCTGCGCGTCCTCGGAAGCGTCGGGGAACCGATCAATCCCGAGGCCTGGATGTGGTACTACGAGCACATCGGCGGCAGCCGCTGCCCCGTCGTCGACACGTGGTGGCAAACCGAAACCGGCGCGATCATGATCACGCCGCTCCCCGGGATCACGACGCTCAAGCCGGGCTCCGCGACCAAACCGTTCCCGGGCGTCCACGCCGACATCGTCAACGACAAGGGCGAATCGGTGCCGCTCGGCGGTGGCGGCTACATCGTGCTGCGGCGTCCGTGGCCGTCGATGCTGCGCGGGATCTACGGCGACGACGAGCGCTACAAGCAGACGTACTGGTCGAAGTTCCCGCACATGTATCTCGCCGGCGACGGCTGCAAGCGCGACGAGGACGGCGACTACTGGTTCATGGGTCGCATCGACGACGTCATGAACGTCAGCGGCCACCGCATTTCGACGACCGAGGTCGAGTCGGCGCTCGTCGATCACCCCGCGGTCGCCGAGTCGGCGGTCGTCGGCAAGAACGACGACATCACGGGACAAGCGATCTGCGCGTTCGTCTCGCTCAAGAGCCACGCGAACGGCTCGCCGCAGCTCGCCGACGAGCTGCGCGAGCACGTCGCCGAGAAGCTCGGCAAGTTCTGCCGGCCGAAATTCCTCACGTTCACGCAAGAACTTCCCAAGACGCGCTCGGGGAAGATCATGCGCCGCCTCTTGCGCGACATCGCCGAAGGTCGCATGCTCGGTGATACGACGACCCTCGCCGACTCGGCGGTCGTCGCCGATCTGCAGCAGCGCGCCAAGGAGTACGCGGGCAAGGAAGACTAGCGATGGTGGAGACGACGGGCGCAATCACGGGTGTGCTGCGCGCGGTGAACCGGGCGTGGCGCGAGCTCGAGCCCGACGCGATCGCGCCCGCACTCCGGCCACTCTTCTGCGACGACGCGACGATGGTCGGTCCGCGTTTCGCCGCCTTCGCCGAAGGCCGCGAGGCGTCGATCGCGAGCTACGCCGACTTCGCACGCGCCGCAGTCGTCACCGACTTCCGCATGGACGAGCCGTCGGTGCGGCTCAGCGGCGAGACGGCGATCGCGACGTACCGCTGGCGAATCGTCTACGACCTCGACACGACGCACTACGACGAGACCGGGCACGACGTCGTCGTCCTGCGCCGCGACGGTGATGCATGGCGCGTCTTGTGGCGCGCGATGCTCGCGGATCGCTAGGCAGATTTCCTTTACCGCCAGATTGAAAGGCTGTTGAAAGTTTCCTCCGGCTAGAGTAGGCGAGAGGTCGTTCCTCCGCCGATCTTCTCGCTTTGAGGACTTTACATGAAACTCGTGACGTCCGGCGTCGCCGTGCTGTTGACTGGGCTCCTTGGTGTCGCGGTGCTGGCGCAATCACCGAACGTCGTCGCCACCTACGACGGCGTCATCGCAAAATACGGTGACGGCCTCAAAGAGAATCTCCGAATACGGTTCTGGCACGATGAGTACACCGGTGGCCGGTCGGGGAAGAGATTCTATTCGCAAACGTGGGACTTGGGCGATCTACCGGCGTACGCGCCCAAGCGGCAGCTTTCCGGGACGCTTCGCATATCCGGCTACTATCTGATCCGGGGACAAGTTGGGAAGCTTTGGACCGACGGCTTCACGAAATTCCAGCCGCAGATCAAGGTCGTGACGTCGGAAAGCGGCGACCTCGCCGCGGGGCAAGTCGACATTCAGACGGGGCCCAGGATGGACGACCGGCTCCTCGAGGCGTCGAAGTTCGAAAGCCGCACGAAACATCGAGCCCTCGAGATCGACTGGGCGACGGGCTCGTATAACGTGCCGGGCTGGATCCCCGCGTTTGCGGTCTTCGTTCACAAAGGCAATCCGCTCACGGGATTGAGCCTGGATCAGGTAGACGGGATTTTCAGTGGGACGCGCACCGGCGGCTGGAACGGCACACGGTGGCGTACCGACGCCGCGCGCGGAGCCGAGAAGAACATTCGGACGTGGGGCCAGCTGGGTCTGGGCGGCGAATGGGCGGACAAACCGATCCACGTCTACGGCCGACCGCTCAAGTACAACATCCAACTCGGCTTCGAGCGTAAAGTCTTCCACGGGGGCGACCTCTGGAACGAGAACGTGCGCGAATACTCGCACGAACTCAACCCGGACGGCACGCGGTATTCATCGGCGGTCGAGATGGTCAAAGACTTGGCCAAGGACCCGTACGGCATTTGCTTCAGCGACCTCGGTTCGGCCGACATGTCGACGGTCAAGACACTTGCGATCGCGCCCAACGCCGGTCAACCTGCCTATCCGCTGACGCTCGACAACCTGCAGGCGCGGCGCTATCCGTTGTTCCTCGAGCAGTGGGCGATGGTCAACCAAGAGCCGGGGAAACCGCTCGATCCGGTCGTCAAAGAGTTCTTGACGTACATGCTGAGCCGGCAAGGTCAAGAGGCGATTCAGCAGGACGGCAAATGGCTTCCCATACCGGCGTCGGTTGCGCGTGCGGAACTCAAGCAGCTCGACGCTCTCGGCGAAACTCCGAATCCTGCCGAAATGGGACTGCAGGTACCAGAGATCAGTCCTGCGCTCAACGACGGCGAGGGCCCCGATGAGCGCGGAACCGTTCAAGCGCAGCAGCGATACTACACGCAGCAGTTCGATCTGAGCGATCTCCCGCGGTATCAACCCGAAGCGCACCTCTCCGGCGCGATTCGTCTCCCCCAAGGAGGCCAATTCCTCGGCAGCACCGTCGGCGAGTCCTGGATGCGCGGCTTCCAGAAGTACCATCCGGGCGTCACGTTCGAAACAGTCAAAGGGACGCTCAACGCCGGACAAACCGACGTGCAAATCGGCCGGAAATGGACGACCTATTTCGCGGGCGAGTACATGCAGTTCCAGCTCGCGCACACACATTCGCCGCTGGAGATCCAAGTTGCGACGGGATCGTACGACGTGCCCGGTTGGAGTCCCGCGCTCACGATCTTCGTGAACAAGAACAACCCGCTCGAGAGGGTCACGATGCGGCAGCTCGACGGGATCTTCGGGGGACCGCGGCGCGGCGGTTGGGCCGGCACGGCCTGGCGCCGGCAAGTCGGTCGCGGGGCGGACGAAAACATTCGGACGTGGGGTCAACTCGGCGTCGGTGGGGCATGGGCGGATAAGCAGATCGATGTGTACGGGCCGCCGATCAAGTACCACATCATGTCGGTCTTCGAGCGCAAAGTCTTCCAGGGCGGCAACATGTGGAACGACGCGCTACGCGAGTACCCGCTCGCGGTGAACGCCGATGGTTCGAAGCGCATCCCCGGCGTGGAGATCGTCAAAGATCTCGCCGCGAATCCGTACGGCATCACGTTCGGGCAAAAGGCGTTTCAGACAACCGACGTCAAGCCGCTCGCCGTCGCTGCGAACGACGGCGGTCCCTACGTGCTGCCGACGCTCGAAAACATCCGCAATCGGCGGTATCCGCTCTTCCTCGAGGTCTATGCCTACGTTGATCCGACGCCGGGCAAGCCGGTCGATCCCAAACTCAAGGAGTTCCTGCGCTACGTGCTGAGTCGCGAAGGCCAAGAAGCCGTCATGCGCGACGGGAAGTGGCTTCCGTTGACCAGCGCGGTCGTCCAGGAACAGCGAAGGAAACTAGACGCGATCGTTGCTCCGATCGCACTGCGTTCGGTCCCGGGTCGCTAAAGCCAACCACGGTCGCGCGCGATCCGCGCCGCTTCGACGCGGTTCGCGCCGCCCGTCTTCTGGATCGCCTCGCTCAGATAGTTACGCACGGTCCCTTCGGTCAGACCGAGGCGCTCGCCGATCGCCGCCGACGCCAAGCCGTCCGCGGCGAGGCGCAGCACCGTGCGCTCTCGATCGCTGAGCGGATCCGGATCGTTCCACGCATCGAGCGCGAGCGACGGGTCGATCGCGCGACCGCCGGCGTGCACCGTGCGGATCGCCGCCGCGAGCTCGGCTGCGGGACGGTCTTTGAGGAAATAGCCGCCGACCCCGGAGTCCATCGCGCGGCGCAAGTAGCCGGGACGCGCGAACGTCGTCACGATGACGATGCGTGTCCTGCTCCCGCGACGCCGCAGCTCGGCAGCGACATCGAGCCCGGTGAGGAGCGGCATCTCGATGTCGGCGACGAGGACGTCGGGCCGCGCTTCATCGACCGCGCGCAGCGCAGACGGGCCGTCGTGTGCCGTTCCGACAACGTCGATGTCGGGTTCGAGCGCAAGCAGGGCGGCGACAGCGCCGGCGACGAGCTGTTGGTCCTCTGCGATCAAGACCCGAATCATCTTACGCGGGCAGCGTGACGACGAGCCGCGTGCCGTTTTCGATGCGTCGCTCGAGCGAACCGCCGAGCGACTCGACCCGTTCGCGCATCCCGGTCAGGCCGGCGCCGTCGGCGGGATTGCCGCCACACCCGTCGTCGTGGATCTCGAAGCGGCAAATCCCGTCCTCGCGGCTGAGCCTGACGCGAACGGCGTGCGCATCGGCGTGGCGCACGACATTCGTGACGGCTTCGCGAATCGCGAGCGCAAGGACGCCCTCATGCTGCGCGGGGAGGCGCAGGTCGCCGGCTTCGCACTCCAGGTGCACCCCTGCCGAAGCGAAGACGCTACGCGCATGCTCGAGCTCGGCGGCGATTCCCGCGCTGCGGTAACCGGCGACGGCGGCGCGCAGCTCGGCCAACGAACCGCGCGCGATACGTTCGACATCGCGAACCTCGTCAACCGCGCGTGCGACGTCGCGATCGACCAGCTTGGCGGCGAGCTCGCTCTTGAGGACGATCAGCGAGAGCGTGTGGCCGAGAACGTCGTGGAGATCGCGCGCGATCCGTTCGCGTTCGGCGACTTTCGTCAAACGCTCGACCTCGGCGTAGGCCAGGCGCAGGCGTGCCGCGTCGCGCTTCTCGCCCGCGAAGCGAATGTTCAGGGCGCCCACCATCGTGCTAAAGACCAGCGTCCCCGCCGTAACCCACGTCGGGAGTCCGAGCAGCCACGACGCGAGCGCGCAGAGCGCGACGTAGCCGACCAAAACGCGATACGCAAACGCCTGCGCGGGGAACTGCCAGCCGATCGACGCCGCGCCGAAGATGAAGTACGACATCGCCGCGCCGTCACGACGAATGAACAGCAGGCCGATCGCGAACATCGCGCCGATCGCCAGGAAGGGCGGAAACGTCTCGATCTCGTTGCTGGCGACGTACAAAGCGATGAAGACGGCCATGCCGCCGAGCGAGAGCGCCCAATGCGACGCGCTCGCGTTGTCGGCGTGCAGCCCAATCGGAATTCCAACCAGGTAGAGCAGCCACACGTACCGGGTGAACACGTCCCCGAGGCGCTGTGGCCGCTCGCAGCCCGGCTCAGCCATACAAACGACGTTCGCCGCGGCGCAGGCCGACGACTGCGAGCATGCTTCCTGCAACACCCCACGCGGCCAGCGCCACAACGTGCTGGGCGACCGAGCCGTGCCCGGACCTGAGCATGCCCAGCGCGATCCCCAGCGCGCAGAACGGGACCGCACCTAGGACGAGCGCGAGGGCGAGACCGAGCCAGTACGTTGCTGATAGACACGTCCTGCGTTCCATCGAATTGCCTCCGCGGCGATCGTCGCACGCGGAGCATTGCGCGGCCAGGCACGCGTGTCAGCGGACCCGCATGACGATCGTCATGTGGGTCCGCGTGAGAAGACGTTCGCGGTTAGATCAGGTCGGCCCAGGCGCGGGTGAACCGCCTGGTGGCGGTGCGGTCCCCGTGCCGCCAAGGCCACCCGGCGTCGGCGGGGTGAGCGGATTGCGGGTCGTTCCGCCGGCGCCGCCTTCCTGTCCGGACGTCGACCCGTGCGAGCCCGGTGCCGCGGGATTGTTGACCGTTCCGGAACCAGAACTCATCGGATTGGGCGCGTTCCCCGGGCCGCCGGTATCAGCGGTCGGCACATACGGCGTCAGATTGTGCTCGGCGAGATAGCCTTGCGCGACCTGCAGGTGCGTCTGCACCGTCGGGATCGTTTGCGTCGCAAATGTTTGAACGGTCGGAACCTTGCCGTTCTGCGTCTCCCACTGCAGTAATGCAAGCACGCGCCGGTGTGCGGGGACTTGCATGCGCATGTAGCGCGTGTCCATCTCCGTGCCCGCCAGGCCTTGCAGCTGCGTCACCATGACGGCCCCGACCAGATTCGCCTCGCGCGCAGGCGGTACGGGCGCGAGATTGACGCCGCGCGTCGCTGCGGACAGTTTCACCGCCGCGCTGCTATGGTCGTCGACCATGCGCTGCGAGAAGGCGTGCACGCTCGCGTCTTTCGTACGGTTGAGAACATACTTTGCCGCTTCGAGCTCGGCGGTGTTCGCGGCGGACATCGCGCGGACGAACTCGGCATCGTTGAGCGGCATCAGGTCGCGGCTCTGAACCACGACGGGACCGGCGTCCGGGGGACCAGGCACCGATTGCGCGCTGACTGCGATCCCGCCTGCCGCCAGCGCGGCCGTGGCAATCAGCGCAGAGAGCCCTCGAGCGGATGTGCTGTGCTTCACGTGAGTCTGCTCCTGGAATTCTTGCGACCCACGTTTGTCCAGCGTGCGAAAAACGAAAACTCGCTCGGGCGAGCGCCGAGCGAACAGGGCGTCAGTCGCCGACGCCGACTTTCGCCTGCGCGCTCGCCGCCCACGCATCGACCAGGAGGTCGCGCATCTCGATCGCACCGGCGGCGAGACGCTCGATCACGAGATCCTTGGCCGCGTCGCTGCGCCCGTCGATCGCGCCGCTCGCCTCGAGCTTGTAGACCGCGGGGACGAAACTGGCCGTCGTCGCGAGATACGTCCCGACACGCGTGAGGATCGGCGTCGTCGACGGCGTACCCGCGGGCGTGACGCGCGAGGCAACGGCGTCTTCGCTCGCAACGGCGCGCACGAGCGCGGTCTCGAAACGGCTGTGGATCGTCCGTGAATCGGAGTAGCCGCTCGGGTTGGGATACTTCGCGCTGTTCCAGCCGTTGAAGTGGACGCTGACGTGCAGCGGTTGCGAACCGTCGGCGACGAAGTGCGACCAGTAGCCGATATCGCGCAGCGTCACCGCTTCGCGCACGCTGCGATCGAAGGCGAAAAACGCGCGCTCGTCCGCGCTCGGCGCGCTCTTCTCCCCTGCCGCATCGACGCGCCAGTACGCGAAGTCGCGCACGACGCGCTCCCACCCGTCGGCGATCGCGTATGGCAGATAGCCCCGCGACCACATGTCGCTGGGAGTCGCCGCGGCGCGCAGCGCGCCGTCGTAGGTTTTCTCGTCGGCGGGCAGCGCGCTCAGTGAGACGACACCGTCGATGCTCAGGTTGTCGCCGGCGTCGACGTAATGCGCCGGATCGTCGTCGTCATCGAGCGGCTTCCCGGCACCCTTGACGCGGTCGGCCTCGGGGCCGAGCAACGCGATCTCGTCATGTGCCGCCGGCGTGCGCAAGAAGGCGGGGAAGGTCGCCGGGAGTGCGCGCATCGCCGCCCCGCTGATGATGCGGTGGCCCTGTGCTCCCCACGCGAGTGCGGGCGCGGGGCATACGCACAACGCGGCGCATGCGAGAACGAGCGTCGACCGAAGGCGCATGCGCGGACTGTTCGTCCGCGCACACTGTCCTCCCGCTAACGAACGACGCGCAGAACGGTGATCTCGGTCGCCCGGCGCACGTTTTGGTACGCGCCGCACGGACACCGGTGCCAATCCTCGACGATCGCGTTATGCGGTCGTTCCGTCGGATACAGATAGCGCGCGACACGCCGCCCCACCACAGGCTTCTTACAATGCCAGCACGTGACCACGTGCGAAAGCGGATCCGGTCGAAGCGCAACGCGGTGCATGAACAAAGTTACGCGCATTTCGAACGCGATTGCGAGCGTGGGTGATCACATCTGAGCGAAGAGATCGTCGAGTGCGGCAAGATCGGTGATACGTGTTGCTGGCGGCAGCG
>CAZABL010000054.1:12841-27328 GCA_964483365.1 uncultured bacterium
GCGAAGAGATCGTCGAGTGCGGCAAGATCGGTGATACGTGTTGCTGGCGGCAGCGCGTCGACGATCGTTTTACCGTAACGCATCGATGCCGCGCGACCGTCCAGGAGCGCAACGACGCCGCGATCGCTCGTCGAGCGGATCAAGCGACCGAAGCCTTGTTTGAGGCGCACCACGGCGCTGGGGATCATGTAGTGCTCGAAACCCGACTGTCCGCGTGCTTCGAGGGCGGCGATGCGCGCCGCGACGAGCGGCTCCGCGGGCGACGGGAACGGGAGACGATCGATGACGACGCACGAGAGCGCGTCCCCGACGACGTCGATCCCCTCCCAAAACGTCCCAGTCGCGAACAGCACGGCATTGCGCGTCGAGCGAAACCACTCGAGCAACGCCGAGCGGGGCAGATCGCCCTGCACCTTGACGGGGAAGGCGAGGCGCTCGCGCAGCAGCGCGTGGACCTCACGCAGCCGCGCGTACGAGGTGAACAGGACGAAGGCGCGCCCGCGCGTGCGGTCGAGGATCTCCTCGATCAGGGGCGCCGCGCGGCGCGCGAAGTCGATCGCCTTGGGATTGAGCTGCGGAGGCGCGACGAAGAGCCGGGCCTGCCGCGCGTAGTCGAACGGTGACGGCGCGACGAGCTCCTGGGCCTCTGCGACCCCAAGTGAGCGCTTCAAGAAGTCGAAGCCGTCCCCGGTCGAGATCGTCGCGCTGGTCAGCACGACGCTGCGCGTGCGCGCGAAGAGCGTCGCCTGCAGGAAGTCGCCGACGTGGAACGGCGCGGCGTTGATCTCGTAGCGCGACTCGCCCTCGCTGCGCTCGACCCACGCCACGGCGTCGATCTCGTCGGCCGGGAGCGCGCCGCTGGCGGCTTGCCGCGCGGCGCCTTCGATGCGGTCGACCGTCGCGACGTGCGCGGCGACGGCGCGCAGCGCAAGATCCCGGCGTCGCTCCGCTTCGGCCTCGTTGTCGATCGGCTTCTTGAGCCCGCTGCGCCAGTTCGCTTGTAGCCAGTTCTCGAGATGGTAGAACGTCTCGCGCAACTCGGGGAGCACGTCGGCGACGCCCTCGTTCGCGCCGATCGGATACTTCTCGCCGGGGACACGCGCAAGCGTCTGCTGCAGCCGCCGCATCCCTTCGTCGAGCGCCGCGTCGTGGACACCGGGCAGGGTGTATGTGCGATGAAGCTTGCGCATCATGCGTCCCACCGAGACCGGTGAGAGCGTCGCGGTCAGCGCGGCGGTCGCGTACTTCTCGGCCTGATGCGCCTCATCGAGGATCGCGAAGTCGTACGCGGGGAGCAGCGCGCCGCCGCTGGCGAGATCGAGGAAGAACAGCGCGTGGTTGACGACGACGATGTCGGCGTATTTCGCGGCGTCGCGGCGGCGGAAGAAATGGCAGTCCGAGAAGCGCGAGCAGAACTCACCGACGCAGTCGTCGGCGTCAGCGTCGAGCGTCTCCCAGTCGTCGGCGCGCGGGGTGAAGTCGAGCTCGGCACGGTCGCCGGTCTCCGTCCGCTCGGCCCATTTCCAGAGCCGTTCGAGCGCGAGCGACGGCGCGACGAGCCGCGCGCCGCTCTCCTTCTCGAACTTCGCGCGACACAGATAGTGATTGCGGCCTTTGAGCAGCTCGACGCGCGCGGAGACGCCCAGCGCCTTGGTGACGAGCGGGATGTCCTTGCGAACGAGCTGCTCCTGCAGCGCGATCGTCCCGGTCGAGACGACGACGCGACCCCCGGCACGCAGCGCCGGGACAAGATACGCTAACGACTTCCCGACGCCGGTACCGGCCTCGACGATCGTGTGCACGTTCTCGAGGAAGCCGCGCTCGATCAGTCGGGCCATCGCAACTTGACCGGCACGCGGCTCGAAGCCCGTCAACGCGTGCGCGAGCGGCCCGTCGGGCGCGAAGGCTTCGTCGACGAGCTTCATTCGCGCGGATCGCGCACATGGAGCGGCGGCCCGTCGGCTTCTTCGTGCGGTCCCGCTTCGGGCGGCTGCTCGATCGTCTCCACCGCGTTCGGATCGCTCTGCGCGGGATACGCGTACGCGTACGCGACCTGACGCTTGTGCGGCTCGCCCATGAACAACAGGAATCCGGCGACGAACCCGAAGGCCAGGCCGCCGACGTGCGCCGCCCACGAGATGCCCGGGAACGTGAACGTGAAGACGAGGTTGAGGACGATGATCGGGACCGTCTGCCGCACGAGCTGTTGGCCGCGCTTGCCGAGCCGCAATCCGGCCGCGACCAGCGCGCCGAACAAGCCGAAGATCGCGCCGCTCGCACCCACCGTGAGCAGCGTCGGCGTGAAGTAGATGACCAGAAGCCCCGAGCCGACCATCGCGATCGCGTAGACGAGGAGATAGCGCAGCTTGCCGTAGAGCAGCTCGACGATCGTCCCGACTTGGTACAACGCGATCATGTTCAGCGCGATGTGCGGGATACTGCCGTGCAGGAACGCGCCCGTCACGATGCGCCACCACTGGCCGCCCTGCGTGACCGCGACACCGTACAGCGCGCCCTCGCGGTACAGCGTTTGGTCGTTCGAAAGTGCCCCCGTGCCGAGCTCGTACACGAACGCGAGCACGTTGACGAGGATCAACAGATTGGTAAGCGTCACGCTGTCAGCGCCGAGTTCGTCTCCGTCGCAATTGCGATGAGGCGCGCGAGTTCCAGCGAGACTGCATGCCGTCCGCCGACGCCTTCGACGGTGATCGGGCCGCCGAGCGGAGCACGCTCGACGACATCGACGCTCGCGCCGGGACGCAGTCCGATGCGATCGAGGTAGCGCAGGGTTTCGGGGACGTCCTCGACGACCTCGAGGATGCGCACCGTCGATCCCGCCGCTGCGTCGGCAAGACGCGCAGCGACGCGGGTCGGCTCGGTGAGATCGGCGGGCGGGATCGGATGCCCGTGCGGACAGACCTTCGGATCGCCGAGGATCGCGACGAGGCGCTGCTCGACGCTATCGGAGATCGCGTGCTCGAGCTTACAGGCTTCCTCGTGGACTTCGTCCCACGGCATCCCGAGCACGTCGTGTAGAAAGACTTCCGCCAGGCGATTGCGGCGCATCACGCGCACGGCGACCGCGAGCCCCTTGTCGGTCAGCTTCGCCTGTCCGCGCGACTCGTACGTGAGGTATCCCTCGGCGGTGAGCTTCTTGAGCATCCCGGAGACGGAAGCGGGCGCAACGCCGAGATCGGCCGCAAGCCCCGAGGTCGTCACCCCGGGCCCTTCACGCTCGAGGCGATAGACGGCCTCGAGATACTCCTCCGTCGACTCGTCGAAGTGCGTGTGCCCGGCCATCGTGGTTACCGACTTCGCGCCGCGACCACGGAGTTCCGGGACGCGGCGAAACGCGCGCGCAGTCGCGCCTTCGTCGTCTCCGGCGCGAACGACGCTTCGATCGCATTTGCCGCGAAGCGCACGACCGCGTCCTCGCCGAACGCCTCGGCGACCAAACGGTACTCGTCGAGCAACGTCGTGCCGAACAGCGCCGGATCGTCCGCGTCGACCGTCACGATGCAGCCCGCCGCATCGAGCACGCCGAGCGGGTGAATCTCTTCAGCGAGGACCGCACCGGTGAGGCGGTTCGAGGTCGGGCAGACCTCGATGGGGATCTGACGCTCGGCCAGCAAGGCGACGACTGCGGGGTCTTCGACCGCGCGCACGCCGTGACCGATCCGGTCGGCGTCGAGCTCCTCGATCGCGCCGCGAACGCTCGCGGCACCGGCCGCCTCGCCCGCATGGACGACGCCGCGCAACCCGCCGGCGCGCGCGATCGCATACGCATCGGCGAACAAGTGCGGCGGCCACTCGCGCTCGTCGCCGCCCAGTCCAACCGCAACGACGCCCAGGTCGCGCAACGCAACCGCCTCGCGCGCTGACGCTTCCGCCGATTCGGGTCCGAAGTTGCGCGTCAGATCGACGATCAGCGCGGTCTCGACGTCGACCTCCATGCCGGCCGCGTCCAGACCGTTGCGGATCGCTTCGACCGTCGCATAGACATCGATATCCGGGTGCAGACGCCGCCAAGCCGACGGCGAGATATGCAGTTCCGCGTACGCGACGCCTTGGTGCGCTGCGTCCTCGACGTATTCGCGCGCGATGCGCTCGTAGTCAGCCGGCTCGCGCAGCAGCGTGAGCACATGACGAAAGAGGTGCAGGAACTCGAGAAACGTCGCAAACGCGTACGTCCGGGGCGCGACGTCCGATCGAGCGGCGAAGTCGCGGTACGTCGCTTCGCGCACCGTTCCCTCGAGGTGGCAGTGCAACTGGACTTTCGTGAGGCGAGAAAGATCGAGCGCGGACATCGTTTGACAAGGATTCGACACCGACGTATACTAACCGTCGCTGTCGCGGGGTGGAGCAGTCCGGTAGCTCGTCGGGCTCATAACCCGAAGGTCGCGAGTTCAAATCTCGCCCCCGCAACCATGTCACAGGCCCAGAAAGCGCACGCTTTCTGGGCCTGTTTCGCGAGGACTACCCTTTTCTACGGTCCGCCGCAGTAGCTCGTGAACGCGGTCGTGACGTCCGCCGCCATCGGCGTGCCTTGCGGGCGGGTGTAGGTGAGTTTCATGACGCCGGGCGCGTCGTCGACGATCAGCTGGTGCACGATCGTGCTCCCGAACGTCATCTCGAGCTCGTGCGCCTGGTGGCCGGAGCAACTGCGGTCGCGATCGACGGCCGGTTTGAGCCCGTTGTCGGAGATGTTCTTCTTGACCATGCCGACGACGTCGGGATAGGCGAGACCATCGTCGGCAAGGAGGGTGAGCGATTCGCCGTCGCTCTTCTTCCAGGTCTCCTGAGAGCGGGGCGTCTGCGGCGTTGGGGTTGCCACCACGGCATGGTCCCAGCCGGACGGGGGCCCCGTGAACGGTTTGGGTGCGGCGACGGCCGCGAGGGGCAGGACCGCGGCGAACGCCAGAAGCGCCGTCGCCGCGCGAAGCGGTGCGGAAGGCATAGTGGAATGGACCATACCGCATTCTGGCCATCCTACACACGCCCCGAACGGCGAATGGAAAGCTCCTCTGTTTCGCCAGCTGTCGAGCCCTAGACGGGCACCTGCTTTCCGATCACACCGAGCTCTCTGCCGACCTTCTCGAAGGCCGCCAACGCGCGATCGAGTTCTTCGCTCGTGAGTGCGCTCGACATCTGCACGCGCACGCGCGCCGTCCCCTCGGGCACGACCGGGTAGCCGAAGCCGGTGACGAAGACGCCTTCCTGCAAGAGCCGATCGCTCATCGCGATCGCGAACGCGGTGTCGCCGACGATGATCGGAACGATCGCGCTCGGTCCTTCGAGCGGCGTGAAGCCGAGCTTGATGAGACCCTCGCGAAATGCGCGCGTGTTCGCGCGTTGTCGCTCGACGAGTTCCGGGTGCGCATCGAGTTTCTCGATCGCTTTGAGCGCGCTCGATGCGACCGTCGCCGGCAGCGCGTTGGAAAACAATTGCGTGCGCGAACGCTGCACGAGCATCTCGATCAACGCCTTCGAACCCGCCACGAATCCGCCCGCGGCGCCGCCGAGTGCTTTTCCGAGCGTCCCCGTGACGATGTCGACCTTGCCTTCGAGGCCGAAATGCTCGACCGTGCCGCGGCCGGTCTTGCCCATGACGCCGGTGCCGTGCGAGTCGTCGACGATCGTCACCGCACCATAGCGCTCGGCGAGCGCGACGATCTCGGGCAGCTTCGCGATCGAACCCTCCATCGAAAAGACGCCGTCGGTGATGATGAACGCCGTCCCCTCGGCTTCACGCAACCGCGCTTCGAGATCGGCCATGTCGCCGTGCTTGTAGCGCGTGCGCTTCGCACCGGCCAAACGACACCCGTCGATGATCGACGCATGGTTGAGCTCGTCGGAGATGATCGTGTTGCCGGCAGTCGCGATCGTCGGGATCAAGCCTTCGTTCGCGGTCCAGCACGAGACGTACGAGAGCGACGCCTCGAAGCCCAAGAACGACGCGATCTTCTCTTCGAGCGTGCGATGGATGTCGAACGTTCCGCAGATGAAGCGCACGGACGCCGTCCCTGCGCCATAGCGACGAAGCCCGTCGATCCCCGCTTCGACGACCTCCGGATCGTCGGCCAATCCCAGGTAGTTGTTCGACGAGAGGACGATGACGTCGCCCGCCTCTTCCATGTGGACCTCGGCCGCCATCGGCGAGGTCAGGTGGCGCAGGTGCTTGTAGGTGCCCGCCGCTTGCAGCGCGTCGAGCTCCTGGCGCAGGCGGGCATCGAAACTGGCGTTCATCAGGTCCTCGGTCGGTCAACTCTCAGCACAAGCGTGCCGATGTATGAAACTATGGACGCGTCCTTCGGAACGCTGCGGTGCACGCTCCTGGACCGGCGTTCGAGTGCCGCGCTCCAGGGGGCGCGGGTGATGTGCATCGGCCGGGACGGCCGCGCGTATGCCTTCAAGGCCGACGCGCAGGGCTTGTTCTCCGCCCAGCTCGCCGAGGGTGTCTACGATCTGGTCATCTCGGCCCGCGGGTATCTCTCCCTCACCGTGCGCGGGATCGGGATACTGGCCGGCCACGAACAGAACGTCATGCGGGGGCTCGTCCCCGGCGAGGGACAGTCGCTCGAGGGCGAGCCGGCGACCGCGATCGCCGGCTACGTCAAAGACCGGGTCGGCCTGGCCGTAGCGAACGTCGCGATCCACGTGACCCAGGATAACGGGACCACCGCGTACACGACGCGCACCGACAAGGGTGGCGCGTTCATCCTCAACGGCGTACGCCCCGGGATGTACGACCTCATCGCGCGGGCCGGTGAGCGGACTCTCGCACTCGAGCACGTTCCGATCGCCAATGTGCGATCGCTCGTGCGCGTCGACTTGAGGTTGATCCAGCTCTAACGCGCCGAGCCGCGCTACAACGTCAGGACGATCTTCGCGGCCTCGCCGCTCTTCATCAGGCCGAACGCTTCGTCGTACCGCTCGAACGGCAACTCGTGCGTGATGATCGGCGTGAGATCGATCCGTCCGCTCGTGACGAGCGCCTGGGTCTGAAACCACGTCTCGAACATCTTGCGGCCGTTGATCCCGAGCACGGTAAGGCCCTTGAAGATGATCCGCTCGGCGAGGTTGATCTCGACCTCGTCGGACGGGATCCCCAGCAGCGCCGCGACGCCGCCGTTGCGCACCGTTGCCAACCCGCTGTCGATCGCCGATCCCGAACCCGACATCTCGAGCAGGACGTCGACGCCGTCGCCGCCGGTGCGCGAGATGATCTCGTCGATCAGATCAGGATCGTTCGCCGAGAACGTCTCGTCGGCACCGACGCGTTTGGCGAGCGCGAGCTTTTGCGCGTTGATGTCGACGGCGAAGACCTTCGCCGCGCCGGCTGCGCGCGCGACCGGGATCGCCATCAATCCAATCGATCCCACGCCGGTGATGAGGACGGACTTCACCGAGACGTCGGCCGACATCACCGTGTGCACCGCGTTGCCGAGCGGATCGAAGACCGCCGCCCAACTGTCGGCGATCGAGGGGTCGAGCTTCCACACGTTGCCTTCGGGCATACGGATGTAGTCCGCGAACGCACCGTCGCGATCGACCCCGATGATCTCGACGTGCTCGCAGATGTGCGCCTGACCGGTACGGCAGAGCGAGCACATCCCGCACGCGATGTGTCCCTCGGCGGAGACGCGATCCCCGACGGCGACGGAGCGGACCGCGGTGCCGATCTGCGCGACCGTTCCCATGAACTCGTGCCCGATCGTCGTCGGCGGCTTCACGCGCCGCTGTGCCCAATGGTCCCAATCGTAGATGTGAAGATCGGTTCCGCACAGTCCGACGGTGCCGACACGGATCAAGACGTCGTTGGGCCCGATCGCGGGGACCGGAACCTGCTCGAGCGTGAAGCCGGGCGCGGAACGCGATTTGCGCAGCGCGCGCATCGTTTCGGGGATCGTCGGCACGCTCGCAGGGCGCGCAGGGGCGGTGATCGTCACCCCGCCCGCTTCGCGAGCGCCGCCGCGTGTCCCTGACCTCCCGTCACGCTGAGCCTGTCGAAGCGTGACAGAGCGCGCTAGCCGAAGCGGCCCGTGATGTAGTCCTCGGTGCGCTTTTCCTTGGGGTGCGTGAAGATCTGATCGGTCGGTCCGGTCTCGATGATCTCGCCGAGATGGAAGAAGGCGGTGAAGTCCGAGATTCGTGCCGCTTGCTGCATCGAGTGCGTGACGATCACGACGGTGAACTGCTCGGTCAGCTGACCGATCAGGTCTTCGATCTTCGACGTCGCGATCGGGTCGAGCGCCGAGGCCGGCTCGTCCATCAGGATGACCTCGGGGTTGAGCGCGATCGCGCGCGCGATGCACAGACGCTGCTGCTGACCACCGGACAACCCGAGTGCCGACTGGTGGAGCCGGTCCTTCACCTCTTCCCAGAGCGCGGCGCTGCGCAGCGCGCGCTCTGCGATCTCGTCGAGCAGCGCCTTGCCGCGCGTTCCGTGGATCCGCGGCCCGTACACCACGTTCTCGTAGATCGTCTTCGGAAACGGGTTGGGGCGCTGGAAGACCATCCCGATGCGCTGGCGGATCACGACCGGATCGACGTCGTCGGCGTAGATGTCGTCACCGTCGAGCAGAATTCTCCCCTCGACGCGCGCCAGCGGATTGAGATCGTGCATGCGGTCGAGCGCGCGCAGGAACGTCGACTTGCCGCACCCCGACGGACCGATCAGCGCGGTCACGTGTTGGCCGGGGACGACCAATGACGCCTTTTTGATCGCCAGGAACGTCCCGTAGTAGACGTCGACGTCCTGTGCGACGAGCTTGTCCGTAACTTGCGCCTGCGCCGGTGCTTCCATCTCGATCACGACGTTCTCCCGGTGAAGTGCTTGGTCAGGACGCGTCCGGCGATGCGCGCACTGATGTTGAAGATGAGGACCATGATGAGCAGGACGAGTGCTGAACCGTTCCCGATGCGATTGACGTCGGGAACGATCGACTCGGAATGCGTGTACCAAAGATGCACGGCGAGCGTTTCGGCCGTGTGGAACGGGTTGAGATCGTAGGGGCTGTTTACCGAGACGCTCAGACCAGCAGTGAAGATCAAGGCCGCGGTCTCGCCGAAGATACGGCCGGCAATCAGCACGACACCGGTCGTCAAACGACCGATCGCACTCGGCAGCACGACGCGCGTGATCGTCTGCCACTTCGTTGCGCCCAGGCCCATCGACGCTTCGCGCAACGTATCGGGGACGCTCGACAGCGCCTCCTGCGTCACGCGAAGGAGCGCGGGAAGATTGAGGATCGTGAGGGTGAGCGCGCCACCGATCGCGCTGAACCCCCAATGCAAGGTGTATACGAAGAGCAACAGACCGAAAAGGCCCATCACGATCGACGGTACGGTTGCGAGCGCTTCCGCACAGAACTGGACGATCGTGCGAAACGTCCCGGGTTTCGCGTATTCCTGAAGGTGGATCCCCGCCGCGATGGCGATCGGAATCGTGAAGATCAGCGTCAGGATAAGGATGTAGAACGAGTTGAAGATCTCCGGACCGATCCCGCCGCCGGCGGTCGTCTCCTTCGGCTGCCCGAAGATGAACGACGGCGTAAGCGCGTCCCATCCGAGATAGATCATGTAGAGGATGAACGCCGCGAGCATGACGATGATGCTCGAAGCCAACAGCCACAACACCGCAGTTGCCACGCGGTCGGCGGCCCTTCTCGTGCGGACGCCACCCGAGCCGGCGAGGCGGCTCGCGCGTAAACCGGCGGCGACGTCGGCCATCACGCGCGTTTCCGCAATGCGAGGCGAATGAACACGATCAACGCCATCGCGATGAGGAGCAGCAGCAAGGCCATCGAGAACAAGGCGTGCTCGAGCGGAGAGCCCTGCGTTGCGCCGGGCATGTCGGTGACGATCTCGGTCGTCAATGCGGCGGTCGGATTGAAGATGCCCTGCGGGAACTGCGTCGCGTTTCCGATCACCATCTGAATCGCGAGCGTCTCGCCGATCGCACGGGCCATCCCGAGGATGACGGCGACGGAGAGCCCGCTCATCGCGCTCGGCAACAACACGCGCATGATCGTTTGGAACCGCGTCGCACCCAGCGCCGTCGACCCTTCCTTCAGAGCGACCGGAAGAGAGCGAAACGCATCTTCACTGAGCGTGATGACCGTCGGCAAGATCATGATCGAGAGAACGATCCCCGCTGCGGCCAAACCAAAACCGCTCGGCGAGCTGGTGTGCGTTCGAATCAACGGAACGAGCAGCGTTAGTCCGAGCCAACCGTAGACGACGGACGGGATACCGACCAACAGCTCGATCGCCGGCTTGAGGATTTGCGTCATGCGCAGAGGCGCAATCTCGGCGAGAAACACGCCGACCGCAATCCCGAACGGGCCGCCGACGACGACCGCGAACAGGGTGACAGCGAGTGAACCGGCGATGAAGACCGCGGACCCCGGCTGCTTCGTGTCCGGTGAGAAGTTCGGGCTCAACAGGAACGTCAACGGGTTCACGCGGTCAGCCGTGAACGTCTTGGTCCCTTCGTAGGCGAGGTACCCCAGCAGCGCCGCCATCGCGACGATGACGAAGGCCGCGGCGACTCGCAATACGATGCTCGCGATTTGCTCGACTCGATGGGCACGTCGGGCTTCCACCGCGATCATTGAGCTGTTCTCTCCAACCTGGGAATCAACGCCGGCGCGCGCCGGAAACACTGAGGCACGGAGGCCATCATAGCAGGCCACCGTGCCTCATGGTCGCTACCGAAGCGTAAGGCAGTCTTAAGCTAGGCTTAAGACGTCGTTAATCGCGGATTCCGCTGAATCTAGCGGTCCGACTCCTTGACCTTCATGTCGGTGATCTTGATATAGCCGTTCTTGGTGAGCAGGTCGGTGCGCGTCTGCACGAAGGCGATGAAGCGCGAGATCTCGCCGGTCGGTGGACCCTGCGTGAACATGTGCTCGTACGACCAGAAC
Organism: uncultured bacterium; assembly: GCA_964483365.1. GTDB lineage: Bacteria > Vulcanimicrobiota > Vulcanimicrobiia > Vulcanimicrobiales > Vulcanimicrobiaceae > Vulcanimicrobium. The sequence goes on from CAZABL010000054.1 coordinate 23,770, forward strand.
GGGTACTTGCCGGTGATCACGTTGTCGTCGGTCGCCGGGGTGCCGTCGACCGCGAGCTCGTTGAGTCCCTGATTACGCGTGCCGGAGAACGCGGCGTACGAGATCGCGCCCGGGGTCTGCTTGACCACGCTGACGACCGTACCCGTCGCGTCCTCGGTGAGGCCCGACTCGTTGACCGGGACGTCGTTCATGACGGTCTTCAGGAAGACGGCACGCGTGCCGGAGCTGCGCGGACGGTTGATCACGACGATCTTCTGATTCGGGCCACCGACCTGGCTCCAGTTGGTCGTCTTACCAGTGAAGATGTCCTGGATCTGCTTCTTCGTGAGGTTCTTCACCGTGACACCGGGGTTGGTCACGACCGCGAAGCCGATGACCGCGACGCGGTTGTCGTGCAGCTCCGGATGGCTCGGGGCGAGGATGTCGGAGTCACCGATATCGACGGCCTTGGCCGCGACCTGATTGATCCCGGTCCCTGAACCGCCGCCCGAGACGCTGATCTTCACGTCGGGATGCGCTTGCTGGTACTGCGCAGCTGCGTCCTTGACCAGCGGCAGCAGCGCGGTCGAGCCAGCGGCGGTGATGGTCGTATCGGCCAAGGCCGGCGCGGTCGACGCAGCGACCGAGAAGCCGAGGAGTAGTGCTGCGAGAGCAGCGATCCTCTTCACGTTAAGATGTCCTCCAAATAAAAGCACAGACTGAGGTTGCCGCAAGAATAACGGCCCACCCGGACGCATCGTCGCAAGCGAAACGTAAGTGAGCCTTAAATAAATCTTAAGGAAACTTAAGGTTGACTTGGTGGGAGGCGCATCGTAAACGTTGCGCCATGACCGTAGACGGAGTCAGCCGTCAGGCGGCCACCGTGCGACTCCACCAGATGCTTGGCAATCGACAGACCAAGGCCGGTGCCTTGGTGCTCGCGCGAGCGGGAGCGATCGACGACGTAGAAGCGCTCGAAGACGCGCGGGAGATCGGCGAACGGGATGCCGGTGCCCGTGTCGTGCACGCGTAAGACCGCCTCATCGTTCTCGCGTGTCACGGTGACGGTAACGGTCCCGCCAGCCGGCGTATGGCGCAGCGCGTTGTCGAGCAGGTTCACGAGAACTTGCGTGAGCCGTCCGCGATCGGCGTTGACGTCGACCGCACCGGGGGCGTCGAGCACGAGATCGACGTTCTCAGCGTCGGCGCGCTGCGCGAACGTGTTCACCGTCGACGCCGCGAGATCGCCCAGATCGAAGAGCTCGCGGTGCAGCGTCACCGTACCGTTCTCGGAACGCGCGAGCTCGAGGAGATCCTGGACGATGCGAATCATCCGCTCGACCTCCTGCGCGATCTGCGGCAAGAACAGCGCGCGCGCCTCGGCATCGTCGTCGGCGATCATCACCGTTTCGAGCATCAGCTTCATCGCCGAAAGCGGTGTGCGCAGCTCGTGCGAGACGTTCCCGGTGAACTCGCGTCGCGCGCGTTCGCTTTGCACGTATTCGGTGCGATCGGCAGCGATCGCGATCGCACCGTCATCGTACGGCTGCACCGCGATACCGAAGGTTCGCTCACGGCGCCCGACGCCGAACGAGACGTCCTGGGTGCGGAACTCGCCGCGCACCGACGCCTCGACCATCCGCTCGAGCTCGACCGACGGGATCACCTCGATCAGCGCACGCCCGACGGCGCGGCCCGGAGCGACATCGAACAATTGCTCGGCGGCGGCGTTGAAGAGGTGGACGCGCCCGCGCCCATCCACCGTAAACGCGGCGAACGGCAGCGCGCCGACGAGTCGTTCTGCGTGCTCCTCGGCTTCGTGTCCGTCGACGGGCTGGGGTACGGGCGCGCCGTTCTTCGCGAAGCCGCGTCGCCACAGCGCCGCGCACGTCGCCGCGACGCCGACGAGGGCGCCGAGCGCGCCCGCAACGACGTCGGAGGGTGTCACTCCTTGAACATGTAGCCGCGGCTGCGCACGGTGATGATGTGCCGCGGGTTGTTCGGATCGACCTCGATCTTCTCGCGCAGCCAGCGAATGTGCACGCTGATCGTTTGGTGCTCGCCCTCGAAGTCGTAGCCCCAGACCTTCTCGAGCAGCATCTGGCGCGTCACGATGCGGCCACGGTTTTCCATGAGCACGTGCAGCAACCGGAACTCTTTGGGCGCGAGCTGAACTTCGCGGCCGCGCACGACCAAGCGATTGCGCGGTGGATCGATCGTGATGTCAGCCGCGGTGATCGACTCGTCGCGCTCTTCGGCGTCGACCTCGACGCGCCGCAGGCGCGCCTTGATGCGCGCCATGATCTCACCGAGCGAGAACGGTTTGGTAACGTAGTCGTCGGCGCCGAGCTCGAGCGCGAGGACCTTGTCGAACTCCTGGTCCTTCGCGGTCAGCATGATGATCGGGACGCTCGAGCTCTTGCGGATCTCTTTGCACGCCTCGATCCCGTCGAGGAGCGGCAGCATGATGTCGAGCACGACCAGGTCGGGGTGCTCGCTCTGCGCGAGCGTCACCGCGGTGCGACCGTCGCCCGCCGTGGCGACGGCATAACCGTTCTTCTCCAAGTTGTAGCGCAGCGAATGGACGATCGCCGCCTCGTCGTCGACGAGCAGGATCTTCTTCTTCGCGGTCGTTCCGTTCACGCTCTAACTCCGTCGACGGACTCGAAAGCGACCGGCATGCCGAAGGCACGCTCGAAGAGGTCGCCTTTCTCCGTCGCCGCCGCAAGTTCGCCCGAGACATCGCCGTCGGCCTGCGCGACGATCACCATCTTGCCGTCCTCGGCGCGGGCGGCGACCTCCGTCACATCACCCAGATGGCGGGAGTCCAGCCCGTCGGCGAGCCGCAGGATCGCGGCCAGCGCGTCGACCCGCCGCCGATCGGCCAGGGAGAGCGCCGCGTATTCGGGGTGGGACAGCTTGGGGATCGCGCGCCGGTAATAGCGCGCCACCTGGGCGATGAGCTCGCGCTCGTCGTTCCGCCAGCCGGGGATCACGGAGTTGCGAATTAGGTAGGCCGCGTGCTTATGCCGGCTGCTCTTGGCGACGAACCGTCCGATACTATGGAGGATCGCCGCTGCCCACAGAATGTCGCGATCGGCGGGGGCGAGGCCGTGAAGCGGGCTAAGCCGCTCGAAGAGTGCGAGCGCAAGGCGTGCGACCTCGCGCTGATGTCCCCCGAGCTGCTCGTAGCGCTGCGCCAGCCGTTCGATCGCGCCCAACCGCTGCGCGCGCTCGTCGCCGAGCCGCTGCGCGAGTTGGCGGTCGCGATGCGCGAGATCGACGACGACGCCATCGCGCAACGCGCGCTCGCACACGACGATTTCCGAGCGGTCGAGCTGCGTGAGCGCGTTGATGAGGACCGCGTTTCCGGCCGGCAAGATGTCGGCGCGGCGCGGATTCATCCCCGGCATGCGGCGCCGCTCGGCCTCCGTCATCCGCAGCATCGTCCGCTGCAGTCCTTCGAGCCGTTCGCGGCGCAGGACGTAGCCGTGGACGCTTTTGACGGCGAGTCCGCGTGCCGCAGCGTCGAGCGCGGCGAGGCCCATGATCGTTCCGGAGGTCCCGATCGCCAGGTCGA
>CAZABL010000055.1:0-10584 GCA_964483365.1 uncultured bacterium
GGACGCGGCGCTTCGACCTCAGGAGCGGCCGCGACCGGCGCCGGCGCCGGCGGCTCCGGCGCCGGCGCGGCGGCGGCGACTGGTGCGCTGGGCGCCGGCGGGGGCGGAGCGGACGCCGCGCCGGCGGGGGCCGGCGCGGGGCTAGAGGGAGCGGCAGCCGGCGCGGCAGGCTTCGGAGCGGCGACTTTGGCGCCTTTGAGCTGTGCGCGAAGAAGCTCAGCGACCTTTGGCTCGACGACGCTAAGCTGATTTTTCGCTTCTAGACCGAGCCGCCCGAGCAGGCCGATCAGGTCCTTCGAAGACATGCCGAGCTCTTTAGCGAGCTCGAAAACTCTGGGTTTACCGGTTGCCATGCAATCCTTCTAGTAGTCCTACATCCGCGGTCTCCGCGAGACGGTGGTGGTTTGCGCTCCGCTCACCATTGTAGCAGAGCTTCGACATGCAGCCCTGGATAACGTTTGTTCTTCACGACGCGTTCCGCGCAGGCGCGAGAACAGAGGTACGCCCCGCGCCCCTCCCGTCGCTTCCCGGTGTCCGCGACCCAGCGGTCTGCCGACCGCGTGAACCGCCGGAGCGCGGGCTGCGGGAACGTCGTCCGGCAGCCCACGCAAGTCCGTTGCGGGATCATTCGGTGGTGAACATCTCCCGCTTGAACTCCTCGAGCCGGCGCAGCAGCTCGTCCTGATCGATCGCCGCTTCTTCCGGCTCCTCGCCCTCGGCCAGGACCTGCTCCTCTGCAACCTGCTCCGTGGCAACCTCGGTTGCGCGCGCTTCGCGCTCCGCGGCATAGCGCGCCCGCGCTTCCTCAGCTTCCGAGTCACTGGTGATGTCCAGACGCCAGCCGGTCAGGCGCGCGGCGAGCCGCACGTTCTGCCCTTCGCGGCCGATCGCGAGCGACAGCTGGTGATCCGGGACGATGACCAGCGCGATCCCCTCGTCGTCGTAGAGCTCGACCCCCAGGACCTTCGCCGGCGCGAGCGCGTTGGCGACGAACGTCTGCAGGTCAGGCGCCCAGCGGATGACGTCGATCTTCTCGCCGCGCAGCTCATCGGACACGTTCGCGACGCGCGACGACTTCGGCCCCAGGCACGCGCCGACCGCGTCGATCTCCGGACGCTTCGACGTCACGGCGACCTTCGTACGCGCACCGGGCTCGCGCGCGATGGCCATGATCTCGACGATGTCGTCCTGGATCTCGGGGACCTGGAACTCGATGAGCCGTTGCACCAAACCCTCAGCCGCGCGCGAGAGCACGACGAGGGGACCCTTGTTGGTCTTGCGCACGTCGAGGACGTACGCACGGATGCGGTCGTTGATGCGGTAGTTCTCGCGCGGGACTTGCTCGGAGAACGGGAGCAGCGCTTCGGTCTTGCGATCGTCGAGCAGCACGTACATGTTACGCTGCTCGTAACGCTGCACCGTGCCCAGTACAACGTCGTGGAGCTTCGCCGAGTACGTGTTGTACACGGTGTCGCGCTCGGCCTCACGGATGCGCTGCACGATGACCTGTTTGGCGGTCTGCGCAGCGATGCGGCCGAAGTCGCGCGGCGTCACGACCTCGTCGTAGAAGTCGCCGGGTTCGTAGCGCGAACCGGCTTCGCTCTTGGCAATCTCCAGCTTGGGATCCGCGACCTCGCCGTCGTTGACGACGGTGCGACGGTGATAGACTTGGTAGTCACCGGTCTGACGATCGATCGTCACGATCGCGTTCGCCTCCCCGCCGAAGTTGCGCTTGTACGCGGAGATCAGCGCGGCTTCAAGCGCTTCGAGCAGCGACTCGAAGCTGATGTTGCGTTCGTTCTCGATCTCGCGGAGCGCCGCGATCATCTCAGCGTTCATCGGTTGTCGTTCTTCTCTCGTTTGGCGCGCTGCAGATCCGCGCGCACGTCGTATTCCAGGTTCGCCGATTTGATAACGGCCAGCGGGATCGGCAACTCGCTCGTACCGCGCGCGAGGATGACGTTCGTCCCGCGCACGCCCTCGAGCCGCCCGCGATGCGTCTTCGCACCCTCGATCACGAGCGTCGTGACGATCTTCACGTCGCGGCCGGTGAAGCGGTCGTAGTCCGACGGCTTGACGAGCGGACGATTCAGTCCGGCCGACTCCACCTCGAGCGTATACGGATCGGGGAATGCGTCGAGCGCGGCGTTGATGCGTGCAGCAATGCGCTCGCACGTCCCCACGTCGACGCCGCCTTCTTTGTCGACGGTCACGTGCAATGAACTATCGCGGTGATGGCGACGCACGTGCGCGCTAACGACTTCGACGCCGCGAAACTCGGGCTGATGCGGCAGAGCGTGCACGACCCGTTCAAAAGCCTCCGTAAAAAGGTGCTCCGCCCCAGGCTCCGCACCCCCCGCGCTCTGCGCGGGGCCCCCGGTCCGACCTCGCAACAACTGGGGAGGTGAGGCGCGATGCTGCTGCGCTCGGTCCATCACCATCACCGTTCCGTTCTTACACCTTACAACAACGAAGCGCGGGCACTGCCCACGCTTCCAGCGTAATTCCGTCGTTCAGTATACGACGGATGTCGGCCGTTCGCAACCGGTTCGCCCCGTTAATTAGGGGTGGCGAGGGACCGGCGTGGTGATCGTACCCGGAGTCACCGCTTGCATGCGGTGGTCGTTGCACGATACCTCTGCATCCTTCTCGACGAGGGGCTTGAGGTTGGGGCTACCCTCGGGGAAGTAGGGACGGTTCGGGTCATACCGCTCCGGTCCGGCCGGCTTGGGGTGGTCGGTGATGCGCCAAGCAAGGCAACGCTCGCCGAAGGGCGTCTTGATCCGCTTGTAGACGTAGGCGATCGAGTCGGCGACGACGACCGTACGCTCGATGCGAATCAAACCGAAGGTCTGCGCGAGGATCTCCGCGGGCGGCGCGAGCGCCGCTTCCGCGGCGTCCATCGCTCGCTGCACGACGTCGGTCGCGCCCGGGGTGTAGTGCTTCATCGTGCTCCCGCCGAGGGTGAGCGAATGCAGCTTTTGGTTGAGCAGGTCAGCCGCGTTCGGCGTCCCGCTCGGCGACGGACGCGCCGACGGCGCCGCGGCGACGGGAGCGGGTGAGGCGCGCTCGGTGACGGCCGGCGCCGGCGCAAGCGTCGGCGGCGCGAGGGCGGGACGCGGATGCGCCGCCGGCGAGGCTGCCGCTCCTGCGCCGGTGCTTTGCGGCGCCGGCGCCGCGGCGACCGGACGCGGCGTCCCGGCAGCGTTGGTCGGTGCAGGCGCGGCGGGAACGACGGCCGCGCGCGTCGGCTGTGTCGTCGGAAGTGCGGTCGGCGCGGCGGTCGGCGGTGCCGCGGTCGGTCGCGCCGTGGGAGCTGCTGTTGGTGGTGCAACGGTCGGACGTGCCGTCGGGGCTGCGGTCGGCGGCGCGACGGTCGGAATCGCGGTTGGCGCGACGGTTGGGATCGCGGTCGGCGGGACGGTTGGTGCGACCGTGGCCGGCGGCATGGTCGGGGGCACCGTGGGCGGCACGGTCGGCGGGGCGGTTGGGGGACTCGTCGGGGCCGCCGTGGGCGGAGGAGCCGTCGGTGGAGCGGTCGGGGCGACGGTGGCGATCGCGAGCGCCGCGGCGGTCGGTGCCGCGGTGGGCGCCTGGGTTGGGACGACGGTTGGAATCACCGTCGGCCGCATCGTCGGCGCCGCGGTGGGCTGCGGAGGCGCCGAGGGGCGGACGCGCGCGAGTTCGTGGCGTGGCGGTGGCGGCGTCGCGGGTCGTGCCTGAACCGGGACCGGACGTGCGACGATCGGACGGGGTGGAACCGGGATCGGCGTTGCGACCGGCGCGGGGCTCGCGGCGCGCGGCGCCGCTTGCTCGACGATTACCTCAGCAGTGGTTTCGCTTTCTGCTGTCGAGCCGCCGACGCTCGTCCCGCGAAACATCAGCACGAAGAGAACCGCCGCGTGCAGGAAGAGCGAGACTCCGAGCGCGATGGCATCGCGGCGTCGCGACGATCGAGACGGCACTAGTCCGTCTGTTGCTCGTCGCCGCGCGAGCGCTCCTTTTGCAACACACTTTCACCAGGGAAGCGACGAGATGGTGCTTTCGTTCAAGCCGCAGGACCGTACGAATCTCGCATCAGAACCTCGCGCAGCGATGCAACCGCCTCGCAAACGCACCAAGATCGTCGCGACTGTCGGCCCGGCGTCGCGTGATCCCGAGACGTTGCGCGCGTTGTTTCTCGCCGGTTTGAATGTCGTGCGACTCAACTTCTCGCACGGCACGTATGACGAGCACGCGGCGGTCATTGCCGACGTGCGTCGTATCGCGCGCGAGCTCGATCTGCACGTCGCGATCCTGCAAGATCTCCCCGGCCCCAAGGTGCGCACCGGCACGTTCGGTGACGGCCTGTCGAGTATCCATCTGGAACGCGGTGCGCACTTCACGCTGACGACCGAGCAGGTCCCCGGAGACGGCGAGCGCGTCAGCGTCTCCTACGCGGGACTCGCGCACGACGTCGAAGTCGGCAAGCGCATCTATCTCGCTGACGGCTCGATCGCGTTACGCGTGCAGGAGATCGCGGGACCGGAGGTGCGCACCCTCGTCGAGGTGCCCGGCGATCTGCGCGAGCGCCAAGGGATCAACTATCCCGACGGCACGCTCGACATCGCCGCGGTCACCGATCGCGACCTCGAGCATCTCGAGTTCGGGCTGAAGCAAGGCGTCGATTGGGTCGCGGTCTCCTTTGTCCGCAGCGCGCAGGACGTACGGTACGTCAAGGACTTCATCGCGCAGGCGGGCTTCTCGACGCCGGTGATGGCGAAGATCGAGAAGCACGAAGCGCTCGAGCACCTCGACGAGATCATCGCGATCTCCGACGGCCTCATGGTCGCGCGCGGGGACCTGGGGATCGAGATCCCGCTCGAAGAGGTCCCGATGGTCCAGAAGGACATGATCTCGCGCGCCAATCACGCTGCGAAGCCGGTCGTCACCGCGACGCAGATGCTCGAGTCGATGATCTCCTCTCCGCGCCCGACGCGCGCGGAGGCGACCGACGTCGCGAACGCAATCCTCGACGGAACCGACGCGGTCATGCTCTCGGGCGAGACCGCGCGCGGACTGTATCCGCTGGAAGCGGTGCGCATGATGGCGACGATCGCGCTCCAGGTCGAGTCGCACTATCCGTCGCGTGAGGTACGCCGCCGGCGCTCGACCGATGTCGGGCAAATCGAGTCGGACGAAGATATCGGAACCGCGATCGCCGAGGCGGCGGTCGGCTCGTCGAACGCGCTCGGACTTCGGCTGATCGTCACCGGCACGACGACCGGCAACACGGCGCGCCACATCTCGTCATTTCGCCCGCGTGCGAGCATCATCGCGCTCACGCCGCTCGAAGAGGTCGCGCGCCGGATGGCGGTCGTCTGGGGCGTTGAATCCGCCGTCGTCCAGACGTACCGCTACTTCGAGACGCTGATCGAGATCGCGGAGGCGCGCGTCGTCGCCGACGGCCACGCAGCTCCCGGCGAGACGGTCGCGATCACGAGCGGGATGCCGGTCGGCGCCGGCGGTACCAACGTCCTCAAAGTTCATCGTCTGCCCAGCCATTGATCTTTCGTAGCCCAGTCAGTCCCCAGTATGGTACGGTAGTGTACCGACGCGTGCAGCGGCACGTCGTAGGATGACCCCCACATCGACGAGGGGCATATGAAGTATCTCGTGTTCTGTCCGTGTGGACATTCGCTCGACCGCCACGGCGACGGCGGATGCGACGGTGAGCAGCGCGCGCGCTGCAGCTGCGCGCTCGATCAGCGAAACGCGCTCGAAGCCGCGATCGACCGTGTCCGAACCGATCCCTGGGAACTGCTCAAACAGCACCTGGAAGAAAGTGCGACGAACCGCTCACGTCAGGCGGCCTGCAAGCCTTAGCGGTGGAGCTGGCGCGCCATTGTCACCAGGACGACGAGCGCGCCGATGAACAGCACCGCGGCGAGCGCCAGCGGGAGTCGTATACGCGGGCCGAAGCGCGGGGTCACCGTTTCGGCGGCGGCGCGATGCGCCACACGGCGTCAGCGAAGTCGTGGACGTCTTGCGCGGTGGTGTCCCAGGCTGTCATCCAGCGTGCGACCGAACGCTGCAGATCCCACATGTAGAAGTGCCGCTCGCGCTCGAGCGGCTCGATCGCTGGCGCGGGGAGGATCGGAAACACGGCGTTCGCCTCGACAGGATATGCCAGCTGGACGACGTCGTCGAGGTCGCGCAAGCGATCGGCCAACAGCCTTGCCATTGCGTTCGCGTGCCCCGCATTGCGCAGCCAGAGCCCGTCGCGCAGCAGCGCCTCGTACTGCGCGCCGACGAAACGCATCTTGGAGGCGAGCTGCATCCCTTGCTTGCGCGTGTACGCGAACGCGTCGACGGCGGGATGGGGACGCGGGAAGACGATCGCCTCGCCGAACAGCAGGCCGTTTTTCGTTCCACCGAAGGTGAGAACGTCGACGCCCGTGTCGACGAGCATCGCGCGCGGCTCGACGTCCAGCGCGGCGACGGCGTTCGCGATGCGCGCGCCGTCGACGTGGAACAGCAGGCCGTGCTCGCGCGCGACGCTTCCGAGCGCGCGCAGCTCGTCGATCGTATAGACCGTGCCGACCTCGGTCGTCTGCGAGACTGAGATTGCCCCCGGCTGCACGTGGTGCTGGTCGCCGACCCCGCGAATCGCGCGCCGCACGTCGTCGGGCGTCAGCTTTCCGTTCTCGACCGGGACGTCGATCAGCTTCCCGCCGGCGAAGCGCTCGTACGCGCCGCACTCGTCGACGTTCAGGTGCGCGCCGGCAGGACAGATCACGGCCTGATAGGGTCGCAGCGCGGCGGCGAGCGCGATGACGTTCGCACCTGTTCCGTTGAACGCGAAGAAGACGCGCGCGTCCTCACCGAACAGCGTGCGGAACATCGCCTCGGCACGCTGCGTATACGGATCGTCACCGTAGGCGGAGACGTGGCCCTGATTCGCTTCGGCGAGCGCAGCTAGGACGTCGGGGTGTACCCCCGCGTTGTTGTCGCTGGCGAAATGCCGGCGCACGTCCGTGTGAATCACCGTTCTTCCTCCGGGCGCCGCCGCGGCAGCGCGTACCAAGCCTCGTCACACGCGCGCCGGTCGGCCTCGTCGAGCGCGATATCGATGCCGCCCACGCTGTCGCGCAGCTGCTCGGCGCGACTCGCGCCGACGATCGCGCACGTCACGCCGGGCTGATCGAGGACCCAGCGCAGCGCGACGTGGGTGATCGACTTTCCGCGCGACGCGACGTCAGCAGCGAGCCGCTCGACGACGTCCATCTCCGCGTCACGCCAGTACCGCTGTTGGTAGAGGTTGGCGGCGTTGCCGAGCGTGAAGCGCGTCCCTTCGCGCGGCTTCTCGCCGCGACGATACTTGCCGGTCAGCATCCCACCGGCGAGCGGATTGTAGACGACGGCGCCGACGCCGTTCTCCTGCGCCGCCGGGAGCAGCTCGGCTTCGATCGCCCGATACAGGATGTTGTAGCGTGGCTGCACGGCGTCGAAACGGATCGTGCGGTTCCGGTCGGCGCTCCACAGCGATTCCACGAGCTGACGAGCGGCCAGATTGCTCGCGGCCGCGTAGCGGATCTTCCCGGCGCGCCGCAGATCGTCGAAGGCGCTCAGCGTCTCGTCGATCGGCGTCTCGGTGTCCCAGCGATGGATGTAGTACAGATCGATGAAATCGGTTTTCAGTCGCCGCAGCGAGCGTTCGCACGCGTCGATGACGTGCCGCCGCGAGTTGCCGCGGTCGTTGGGACCCGGCCCGACCGGCATGTGGACTTTTGTCGCAACGACGAAACGGTCACGCTTGCCGCTCATCCAGTCGCCGACGATCTCCTCGGTGCGGCCGACCGTCTCCAGCGTTCCTCCGACCGGATAGACGTCGGCGGCGTCGAGGAAGTCGATGCCGAGCTCTTGCGCCGCGTCCATGATCGCAAACGCTTCGTCGCGCGGCGTTTGCAGGCCGAACGTCATCGTGCCAAGGCAGATCTGCGATACCTTCAGGCCCGTCCGTCCGAGCCGTACCGTGTCCATGCGGCGTCGTTTCGCCGCCCCGGCGAAGCCGTCCTCAGTTATTCTCGATTACCGCGAAATCGGCGTACTCCGCTTCGAGCGACGCTTTCATGCGCGGCAGATCGATCGTCGCGTCTTGCTTGGCGACGACATCGTGTCCGGCGAGACCAGGTGCGTATGCTTGCGTCAGCGTGATGACGCCGCCGTCGTTGCGCGACCACACCGCGCGCAAGATTCGTCCATGTGACGGATCGAGCGCGACGTCGAGCGTCTTGACGAGCATCGCGGTTTTGGGGACGAGACGCAGCACGGGATGTTCGTCGTTCGACTCCGGCGCAAAGCTCACGTCGTAACGATCCGCCCAGTGTGCCGGATCGCCGAGGTCGTACTTCATGTCGGAGAACGCCTTCGCAATCACCGGCACGCCGTGAAAGATGAAGCGGTACAGTCCGGGCCGCTTGTACGTCGATTCGCCGTGGAGCGTCATGCGGATGAACGGAAAGATGCGCAGCCGCACGTGGAGCGCGACCGACGCATGGTACGCGACCGGCTGTTCCGGCGAGGTCGCGAGCGCCTCGAGGATCGCCGGAATCGAGCTGGGCGGTGGCGACGCGACGGTCTGCGCACCGGCTGCACACGGCATCGCGCATAGGAGCGCGGCGACGAGCACTCTCCACATGCGCCGATACTACCCCTAGTCGGCTTCCCAAGCGAGAGGACAAGCCCGTTCCTCATCGGATTGCAATCCAGCGCACACCGCACGTGATCCCCATCACCCCCGTCCCCCTGAGCTTGTCGAAGGGCCCCGTTCCGCTGAGCCCGTCGAAGCGGTCGTGACGCAGCGTTAACGCTCGCGGGCGAGGAGTTCCGCGGCGTGCTCGAGCGCGACGCCTTGTTCGTCACCCGACAGCATCCGCGCGACCTCACCGGTACGCGCGTCGTCGTCGAGCGCGATCGCCTCGATCGTCGTCAACGCGCCGACAACACGTTTGCGCAACGTAACGTGCGCATCGCCGTACGAAGCGATCTGCGCAAGATGCGTGACGCAGACGACCTGACCGCTCCCTGCGAGACGCGCAAGCCGCGCGCCAACAGCGCTGGCCGTCGCGCCCCCAATCCCGGCATCGATCTCGTCGAAGACGAGCGCCGTCCGCTCGCGGCGGTCAGCAAGAACGACGACGAGCGCAAGCAGCACACGTGAAAGTTCGCCGCCTGAAGCGACGCGCGCGAGCGCACGCTCCGGCTCGCCCGGATTCGCCGCAAAGCGCAACTCGGCGCGCTCGGCGCCGGTGGGGCCGGGGACCGCGAGCGCGTCGAGCGCGATACGCAAACACGCGGCCGGCATCGCGAGCGCGGCGAGTTCGGAGGCAACCGCGCCGCCGATCGCGTCCGCTGCCTCACGGCGGCGCGTACCGAGCGCCGCCGCGGACGCCAGCAGCGCCGCCTCACTCTCGTCGAGCTCGCGCTGCGCAGCCGTAAGCCGCTGGTCACGATCGTCGACGTCAGCGACCTCGCCGGCAAACGCGGTGCGTTGCGCGCGCACCGCTGCAAGCGAGCCGCCGTACTTCTTCTTCAGTCCGTCGAGCGCGTCGAGCCGCGCACCGACGGCGTCGAGCTCGGCGGGATCGAGTTCGACGGCATCGCGCTCGCGTGCGAGCCGTGCGGCCAGCTCGTTGGCATCCGACTGCAGCGCTGCTGCCGCGCCGGCAAGCACGGTGAACGCGCCGCCATAACGCGCGAGCCCGCCGAGCGCCGTCTCAGCGGCACCGAGAGCGTCGACCGCACCGCCGTCGTCTTCAAGCGCGCCGCTCGCAATCGTCAGTCCGGCGAGGATCCGCTCCGCGTTCGCAAGGACGTCGCGCCGCGTGCGCAGACGCTCGTCTTCATCGTCGTCCTCGATCGCTGCCGCGTCGATCTCCGCGAGCGCGAAGCGCGCGAACTCCGCGCGCGCCAGCGCGCGTCCGCCGTCATCACGAAGCTGCTCCAGCCGCGCACGCTTGTCGGCAACATCATCGTACAGACGCCGCACCTGGTCGCGCAGCGCAAGCGACTCGACCCCGCCGAAGCGATCGAGCAGCTCGAGCGCATACGCCGGCGCGAGCAGCCGCTGCGCCTCGTGCTGCGAGACGACGTCCACGAGCGGACCGATCAGCTCGCGGACTTGGCTCGCGCTCGCCGGCGTTCCGTTGATCCGCGCCTGTGAGCGCCCGGACGCCAACAGCTCTCGCTGCACGATGACGTCGTCGTCCTCGGCGAGCACGAAGCCCGCGCCGGCGAGTTTCGCACGCAGCGCCGCGTCGGGCGCGATCTCGAGCGTCACGCGCGCGCGTTCGCACCCGCTTCGCACCATCTCGCTCTCCGCTCGGTCGCCCAGGGCGAGCCCCAGCGCGTTGAGCAGCATCGTCTTGCCGGAGCCGGTCTCACCGGTGACAACCGTGAGCCCGTCACCGAATGCGACTTCCGCGGCTGCGATCAGCCCGACGTTCTCGATCGAGAGCCGCAGCAGCGTCCCGGTCATCGGGATTTGATCGGGACGCCCCATTGCAGCTTCTCTTCGAGCCGCGCAAAGAACGCGCGATCGCG
>CAZABL010000055.1:10684-25362 GCA_964483365.1 uncultured bacterium
ACACGCGCGTGCAGCGCGATCCGTTCGTCGATGCGGAAGTGTCCCTGCAGCACCTCGCGCAAGGCCTCGAAGCCCGCCTCGTCCGCCTCGACCTCGGTCAGGAAGCCGAGCCGTCCCGTATTCACGCCGAGCAGCGGGAGGCCGCGCGGATGCGCGAGCTGCGCGGCCCGTAAGAGCGTCCCGTCGCCGCCCACACTGATGATGAGCTGCGCGTCCTCGAGATTGCAGCCGGGCGCGAAGCCGACGTTCGCGCTGTTGTCGCACAGGCCGACCCGGGTGCCGCTCTCCTCGGCGAGCGCCGCGATCCTGCGCGCCGTCTCGGCCGCATGCGAGCGTTCGAGGTTGACATAGAGCGCGATCGCGCCGACGCGGCTGCGCGGTTCAGCTCTCATCCGTGCACCTGCGCGACGAGCGCCTCGAGCCGGTCCTCGCCGATCTCGTCGTTGCCGCGCGCGATCCGATAGAAGAACTCGACGTTCCCCGCCGGCCCGCGTAGCGGCGACACGACCGCGTCGATGACACGCACCCCACTTGCCCGAACGGCCTCGCGAACCTCGCGCAGCACGGCACTGTGAACCTCCCGATCGCGGACGACGCCGCCCCCGCCCAAGCGCGCACGCCCAGCCTCGAACTGCGGCTTGACGAGCGCGACGATCGTGCCGTGCGGTCGCAGATAGGCAACCGCGCGGGCGACGATCGTGCGCAGCGAGATGAACGACGCGTCGATCACGATGAGGTCAAATCCGTCCGGAAACGCGTCGTCGCCGAGTCTGCGGAAGTTCGTCCGCTCGATGACGGTGACGCGCGGATCCTGCCGCAGCTTCCACGCGAGTTGCCCGTAGCCGACGTCGAGCGCGGTCACGTGCCGCGCGCCGCGCTGCAGGAGCGCGTCGGTGAAACCTCCGGTCGACGCGCCCACATCGAGGACGTCCAGCCCTTCGACATCGACGCCGAACGCGTCGAGGGCGCCGTCGAGCTTGTCGCCGCCGCGGCTCACGAAGCGCGGCTGCTCCTCGACGCGCAGCGCCGCGCCTTCGCGAACGGTCGTGCCAGGCTTCGTCGCGGGGGCGTCGTCGACGCGCACTTTGCCGGCGAGGATCAAGCCGCGCGCCTGTGAGCGCGTCAAACCGGTCGCCGCTGCCACGAGCGCATCCAGCCTGCGTCCATGCTGTCCGGGGTCACGTGCCACGATCACGCGGGGCGGGCGCCGTGACCATGGTGCGGCGATTCGCACTGCACGCGACGTGGTTCGTCGCTCAGGGCGACTTTCCGGCCACGCTGTCTGAGAGGCGCGCCACGTTCGAAGAACATCCGTCGGGGGCGCCGATCGGCGGCGTATACGGCTGTGGCTGGTTGACGGTGACGCCGAACTCGAGCGGGTAGAACGAGCCGCCGTCCGTCATGGTGACGGTCGTGGACGCGCCGGTCGAGTGCGGCGGAAGTTGGTAGGTCGCAAGCCAGTACGGTTGCGGCATACGCGCGCAGCCGAGCTCTTTGAGCTGGCCGTCGATCAGGAACGTGCTTCTCACCGGGCCGCCCAGCGGCTTTTCGTAGAGATACGCAAGCTGCGGAGCGTCGGTCGGATTGGCGAGCGTGAACGTGATGTGATGAACCACTCCGTAGTCGCCGTAGTCGCGACCGGCATCGTTTGCGTCGAGATTGCGCGGGCTCGGGTCACGCCCGCCGTACTTAACCGCCGTGTCCGGTCCACCAACCGTGAACGTCGCAGCGAGATTCCCGTAGCCGTCGAGATCGAAGGTGCCGTGCCGGGCGTGTCCATCGAACGGAACGCGCGGACCGGCAAGATAGCTGTCGGGACGGCTTCCGGCGGGTGAGGCAACGACCGAGACGCCGACGGGACCGCCCGAAACGACGTGCACGTCGGCAGAACCGGCCACGACCTCGCCCTGCAGAACCAACGCATGACGCACGATGAACGGCTGTCCCGGCGTGAGGTCGACCAGCGTCCCCTCGACGTGTTGTTGGAACCACAAGAAGTCGCGCGAGACGGTATGTCCGACGTTCATCACGTCGAGATCCGGTCCGGCCTCCGAGTCGACGATATGCACGCGCGTCGGAACGCTCGCCGTCAACACCGCATCAAGATCGCGCGGCACGCCGATGTCGGAGTGATAGTAGTAGAGCCGCGCCGCGTGGTTCACGCCCACGGACCCACGAAAGACGAGCCCTTCCGTCGGGAGATACTCCGGGTCGTCGCTCAGGAACAAGACGCTCGGCGGTCCTTCCTGCACGCTTAGGTTCGCAAGCGTCACCGTCGTCACGCCGGACACGGGTGCGCTCGCCGCGTCACCCGAGATCGTCACCATGACGTTCACTGCGGCGCGCGATCCCGCCGGCAGCGGTAGAATCGGCCACGGCACGATGGGCCCGTAGCTCAAGCCGGTACCCGGACGAAGCGTCGGCCGAATGCGACGGTCGAGCGCTTTGCGGATCTGCGCGTCGAGAAAGTTGCCGTCAGCGACCGGCGTTCCGGTGACGTCGAGCGAGATGTTCGAAGGGATGACGCCCGCCGGCGGGAGCGGCGGGGTGACCGCTGGCTCCGACATCGGCGATGCCGAGGGTGACGGCGAGGCCATTTCCTCGGGAATGCCTTGTCCCACGGCGGCGCGGGCAACGGTTCCGAGTCCGATCGCGAGGATCGCAGCGAATAGGCGCTTCATGTTCCGGCGTGTGCGTGTCGGTAGCGTCATAAGCTCTCTACACCTATCGGTTGCACACCGCTGCGCCTACACCAATCCGGATCTGGTATTGCTCGCTCCCTTCAACCGATGCGCGATCACGCCGTCGCCTTGTCGGCGTCGAGGGTTCGCGGACCCTGCTCCGGCGCGCGAAACGCGTTTCACAAGGTACCCATGCCCAGCGCGCAAGCGACCGATAGCGTAGATCGTCTACACCTCTGGAATACCCGGCACGAATCGTTCTGCGATGAGATAGACGCCCAATACAGCAAACGCAACCGCAGCGATGACGCCTGCTGCGCGAGACGTTTTGCGTCCGAACCGTTCACCGAAACGCCTCCCAAGAACGACGCCAACGTACGTGACTGCGAACGCCTGGAGCGCAATTGCAATGATGGTCGGCACGACGGGAAGGCCACTGGTTCCCATCGGAAACCCGATTGCCAACTCGTCCATCGAGATGCCGAAGCCGGCCAGCGTCGCTGCCTGTAGCGAAGAGAACGAGAAGCTCGCGGTCTCGTTCTCGTCCTCAAGTGCTTCCTTGAGCATGACGAGCGCGACGCCGATGAGGACGAGACCGCCGAGGACAACGGCGGGTGTCTCGAATCGCGCGCCAACGAAGTAGCCGAGAAACAGGCCGACGAGCGGCATCACAGCCTCGAAAAACGCAAACGTGAGAGCAGGGCGAAGCGGCTGCAGCCGCTGCAGTCCGAGGGCAACCGCAACCGCGAAGGTGTCGAACCCGAGCGGAACGACGAACGCTGCGATCTTCAGAAGCACGACGAGCTTCTTTCAGACCGCTGACGCGCAACCCTGGGGTTGCATTTTAGATTCGAAAAACGCGCGCTGTTGCGGGCCGATCGCCGAAGCACAGCGGCACATGCCGTTCTCGATCGTCGTTCCGACAGGAATGCCGGCTCACACGCGATTCCTCTACGCGCACGTGCTCAGCGAACACCCTTCTCCTCGCGTCGCCTTTCGGGAAGCGCCGTTTGGCCGGCGCGCACTACAGAGGGCGCCAGCCGACGTTTAGCCATCCTTCGCCAAGGTCGACAATGGAGATGATGGAACGAACATCGTCTCCATTGTTTACGCCGTTCGACGTCGGGCGGTCGCGGCTTCGGAACCGCGTCGTCATGGCGCCGCTGACGCGTGATCGCGCGACGCCGGGAACCGATGCGCCGAACGGCCTCAACGCTGAGTACTATCGACAGCGTGCGACTGCCGGCCTGATTATCGCTGAAGCAACGCAGATCTCGCCGTACGGCAAGGGCTACGCGTTCACGCCGGGGATCTATTCCCCGGAGCAAATCGCGGGCTGGAGGGGTGTCACCGACGCGGTGCACGCCGAAGGTGGGACCATCTACTTACAGCTTTGGCACGTCGGTCGCTTCTCGCACCCGACGCTTCAGCCCGGCGGGCTTCTGCCGGTCGCTCCATCCGCGATCGCGCCGCCTAAAGCCCGAACGTTTCTCGAAACCGGCGAGTTCGCGGACGTGGGGACGCCACGTGCGCTCGAACTCAACGAATTGCCGGGACTCGTCGACGACTACGTCGCAGCGGCGACCAAAGCGCTGATGGCAGGCTTCGACGGCGTGGAAGTCCATGCCGCGAACGGATATCTGCTCGACCAGTTCATGCGCGACGGGAGCAACCACCGGAAAGACAAGTACGGCGGCGCCGTGGCGCACCGCATCCGGCTGACGCTTGAGGTGACCGAGGCCGTCGTCGGTGCGGTGGGTGCAGATCGCACGGGGATCCGCATCTCGCCGGTCTCGCCGGCCGGCGGCGTCTCCGACAGCGACCCGGAGAGCGTCTTCTTTCCGCTCGTCCGCGAGCTGAACCGGTTCGGCCTGGCCTACTGCCACGTCATCGAAGGGCACACACAAGGCCCGCGCGAGTTCCACGGCTTCGATTTCGTGAAGCTGCGCAAGAGTTTCGAAGGCCCGTGGATGGTGAACAACGGTTACACGCGCGAGCTCGCGGATGAAGCTCTCGCGTCTGGCCGGGCCGACCTGGTCGCCTTCGGCCGCGCGTTCATTTCCAACCCGGACCTCGTCGAACGGCTCCGCACCGATGCGCCGCTCGCGGAAGTCGATTGGGATACGTGCTACGGCGGTGACGAACGCGGCTACACGGACTACCCGCGACTCGAAACGGCGGGCGTCCGCTAAGTCTCAGCGTTCGACGACGGGAGGCAAACCGGCAGCAGCGAGCGCGCTCGCGAGATCTTCATAGCGTACCGCGCGTGCGACACGATCGCCGCGAACGGTGAACACGGTTGCGATGACGCGTTCCGGCGCCTCGGCACTGTCTGCACCGGCCGGCCAACGCGCCGTCTGCTCAACGACGACGACGTCTCCGCGAGGGAAGGCGCGCATCGTCTGCAGGCCGATCCCCGTCTTGCGTACCCACTCCTCCGCGAAGGGAATGCCGCGGCCGGGACCCCGTGACCCGACGATCTCGATGTCGTCGGTAGACAGGGCACGGAGACCTTCGAAGTCGGCAGCGGACACGGCCGCTTGCCATCGTGCAATCACGGTCAGCGGATCGGTGGCCATGAGAGTATCGTTCCCCGATGCACGGGCACCATGGTTGGTTGCACGGCACGCGGCGCTCCCGAACACACCCTGTCGAAGACCACGGACCTAGCGCTTCCCTGAGTTCTGGGCGACGATCGAAGGTCACGACTACGCGCTCTTCGATCGAACGTACCGGAGACGATCGTCGGCCGGTTCGATTTCATTCGCACGAATGAGGGCTTCAGGCTCATCGAGTTCAATGCGGAGACGCCGTTCTTCTACCGCGCGCTTCCTACGCGGCGCATCGGCTTCACGCCGCTCCACGAGCTCCGCATCGAGGATGGCGCGTTGCGTGACGACGACGGTCGCATCGACGTCCTCTACCGCTTCTACCCGCTCGAGCACTTTGCGTGTGAGGAGGGCGGTCCGGCGCTCTTCGAGTTGGTCGAGCGCGGTGCGTTGACGATCCTCACGACATCATCGTCACGCACTTCCTGCCGACATTCTCGGACCTCCCACACTTCCGAGCGAAGATGCATTGCGTGCCGTCATGGTGATGGGGAGCGTTGTCACGTACACAGACGGAGTCCCTTGGCGCATTGTTTCGATAATCGGCTGGCTTCCGTAAGTTCTAACCTGACATCGCCGCGCGTTGACGCCGGCGCAGAACGCGGCCACGTGGCAAGCCGAGGCGGCGGTTAGCCGCGCACCGGTCGCGTCAGCGCGGGCGAAGTGGAACCGACCGGAGAACAGAGCGGGTCCCAGGTGAAAGCCGTTCCGTAGGCGCGTTTCAGGTCAGTTTCACGA
The DNA here is from genome assembly GCA_964483365.1 of uncultured bacterium. Classification (GTDB taxonomy): domain Bacteria; phylum Vulcanimicrobiota; class Vulcanimicrobiia; order Vulcanimicrobiales; family Vulcanimicrobiaceae; genus Vulcanimicrobium. The sequence continues at coordinate 16,713 of CAZABL010000055.1, forward strand.
CGATCGGAGAACAGTATGCTCGAAGCGGGACTCGAGAAAAACGGTGGGTGCCCCGTGCCGCACGGCACGCCGCGCGGCACGCATATGGACGCCGGGATGATCACGAATCGGGACTGGTGGCCGAACCAGTTGAACCTGAAGGTTCTCCACCAGAACTCCGCGCTGTCCGACCCCATGGGTCCGGCGTTTTGCTATGCCGAGGAATTCAGCAAGCTCGACCTGACGGCGCTGAAAAGCGACCTGTCCGCGCTGATGACGCGGTCGCAGGACTGGTGGCCCGCCGACTACGGTCATTACGGACCGCTCCTCATACGCATGGCTTGGCATAGCGCCGGCACGTATCGCATCTACGACGGTCGCGGCGGCGCCGGCTCCGGCACGCAGCGGTTCGCCCCGCTCAATAGTTGGCCTGACAACGCGAACCTCGACAAGGCGCGCCGTCTGCTCTGGCCGATCAAACAGAAGTACGGCAACAAGATTTCGTGGGCCGACCTGATGGTCTTGGCCGGCAACGTCGCCCTCGAGTCGATGGGGTTCAAGACCTTCGGTTTCGGCGGCGGACGCGTCGACGTGTGGGAGCCGGAAGAAGACATCAACTGGGGCTACGAAAAAACGTGGCTCGGCGACGAGCGCTACTCCGGCGACCGTGAACTCGCAGACCCATACGGCGCCGTGCAGATGGGCTTGATCTACGTGAATCCGGAAGGACCGAACGGCAACCCGGATCCGATCGGAGCAGCGCGGGACATCCGTGAGACGTTCGCGCGCATGGCGATGAACGACGAGGAAACGGTCGCACTGATCGCCGGCGGCCATACCTTCGGCAAAGTCCACGGCGCCGCCGATCCCAAGCAGTACGTCGGACCGGAACCGGAGGGTGCTCCGATCGAACAGCAGGGGCTCGGCTGGAAAAACAGCTTTGGGACCGGCAACGGTGACGCGACGATCACGAGCGGACTCGAAGGCGCGTGGACGACGAACCCGGTGCGGTGGGACAACGGCTACCTCGACAATCTCTTCACGTATGAGTGGGAGTTGACGAAGAGCCCGGCCGGTGCGAATCAGTGGAAACCCAAGGATGCCGCCGCCGACGGAACCGTGCCCGACGCGCACGATCCGTCCAAGCGGCACGCGCCGATGATGCTCACGACCGATCTGTCGTTGCGCCTGGACCCGAATTACGCGCCGATTGCCAAGCGGTTCCACGAGCATCCGGACCAGCTCGCGGACGCGTTCGCCCGAGCGTGGTACAAGCTCACGCATCGCGACATGGGGCCCCGTTCGCGCTACCTCGGCCCGGAGGTCCCTGCGGACGAACTGCTGTGGCAAGACCCGGTGCCCGCCGTGACGCACGCGCTCATCAACGACGCCGACATCGCTGCGCTCAAAGACAAGATCCTCGCGTCGGGACTTTCGATTTCGGATCTTGTCTCAACGGCATGGGCGTCCGCGGCGACCTTCCGCGGCTCCGACAAGCGCGGCGGCGCGAACGGGGCGCGCCTGCGCCTCGCACCGCAAAAGGATTGGGAGGTCAACCAGCCCGGACAGCTGACAACGATCCTCGCGGCGCTGGACCGCATTCAGAACGAGTTCAACAGCGCGCAGACCGGCGGAAAGCGGGTGTCACTCGCCGACTTGATCGTTCTCGGCGGCTCCGCGGCCGTCGAGCAGGCGGCGAAAAACGCGGGCCATGATGTGAAGGTTCCGTTCACGCCAGGCCGCACGGATGCATCACAAGACCAGACCGATGTTGCGTCATTTGCGGTCCTCGAACCGCTCGCGGACGGCTTCCGCAACTATCTCAAGGCAACGCCGTACGGCACCCCTGCGGAGGCGGCGCTGGTCGATCGCGCACAGCTCCTGACGTTGACCGCCCCCGAAATGACGGTGCTCGTCGGTGGTATGCGCGCGTTGGATGCGAATGCCGGGCACACGAAGCACGGCGTGTTCACGAAACGCCCGGGCACCCTCAGCAACGACTTCTTCGTCAACCTGCTCGACATGGGGACGAACTGGAAGCCCGTCTCGGAAGGCGCCGAAGTCTTCGAAGGGCGCGATCGCGCGACCGGCGAGCTGAAGTGGACCGGCACGCGCGTGGACCTCATCTTCGGAGCGAACTCTCAGCTGCGGGCGCTCGCAGAAGTCTACGCGCAGGACGACGCGCAGCACAAGTTCGTTACGGACTTCGTCGCCGCGTGGAACAAGGTGATGAATCTCGACCGATTCGATCTCGCCTGACGCAAGGAACGGCGAAACAACGAAGCCCGAGCAGCGCGTTGCTCGGGCTTCGTTTCAGGTCGTGCGCTAAGCTAGTAAGCTCGCATGCGGCTCCAGCGGCCGCCCGGGGACGCCATATTGGGAATAGTCGTAGATACCGCTCCGACGACGTTCTCATCCAGGCTGCTTCCTGGGAGGCGTGGTGATGAAGATTCGCTCGCTGCTACTCGCCGCGGTGTTCACCGTTATCGCGATTCCTCTATGGGCAGGTACAGCGGACGGGCCTTTCATGGCGCAAATCAACGCCGCGATGGACAAGATGATGGCGGGGATGGACGTTAAACCGCAGGGCAACGTCGACAAAGATTTCGTCGCGACCATGGTTCCGCATCATCAAGGCGCGATCGATATGGCGATTGCCGAACTGCGTTACGGACACAACGAGCAGCTTCGGCGTATCGCTCAAGAGATTATCGTGACGCAGCAGCAAGAGATCGTTGCGATGAGGTACGCTCTCGGCCAGCCGCTGCCGCCCTCCGCGCCGGCGCCCGATCAAATCCCAACCCGGTAGGAGAGCTTCAAAATGAAACGAGTCGTCGCACGCGTCATTTTTCTTTTTGCCTCCTCGCTTTTCGCAATGCCGGCTGCTCTGGCGGGGCAAGCGCCGGGTGCCGCTTCGGACCCGGATATCCCGGTAAGTCATAGCGATCGCGTCTACGCGGCCGAACAGTTCTCGAATACGGTCTCGGTCACGGATCCCGTCGACAACAAGCTTCTGGGGGTGATTCGTCTCGGCGACCCGCAGCCCGGCAACTTCAGTCCATTATACAAAGGGCAAGTGTTGGTGCATGGGATGGGCTTCTCGTTTGACCATAGCACGATCGTCGTCGTCTCAATCGCCTCGAACTCCGTCACGTTCATCGATACCGCGACGAACGCGGTGAAACACGTCACCTACGTCGGACGCTCGCCGCACGAGCCGTTCTTCACCCCGGACGGCTCCGAAGTGTGGGTCACCGTACGCGGCGAGAACTACGTCTCGGTCCTCGACGGAAAAACATACGAGGAAAAAACGCGGATCATCGTTCCGAACGGTCCGGGCATGACGATCTTCTCGCCTGACGGCAAGTACGGGTACGTCTGCTCCTCGTTCACGCCGGAGACCGACGTCATCACCGTTGCGGATCATCGCATCGTAGGCCGGGTACCGCAGGCGAGCCCGTTCTGTCCCAACATCGCGGCGACTCCCGACGGTAAACAAGTTTGGTTTACCCTCAAGGACACGGGCAAAGTCCAAGTCTTCGACGCACAGCCGCCGTTTACGTTGCTCAAAACCATCGATACCGGGCCGATCACGAACCACGTTAATATCGTCCGTAACGCCAACGGCCAGTTCGCATACGTAACCATCGGCGGCTTGAACGAAGTGAAGATTTTCCGCACGAGCGACTTCTCTCAGATAGCCACCATCCCGGTCGGACAATTGCCGCACGGAATCTGGCCCTCCGGCGACGGCACGCGCGTCTATGTTGGACTCGAAAATGGAGACCGATTGACGGCGATCGATACGTTGACCAACAAGGTCATCGCCACGAACCCCATCGGTCAGGCCGCTCAAGCAGTCGTCTACGTACCGAACGCCGTACCGAGCGGGACCGGCACACAAGGGCTACAGGCGCTCGGCCTCGCGGGCCAGGCGACGCACTTCAATCTCGTATCGCTGGCGAACAGGAATCCGACGAGCGGCAAAGCGCCGACGAGCGTTTCGCTCTTCGATCAGGGAATCGTGCAAATTCTGGAAGCGTCGGTCACCGGACTTCGGCCGAAGCAGTCGTACGTTCTTGCGCTTTCGCGTCGACCCGACGGCGGCGGAGCGCTCGAACCTCTAGCGGCGTTCATGACGAATCCCGCCGGCTCCCAAATCGTCAACGCGACCGGCCCCATTCGGCAAATCGTCCGCGCTGAAGACCAGTACACACGTCGCTACTTTGTGATTGCTCCCGCCACGATGAGCCAAACGGGCGTGCCAGTACCGTGGTGCCCGGAGGACGGCACCGGATGCGAACTCCAACGCAGGATGAGCAGCATGGGAACTGCCCTCCAGGTTCAAGCGCCCTAGCGCTGCGCGCCCGCCTTATCCCGCGAGCGGTTGCTGCCGAGGCGGCACGGGACCGCTCACGTTCGGGGAGTGACCGTTGACATCGCGGTGTCACGGAGAATCTTGCCGAGGCCGGGGCCCACGAGAATGACGACGAGCGCTGAGGCGACGATCGGCGCGAAGCTCACCGCGCGAAGGTGCGTGACATCCCAGAGCGCGCCCGCCAGGAGGTTGGCCAGGAACGCGATCGTGTAACCGATCGTAAAGCTGCCGGCGGAGATCTGCGCGACTTGGCCGTGCTCTGCCACGAGCGAAGGGAGGCCAAAGCTCAGCGAGAGGATGTACGCGCCGGCGAGCGCGATCACAGCGCAGGCCGCGATCTTCGCGGCCGGCGGAAGAAAAAGGAACGCTCCGCTTGCGACGACGATCGCGAGCGCGACACACCAGAAGCTGATCGGGCGCGCGAGGATCTGCCGCGGGACGAAGGCGACCAGCAGCGACGCCGGAAGCTGCCCGACGTTGAGCGCGGAGAGACACGGTGCGATCAGCGCGTCCATCTTCGCTTCGGTTAAATAATCGGGAATGAAGGTGTTCGCGCCGAAGTACGCGAGACTCGCCGCCGACTGAAAGATCCCCAGCCGCCAGATCCAGTGCAGGCGAAAGTTCGGGAACCAGGCCGCGGCGGCGGGTGCTTTCGGTTCGCGTGGGACGCGCGCGACGGCGACCGCGATCGCGGTCAGGACGACCGGAATGCTCCAGACCGCGAGCGTCGCCTCCCAGCTTCCGCCGAGAAGCGGGAGAACGACAGAGAGCGTGAGCGATGCGGGGATCGCCTCACCCATCAGCAAGCCGTTTGTCCAGATCCCGCTCGCAAGCGCGATCCGTTGCGGAAACCAGGCGCGGGCGAGGACCGGGAACGCGGGCTGGATGAACGCGATCCCGACCCCCATCACGACGGTCATCGCGAAGAGCATTTCGACCGATGGGCCGACGCCGCGGAGCGCGCCGGCGAGGGCGATCAGGGACGACCCGGCGAGGAACGCGCCGCGCGCGCCGAGCCGGTTCACGATCAGCGCGCCGAATATCGAGGACGACGCGAGGACGAGCACCGGTGCGTTGACGAGCGCGGCGACCGCGGTCTCGCTCAGACGCAGCTCACGGTGCACGATCGAGAGGAGCGGCGGGAGCGCGAGCAGCGTGAGCCGGAGATCCATCCCGGCGAACCACAACAGCAGCGCGCGCCACACCCTCATGAGGTGCGGCGTTTCCCGAGGAACCACACGAGCGGCACGATGATCATCGCGAAGGCTCCCGAGAGAAGGAACGCGTCTGCATACGAGAGCGTTACGGCTTGTGTGACCACTATCCCGTACAGCTCCGTGAGCCGGTGCGTCTGCAGGAAGCCGGCGACGTTTTGATTGCCGAGCGTCACGTTGGAGGCAAGGATCATCTGGTGCATCTGACTGCGGCGGTCGACGATTGTGACGAGCGAGGCCGAGCCGATCGAACCGCCGAGTTGGTTGAAGAGCGTGACGAACGAGGCCGCCTTCGACGCTTCGCTCGGGTCCACAGCGCGTTGCGTTAGCAAGAGGAGCGGCGTGTAGGTCAGCGCATTACCGACGCCGGCGATCATCCACGGATCGAGGAAGCTCCCGAAGGCGCTCCCCGTCGTGATCGTTCGCGACAGCCACAGCGACGTGACGCCGGAGACGATGAGCCCGAGCGCGATCAGAATCCGGAGATCGAGCTTCGTGTTGACGACACGAGCGATCGCGAACGTGCAGAGCCAGATCGGGATGCCGCGCGCGCCGACGAGGAATCCTGCCTCCGTGGACGTCCAGCCGAGCTGGTCGACGGTGAACTGCGGCAAAAGCAGCATTCCGCCGTAGAACGCGACGGCGTTCGCCGTTGCGATCAGCGGCGCGACTGCAACCGGGACATGGCGCAGGACGCGCAGATCGACGATCGGTGTGTGCGTGCGCAATTCCCACCAGACGAACCCGACGAGGCCGAGCGTCGCCGTGACCGCGAACGAAACGATGACGCCGCTTGAGAACCAATCGTCGAGCTGCCCTTGATCGAGAACGTACTGCAGCGATCCGACGGTGACGATCAGCAACCCGACGCCGACGTAGTCGATGGGCGCGCTACGGCCGCGGGCGCCCTCGCGCAGGTAGACGAGGAGAAGCGCGCTCGCAATCGCGCCGGGGAGCAGGTTGACGTCGAACACCCAGCGCCAGGTCATGTTGTCCGTGATCAGGCCGCCAAGCGTCGGTCCGACCGATGGTCCCAGGACGACGCCCAGCGAGTACATCGCCTGACTCGTGCCGAGTTGCTCAGGCGGAAACGTGTCGCGCAAGACGACCTGCGCCGTCGAGAGGATCCCGCCGCCGAACGCGCCCTGCACGATGCGGAACAGGATCAGCGCGCCCAGCGAAGGCGCCATCCCGCACAAGAGCGACGCGAGGGTGAAGCCGACGATCGAGGTCAGGAAGTAGGGCTTGCGACCGAAACGCAGCTGCAGCCACGGCGTAAGCGGGATGACGACGACGTTCGCGATGACGTAGGCGGTGACGACCCACGTTCCGTCGTCGACGCTTGCTCCGAGGTTCCCTTCGATCGTCGGCAGCGCCACGTTGACGATCGTCGCGTCGATCGACACTAACAGCGCGGCGAGCATCACGCCGACAACAAGAATTAGTCGCCGCCGGCCGTACTCGACCAGCAACCCAGACGGAGCCGCTATTCCCACGTGTTAGAACAACAAGGATGCGAACGCGAGGGTTCACCGAGACGGAGGCTATACAATCGGTCCCGGTTACAATCCGATGGTCTTCCGGGGAAGCCAGCCACGACAATACCGGACGGCCCCGAGCGCTGGGAGTTGCGTTCGCCACAGCTACATAATCAACTAACCGATTACTGTGGCAGGACTCTCACCTGCAAGACATTGAGCAGCTTACCAATCCGCTCAGAACGGCGCTAACTCACGGTTCGGGCTGAATTTCACCATCTCGGCAGTAGGAGGCCAGGATTTCACCATTCTCGCCCCTAGAGTTCGTCTGCTTTGAGGCCCTTCTCGATGCCGCGCTTGAGGTCATCCGTGTAGCGCCCGTGGGATGAATCCTCGTTTTCGTCGGTAATTTCGACTCTGACATTCGCACCCGGTGGGACGTGATCGCGAACGTGCTGGGCGACCACCTCGCCGATGCCCGCCAGGCCGCAGGCGCCGGCCGTTGATCTCGAACATCAGTGTCTCCCCGTTCTGAGCGCCTGCGAGAGCGAGCCTAATCCCTCGGACACCAGGTAGTTCTCGAGTTTCATGTCGCCACGCCGGCCGACTGCGAAGTCGTCCCCCTAGATGTCGCGCAGCGTGTCGATACGGGTATTGCCACTCTTTGCACGGATCTGGCCGTTTTGATCGCGATGCCGACCATCGAGGCCGGGTTGTCTCGGCGCGCTCATGTTCAGCGTCCTCCGAGAGATTTCGCGAGGCTGAAGGGCGTCGCGGTAACCTTCGACAGCGGCAAGAAACTGAAGACTGTCTCTGCGAGTGACGCGAAGTTTCGCCCACGGAGCCACGCCACTTGGTCGTCCGTCAGGCTGTACGCTGCCCAGTCATTGTGCACGCGAATAACGAGCAGCGGATCGCCGACGAGGGGCGAGAATGCAAGCCGCGCGGCTCTCGGCGCCCCGCTTTGTACTGTCCGCGCCGCGTTCTATGCGCAGGCGAGTTCGTGCCGTTCAGCCCTTACCACAAGGTGCCCGTTCGCGTCACGATCCTGATGCAGGACGATGGCAACATTTAGCCGGTCGACGAGCGCCATCAGCCGGTCCAGTGAGAAACGGCTCAACTTGCCGTGCATGAGCCGGGAAACGTCGGCCTGATCGATCTTCAGGATCTCCGCTGCCGCAGATTGGTCGAGATGGCGTTCCTCTAACACCTCGTTGATGACGTTGAGGACGCGAGACTTACGGAGTAGGTCGTCGGCCTCAGGGCGGCCGAGCTGCGCGAAAACGTTTCCGGTACGGCGGGTGATCCTAACCTTTTCCTCGCTTTTCCCGGTAGTTCTCTTCATAATGCTCCTTCGCTTGTTTGTAGCGCTGACGGATGCGGTCTTCGTCGCGCTTCGGTGTCTGGACGCCTGATTTCGATTTCTTCACGAAGACATCGAGTACGTAGACGACTTCTCCGAACTTTGTCGTGTATGCGCCGCGGATTTCTCGGTTGTGGTCGTCGTTCGTGACGATCTCCATCACATTCCGGAGATCATCACCGTGCATTGGCTTAGCGTAAGTCGCCTTCGTTCCGTTTTGAGCGAGGTCGAGCGCGTG
>CAZABL010000055.1:25462-26653 GCA_964483365.1 uncultured bacterium
ATCGCGGGCGTTTGGGTCGTTTCGAGCGGTGGCAGCGGGTAGACCCGCGCGAGCGCGACCAGTCGAACCGTGCACGGCCTGGAAGAACGAGACGCTCTGCAAACTCATCTACGTGAACTTGCGGCTGATCGTCCAGTACGAACTCGCCACCGGGCTACCGGATGAACTTCCTCGCGGATACCTTCTTCCCGGCGCTGCCGGACGAAGAGAAACTCGTCGCGTAGCCGATCCGGCTGCCGATTCCGAACGAGAGCCCGGAGACGTCCGGGCTCTCTTCGTTTTCGGTCAATGGTGAAATGCGTTCCGACGCAGTTCGGAAATAGTGAAAGTCCGTCACTTGCCTCTGAATCCGTGAAAGACGCAGATCCGAAAGATACGAGAAAAGCCCAGCGTTTGCTGGGCTTTTCGTTACTCTACGCGACCGTTATGCGTCGCGTACAAGGCATTTCACCATTTCGCTTCTTTTCACCATTTCAGATCAAATTCAGCGAAAACCGTGAGTCAGCCTCAGAACGGGATATCGTCGCGCGAGACGTCTTCGAGCTCGGCGTTGTTCGCGGCGGCGGCGTTGCCGTTGACGCCTTGGCGTAGCGTCTCCTCGGCACTGCGCAGCATCGCCTCGCACTGCTGCACGAGGGCGCGGCCTTCTTGATAGAGCTGGACGGAGCGCTCCAGCTCGATCCCCTCGCTTTCGAGTTCTTTTACGATCGCCTGGAGGCGCTCGAGCGAGGCCTCAAATGAGGCGGATTTGTTCTCCGGCATCCGTGGTGCGTGATTCGACGCGCGCGGCAAGCTCTCCGCGAGCGAGCTGGACCCGCAGCGGCGTACCCGGCGGCGCTTCGGCCGGGTCACGCAGGACGGCTCCGTCACGTCGCACGATCGCAAACCCGCGTTGGAGCGGCGCCTCGGGGTTGAGCGCCGTCAGGCTCGCGGAGAGGGCCGTGAAGCGATTTCGCTTGCGTTCGACCGTCCGCTGCGCGGCAGCGGTCAGGCGCCGCTCGCATTCCTGGACCTTGCCACCCAAAACCGCGAGGCGTCGCTGCGGGTTGGCGAGACGCGCGGCGAGCTCGCCCAGACGGTCGCGGCGGCGTTTGAGCAGCTCGATCGGCGACCGCCGCCGCAGCGCGTCGCGGAGCGCGTCGAGCCGTTGCCGGCGCGAGGCGAGCAACATCGTCGGGTCGGCGAGCGGCG
>CAZABL010000056.1:0-26188 GCA_964483365.1 uncultured bacterium
AGCTCAGCGTGACGGGAGGACGACCCTTAGTGCAGCGAGGTGGCTTCGACGAGGCTGCGTTCGACGAGTTCTTGGAGGACGATTGTCGGGTGGATGCGCGTGAGGAGGGTTTCGTTGAACGACGGCGCGTCGGGTATCAGTGCGTGGAGGAAAAGTGAACGGCGGAAACTCTCGGCGAGATATGGCGCGAGCCCTTCGCTGAACGAATCGCCGAAGAGCACGAGGGTTGGCAGCGACGGATCGTCCAGGGCGAACGGGCGCACGTTGTAGGCGCCGGGCGGGAGTGCTGCCGCGGCCACTGCGGGGTCATCACGCGGTTGCGCGCGCGATGGGAAACGCTCTTCGATCGCGCGGTTGGTGACGAGGCCGCTCACGCCGCTCATCGCGAGGAGATCGCCGCCGGTACTCGTCACCGTCTCCTCGTGCACCGATGACGGATCGATGCGCTGCGTCACGCCGCTGCTGCGCAATGCGGCGACGATCGCGCGCTGCGCGGCGTAGGCGCCGCGTCCGTTCCAGTGCGTGTCTCCGTGAGAGTAGACGTCCCCGCCGGCAGCATCTTTTGTGACCGCGGAGCGTGTGTCGATCACCTCGACGCCTTGCGCGCGGAGCATCGACAAGAGACGGTCGGCGCCGCTCGGTGTGACGGGACGTAACCCGTCGGGGAGCATCCCGGGATAGACCGTGCTCTTGTTCGGCGCGAGCACGAACGCATAGCGTATCCTGTGCGTGCGGCACCAGGCGGCTCGCGTCGCATAGACGGCGGCGAGTTGCGCAAGGGCCGCGTCGGTCGGTTGACCGTCGATGTACGAACGCTCGTCACGGGCCAGAAACAGCCAGCCGTCACGTCCGCGCAGCACCTGGTCGGAGGCCGTCCCGCCGAACCACGCGTACTTTGCGTAACCGTACGCGCGAATCATCGCTGTGCGGAACGGAAACGCGTCGTCGAAGCTGTGCTCGAGCCCGCTCTGGAACGCACCGCTTGCGACTGTGTGACGCGAGAGTGCAGTGAACGACGCGGGCACGCGCAGTTCGGTGGAGCGAATGAACGCGTTGTCGGCGGAAAAGCCGTGCAGCGCTTCAAGGACGATCGGCAGAAGCAGCGCGATCGCGAAGATCGTGACGACGACGAGCGAGGCCGGAGCCGATTTGCTTGCGCGCACCGTTAGAACCGAAAGTAGATGAACGGGTTGTAGCTGCCGGCGGCGAGCTTGGCGACCGACGCGGCGAAGATCGCTGCGAGCGTCGCTGGGACTGCCGTCGCCGAGACGAGCGCCGCGCGCGCCGTCCCTGCCGCGAGCAGCGCTTCGACGCGCCGTGCCGCAAACGGAAGTGCAAACACGCAGCCGATCGCAAACGCGATCCACGTCTCGAGGTCAGCCGCCGTCGCCAGCGTCATCGCGCCGTCGTGCGCAGGATGCACGAGCGCAACCAGATACGACCACGCGCGCGGGAACGAGTCGCTGCGGAAGAACACCCACGCGAAGAGCACGACGCCGAGCGTGTAGACGTGGCGCACCACCGGGATCCGCGTCAGCGGTCGCGTCACGCCGATCCGTTCGAGCACCAAGAACGCACCGTGGATGAGCCCCCACGCAACGAACGTCCACTTCGCGCCGTGCCACAGCCCGCACAGGAAGAACACCGTTGCGAGGTTGACGTAGACACGCCACGGTGCGACGCGATTGCCGCCCAGCGGGATGTAGAGGTAGTCGCGGAACCAGCGCGAGAGCGACATGTGCCAGCGCTGCCAGAACTCTTGCACCGAGCCGGCGATATACGGGAAGTTGAAGTTCTCGAGAAAGCGGAACCCGAACATCCGCGCCAAGCCGATCGCCATGTCGGAGTAACCCGAGAAGTCATAGTAGATCTGCAGGGCGTAGGCGACGATTGCGAACCACGCGACGAGTGGCGTGAGGTGATCGGGCCACACCGAGAACACACGGTCGACGCTGGCGCCCAGCGTGTTGGCGATCAGCACTTTCTTGCCGAGCCCGACGACGAAGCGCCGAATTCCGTAGGCGAGATCGTCGAGCTCGACGTGCCGCTGCGCGAGCTGCGCGGCGACGTCTTTGAAGCGGATGATCGGCCCGGCGATCAGCTGCGGGAAGAAGACGAAGTACAGCACGACCTCGAGCGGATCGCGCCGCGCCTGACTCGTCCCGCGGTAGACGTCGACGATGTACGAGATCGCGTGGAACGTGAAGAACGAGATCCCCAGCGGTAAATAGATCTGCGAGAGCCAGACCGGCCCCCCGATGCGATTGCCGAACAGAAACGTCAGGTTGTCGGCGAGGAAGCCGCTGTACTTGAAGATCAGCAGCAGCGCGAGATCGAATCCGACGGCAATTGCGACGATCGTGCGCCGTCGCGACTCCGGCTTCGCCGCCGCGAGCGCGAGCCCGAATCCGTAGTTCGCAAGCGCCGAGCCGAGAATGAGCGGGACGAAACGCGGTTCGCCCCAGCCGTAGAACACCAGGCTCGCGACGACGAGGACGACGTTCTTCACACGCGGTGTCGGCGCGACCGCATAGCACGCCAGGACAACCGGCAGGAACGCGAAGAGAAAGAACTCGCTGCTGAAAACCATCGACCGCCGCTCAGCTTTCGCCGAGCGTGTCGATGAATGCCCGCACGACGGCGAGCGGCGCTTCTTCGCGCCAGACCGCCCAGCGCTCGAGTGCGGCGCGCGGGTCGTCGGTTGGGCGATAGACGACGCCGCTGAGCGCGACCGCGCTCGCCGACTGCGGCACGATCGCGACGCCTAAACCAGCAGCGACCATCGCGCAGATCGTGTAGATCTCGTTCGCCTCCTGGCTGACCCGCGGATCGAAGCCGGCGGCGTGACACATCCGCAGCGTCTCCTCCGCCAGGCCTGCGCTGCGCTCGGAGGGATACATGATGAAGCCGTCGTCGCGCAGATCGCCGACACGTACGCGCTCCTCGCCGGCCAGTCGATGCGTCGAGGGGAGCGCGACGAGCAGCGTCTCCGTCGTGATGCGCCGCCCCGCAAGCTCAGGGTTCCAGATCGGGCCGCGCACGATCCCGACGTCGATCGAGCCTTGCTCGACGGCTTCGAGCTGCTGGCGGGTCCCCAGCTCGCGTAGCCGCAGCTTGACGTCGGGGAACCGCTCGGAGAAGCGATGGATCAGGGGCGGTAAGATCGCCAGCGCGGCGGAGTCGATGAAGCCGAGCGTCAGCGTGCCGACGAGCCCGCGCGTGACCATACGCACGGCGTCAGCGGCGACGTCGGCCTGCGCGAGCACGGTGCGGGCGTGCGGGAGGAGCGCTTCGCCGGCGTCGGTGAGGTGGACGCCGCGGCTGGTGCGCGCGAAAAGCGGCGCCCCCAGCTCGTCCTCGAGCTTGCGGATCTGCTCGCTGAGCGCCGGCTGCGAGAGGTGGAGTTGCTCGGCAGCGCGGCTGACACTGCCGTTCTGAGCGATCGCGAGAAAATACCGCAGGTCGCGGAGGTCCATAGGCTCGGCCTTTGCCTTCAATAGGGACGTTGTATTTTTCAACGTCGCTTGTTGGCCGTATCATACGAGGACGGCCCCTCGTTCGGCGTCCACTTTCGCCACATGGCGAATACGACAGAACGGCGGGGGAGGCCGCGGCTTCTAGGCAACTCGAAGTGACCGCGAATTCCCTCGTAGAGAGAGCCCCCGGAGATCACCGTGCAAACGCTCGTGAACGTCACCCTGCCCGAGATGGGCGAATCGGTCAGCGAAGGCTCGATCGTCGAGTGGCGCAAGAAAGTCGGCGACTGGGTTGACGAAGGCGAGATCCTCGTCGACGTCACGACCGACAAGGTCGACGTCGAGGTTCCCTCGACCGCGAGCGGGGTGATCACCGCGATCCACGGCGGCGACGGCGACACGGTGAGCGTCGGTTCGGTCCTCGCCGAGATCGACACCAAGGCCACCCGCCCCGCCGGCACGAGTCAGGCTGAGCCTGTCGAAGCGCCCGCCAAGCCAAGCGTCCCCTCCGGTCCACCGGTGTCAGTCACCCTCCCTGAAATGGGCGAGTCCGTCGCCGAGGGCACGATCGTCGCGTGGCGCAAGAAGCCCGGCGACTACGTCGAGGAAGGCGAGCCGATCGTCGACGTCACGACCGACAAGGTCGACGTCGAGGTCCCCTCGACCGCGAGCGGCACGATCATCGCCCTTCACGGCGAGGAGGGCGCGACCGTCGCTGTCGGCGCGCTTCTGGCCGAAGTCGACCCCAGCGGCGCCAAGCCCGCCGCCGGCGCGCCCGCCCCCAAGCCCGCCGCCCCGGCGCCGCAAGCCGCGCCCGCCGAACGCAACGGCACCGCACCCGGCAAGGTCGGCGGCCAGCTCTCGCAGCACGCCCGCCGTCTCGTCGAGCGGCTCCACATCGATCCCACCAAGCTGACCGGAACCGGACCTGACGGGCTGATCCTGCGCGAAGACGTCGAGAAGGCCGTCGCCTCCGGCAAGATCGCGTTCAACGGCGGACTCGGCTCCGCGTCGTCCGCACCGGCCGCCGTGCAGTACCCGCCGACTCCGGCGCAAGCGAAGGTCACCGAGCTCAAGGGCGCCGTCGCGACGCTCGCGACGTACATGGAGCAGTCGCTCTCGATCCCGGTCGCGACGTCGTTCCGCACGCTGCACGTCGGCGCGCTCGAAGCGCGTCGCGCCGAGCTCAACGCTGCCCTCAAACAAGCCGGACGCAGCGAGAAGGTCTCGTTCACGCACATCATCGCGTTCGCGCTCGCACGCGCCGCGCGCGAGATGCCGGCGATCACCGCCTCGTTCCGCCGCGTTGACGGCAAACCGCAGAAGGTCGAGGGCGCGATCAACCTCGGTCTCGCCGTCGACGCGCAACGCAAGGACGGCTCGCGCTTCCTCGTCGTGCCGGTCGTGAAGAACGCCGACACGCTGAACTTCGCGCAGTTCCGCGCGACGTACGAAGATCTCGTTGCGAAGGCGCGTGACGGCAAGCTGTCCGTCGAAGAACAAACCGGCGCGACGTTCACGCTCACCAACCCCGGCGGGATCGGAACGGTCGCTTCGGTCCCGCGTTTGATGGTCGGCCAAGGCGCGATCATCGCGGCTGGCGCGATCGCGTATCCGCCAGGCTTCGCGCACGCGCCGAAGGCGACGCTGCAGCAGCTCGGGATCGAAAAGGTCATGACGCTCACGTCGACCTACGATCACCGCGTCATCCAAGGTGCGCAGTCGGGCGAGTTCCTCAAGCGCGTCGACGAGCTGCTCGCCGGCGAAGGTAACTTCTACGAGGACGTCTTTGCGCAGATCGGTGCGACCACGTCCGTGCGTCCGCCGGCACAAAGCGCGAACGCAGCGTCGCCGTCGTCGCCGGCTGTGGCGAAGGCCGAACCGGTCACCGCCGAAGTCGCCGGTCTGCCCTCGGAAGAGATGCTCAGCGCGATCGCGGCCGGGATGGCGATCGTCTCGGCGTATCGCCGCCACGGCCACCTCGCCGCGACGCTCGACCCGCTCGGTTCGCCGCCGCCGGGTGATCCGTCGCTCGACCCCGCAACGTACGGGCTCACGCCGACGGTGATGAGCGCGATCCCCGCGTCGGTGTTGCGCGTGCGCGTCCCGGGCAACACGCTCGCCGAGGTGCTGCCGAAACTGCGCGAGACGTACAGCTCGACGATCGCCTACGAGATCGAGCACATCTCGAACACGCAGCAGCGCGAGTGGCTGCGCGAGTACATCGAGAGCGGTTTGCACCGCCGCGGGCTGACCGCGCAGCGCAAAGCGCAGCTCCTCCAGCGTCTGACCAAAGTCGAGACGATGGAGCGCTATTTCCGCAAGCAGTTCATGTCGCAGAAGACCTTCTCGGTCGAGGGTCTCGACGTGATGATCCCGATGCTGGAAGAGACGATCTCGATGCTCGCCGAGGACGGCACGAAAACCGTCGTGCTGGGCATGGCGCATCGCGGCCGCCTCGCGACGATCGCGCACGTCGTCAACCGGCCGTACGAAGAGCTGCTCGGCGAGTTCGAGAACGCCGCGACGCGCGAAGCCGTCGGCGAGGCCGACGACGCGACGGGCGACGTCAAGTATCATCACGGCGCGCACGGCGAGTACGTCACGCCGAACGGCACGACGATCGATGTCGAGCTCGCGCACAACCCGTCGCACCTCGAAGCCGTCGACGGCGTCGTTGAAGGGATGACGCGCGCGCTGCAGACGCGGCACGACGTCAATCCGACGACACTCAACACTGAGGTCGCGGCACCGATCCTCATCCACGGCGACGCCGCGTTCGCCGCGCAGGGCGTCGTCGCCGAGGTCCTCAACCTGCAGGGCCTCGCCGGCTACTCGACCGGCGGTACGATCCACATCATCTCGAACAACCAGGTCGGCTTCACGACCGATCCGACGGAAGCGCGCTCGACGCGCTACGCATCCGATCTCGCGAAAGGCTACGACCTGCCGATCGTGCACGTCAACGCCGACGACGTCGAGGCGTGCATGGCCGCAGTGCACCTGGCGATCGACTACCGCCGCAAGTTCGGGCGCGACGTGATCGTCGACCTGATCGGCTATCGCCGCTTCGGTCACAACGAGCAGGACGAGCCCGCGTACACGCAGCCACTGCAGGCCGAGCTGATCAAAAAGCATCCGACGGTCCGCGAGCTCTACGCGTCGCAGCTCGTCGCGCAAGGCGTGCTCAGTGCCGATCAGGCCAAGGAGATGCAAGACGCCGCGACGGCGCGCATCACCGAGGCGCACAAGAACGTCAAGGTCGAGAAGGCACCGTCGAAGCTCGCCGCGGTCGCCGGGAAGACCGGACACCGCGAACCGGCGCCTCGGACGGCAGTCGATCGTGCGAAGCTGCTGCGCTGGAGCGACGCAGTCGTCGCGACGCCGGATGGCTTCACGCCGAACAAGAAGCTGCAGACGCAGTTCCAGAAGCGCACGCAGGCGCTGCGCGAGACCGGCGAGGTCGATTGGGGTCTGGCCGAGGCGCTCGCGTTCGCCTCGCTGATCACCGAAGGGACGCCGGTGCGTCTCTCCGGTCAGGATGCGGAGCGTGGAACGTTCTCGCACCGCCACGCCGTGCTGCACGACGCAAAGACCGGCGAGAAGTACGCACCGCTGCAGCATCTCGACGGGGCGAAGGCGTCGTTCGAGATCTTCAACTCGCCGCTGAGCGAGTACGCGTGCCTGGGCTTCGAGTACGGCTACGGCGCGCTGCTTCCCGATGCGCTCGTCCTGTGGGAAGCGCAGTTCGGCGACTTCAACA
Source organism: uncultured bacterium (assembly GCA_964483365.1). Lineage (GTDB taxonomy): Bacteria > Vulcanimicrobiota > Vulcanimicrobiia > Vulcanimicrobiales > Vulcanimicrobiaceae > Vulcanimicrobium. Next base: position 7,240 of record CAZABL010000056.1, read on the forward strand.
ACGGCGCGCAGATCATCATCGATCAGTTCATCGCTGCGGGCGCTGCGAAGTGGGGCCAGCAGACGCGCTTGACGATGCTGCTCCCGCATGGCTACGAAGGCGCGGGTCCGGAACATTCCAGCGCGCGACTCGAACGTTTCTTGCAGCTTTCGGCCGAAGGGAACATTCGCGTCGCGAACTGCTCGACGGCGGCGCAGTACTTCCACCTGCTGCGGGCGCAAGCGAAGGCGAATCAGGCGTTTCCGCTCGTCGTCATGACGCCCAAGTCGTTGCTGCGCAACCGCGCAGCGTACGGCACGCTCGAAGATCTGGCGACCGGGTCGTTCCGCGAGGTGATCGACGACGCACGTTACGCGAAGAGCAAGAAGGGGATCACGCGTCTGCTGCTGTGCAGCGGACACATCTACTACGATCTGATCGCGAGCCCGCTGTACGCGGACGCGAAGAAGACGGCGATCGCGCGCGTCGAGCTCCTCTCACCGCTGCCCAAGAGCGAGATCCTCGCGCTGATCGCGAGCTACCCGGACCTCGAAGAGGTCGTGTGGGTCCAAGAAGAGCCGAAGAACATGGGCGCTCGCGCGCACGTGCGTCGCCGGCTCGTCGAAGAGCTCCCGGGCAAGCTCAAGGACATCCACTACATCGGACGTCCGTACCGCGCGAGCCCGTCAGAGGGGTATCCCGGGGCGCATGTGGTCGAGCAAGAGCGCATCGTGCGCGAGGCGCTGACCGAGAAGTAGCGTACGAGGCGGCCGGAAACGGCCGCCTCTTCGTTTGATAGGGACTCACGGCCCATGTGCGGGGCCGGAGGCCGTGTCATGCTAAGCGTGATGGCGCGTCAAGGGCGTCGTGCTGAGCACGCCGTCTTCATCAGCTACGCAAGTCGCGACCGTGCGCGTGCCGAGGCGATCTGCGCGGTGCTTGAAGCCGACGGCTTGCGGTGTTGGATCGCGCCGCGCGACGGCACGCCGGGCGTTCCCTACGCCACCTTCTTGGTCGACGCGATCGCGGCGAGTAAGCTCGTCGTCGTCGTCTTCTCCCGCAGTGCGACCCGCTCCGAGGCGGTGCTCAACGAGCTCGAGATCGCATTCAACCGCAAGCGTCCGCTGCTCGCGGTGCGGATCGAGGATACGCAGCCGACGCGCGCCGCCGAGTTCTATTTGCGGCGCCGCCACTGGTTCGACGCGTTCGACGGTTCGTCGCTTGCAGCGCTCCCAGCTGCAGCCCGCGAAGCGATGCGACGCCGCGTCGAGCGCGCACCGAGCGCGCCGCCAGCGGCGCCCCGCACTGCGCTCCCCGTCCCAGCAAGCACCTTTTTCGGTCGCGAGGCGGAGCTCGCTCAGATCGATCGCGCACTTGCCGAGAGCCGTTTGCTTACATTGTGGGGAACCGGCGGTGTCGGCAAGACACGACTCGCGCTGGAAGCGGCGCGCACACACGTCGCGAGTTTCCACGGCGGCGCATGGTTCGTCGATCTCGCGCCGATCGCCGACGGTGCCGCGGTCGAACCTGCGGTCGCAAGCGCCGTCGGTGTGCGCGAAGAGGTTGGAACACCGCTCGTCACCACGATCGCGCGTGCGCTGTGCGAGCAGCCGGCATTGCTCGTGCTCGACAACTGCGAACACGTCATCGCGGCGTGCGCGGCTCTCGTTGAAGCGCTGCTACGCGAGGCGCGAGCGGTGCGGATCATCGCGACGAGCCGTGAACCACTCACAGTCGACGGTGAACGCGTCTTGCCCGTCGAGCCGCTCGCGGTGGGAGGTGAGCCGGCGTTTCAGCTCTTCCTCGATCGCGCTGCGGCGGCCGGCGCGCGGCTCACGGGAAGCGACGCGGAGCGTGAAGCGATCGCGACCGTCGTGCAGCGCCTCGACGGAATCCCGTTCGCGATCGAGCTCGCCGCGGCGCGCACGCGAGCGCTCACGCCAGCACAGATCGCAGCGGCGCTCGACGCACGGCTCTCGCTCCTCACGCACGGCAGCCGCACCGCGGCAGCGAAAGCACAAACCCTGCGCGGGACGCTCGACTGGAGCTACGCGTTGCTCGGAACCAGCGAGCAGATCGTCCTACGCCGGCTCGCCGTTTTCGCCGGCGGCTGGACGCTCGACGCGCTGCGTTCCGTCGTCGCGTTCGAGCCGGTCGCCCCCTGGGAGGCGTTGGACGCACTGCAGATGCTTGTCGACAAAGCGCTCGTCGTCGCGGAACCGGACGCCGAACGGTATCGTCTGCTAGAGACGACGCGCGAGTACGCTTGCGAGAAGCTCGTCGCAGCTGATGAGCGCGCCATCTGCAGCGCGCGACATGCTGCGTTCTTCAGGAACGACGTCGTGCAAGCGACGACAACATGGTGGACGAGCGGCGACGATGCCCTGCTCGCCGCGCTCCGTCCCGATCGCGCCAATTACAGTGCGGCGCTCGACTGGCTCTGCGGCGACGGCGGCGATCCACACAGCGCTGCGGCGTTCGCCGGAGCGCTCGCCCAACTCTGGGATTTCGACGGGACGCAGCTCGACGGTTTGCGCCGGCTCGACGGCGTGCTCGCGGCGCTCCCCGCGAACGCGGAAGGGAGCGACGTCGCTGCGGTGTGGCTCGGTGTCGCGCTGCTCGCGGAACGGATGGTGATGCAGCAACGGGCGTTGGATTCGGCAGTGCGCGCCGCGGCGCTCGCGGTATCTGCCGGCGATACTTGGCTTGAGGCACGCGCGTTGCGCGTTGTCGGCTGGGACGCCGTACAGCTCGGAAGGCTCGAGGATGCGGAGCGCGCACTCGCGCGTGCACTTACGATCTTCCGCGAACGAGGTGACGCTCGCGGCATCGCCTCGTCGCTGGTCGCGTCGGCGACGTGCGCAGCTCAACGCGGCGAGGTCGACGACGCGCGACGGCACGATGAAGAGGCGCTCACGATCTATCGTATGCGTGGCGAGACGCGCCAAGAGATCATCACGATGGTGAACCTAGCGGAGCTCGATTTCGCTGGCGGCGCTCATGCGGCTGCAATCGCGCGCGCGAACGACGCTCTCGCGATCGCCCGTGCTCAGGCGACACCCGCCCTCGTCGTCTACCTGCTGGTGAATCTCGCCGCTTACTTGATCGCCGCCGAACGCGAGGACGAAGCGGCACCGCTCGTCGTCGAGCTTCTTGCCGCTGCCGACGGCGACGCACATCCTGTGCGCACCTGGACGGCGATTGAGGAAGCAGCGGCAATCGTAGCGCGTACCGGCCGCGTCATCGACGCGAAGCGACTCTTTGCCGCTGCGGACGCTGCGCTCGTTGCCCTCGCGTACGTTCCGCACCAAACGGAACTGGCATTGCGGCGCCGTCTCATCGACGTTCTCGGTGAGCCCCCCGCGCAGAACGGGAACCTCGCGCCTGCGAGCGCTTTACGTGAAGCGAGGGCGTTGCTCAACTCGGCGCCGAGCGCCGTTTCTGTCTAAAGGAGAAATGCATGCGAACCGCTCTTATCGCCCTCGCGTTGTCCGTCGCGGCTGGTGTCGCGCCCGTGCCGTCGATCGCCGCGGGGTCGCTTCCCTCATGCAGCGCCCGCGATCCGATGGTCTTCGTGAGCAAGAGCGGTCACGTGTATAAGCGCGGATCGCAACAATATCAAGACAATCTCTCACGCGTCAGCGCGGGCTCAAGCCCGCTCGGCGGTACGTTCGCGTGCACGAGTAAGAGCAAGGCCGCGATGCAGCCGGGCCTCAGCCACGGTGGCCAAGGCGTAATGCCGAACGGGATGGGCCAGTCGACGCCTAGACCATGATCGTTCCGGTGTAGACGATCTCACCGGCATCCCGGGAGCGGGCGTCGATGCGCAACTCGTACGCCCGCTTCGTCTTGCCGTGCCACGGCCGCGCAGACGCGATCACCGAGTAGCCGTTCGAGACGGTCATCGCCGTCGATGACTTCAGCGGCTCGCCGCGCGGAGGCGTGACCGTCAACTCCCTGATGTGTATCGGCGCGGCGAACTCGTGAACGACGATGAGGTCGTAGTTTCCCTTCGAATACGGCACGGCTCGAACGCTCGAGATCGTCGCGGCGGGAGCGCCCTTGATGCTTGCGTGCAGCGGTCGGCCGGACGGCGGACCGCCTCGTGCCGGATACGCGATTGCACCGCACGTCTGTGAAGAGAAGAATGTCTCGTAGTCCCACCACACGCGGCCGCCCGGTGCTGCTTTCGGCCAGTCGGTACCGTAGCTGTTCTGGACCAAGAATGCGCCGTGCTTGCCTTTGCTGTCGTCGTAACCGACGAGCAATTGGCCGTGATCGGCGTCGATGAAACCGGCATCGGCGTAGTACACGCCGTCCTGGAGCGCTGGGTCTTCGTAATCCTTGCCGTAGCGTCCGGAGAACGCGATCGCCTGACCGTTGGCGAGATGCGTTTTGAAGATCGGCAACTGGCGTTCCATCGAGTGGATCACGATCGTGCGATAGCTGCCGATGCGCAAGGCATCGGAAACCGGATAGTGGTCGAGCGTCCTACGGATCTTCTCGATGTAGCTGCAGTCGGGGCAGTAAGGAACCGCCGCTTCCGTCGGCGCGCCGTACGCCGTCATCTGCTCGAGATAGCCGAGCGCGAACGTCCCCTTCGAGCACGGACGACCTTCGATCTTCAGTTCGCGGGCAAAGAGCCACGCGCGGCTCGGCAACGCGCTCGCTTCGAGTGCGGGGGCACCACGACCAGCGGTGTAGCCGCACAATCCGTAGCCGAACGCGTGCGCTTCGCATGACTGCAGTCCGTATTGTTGCGCGACGGGCGGTGGACTCGACAGCACGAAGCGCGACGGCGGCTCGGCGCTCGAGGGGTGAAGCGTCGTCCCGGCCAACGCGGCGGGATCGATCGCCTTTGGTCCGGCCGCGAACTCTTCGGTGTGCGCGAACGACCCGCGCCCGTGGCCGTGCTTCCCGCTTGCCGTGCATGCGTGATCGGGTGATGGAACGCTGCCTGCCGTCGCGACGTGTGCCGCGTCGGGGACGATCGCGAACGACGTCAGGGACAGCCCGAACTCCAAGCGTTTCATGCGCGTCTCCACACACCGAGCGTCGTCGCCGTAGCATAGCAGTCAGGCCTGCGCACGTCTCCTAACGAGCCCCCGGTAATTCTCCAGGCAAGCATGGGAATGGAGCCCGGGACGCGCGAACGGGTCGGGAATGCGATATAGTGGATTCTTGCGTGCCGCGTTCGCCGCCGTCGCTTGCGCCGTTCTCGGCAGCACGGCAACGGCCGCCGACGAGGCCAAGCTGCGGGTTGCGACCACGCCGATCGACGTCGGCGCCGAGGTCTACTACGCGCAGGAGATGGGCTTCTTCAAAAAGGCCGGGCTCGACGTCGACGTGCAGACGATCTCGAACGGCGGCGCGATCACCTCAGCGGTCGTCGGCGGCGCGATCGACATCGGTCAGGGGAACGTCCTCTCCCTCATCACCGCGTACAAGAAAAACGTTCCGGTGACGATCATCGCGCCGGCGGGACGCTACTCGTCGACGCGACCGACGTCGCAGCTCGTGGCGAAGAAGGACTCGCCGATCCGCAAGGCGTCCGATCTCGACAACAAGACGATCGCCGTCAACGGACTGCGCAATATCCTCGAGCTCGGCACGTATGCATGGGCCGAGAAGAACGGCGCGAACGCGAAGAACTTCCGCTTCATCGAGATGCCGTTCCCACAGATGGGCGTCTCGGTCGAGCAGGGTCGCGTCGACGCGGCGTTCATCGCCGAGCCGTCGCTCACGGACGCGAAGCATGACGACCTGCGCGTCGTCGGCGATCCCTACACCGCGATCGCGCCCAACTTCCTCATCGGCGGTTGGTTCACGACCTCGGCGTGGGCGAAGGCGCATCCCGATCTCGCCAAGCGTTTCGCCGACGTGATGCGCGAGACTGCCGACTGGGCGAACAAAAACCCCGAAAAGAGCGCCGCGATCCTCGCCAAGTACACGAAGATCCCCGCCGCGACGCTCAAGTCGATGGCGCGCTCGACCTACAGCGACACGTTGAGCCCCGGCGAGATTCAGCCGGTGATCGACGCCGCCGCGAAGTACAACTTCATCGACGGCGGCTTCTCGGCCTCACAGATCATCAACCACTAGAGCGACAGCGTGGAGCGCTCGAGCTTCCAGAGCGCCCACGCACGATCGATCTGACTTTCGTTCGAGACGACCGAGTTCGCGGCTTCGCGATCGCTCAGATACGTGAGCGTCGGGCTGAGCCGCAGCGCGTCCGCTTGGAGGCGCGCGTTGACCTCGGTGTAGACGGCGCGGAAGACGGCGTGGCGAACCGTCTTCCCAACCGAGCACGAACCGTGCCCGCGCATGAGAACGACCGGTGCGTCGCCGAGCACGCGCGCGAGGACGTCGCCCGTGGCTTCGTCGCGGACCAGCATGTCGTTGTCCTCGCCGACGGCGTCACGGATCTCGAACACCGGACACCCTTCGTGCAAAAAGCTGCTCATGTGCGCGACGGGACGGAGCGTCACGCCGTGCGCGATCCCGAACGGGATGACAGCGGCCGAATGGCTGTGCACGATCGCGTTGACGTCGGGGCGCGCTTTGTAGATCGAGCCGTGGATGAAGCGCTCGAGATACGGCTTGCGATCGTCGCCGATCGGTGTGCCGTCGAGCGTGAACGTCATCAGGTCGTCGCGGGTGACCATCGCGGGCGCAAGGTTGCGCGCCTGGATGAAGCGATTCGGATCGGCGTCGTGGCGGACGCTCACGTGTCCGAAGCCGTCGAGCACGCCGCGGTTGAAGAGGATGTGGTTCGCGTCGACGAGTTCGTCGAGCAGCGTCGGATTCGCGTCGAGCCGTGTCATGGCGGGCCTCTACGCCCTACTGGACGCAGAAGCCCGCCAACGATCGCCTAGTAGCTCTGAACGCAGCTGCTGGTCGCGTTGCTCCACAGGGGCTGTGTCGGGTATCCGCCCGCGTTCGGATTGTTCTCGAGGGCGGTCCAGGCGCATTTGTCGCCGTTCTCGGCGCCGCTCGAGTCGAGCCAACCGGTGTTCGGCTGCGGATCGGTCTCCGTCTCGCCTTGTTCGTGACCGCCCACGATCGTCACGCCGTCGAGTGTCCCCGGGCTGTTCACCGAACCAGAGCCGCACGACGCGCCAACGTCCGGCATGTACGGGAGATTCGTGTACGCGATCGTCCCGCCGCTCGTGCTCGTCGAGCTATGCCACGCACAGTATTGCGTGCCGAAGCCCGACGGCGAGATGCCGTGCGGCAGCGCGACGACGTAGCTCGCGCTCGCGGAATAGTCACCAAAGTGTGCAGCGGCGCGCGCCGCTTCCGCAGCGAGCGCCGATTGCGTGGGACGACGCGGCGGCGTGCTCGACGTGTCGACGTACGATCCCGCGAAGATGTTGCCTGCGTTGCCGACGTGCGCGCCGTTGTTCTGCGTGTACTGCGTAACGCTATTGAGCCAGCCGCTCCCGCCGATCACGCCGTAGAACGCCTTGAGTTGCGCAGCGACCCCGTCAGGATCGCCGGTCGAGCTCCACGTCGAGCCCCAGAAGACCACGTAGAGCTTCGGTGCGGTCTGCACCGGTCCGCCGTTGTACAGCAGATTGCCGGACGCCGATGGCTTGCGAACGCCGTCGGGACTGCGTCCGGCTTGGTCGAGCGCGAGGACGTCGCGCGTCGGGAAGATGCGCACCGTTTCACCCGTCAGCGTATTGCGCGCGGTGAAGCTCGAGGTGCGCGTGAACTCGCTCGGCTGTGCCGGCGAGCTCGGGACGACGGTCCCGGAATTGCCGCCGCCAGAGCAAGCGGCCAGCAACGACGCCATCGCGGCGAACGCAAAGAAACGCGCCTTTGTCAAAGAGACCTCCTAGACACCCGGTGGAAGGTTGGCAGGAGGCCCCGTTAGGGTGCGACTTCTCTCAACCCTGCGACAAAAGTGACGGGCCCTACGACAAAGGGTTCGAACCTGTTCAGAGGTTGCTTGGCAGGAGAAGCGGGATCAGCTCTCGGCCGCTTCGAACGCGGTGACCGCGGCTTCCCAGGCCGAAAGCGCATCGTCGCTCGCCCCGCGCACGCGCTCGAGCTCGTGCTGCAGCGCGACGACGCGCTGCGCATCGTCGTACAGATCCGGTGTGGCGAACTGACGCTCGAGGCCGGCGCGCTCGACGTCGAGATCGGCGACGCGTTTCTCGGCGTCAGTGACCGCCCGCTTGAGGCGACCGAGTGCGAGCTTTGCTTCGTGCGCCGCGCGACGGTCGAGCTTCGCGGCGTCGACCTTCCCGTTGCCGCTACGTTGCGCGCTCGCGGGCTCCGCGGTACGCAGGTGCTCGCCGCGTTCGTACGCTTCGTAGCCGCCGTCGAGAATCGACGCGTGTCCGTCGGCGATCGCGACGACCCGCTCGGCGAGGCGTTTGAGCAGATAGCGGTCGTGCGAGACGACGAACAGCGCGCCTTCGTACGACGCGAGTACGTCTTCGAGTGCTTCGCGGCTGGGGATGTCGAGATCGTTCGTCGGCTCGTCGAGGAACAGGCAGTCGGCGCGCTGCGCCATCAGCCGCGCGAGCATGATGCGCCGCCGCTCACCGCCGGAGAACGCTTCGACAGGCTTGTCGCCCGCGTCACCGCCGAGGTTGAGCCGTCCCAGCAGACCGCGCGCCTCTTCCTCTGTCGGAGCCTGTCCTGAGCTTGTCGAAGGGCCGATGCGCATCACCGCTTCAGCTGCGGTCACGCCGGCGGGAAGATCGTCGACACTGCTCTGCGAGTAGCTCGCCCCGCGCAGCCCCGTTCCCCAGCGCACGCTGCCGCGATCGGGGTTGAGCTCCTGCGCGAGGATGCGCAGCAACGTCGACTTCCCCGCGCCGTTCGGGCCGACAATCGCGATTCGCTCGCCGCGCGTGAACGTCGCGGTCAGGTTTGCGAAGAGCGGATGGTCGTAGCTTTTGGCGAGGTTGATGATCTCGACGGCCGGACCGCTCGTGGCGCGGCGCGCCGCAGCGAGCGCGACGTTGATCGCGCGGCGCTGTTGACGCGGTCCCTCGAGCTCGTCGATCCGTGCGAACGCCTTTTCGCGACTACGCACCGCGCTGTAGTTGTGCGAGCCGTGCGTGCGCAGCTCGTCGATCACGGCCCGCTGGCGTGCGCGTTCCGCGACCGCCGCTTCGTAGTCACGCCGCTGCTGCTCGCGGCGCGTCTCACGTTCGGCGAGATACATGCTGTACGCGCGGCCTTGCTGCACGTCATAGAGCGAGAGCTCGCCATGGTCGAGCTCCCAGATCTGCGTCGCGACGGTCTCGAGGAAATACCGGTCGTGCGAGACGACGACGAACGCGCGCGGATCACGCGCCACCAACGTTTCGAGCCACCGCACGGTATCGAGATCGAGGTGGTTCGTCGGCTCGTCGAGGACGAGCCAGTCGGGCGTTTCGAGCAGCGTACGCGCGAGGAGCGCGCGCGTCCGTTGACCGCCGCTGAACGTCGTCAACGGCCGGTCGAGATCGCTCTCGGCGAACGAGAACCGGTTGAGCGTCGCGCGCATCTCCCATTCCGAGGCGTCGCCGCGCGCGAGCGCTTCTTCGAAGGCGGCGCGCAGTGTCGCAGGGCCGCTCTCCGCGGCGTCTTGCGCGAGGTAGCCGAAGCGGCGGTCCTTGGCGCGCGCGATCGTCCCGCCGTCGGGTTCGTCACGGCCGACCAGAAGGCGGATGAGGGACGATTTTCCTGCCCCGTTGGGGCCAACGATCCCGATCTTTTCGCCCTCGCGGATGACCCCGGCGAGGCCGGCAAACACCTCACGTGCGCCGTAATGTCTTTCTAATCCTGAGAAGCGGACGAGTTCCATGGTTTGCCGTAGTCTTCGGCGATGATCGCTGCAGCGCTGCTCGCTCTGGCAGTTGGTTCGAGCCCTATGCCCACTGCGACCGCGTCGCCGGCGCCGCAGCGGCTCCTCGCGCTCATCCGCAATCAGTTTCGGTCGCATCGCCCGCCGCCGGCGTTCGTGACCTACACCCTGGTCCGCAAGCAGATGGCGAGCAACGGATATCCCGATCTCGCCGAGTCCTACACCAAGCACATCTGGGTACGCAACAACGACCGCGCCGCGCTGTACCGCTACGTCTACCGAGACGACGCGCGCGGCCCGCTGCAATTCGATCGTCCTGCGTTCAACGAAGCGCGCGACCCCGGTCCGCCGACCGCCGATATCTTCGAGCCCGCTCCGTTGCACCCACACCCGGTCGAGTTCGTCCCGACGCCGGAGCCGCAATACACGCAGCTCCCCGTGATCGGCGGCGTTTCGATCACGTTGGAGTTCGACTACCAAGTGACGAACGTCGTCACCGAAGGCAGCGACCTGCACGTGAGCGTGCAGCCCAAGCGCGACCCCGATCGCAATCGCATCCGCGAGATTTGGGCCGACAAGCAGACGTACGAGCTGCACAAGCTCGTCGCGACCGACAAGCTCTTTATCGAAGGACGCGACGCGCGCGTCTATCCGGCGACCGACACGATCATCATGGGGATACAGCAAGGGATCCCGATCGTGACGTCAGTCCACGCCGACGTCGGCGGCGGCTACAACGACGACGGCAAAGAAATCGACATCACCTTCAAAGATATCACGTTCCCCGCCGCACTCCCGTCCTGGTATTTCGACCCGCACACCTACGCACAACACCAGAACGACGGGCCGTCATGACGATTGCGGGCTGGCGGTGAACAAGGGATGGCGCCACTGCAATGGGGTGAGCAGTGGCGGGATGAACGGGGTCGGCGTCGGGTAGGGCGACTCGGTGATGACCACGCTGGGCACGACGAACGGCGTGGGCGTTGGTGCCGGCGTCGGTGAGGGCGCCTTGCGGCCGAACAAACCCAAGAAGCTCGCATCACTGGGGCGCGCGAAGAGTGCGACGACGAGCGCGACGCCGAAGACGATCGTGACCAACGCTCTCATCGCGAGAGTTCGGCAAACTCCTGATCGCTCAGGTGCAACCGTGCTGCGCCGAGATTCTCCTCGAGGTGGCGGACGGAACTGGTCCCCGGGATCGGGATGACGTTCGGCGCGCGGTGCAGCAGCCACGCCAGCGCGATCTGCGTCGGTGTCGCGTCGTGGTTGCGTGCGATTTGCGCGAGCAGGGCGCCCTTCGCGGTTTGTCCCGCGCCGATCGGCGCCCATGGAAAGAACGCCAGGTCGTCGTGCGTGCAGACGTCGAGCACGTCGTCGGAGGAGCGGTCGTCGAGATTGTAGCGGTTCTGCACCGAGACGATCGGAACGATACTGCGCGCTTCGGCGAGCTGCGCTCGCGTGACGTTCGAAACGCCGACGTGGCGAATCTTGCCTTGCGCACGCAGGTCCGCGAGCGTGCCGATCGACTCGGCCAGCGGCACCCTCGGATCGGGACGGTGCAGCTGATAGACGTCGATGCGTTCCAAGCGAAGCCGGCGCAAACTCCCTTGGAGCGCTTCGCGGAGGTGCTCGGGACGCCCGTCCGGTCGCCAATCGCCCGGACCGCCGCGCACGAGTCCGGCCTTCGTCGCGATGACGAGACCAGCGGGATACGGATACAGCGCCTCGGCGATGAGCTCTTCGCTGACGTACGGGCCGTATGAGTCTGCCGTGTCGATCAGGTTGACGTCGAGCTCGACGGCGCGGCGCAGGACGCGTATCGCCTCGGCTCTATCGCGCGGCGGGCCCCAGATTCCCGGCCCGGTGATCCGCATCGCTCCGTAGCCAAGTCTGTTCACGAGCAAATCGCCGCCGATCACGAACGAACCGGCGGCCGTCACGTCGATGGTCTCGCGCCCCATGGTTCTCTGTTCCCGCATCATCGCAAAGCGGAACCTTCCGATCTCATTCGCGGTCGGACGGGCCATGGAAAGACGACGATTGGGCAAGCGCGGCCCTGAGGTTTCCGCCGAGGGCCTGGGCTGCATGGGGATGTCCGATTATTATGCGGGACGCGACGATAACGAGTCGATTCGGACGATCCATCGTGCTTTGGAGCTCGGAATCGATTTTCTCGACACGGCCGACGTGTACGGCGTGGGTGAGAACGAACGGCTCGTTGGCCGCGCGATCGCCGGTCGCCGCGACGAGGTCTTTCTCGCGACGAAGTTCGGAAACGTGCGCGATCCCGATGGGACGTCTCGCGGGATAAGCGGGCGCCCCGAGTACGTGCACGCTGCCTGCGACGCGTCGCTCAAGCGGCTAGGCGTCGACACGATCGATCTTTATTACCAGCACCGCGTCGACTCGACAGTCCCGATCGAGGAAACGGTCGGCGCGATGGCCGCGCTGGTCGCCGTCGGCAAGGTCCGCTATCTGGGCTTGTCCGAGGCTGCACCGGAGACGATTCGCCGCGCCCAAGCCGTTCATCCGATCGCTGCGTTGCAGACGGAGTACTCGCTGTGGACGCGTGACGTCGAGACGAACGGCGTGCTCGACACGGTGCGCGAGCTGGGGATCGCGTTCGTCGCGTACAGCCCGCTCGGGCGTGGATTCCTGACCGGGACGTTGCGTAGCCCCAACGACCTCGCCGTCGACGACTGGCGTCGCGGCGTGCCGCGGTTCCAAGCCGAGAACTTCGCGGCGAACATCCGCCTTGCCGACGCGGTGAAGACACTCGCCGCCCGCAAAGGCTGCACACCGGCACAGCTAGCTCTCGCGTGGCTGCTGGCGCGCGGAAACGACGTCGTCCCGATTCCGGGGACGAAGCGCGTGAAATATCTCGAGGAGAACGCCGCTGCAGTCAGCGTTCACCTCAACGCAGAGGATCTGCGCGCGATCGACGAGGCGCTCCCGACCGGCGCGGCCGCCGGTCAGCGCTACCCCGAGGCCGCAATGGCGGCGGTCAACCGCTAGGGAGTTGGACTCGCTGACGGATTCGCGCTGGGCATCGGCGGGTTCGTCGCGAGTGGGAACGGTGTGGCTGCCGTCCCCGGGGTGGTGGGTGTCCCCGGGGTTATCGGACCAGTCGACGGTTGGACGCCGGTCCCCGGTGTCGTCGGATTCGGCTGCATTTGCGCATTCGAGCTGATCGTGGCCGCGGCGACGAGGACAATCGCACCCGCGGCGATGGAAAGGATGCGTCTCATGCCCGCGCTGTTGCCCGCGCGAGGAACCTTCTTACACGCGCGGACCCCTCGCTTCGTCGAAGAGGGGCGCTGCGAGGCGCTGCATCACGTCGTCGACGGTTGCAGCGGTCTCGATGATCGCGCGGTTCTTCGCGGTGATGAAGCCGGCACGCGTAGCGGAATCGAGCAGCGCGATCAACGGATCGTAGTAACCGTCGACGTTGACGAGGATGCACGGCGCGCTGACGAGCCCAAGTTGTACCCACGTCACAATCTCGAAGAACTCTTCGAATGTGCCGAAGCCGCCGGGCAGAGCGAGAAACGCGTCGGAGAGCTCGGCCATGATCGCTTTGCGCTCGTGCATCGATGTGACGACGCGCAAATCGACGCGCGGATCCGGATGCGCCACTTCCCGCGCTTGCAGAAACTGTGGGATGATGCCCACGATGTCGCCGCCGGCGTCGAGCGCTGCGTCGGCAAGCGCGCCCATCAAGCCGACGCGGCCACCCCCGTACACGACGCCGATTCCCGCATACGCGAGTGCACGACCGAGCGCGGTCGCTGCTTCGACGAATCGTGGATCGCGGCCCGGCGACGATCCGCAGTATACACAGACTCGCACGCTGACGGACTACGCCAGCGCCGCGACTTTCCCGCCCGCCTTCGCCAGCGCGTCGGCGATCATGCGTTCTTGCAGCTCGGGGACCGCCCAGCGCGCTTGCGCTGCCCGTGAGAGCGTGTCGAGCGGATCGAAGTACAGGAACGACTGTCCGGGTTTGACGCTCGGTGCGCTGTAGACCGCGATCCCGTTCTCGCGATCGTAGTAGTCGAAGGAGTGCAGGTCGCGCTTGCCGCCGCCGCCCGGCGCATCGCAGATGAAGAGCGGCGTGTTGAAGCCGGCCGTCGCGCCGCGCACCGCCTTTTCGATCTCGATCGCAGTTTGAATCGAGGTGCGCAGCTCCTCGACGCCTTTGACCATGTCGTGCATGTAGACGTAGTACGGGTGTACGTTGATCCACGCCAGGCGTTTCACGAGCAGCGTCATCGTCGCGGGATCGTCGTTGACACCGCGGATCAGCACGCTCTGGTTGCGCACCAGGATGTTGCGCTTGAAGAGCACGTCCATCGCCTGCCGCGTGATCTCGCTGATCTCGCTGGGCGCGTTGAAGTGCGTGTGCAGCACAACGTCTTTGCCGATGGCGCGCCCTTTCTCGACGACGCCCGCGAGCGCGTCGACCCACGCCGGGTCGCTGAGAATCTTCATCGGCATCACGGCCGGGCCTTTAGTCGCAAAGCGCATGCGCCGCACGTGCGGGATCGCGAGCAGCGACTCGCCGATCAGCGTGATGTTGCGCGGCGCGAGCTGATACGTGTCACCGCCGGAGATCACGATATCCTCGAGCTCGGGGCGCGACGCGATGTACTCGAACGCCTGACGCCACAGATCGGGCGTTTTCGCGAGCGCCGCTTTGTCGACCGATTCGGTGTCGGGACCGATCGCGTACGAGCGCGTGCAGAAGCGGCAGTAAACCGGACACGTCTGCAACGGCAAGAAGAGCGCTTTGTCGACGTAGCGATGCGTGAGCCCCTGCACCGGCGCATCGTCTTGTTCGTGCAGCGAGTCCAGCGTGAGGCGCGGATGATCCGGGAGCAGCTTCGATGCGACCGGGATGAACTGGCGACGGATCGGATCCTCGTACGGCCGCGTCCAGTCGATCGAGGCGATGGCGTAGGGTGAGACGCGAACCGCCATCGGCGCGCGCTCGAAGCCTTCTTTCGCGTCGTCGAGGAACGTCGGATCGACGATCTCGCCGATCGTCTCCCACAGCTCCTCCGGCGTTTTCACCGACTGCTTGCCCTGCCAGATATGGTCGAGGAATGTCGCTTCGTCGACGTCGGCGTACGCGGGGATCGCTCGCCAGAACTCACCGCTGCGCAGATTGCGATGTTCGAGCGCTGCCGGATCAACCGGCGGCTTGACGTGATGCTTCACGGTTCCTACACCGTCCCGCCGTAACGGGCGGTGAATTGCGTTGCGATCGCGGGGTGATCACGCAGTGTCTGCAACGCGATCGCGGCGTGACCTTTGGCGTACCCGTTGCCGACGATCATGGTGACGTCTTTCCCGACGCCCTCGGCGCCGAGGGCGGCAGCCGTGAATGACGTAGCCATCGAGAAGAAGTACACGACGCCGCCGTCCTTGCAGCAGAGGATCGAGGCAAGCTCGGTTCCCGGCACGTTGACGCAGTTCACGACGACGTCGGCGAGCTCGGGAATCGCGTCCTCGACGAGCGCCAGGATCGCCATCGCGTCCCGCGCGTCGGCGCCGATAAGCCGGTCGACGTATTCATGCTCATGCAAGAACCGCGCGCTCGGCGCGTTGGTGTCGGGCACGATCCCGACGACGCATCCTCCCGACCCTACCCGCTCGCGTGCCTGGGCACACGCCAGCGTCCCGGACTTTCCGTCGGCGCCGATGACGCAGACGGTGTTGCCGGGCTGTGCGAGCCGCCGGACCTGTGCCGGAGCGCCGGCGACGTCGAGGACCGCCAGCGCGACCCGGTCGTCGAGATCCTTGGGGAGCCGCGCGTAGATCCCGCTCTCGAACAAAATCGCACTCCCCCGCACGCGGATCTGCGCGGTCGCGACGTCAACGTGCTCGATCGCTTCGAGGTACAACGGCGTCAGCGTGAGCGAGACGAGCGACGCGATGCGATCGCCGATCGCGACGTCGTCGCGTGTCGCGAGCGTCGGGCCGATCTCGACGACGCGACCGATGAACATCCCGCCGCTCCCGGTGACGGGATTGTGTTGTTTGCCGCGCTCGGCGACTGTCGCAAGCACGTGTTCACCGATCGCCTGCGGATCGTGCTGACAACTCTCGGCGATTTGGCGAAACGACGCGGAATCGATGTTGAGCGTCTCGACCGCGCAGCGGATCTCGTTGGCGTAGGCGTGCGGCGTATTGTCGAGCCGCCATGCGGCTTGCGGGAGCGCGCCCTTGGGCTCGACGACGCGATGCGAGCCGAGCCGGCATCCCGCGCCGAGCGGTGTCGCAAGAACCGCATCGTCGAGGATCTCCGTCAATTGAGCGCCTCGACCGGCAATCCACCGCGTTCGAACGGCGTCGCAAGCACGATCGTCGTGCGCGTCCGCGCCACACCGGGGATCCGCTTGAGGCGGGTCAGAAAATCGTCGAGGTGTGTCGTCGAGCGGGTGACGACCTTGAGCAAGAACGTCTCGTCGCCCGCGACGCTATGGATCTCGATGATCTCCGGAAACCGCTGGACCGCGGTGGTGAACGCTTCGTAGTCCAAGTCGGGCGCGCAGAACGCGCTGACGAACGCCATGAGCTCGTAACCAACCCGCCGCGCGTCGAGCTGGGCCGCGTAGCCGCGCACAAAGCCGCGCGCTTCGAGTCGTTTGACGCGATCATGGACCGCCGGCGGCTTGAGCCCGACGAGCGCGCCGAGCTCCGCATAGGTCGAGCGTGCATTGTTCTGCAGAGCGCCGAGCAAACGCAAGTCGGTCCGATCCAGCTCGGCGTGGGTTCCCGTCCGGGTGCGGGAATCGATTGTTTCGGGCCGACTCATCATGGAGCCACAATTTCTTCGGCCGAATCGAGATTTCCCCGGACGGATCGCTGCTTCGCAGGACGAGGCGGGGAGGCTGGGGCGGACGGGGCCTGAACGGACGGCGTGATGCCAACCGTACGGCGCCGTGCGCTCGCGCTGCTGTTCGTCGCGCTCGCCTTCGTGGGCTGTAGCCGCACGTCGACGGGGGCCTCGTCCTCGTCGGGCACCGGGTCGAGCCTCCGCTTTGCGTTGGCCGCCGATCCGCAGACGCTCGACCCGCTCTTCGCGCACGTCGACGCGAACAGCGTCGAGCAGCAGGTCGCACGCTTGGCGTTCGAGCCGTTCATCGACGTCGACGAGCGCGGGACGCCCGTCCCGGTCCTGCTCGCGCGGATCCCGACGGTCGAGAACGGCGACCTGTCACGTGACGGTCGCGTCATCACGTATCGGCTGCGGCGCGGGGTGCGCTGGCAAGACGGTGCCGAGGTGAGCGCGCACGACGTCGTGTGGACGCTGCACGCGGTCATGGACGATCGCAATCCGGTGCGCTCGCGCTCCGGCTACGATCGCGTGGCGAAAGCCGAGGAACTCGATCCGCACACGGTGCGGGTCACGCTCAAGGAACCGTGGGCACCGGCGGTCGCGACGCTGTTCAGCTATGGAACCGCGCCGCAGTACGTGCTTCCGGCGCATCTTCTCGAGCACGAAGCGTCGCTCTCCACCGCGTCGTTCGGGTCACATCCGGTCGGCGACGGTCCGTATCGTTTCGTCTCGTGGACGCGCGGCGAGCGGCTCACATACGAGGCGAATCCGTCGTACTGGCGCGGCGCACCGAGGCTCGCACGCATCGACGTGCAGATCGTCCCCGATCCCGGCACGAACTTCACCCTTCTGCGCAGCGGTGGTCTGGACTGGAACCTGCTCTCGCCCGCACAGCGTGCGTCGATCGAGGGACAGGACGCGTCGCTGCGTTTTCGTACCGTCCCGATCGCGCTCGTCGCGGGGATCGCGATCAACACGACCCACGCGCCGCTTGACGATCCGCGCGTACGGCGCGCGATCGCCGCGTCGATCGACCGCGACGCGATCTCGAAGAAGATCACGTTCGGCCGCTATCCCGTCGTCGACACCGCGCAGCCGATCGGTTCGTGGGCGCGCGATCCGTCCGTGCACGAGCCGTCGTACGCGCCGGCTGCCGCGGACCGCATGTTCGACCAAGCCGCCTGGCGCCGCGGCGCCGACGGGATCCGGGCGAAGGACGGGCGTCGTCTCGCGCTCACGTACGTGCAGTTCCCCGAGTCGCAGACCGGGGTGCGCGTCGCGACGGTCGTGCAGGCGGCGCTGCGCGCGCGCGGCGTCGACGTCACGATCAAGTCGCTCTCCAACGCGCAGCTGTTCTTGCCGAAGGCGCAGGGCGGGACGCTCGCCAGCGGAGCCTTCGATATGGCCTATGTGCCGTGGCCGCTCGGCGCCGATCCCGACGACTCGTTCTTGTTCACGTGCAACGGCAGCGGGAACGCGATGCGGTGGTGCGATCCGCGTGTCGACGCGCTCGAACGCCGCGCCGTCACCGCGCCGACCCGCGCCGAGCGCAAGCAGCTCTACGCGCAGATCGAGCGGATCGTCGCCGACGCCGTACCGATCGTCTTCTTGTTCGACGCCTCGTACTCGTACGCGTATCGCACGCGCCTGACAGGCTTTTCGCCGAATGCCTTCAATCCGACGTGGGACGCATACCGGTGGAGGATCGTCCCGTGACCGGTTCCGTGATCGACCGCATCGTCCAGGCCGGCTATCCCTACGAGTTCGTCGGCTTCGTGTTCTACGCGTTCTTCTTGGTGATGACGCGCAAGCGGGACCGTTTCTCGCAGCGCTCGCGCGCGCTCACCTTGGTCGCAGCAATGGTGCTGGTCGGATCGGTCCCGTTCCGCTACGCCAACACGGTCGTCGGCATTGTCGCAATGGTTGTGGTGGCGGTCGCCGCGATCGCCTCGTCGTGGCTCGACCGACCCGCTGCGCGCTAGCGCACTCCGTGTCACGCTGAGCTTGTCGAAGCGCGCACCCCCACTGAGCTTGTCGAAGCACGATGCCTCACGACGGCTTCGACGAGCTCAGCCTGGACGCGTGCTTCGACAGGCTCAGCAGGGCAAGTTGTCGTCGACATTGTCGCAATGGTCGTGGTGGCGGTCGCCGCGATCGCCTCGTCGTGGCTCGACCGACCCGCTGCGCGCTAGCGCACTCCGTGTCACGCTGAGCTTGTCGAAGCGCGATGCCTCACGACGGCTTCGACGAGCTCAGCCTCGACGCGTGCTTCGACAGGCTCAGCATGACAAGTGGTCGTCGGCATTGCCGCGATG
>CAZABL010000057.1:0-24421 GCA_964483365.1 uncultured bacterium
TGCGACTAAATGCGTCGACACCGTCGATGCAGCATGACGACAACTCCGTCCGCGCGGACGAGGAGGTTGAATGGACTCGGAAATGATGAACGGCGACGCGACGATGGACGAGACGTCGCCGGAAGCCGGCACCGCACGCCGCGGACGTCGCAAGGGCGGCCGTAAAAAGGCGGCGGGACGCAAAAAATCGACCGGCGCTCGCAAGACGGCTGGTCGTAAAAAAGCTGCCGGCGGACGTAAGAAGTCGACCGGGACGCGTAAGGCGGCGGGCCGCAAAAAGGCGACCGGCGCACGCAAGAAGACCGCGGGTCGCAAGAAGTCGACGGGAACGCGTAAAGCGGCGGGTCGCAAGAAGTCGACCGGCACGCGTAAAGCGGCGGGTCGCAAGAAGGCGACGGGACGCAAGAAGGCCACCGGCGGACGCAAGAAGGCGACCGGCGGTCGCAAGAAGGCGACGCGCAAAACGGCCGGACGCAAGGCGGTGGGTCGCAAAACGACCGGTCGCAAGAAGGCCGGCCGCCGCAAGGCCTAACCCAACGCTTCCGCTGCGCTACAGCGTGGAGGAAATTCTTCCGCTGCGCTACAGCGTGGCAGAACGCTTCCGCTGCGCTACAGCGTGGAGGAATGGTTCCAGAAAAGCGAGGAGCGGTCATCGACCGCTCCTCGTTTGTCATGCTGACAATCGCTACGAGAGCACCGCGGGGCCGCGTGTGAGATCGGGCGCCTGACCACCGTGCTCTTCGACCCAGTGACACGCCGCGCGATGTCCGGATTCGTACTCGTTGAAGGCCGGGACCTCGACCTTGCAGCGGTCGAACGCGACCGGGCAGCGCGTGTGAAAACGGCATCCGGACGGCGGCGCCACCGGTGACGGAATATCACCGCTGAGGATGACGCGCGTACGGCGGCGTTCTTTCTCCGGATCGGGGATCGGGATCGCCGAGAGCAGTGCTTGCGTATAGGGGTGCAGCGGGTTGTCGTAGAGCCGATCTCGATCGGCGATCTCGACGATCTTGCCGACGTACATCACCGCAACGCGGTTCGAGATGTGGCGAACGACCGACAGATCGTGTGCGATGAACAAGTACGTCAGGCCGAGCTGCCGCTGCAGATCTTGCAGCAGGTTGATGACCTGGGCCTGAATCGAGACGTCGAGCGCGGAGACCGGCTCGTCTGCCACGATGAATTTCGGGTCCACCGCGAGTGCCCGCGCGATCCCGATGCGCTGGCGTTGTCCGCCGGAAAACTCATGCGGGTAGCGGTTGGCGTGGTACGGCTGCAGTCCGACGAGCCGCAGCAGCTCCTGAACCCGCTGGTCCGCGGCCTTCCCGTGCGCGATGCCGTGGATCTCGAGCGGCTCGCGGATGATCGATCCGACCGACATGCGCGGGTTGAGCGACGCGTACGGATCCTGGAAGATGATCTGCATCTCCTTACGGAGCGGTCGCAGATCGCCGCGTGAACGTCCGACCACCTCGGTCCCGTCGAAGCGTACGCTGCCTTTCGTCGCCGGCGTCAGTCCCAGGATCACGCGGCCGGCCGTCGTCTTGCCGGAACCCGATTCCCCGACGAGCCCGAGCGTCTCGCCGCGCCGAATCTCGAAGTCGACACCGTCGACTGCTTTGACGTCGCCGACGTGGCGCTGCAGCACGCCGGCGGTGATCGGAAAGTACTTGTAGAGATCGCGGACGACGACCAAGTCGTCGCCGGCCGTCGCTTCGCCGACGCGGCTTGCGGCAACGCCGGGCGCCGTCACTGCGCGAGCTCCTGCGGCGTCTTGGCGACGTCAGCTTCGGTCACGCGCGGCGCGTTCTCGGCTGCGATCGGCTTCTGTCCCTCGGCGCGCTCGTCGTACAGATAGCACCGTGCAACATGTCCGCCGGCGAAATCGTAGAGCGGGACAGGCTCGTCGCAGATCTCCATGCGGTACCGGCAGCGCGGCGCGAACGCGCAGCCCGACGGCATGCGCAGCAAATTCGGCGGCTGACCGTCGATCGGAACGAGACGTGCACCGGCTTGGTCCAGACGCGGCAGCGACTCGAGGAGTCCCATCGTGTACGGCATCTTCGGATTCTCGAAGATCTCTTTGGCGGTGCCGTACTCGACCATGTTGCCGCCGTACATCACCAGCACGTTCTCGCACGTCTCGGCGACGACGCCCAGGTCGTGCGTGATCAAGATGATCGCCGAGCCCAGACGGTGCTGCATCTCCCTCATCAGCTCGAGGATTTGCGCTTGGATCGTGACGTCGAGCGCGGTCGTCGGCTCATCGGCGATCAGCAGCGCCGGATCGCACGAAAGCGCCATCGCGATCATCACGCGTTGGCGCATTCCGCCGGAGAATTGGTGCGGGTAATCCTTTACGCGCTTTTCGGCGGCGGGGATGCGCACGAGGCGCAACATCTCGATCGCCTTGTCGAGCGCGTCCTTCTTCGAGAGGCCCAGGTGCAGCCGCGTCGCTTCGGCGATCTGTTCGCCGACCGTCAGGACCGGGTTGAGCGAGGTCATCGGATCCTGGAAGATCATCGCGATGTCGCGACCGCGGATCTTGCGCATCTCGGCCTCGCTCTTCTTGAGCAGATCCTCGCCCTTGAAGAGCACTTCGCCGCGCTCGACCCTGCCGTTCTGCGCGAGCAGACGCATGATCGAGAGCGACGTCACCGACTTGCCGGAACCGGACTCCCCGACGATCCCGAGCGTCGAGCCCGCGTCGATCGCAAACGAGAGCCCGTTGACCGCAGCGACGACTCCGTCTTCGGTCTTGAACGTCGTCTTGAGGTCGCGGACTTCGAGGAGTGCCAAGCGGTCTAGATTCCGGAGATCGAAATGATCGTCGCGATGACCACGAACGCGACCGCAATCGTGCTGGTCACCCGTGCGATCTGGCCCTCGAAACCGAGCCGACGGGTCGACGCCTCAACGCGACCGCCCAGCGTTCCGCCAAGCCCTTCCTGCTTCGTCGTCTGAATCGCGAGCAGCAGAACGAGCAGGATCCCCGCGACGATGAACAGCCCGGCGAACGTGTGCGTCAGCCACGGCGCATGCTGCGCCAGCGGCGAGTGCGGCGTCGTGTCGAACTGGATGTTCTGCGGGAGCGTGAACGGGACCGTCGTCGCCTTGGCGGCGGGAGCGGGCGCCGTCGTCGCGGCCGCGAGCAGCGCGGGAAGCACGTTGGGGACTCCTATCGGGTAAAGAACCGCCGGGGCTTGGCGCCTTCCCGGCTTTCTTCCTGTCTTAGGAAGAGATTGCCGTCTGCATCGCCCGTACCCGCGCGGCGACGTTTTCGGCGCTCAGGCCGAACTGCGCTCGCTGCGCGCCCTGGCTGTGGTGCTGGACGAGAACGTTGGGGACGCCGATCCGTTCGACGGTGAGGCGCAGCCCACGATCGTTCACGAACTCGACCACCGCCGAGCCGAACCCGCCGGCAAGGCTATGCTCTTCCAACGTGATGATGCGCTGATGCGTCTCGGCGAGCTCGAGGATCAGCGACTCGTCGAGCGGGACGACGAAGCGCGCGTTGACGACCGTCGGCCCGACGCCCGCCGGTTCGAGCAGGTCGTACGCGTCCAGCGCGATGTCGACCGTATTGCCCAGCGCCAGGATCGCGACGTCGCGGCCGCGCCGCAGCACCTCGGCCTTGCCCAGGACGAGCGGGGCGAGTTCCTCGTCGTGCTTTCCGCTGGTCGAGCCGCGCGGGTAGCGGATCGCCGCCGGCGCGTTGAGCGAGAGCGCGAGATCGAGCATCGGCGCGATCTCGGCCTCGTTGCGCGGCGCCATCAGCGTCATCCCGGGGAGCGTGCGCAGATACGCGATGTCGTACAGGCCCATGTGCGTCGGGCCGTCGTCGCCGACGAAACCGGCGCGGTCCATTGCGAAGACGACCGGCAGATTCTGGATCACGACGTCGTGCACGATCTGGTCGTACGCACGCTGCAAGAACGTCGAATAGATCGCGCAGACCGGCTTCATCCCGCGGCTCGCCGCGCCGGCTGCGAAGCACACCGCATGCGCTTCGGCGATCCCGACGTCGAAATAGCGGTCGGGCAGCGCCTTCGCGAACTTCGCGAGGCCCGTGCCGTCCGGCATCGCAGCGGTGATCGCGATGATCCGTTCGTCCTTGCGCGCAGCGGAGATCAGCGCATCGGTGAACGCCTGCGAGTGCGTGGGGCGCGTGGTCTTCTTCTCGAGCTTCCCTTCGTCGGGATGGTATACGCCGGGACCGACGCCGTGAAACGTGCGGCTGTCGCCCTCGGCGATGTCGAAGCCTTTGCCCTTGACGGTCTTGACGTGCAGCAGCACGGGACCGGGGATCTTGCGCGCGTTCGAGATGACATCGGTGAGGGTGTCGAGATCGTGTCCGTCGACCGGACCGATGTAGCGAAAGCCCATCTCCTCGAAGATCACCGGCGCTTTGTGCTCCGGCGACACCATGCGCATCCCGGCCATCTCGGCGGTCGAGAGCGCTTTGCGCGCGGTCTTGCCGAGCGGAACGTGGTCGAGGACTTCCTTGAGGATCTCGCGGCCGTGGGTGAACAGCGGCTTGGAGCGCAGCGTCCCCAGATACGAGGCGATCGAGCCGACGTTCGGCGCGATCGACATCTCGTTGTCGTTGAGGATGACGATGAAGTTGGTCTTGAGCAGACCGGCGTTGTTGATCGCTTCGTACGCGAGCCCGCCCGTCATCGCGCCGTCACCGATCACCGCGACGACGGTTTCGTCACGGTGCTCGCGGTCGCGCGCCGTCGCCATGCCGAGCGCCGCCGAGATCGCCGTCGACGCGTGTCCGGCGCCGAACGCGTCGAAGTCGGACTCCGAGCGCATCGAGAAACCCGAGATCCCGCCGCCCTGACGGAGTGTGTGGAACTGATCGTACCGGCCGGTCAGCAGCTTATGGACGTAGCTCTGATGGCTCACGTCCCAGACGACGACATCGCGGGGAAGGTCCAGCACGCGCATCAGCGCGATCGTCAGTTCGACGACGCCGAGGTTCGGGGCCAGATGGCCGCCGTTTTGCGCGCAGACGCGGATCAACGTCTCGCGGATCTCCCACGCCAACCGATCCAGCTCGGGACGCGAGAGCGCCTTCACGTCGGCCGGCGTGGTGATGCGCTCCAGAATCATCCCGAGGCCTTCGACCGGCGAGGCCGAAACCCCGTGCCCGTGCAGGCCCCCGCTCCGTCGCCGACGCCGCTGCGCGTCCGCAAACGCGTCTGGACCGACGTCGCGCGCATCGTCTCGACGGTGTGTAATCCGTTTCTCACTTCGCTGGCGCTCTTTGTGATTCTCGCCAACGTCAAGTCGCAGTCGGCGACCGACTTTTGGGTCCTGCTGTTCAATAGTGCACTGTTCACGTCGATCGCGCCGATGCTCTTCATCTTTTGGCTCTACGCGACCGACCGCATCTCCGATTTGGACATGTCGATCCGCACCGAACGCGAGCGGGTCTTCATCGCGTTCGTGATCTTTTACGCGCTGGGCGCAATCGATCTGTGGCTCATCCACGCGCCCGCGATCATGACGGCCTCGATGGTCGGCTTTGCAACCAGCTCCTTGGTGGTCTTGTGGATCACGCGCTATTGGAAGATCTCGACCCACGCATTGGGGATCACGGCTCCACTGGTCGCGCTCACGGTGCTCTTCCGCGACCGCCCGGCGCCGTTTTACGTGCTCATCCCGCTGGTGGGATGGTCGCGCGTCTATCTACGCGCGCACACCGTCCTGCAGGTCGTGGCCGGGACGTTGCTCGCGGTCGTCACGACGCTGCTCTTCTTTCGCATCTTCCACGTCGTCTAGCGCCGCCTAGACGGCCTCGGGGAGGATCGCTCCGACCCGCGCATCCGTGCCTGTCCAGCGCCGCACGCCGCGTGCGAACGCGATCGGGTCCCCGGTGGTCAGGTACGCGGTCGTCGCCTTGCCGGGCGCGAGGCGCAGCTCCGAGATGAGGTCGCACGCCGCTTCGGCCTGCGCGACCGCCGGATCGATGCGCGCGATGCGCTTGTCGAGCTCCTGCGCGAACCAGCGGTCGAGCAACGGGTAATGCGTGCAGCCGTAGACGACCGCTTCGACATCGGCGGGGAGCGCCGCGACGATCGCCGCGACGGCATCGTGCGCGCGCCGGCTATCCGCCTGTCCCGCTTCGACGAGCGGGACGAGCGCGGGCGCGGGGACCTCGCGGACGTGCGCGCCCGGATGCGCACGCCGAATCGCGCGGCCGTACGCGCCGCTGCGCACCGTCGTCGGCGTGGCGACGACGGCGATCGACGTGTACGGCGTTTTCGCCAGCGATGAGGCTGCGGTCGCGATCAAGTCGAGGATCGGGAACAGCGCCGGCGGCCAGCCGAGGCGCGAGGCGACCGCGCAGCTCGAGTTGCAGCCCATGATGAGCGCGTCGATCCCGCGCTGCGCGAGCAGAGCGAAGTTCTGGCGGTGATAGCCTTGGATCTCGGCGTCGGTGCGGTCGCCGTACGGCACGTTCGCGCCATCGGCAAAGTAGACCACGTCTTGGTCGACGCCGGCGGCGCGCAGCGCCGCCAGGACGGTCAAACCGCCCAATCCGGAGTCGTAGATCCCGAGCACTAGCGCTCGCTCACCGGGCTGCTCGGCTGTGAGGCGGTATAGGCGCGCACACCGTTGGCGATACCCTGCGCGATGTTCTGCAAGAAGTCCGGCGACCGCAGGAGCGTGACGTCGTCCGGGTTGGTGAGGAACGCCGTCTCGATCAGCACCGCGGGCATCGTCGTATGGCGCACGACGTAGAAGTTTTCGTGGCGGGCCCCGTCGTCTTGCGTTCCCGCCGTCGGGATCACGGCGCGTTCGAGCGCTTGCGCGAACGCGGCGTCCTGCGGCTTGTACCAGTAGAAGGTCGTTCCGCGCGCGCTGGCGACCGGGGCGCTGTTGACGTGGATGCTGATGAACAGTCGGGCATTGATCGCGTTGGCGGTGTCGCAGCGCGTCTGCAGGTAGGCGCGGTCGTCGGGGTTCGGTTTCCCGTCACCGCGCATTCGCGCGATGTTGTCGGAGGAGACGGGGTCGATGTCGGTGTCGCGCGTCATCTTGACCGTCCAGCCCTGCGCGACGAGCAGCGCGCGCAGCCGCTGGGCGATGTCCATCGTCAGGATCTTCTCGGTCAGCCCGTTGTGCACGGCGCCGGTATCGCCGCCGCCGTGGCCGGGATCGAGGACGATCGTCCGCGATGCGTTGCCCGCTCCGTACTTCCAGGGCGTCTCGCGCGGCGCCGGATACGGTTCGGCGGTCGCTTCGCTCGCGACGAGCGGCGCACCGCCGGTGCGACCCGCACCGCTGCGGGCGAGGTCGCTCGTCTCGACGTTCGCTACCGCGATCGTGAGCCCCGAGTCGCTCGGCGCGAGATCGACGCGCTGATCGCCGCTCATCGTGAACGCGACGCGCACGGTCGGCACGTCGGTGTTGCCCATCTGCGCGATGCGGACGCTCTGCACGCCGCCGAACGTCGGGCGTTCGGTGCGTCCGGGGCCGGTCAGCGTCGTGTTCGGAAAATCGAGATACCAGCGATGGTCGGCGAGCCGGTGCCAGGTGTAGCTCGTCGCGGCGCTGAGCGTGATGCGCACGGCGAGCGCATCGTCGGCACCGGGCTCGACCGTGAAATCGGTGACACTGGCGCGACCGGCGACGACCGGCGGAACCGCGGTCGGAGCGACCGACGGCGACGGGACCGCGGCCGTCACAGAGCCGTCGGGCGACGTCGGCCCCGCCGATACGGGCGGCGGCGGGGTTGGCGGACCGTACGCAACCGGTGCCCCACCGTTCTCGAAGACGACTTGATAGGTGCCGGGCGCATCGGTCGGGATCACGTGATGTGTCGTGCCACGGGTTCCGGTAATCGTCAGCGTCGTCGTCGGGACCCGCGGCGTCCCGCCGGCCGCAACGGTGATCCCGTCAACGGTGGGGCCGGGAGAACGGCGGTCCGGCGCGAGCGACGAACCCAAACCCGCAAAGCTGAGCTGCAAGCGGTCCGGCGTCTCGGTGACCGTCGTCGTGACGAGCGGCATCGCCGCACGCACCGTCACGACCGTGCGCGGGCCGTCGCTGCGCACGTCCAGCGCGCCGACCCGCGGCTGCAGAACCGTCTCATCGGCGCTGGCAACCGGCTCGACGTAGAGCGCCCGCGCAAGCGCGTAGAACGGCAGCACGACGTCGCCACCGTCGAGGAACGGCGCAAACGCGGCGCGCGCGCGCACTCCCGCGACGGAATACGTGGGGTCCCCGACCGTGAACACGATTGTGCGGTGGTCCTGGGCGGTGACGACCAGGTAGCGCTGTTGCGGCTGATACGCGACCGTCGCGCCGAGCCGGTCGAGGAACCGCCGCATCCCGCTGTCGCGGGTCGCGACGGCGATGTCGCCGCCGGTCGGGACGGGGTGATCGAGGATCAGCCGGGTCCCTTGGAACCACAAGTTGGGAACGCGATCTTGCGCGGACGCAGCGGCGCTCGCGAGCCCAAAGAGGAGCGCGATTACACTAAAAACTCGAACGCGAGAGAGGTTCATCGAGCTCGAGGTGACCTCCGGGAAGCGTGGCGACGCGAGTACCGTCCACGAGCACGCGCACGGAGGTGAAGCCGAGCGCGGGCTGCGTGAGCGTATACACCAGTGATCGGAACTCTGCGGATTCAGTGAAGCCGCCTTCAGCGGAACCGTTCACTTCATGCGAGAGATCGACCGTCACCGTTTTACCGTCAACGTCGATCGCGCGCACCCGCGTTCCCGTGGGGAAGCGAATCGCGTCGGTCCCCGGCGGTGGCCCCGCCACGGTCTGCGTCGCAGCGTAGAAGGCGACGCTCTTGGGATCACGCGCCGGTCCGAGTGTGACGCGCCACGGGACGAGCGTCGTTCCGTCGGTCTTGGTGTAATAGACCGCGATCGTGTCGCCGACCGAGGTCGTCGTGCGATGCGTCGCCCACCAGCCGGCGGCGAGCGCGACGACAAAAAGGACGATCAGCACGGCAAGGCGCGACGTTCGCATTGTTAGCGCGAACGTTCGCCGCCGTACCTCTCCGTGCTTCTCGCGGTTTTAGGCGTTGCGACCCTGACGACGATACGTGATGCGACCGCGCGTCAGATCATACGGCGAGAGCTCGACATCGACGTCATCGCCCGGGGTGATGCGGATGCGAAAGCGGCGCAACCGACCTGCAAGACTCGCCAGGATCGTGTGACCGTTCTCCAGCTCGACCTTGAACGTCGAGCTCGGGAACGTCTCGACGACGCGTCCGACGAGGCTGAGGGTGTCCTCTTTGGGTGAGGCTTGTTCGAGGGGTTCGCGCCGGCGTCGTTTTTTGCCGCCGCCGCCCCGTTTGCGCGGAGGGGGAATACGTGCTCCTTTTCGAGGGTGGTGGACTCTTCGGTTCTTCGCCCTTTCCGGCCAAGGAACTCCCGCGCCCGAACCTGTGTTCTGGAAATGCTGTGCTTACAGATGCAATCGTAATCGGAATGGTCGGCGTCGTCGCCGGCTTCGCCTGGGACTACGTCCAGAGCCGGGGGCGGTAAAAAACACTCACACCGGTGGCGTTTCTCCGTTCCACCCTTTGGAAACACGGGCGGCAATGAGTGCCCCGCCTCGACCGGCCACCGGTGTCCTCACCGAAGCCTTGGGCGATCCCCGTCGCCACATGATCGTGTTGGAATCGAGCGGGACCCCGTCCGACGCGGTGGGGTGGGATTGCGGGTGCCGGGTTCGGTCGACCGACGACCTGCTGCGCAGCTGGCAACCGTGTGCCTCGCACTACGCCTTCCGCGATGCGGTGATGGCGCAACTCGCGATCGCGTCGAAGCGCGAGCGCTAGTGCAGCCCGGCGGCGTTACTCTCGTCGGGGCCTGACCAGGGGCGGGTCTTCACGGCCTCGACCGCCGCCTCGAGTGCCTCGGCGCGGCCGAGCTTGCAGGCACAGCGCGCGCTGCGCGACCCGTGGCAGCCTTCCTCGTCGTGCTGGGCGAGCTCATGACCGCACGGACATACGACCAGCGTCTCCACACTCCAAGAGACGCACACGGGCGGCGGCGGGTTCCGGCGTCGGGCGCTATCCGTGGTCCCGGCGGAAGGCAAGCTCGCGCACGCCGTCAACCGCGGCGACGATCACCGCATCAGTCAAGCCAACGAACAATCCGACGTCGACGACGCCGTGGATTGCGTGGAGCGTCGTGGCGAGCGAGCGCGGATCGGCGATCGTGCCGAACGCACAGTCGAGGATCGCGTTGCCGTTGTCGGTGACGAACGGTGTTCCATCCGCACGAAGACGGCGCCTCACGCGCGCCGCGGGCGATTGACGGGCGATCTCGCGTTCGACCCACCGCAGCGCGAACGGCACGACCTCGACCGGCGTCGGAAATGCCCCCAGGTGCGTGACGAGCTTCTCTGCGGAGACGACGACGACGAAGCAGCGTGCGGCGAGCGCGACGGCCTTCTCGCGGAAGAGCGCGCCGCCGCCGCCTTTCGTGAGCGCGCCGTCGGCCGCGACCTCGTCGGCGCCGTCGATCGCGACGTCGATCTCGCGATCGAGCAGCGCGGCCAGCGGGATCCCGCGTTCGCGGCACAGAGCTTCCGTCTGGGCCGAGGTCGCGACCGCAACGAGATCGGCGCCGTCACGCACCAGCTGACCGACGCGTTCCACCGCCCAACGCGCGGTCGAACCCGTCCCCAGGCCGATGCACGTCCCCGGACGCACGAAACGATCGACCGCCGCGAAACCGGCGGCGCGTTTGAGCTCGTCGACATCGACCATTAACGCGCTTTGGCTTCTTGGGGTGAGGCACGCCGCCCCGCCATGCCGACGGCGAGTACGAGCAGGGTCGCAAGCGCGATCCATGTCGGGAGCTTGGCCGCCAGTTGTAGCCACACGGGCAGATACGCAGCCTGGGCATCGGAGAACGCGCGCCACGTCGCGGACATCGATCCGCTTTCGAGCGCCGCGGCGTGCACCGGTGCGATCACCGCGCCGAAGGGGATGCGATGGTGCGCGAACGCTGCGACGAGCGCCGTCGCAACCGCAAAGGTGATCGTCGGTGCAGCGACGCGCGCGATCCGCGGATCGGGTACGAACGCGACGGCGAGCGCGAGCACGACGAGCGTGGCGATCACCGGGCTCACCAAGCCGATCCCGACCAGAATCCAGGGAACGGCGACTCCGGCGACGACGGCCAGAAGGACGACGCGCGTCTGCACGGTTCGCTCGGAAAGAAGCAGCAGCGCGAGCGGGACGGCCGCCGCGATTTGCGCCACGTGCATGTAGAGACCGCCGAACGTGGTCGCCGCGACCGGCAAGAATACCGCATAGGCAGGACGCGCGCCGGCACGGAGGAGATGGTGCGCGGCGATCAGCGTCGCGAGCAGCAGTGCGAAAAACGACAGCGATCCGGCGACGAGTGCGAGCGGTTCCGGCATCCCTGCAGCGTGGAGCAGCCACGTCGCGCTGAACTGTCCGTAGTTGTTGACTTCGGAGCGTGCGTGCTCGGGGAGCACGACGGACAGGTACGAAGCGTAGCGCGCCGGCGGAGCCGCTGCGAATGCGGCGACCGCCGCGACGGTGCCCGACACTGCGAGCGCCATACGTGCCGGCGTGAGCGCGAGGCCGAGGCAGACGGCGCAGCCGAGATGCGGCTCGACCGTGGTCGCCAGCGCGCAACCGGCGGCGAGCCACCATCGGCGCTGCTCGAGGGCGAGGGCGCAGAGTGCGACGGCGGCGAGGATGAGCGGAACGATCTCGCCGAGCGCCACGGAGACCATGCCGTCGACGATTGCCAGCGATGCGACGAGCGCGAGCCACGGCAGCGCCGTCAGCCGGCGTAGCGCGACGATCGTGACGCCGAACGCCACGACGAGGATCGCGCGCCACAGCAGCGCAGCGGACTGATACGGCAGGTGCGCGAGCGGTTCGGAAAGCGCGATCGCGTACGGCGGAAGCGGGTCGGGCACGACGAGATCCGACGCAGCGAACACGTTCGCGCGCGCCAGCCGGTGTTCGCACGCCCCGAGCCGACGGGGATCGTACGGATCTCCGCCATCCGCAGCGATCGCTGAGCCGCAGTAGAACGCGGCGAAGTCGACCATCTCGCCGCGCGCCGTTTCGGTGAAGATGCCCCATCCGATCGCGAGGCACAGCGCTGCGGCGAACGTAACGAAGAACAACGAGCGCCGGGTCCTCACCGCGCTGCGATAGCGCGACATCCGCTGTCGCGCTTGAGGTACAGCCTCACATGGTCGTCCGCCGTCGCCGCCCGCCAGCACGCGGGCGATGCTGCGAGCAGCGCGTCGAGCGCTTTGTCGCGTTTGACGAGCACGGCGTCGACTTGCCAGCGAGCGAGAACCTTATTCCAGCCGACCTCGCCGTTGATGACGGTCAGATAGTCGTGCCACACGTTCAGCGGATACGGATCGGCGCGACCGTCCATGAAGAAGCGCGGGCCGGGAGCCTCGTTGAGAAAGAGGCTGCACCACGCAAAGTCTTCGCAGAACACGCGTCCGGCGTGCCCTTTCGTCGCGGCCACCGCATGGGCCGGTGCGATCGGGAGTCCCTGCTCTCGGGGCGGCGCGTGGTGCACGATCGACAACGGTGCATCGACGGCCATGAAGGCGAGCAGTGCGACGGTGCCCCACCCCAGCACCGCAGCTCCACGGGACACGTTCTGCGGCTTCGAAGACCGCGGAAGCGACGCGAGAGCGAGGGGCGCGACGGCCAGCGCGAACAGCGGCACGTTGCGCACCGCGGTGAAGAGCAACGTCATGAAGCACGCGACGAGCAGGCGGTCACGCAGCGACAGCCGCGTCACGTTCACGGCAAGCAGAAGTAACAATGGAAACGCGCCGGCTGCAAAGGCGAAATCACCGAAGTTGGTCGGTCGCCACTCCTCGATGCTGTGCCGAATCGGGCTGTTGAGCAAACCCAAGGCATACGCGGGCAAGCGCGGACCCAGCGGCGTCGCGAATACCGCGGCCGCGCAGAGCACCGTGGCGATCACGTAGCGGCGCACCTCGACGAAGCCGACCGTCGCGCGATCGCGGACGGCCGTCACGGCGAAGATCCCGGCGACGACCGGTGCCAGCATCGCGCTCGCATGGAGATTTGCCCACGCGACGGCGATCACCGGAGCGAGCCAAATCAACGGCCCGCCGATCTCGAGGACGAGCAACTCGAGCGAAAGTCCGGCCCAGCCGGCGACCTGTGCGCGCACGCCCATCGACGGTGTCACTGCGAGCACGCAGAGCATCGCCGTCGCCACCGCCCCGAACCAGGCGACGTCGCGTCGCATCGCACGCACGACCGTCGCAGCGATCGCGGCGGTGACCGCGAGAACACATGCAAGCGGGACGACCCATGCCGCCGCATGCGCGGTACTGACCGCGATTGCGAGCGAGAAGAGCCACTCTTGCGGCGTCCACGGTGCACCGGCCGAACTGAACGTCTCCGGCCCCAGCGCGTGGGGGATCGCATGGGTTCGCATGATCTCGCGCCCGAGCCACAGCTGCCACTCTCGATCACCGTCACGCGCCGGATACGCGACTGTCGCCGTACCCAACGCACCGCACACGACCGCGAGCGAGAGCCACGGCAGCAGCCGATTCGCGTTGGCCGACGTCAGCATCTGACGGTCGGCGTCATTCTGCCAGGACGGGGATCTTGATCGGAGAGCCGCTTGCCGTCGGAGTTGGAAAACTACTCGTGCTCCCGTTGAAGTTCGCAGACCCGAAAATCAACACCGTATACCCTCCGCCCGTCTTGTTGAAGTTGACGGATGCGTTCGGGAAATAGATGACGCCGGTGTAGCTCGAGTTCGTCACCTTGTTGAAATTCGGCGCCGAGGAAGCAGTGCTGTAAAAGAGGACGCTACTGTCATTTCCACTTGTCGGGGCTGACAGCGTCAGCGTCGCCTTGTCGAAGTTTGCAGATCCGCTGGCGGTGAAGTAGATTGTGACGCCGGTTCCCGTGACCGTTGCTTTACTTGCGTTGAACGCGCCGTTGATAACGTAGAGGCCGGCGTTCATCGTGACCGTCCCCGACGGGGCCGTTACATCGAGCGCGCTATAGCAACCGGGATTGATCGACTGATTCGCCGGACTGCTCGGAAGAGTCAACGAAGTGCAGCCGGTCGTCGAGGGCGCGTTCGCAGCAAGGTAGGCGCATCCCGAAATCGTCTGGCACGGATTGTTGGCGGGAATCGCGGGCGCCGGCGTTGCTTGTGGGAACGAGGCGCCGTTGGTGTTCGGTGCTCCGGCGCTGGGATTATAGCCGATCGGCGAGGCCGTGATCGTTGCGCCGTTCATGTTCGCCGAGCCGTTCAGGATGATCTGGCAGTTGCTGGCATTGATCGTCGCGTTATTCATGTTCGTCGACGTGCCCGAGTCCAGCATGTACATGCAGTCGTTGTTGTTGTTCGTGAGACGCGCCACCGCTCTGGCGGTTACCAGTCCGTTGAGGAGCGGGACGCCGGGAACGACGCCCGCCAAGAACGTCGGGTGCGTCGACGTGACCAATACCTCGACCGCCGTCGCATCGGTCATGTACGGGCCGGACTGCGGCGGCTTGTACACGTGGACTGAAACGCCGTTGCTGCCGTTTGTGAAGCCGTTCGATGCCGAATCCGCCTGCGCCGCAGCCGCGTAGCCGGGCGAGGTGTAGCGGGTTTCCGAGGCACCGGCAAGCGCGGCACTGTCCGCCGCCGTCTGCTGGAGCCGTTGTTCGAAACGCAGGTAACCGATGTCGATCGCCAGCGCCGCGGCGCTCAGCAGAAGGACGAACTGGAAGGCGACGATCGGCAGGACTTGTCCTCGCTGCTGCATGCGTGTCGTCACTCCGAGATGATCATCGTGGACGTGCTGCTCATGGTCGGTGCCGGCATGAACGGTAAGAGAAATGCGAAGTTGTAACTGACCCGGACCGCGACGGGGCATCCCGGACCGTTCGTCGCATTGGTGACGGTGCTGCAGCCCGCGGCGCCCGTACACGTCGTGGTCACCGTCAGCTGCGAGGTGTCAACGCCGGGCGAGACGCTTTTCACGTACGTTTGGACCGCAGCCGCGGTCGACGGCGCCGCGCCAGTACACGCGCCGTTGACGCTCGATCCTTGCACGATCGCGTAGCGCGATCCCAATCTCGCCGCGTTCGACACGAGGTGGTACGTGTAAAGCGCCCGGCCAACTTCGATGATTCCGAAAATGAGCCAGACCGACGCGAGGCTCGCCATCGCGAACTCCGTCACGACGCTGCCTCGCTCTCCGTGGCCCCTCGTCATTGTCTCACTTGCATGATCGCGGTCGCACCCACGTTGACCGACGCCGGGAGGCCCGGGTAGCTGAACAACGACGTGACGACCCCGCTCGTCGTCACGGTGACCCAGACGATCTGGTGCGTGCCTGCGCCACAAGTCGTCGGCACACAGGTCGCGTTCGCGGTGCCGTCCGAGCATTTGCAGATGTGGCCCGCGGTGGCGGACAAACCCCAAGCGGTCGCCGCTTGCCCCGCGTTCGGCGCATCGTTGTACGCCGCGTTTTGCATCCCCGTGTTGTCCCCAGCGTGCGCAAGGCTGTACGCCCCATATTGCACGCCGGCGCGGGCCGCGTTACTCGCGAGGATGTTGAAGTACGCGAACCGACCGAGCTCGACGCCGCCGACCAGCACCAGAGCCAGCACGGGCGCTATCAGGGCGAGCTCCATCAAGCTCGTGCCGTCGTCCGCGCCGGCTCGTGCGCGTGCTTTCTTCTGGAGGGCTGTAACTCTCATGATGATCTCGCCGCATGCGGCTGGCCGTGTTATCGCGTGAGCACCGACGGCGTCATGACGAAGACGACGTCCGTATCGGCTCTCTGGTAACGCACCGACCGGAAGAGCCTTCCGAGGATCGGGATGTCCCCCAAGAACGGGATCTTGTCGATGTTCCGAAGTTCCTGACGGCGGAGCAAACCGCCCATCACGATCGATTCTCCGTCGTGCGTGACGACGTCGGTCGCGAGCCTGCTCGTCTTGAGCGCAGGGATCGTGAATCCGCTCACCTGCACGCCGTCCGCAAAATCGAGATCGGAGACTTCCGGCGCGATGCGCGTCTCGACGCCGCCGTTGCCGAGGATCGTCGGCGTCACTTGCAGTCGCACGCCGAACTCCTTGTACTCGATCGCGATCTGCCCGAACCCGGCCGAATACGGGATCGGAATCTGCCCGCCGACGAGGAAGGTCGCCTCTCGTCCCGGCATCGTGACAAGGTCAGGAGACGACAGCAGGCGCGCGTGGCCGTTGCGCATCACGAGATCGAGCGTCGGCGCAAGGATCGTGGTGCGATAGAAGGCACCGATGTTGAGGCCGCGCCCCGGGATCCCTGGCCCGCTGTTCGGCGCTCCGCTGCCGTTGTTGGTGACGCTTTCCTGCGCCGGGAACGTCGGATCGCTCAAGGTATAAAAGCCGGGGTGCGCGGGGTCGGGGATTCCGGACTGCAGCCGCACGCCGAGTTGTTGAAGCGCCGTCTCGTCGACCTCGAGGATGTAGACTTTGACGTCGACTTGGCTCGGCGTATCGACGCCGAGCCGATCGATCACCTGTGCTCCGGCCGGCAACGATGCACCGCCGACGTGGCGCACCTGCTCGAGGACGCGTTCTGCAACGACGCGATCGGGAACGTGACCGCTGACGACGAGATTGCCCTTGCCGTCCCGGTCGACGTGAACGTCACCGGCGCCTCGTCCCGCGACGAGGTCGTTTTGTAGGCTACCGAGCGGTCGACTGACGTTGACCGCGTTGACGAGCGTGTACTTATTCGCCTTCGCGTCGGGGTCGAAGCGCGCGAGGACCTCGTCAAGACGGTTGAACTCCTCGGGCGTTTGCACGCTTCCCTTGAGAACGATCGAGCGGCCGAAGGAGACGACCTCGACGCTCGGATTCACGATCGTCGACCGAATCATCGCCGCGACGTCGTCGATCGTCTGCTCGCTGACCGCCACTTCGTACGTCATGCGGCGGTTGCCGAGCCACACGAACAACGTCGTCCGTCCCGGCGATTTACCGTTGACGATCACCTCGGATCGCGCAATCGGGATCACGCCGGCGATTCGGCCGTCTCCAACTGCGACGCGCGACAGCCCCGGCGCCGGCAAGACCATCGAATGGCCTGAACGCAGCGCGAGCGTCTCAACTTCTTGAGGGCTTGCCGCGACAACCGAAGGCATAAGTGTGAGCGCGATGAGCGCCGCAGCGATCCTCTGCATGGACGCTCATTATGCACGAAGCGAGCGTGGACAGGGCGTGGACAAACCGTCAAACTTTTTGCGCACCCCTTCCGCTTGCCGCGATCGGTGCTACGATGCGGCAACGATGCGACGCGCTTCAGCTTTGCTCATCGCAGTATCTACGTTCGCGCTCGCGCTTCGCGCGCACCCCGCTGCAGCGGACAGCTCGAGCTCGAGCCCGAGTGTCGCGCAGGCCCCTGCAGCGGGTGCGATCTCTCTCGTCGTCAGGCCCGCCATCGGAGCCGAGGCGCTTGCGATCTCCGGCACGGGCCCAGCAGGCACACTGATTTCCCTCACGCTCTACGCGACGTTTTCGCGTGATCTCCCCGACGTCGTCCTGACGCGCCGCACGGTCTTCGTCGATCCGAGCGGCACGTTCAAGACGACGACATCGATCGCTCCGGGCTTTCTTCGCGGAGCGCTCATCACCGTGTTCGCCGCCTCGCCACCGTCCGGGCCCTCGGCCACGGCGTACGTGACCGTAGGCGCGCCGAACATCACGGTTCCTCCTGACAACTTCCCGAGAAACTCGTACTGAAAGAACAAGGAGTCAGCAGAGTCATGATCAAGGCGCTTCGTTCCCTCATCCGCGACGAGCAGGGCCAGGGCCTCGTCGAGTACGGGTTGCTCCTCGTACTCATCGCCATCTTCTGCTACGGCGCGGTCCAGACGCTCGGCCAAAAAGTTAGCACCGTGCTCAGCACGGCCGGCGCCGACCTGTAGACCACGGTCCGGCAGTGCATCGGTACCTTCGTCGTCTGCTCGACAATCGAGGTCGCGGCATAGTCGAGTACGCGATGCTTCTGATGCTCGTTGCAGCGGTTTCCTGGACCGCGCTCCACAAAATCGGCCTCAACCTTTCCTCCGTACTGAACCGTGCGAGCACCGACCTCACGATCGGGAGCCACGGCGGGGATGGCGGCGGTGATGGTGGCGGCGACCAGGGCGGCGGCGGCGACCAAGGCGGCGGCGACAAGGGCGGCGGCGACAAAGGCGGCGGCAAAGGCGGACGCGGGTAACGCTGAATGAGCCCCGCCCTGGGAGCAGCGATCGCGATGACCGTTGCGGCTTCCGCCGCGGCGGTCACCGACGTTCGTACGCGGCGCATACCCAACGTCCTCACCGCATCGCTTGCCGTCGTCGCACTCGCATTGCATGCCCTCGGCGGACTCGCAACGTTGACCGACGCGGTCGTCATCATGCTGCTGGTCCTGCTCGTCGGCACGCTGCCGTTTATCCTCGGATGGTTCGGCGGTGGCGACATCAAGCTAATCGCCGCGTGCGGTGCCGTGGTCGGTTCCCACGGCATCGCAGCGTTACTCTTCGACGTGTTGATCGCCGGCGGCGTCCTTGCGTTCATCGAAGCAGCGCGCCGTCGGCGCGTCGTCACGTTACTCCGGAGCACCGCGAGCGTCGCCATCGGCGCGGGTCCCACTCTCGGGCTCCACGTTCCGTACGGCGTGGCGATCGCTGCGGGGACGGTCGTCTATACCGCATCCATCGCCATCACTTCGCGCTGAGGTCATCATGAATACGCGCCGCATTCCGCTGCTCGCCGGTCTCATTCTCGCGTTCGGGACCGGCCTGCTGATGCTCAACTACCTCAATTCGGTCCGCGCACAGAGCGCGACGACGACCCAGCCACGCAGAGTCGTCATCGCCGTGCGCGACATCCCCGCGCGCGCTCCCATCGCGGCTGACATGCTCAGCACCGCGAATCGCGTCGCATCAGAGGTCGACAGCGACGCGCTCGATGACCCGGCAAAGGCAGTGAATCACGTTACGTTGATCACGATCCCGGCCGGCAGCACCGTCACGGCGTCAAAGGTCACGACGTTCAACGCTCTTGCGCTCCCACGCCGGCTTGCCAACGGTCTTCGCGCAGTGAGCATCTCCATCGATCGCGTCAAAGGCGTCTCCGGACTCATCCAACCCGGCGACCGCGTCGACCTGATCGCGATCCCGCCACGCGTCGGAAATGAGACGCCGAAGGCAACGACGATCCTGCGCGGCGCGCTCGTCCTTGCGATGGGCGCCGAGATGGAGACGGCACGCTCGACGCCGGCGCCGGACGCGCAAAACAACCTGACCACGGTCACGCTGGCCGTCACGCCGCAGCAGGCCGACCTCGTCGCGCTCGCGGACGTCAACACGACGCTGCGGCTCGCGCTGCGTCCGCCGGAGGAACCGATCCGCGCGTTCCCGGCCGAACCGTTGCAGCTGGGCACAACGCCAACGGTCGCGGCGCAGTCGCCGCCCGTGGTGACGCCGCCGCAAGCGGTCCCGCCCGCGCAAGTTGCCGTCGCGCGCGGCATGCGGCCTCAGAAGCAACCGTTCAGCGTTCCCGTCATCGATGGCGATCGGTTCGTCAAGTCGACCGGCGAACGGCAATGAACCGTGTGACGTACGTCGTCGTCGGCGCGAAGGGCGGCGTCGGCGCGACGACCCTCGCGTTCGATCTCGTCGACCGTTTGATGCCGCCGGACCAGCGGGTGCTCGTCGATGCTGATCTGACGGGACGGCGCTCGCACGCCGTCTGGTTCGACGTCGCGTTGGCGCTCGACGAGCACCGTCTGGCCAACGGCC
Organism: uncultured bacterium; assembly: GCA_964483365.1. GTDB lineage: Bacteria > Vulcanimicrobiota > Vulcanimicrobiia > Vulcanimicrobiales > Vulcanimicrobiaceae > Vulcanimicrobium. Next base: position 19,828 of record CAZABL010000057.1, read on the forward strand.
CCGCGGTCGCGAACGCGCGTGGCAAGACGCTGATCGAGCTCGCACGCACATACGAGGACGGCTTCTCGCTGCTTCCCGATGCGGTCGAGGAGCAGCGCGACGCGCTTTCGAGCCGCGCCGTCGTCGTGGTCGACGCGCCGCAACCGTTCGCCGCCGCCGTCCGTCCGTTCATCACGACCGCATCAACGATCATCGTGGTTGGTGAGCCGACGCTCCTGGGCGTCGCGGCGACGCGCGCGATGCTCTTGGCGCTGCGCCGCTTCGGGGTCACGGACGACCGCTTGATCGTTGCGATGAACGCCTCACGCTGTGTACGCGATCTCACGAGCCGCGAGGTTGAGCAGGCGATCGGCCATCGCGTGACCGCCGAACTTCCGGCCAAGCGCGATCGCACCTGGAACCGCATGCTCGATCAGCTCGTCCGGAGCCTACCGGCGGGGACCGCAGCGGCGATGCCGCTCCAATCGTCGACGCCGATTCCGGTCGGAGACCGCCGCGGATCGCCACGTTCTCCGCAGCCAACGGTTACGCTGCCGGGCTTCGCGCGTACCGCGGCCGAGACACAAACAACTCCGGTGTCCGCGGATCGCGCACGGCTCAAAGCCGAGATGCACGAAGAGATCATGGCGCGGATCGATTTTCATCTCGCGGCACGGGCACACACCGACGCGCGAAAGATGGCCGAGCTCCGCGCGCAGGTCGACGAGGTGATCGGAGAGCTCATCGTCTCGCGCGGCGTTGCCGGTAGTGCCGACGAAGCGGCGCAACTGCGACGGGAACTCGTGCAGGAAGCAGTCGGGCTCGGGCCGATCGAGAGCCTGCTGCAAGACGACCAGATCACCGAGATCATGGTGAACGGATACCAGAACGTCTACGTCGAGCGACACGGGTTACTCGAGCGGACGCCGATCCGGTTCGCCAATGACCGCCAGGTGCGGCTCGTCATCGAGCGCATCATCGGGCCGCTCGGACGGCGTATCGACGAGGCGAGTCCCATGGTGGACGCTCGTCTCATGGACGGCTCGCGCGTCAATGCGATCATCGAACCGCTCGCCGTCGACGGCCCGACGTTGACGATTCGGCGCTTCGGGACGCGCCGTCTCCGTATGGACGACTTGATCGCGCTCGACTCCGTGACGCCGCCGCTCGCGGAATTCTTGCGCGCAACGGTCGAGGCACGCCTCAACGTCGTGTTGAGCGGCGGAACCGGAGCAGGAAAGACGACCCTGCTCAACGTCGTCTCCAGCTTCATCCCACGCGCCGAACGCATCGTGACGATCGAAGACGCGGCCGAGTTGCTTCTCGATCAGCCGCACGTCGTACGACTCGAAGCGCGGCCGCCGAATCTCGAAGGGACGGGCGCGGTGCCGATCCGCGAGTTGGTCCGGAACGCGCTGCGCATGCGGCCCGACCGCATCATCGTCGGCGAGTGCCGTGGCGCCGAGGCGCTCGACATGCTGCAAGCGATGAACACCGGCCATGACGGCTCGCTCACCACGATCCACGCGAATAGCCCCCGCGACGCGCTTTCCCGCGTCGAGACGATGGTGCTCATGGCAGGCTTCGACCTCCCCGTTCGCGCGATTCGCGAGCAGATCTCGAGCGCAATGGACGTCGTCGTCCAGCTCGCGCGGTTGCGCGACGGAAGCCGGCGCATCGTCAGCGTCGCCGAGGTCGTCGGCATGGAAGGCGACGCCGTGACGATGCAAGAGATCGCACGTTTCCACCAGCACGGCGTCGACACCAAAGGTATCGTCGTCGGAACGTTCGAGACGACCGGCGTCCAACCGGCATGCCTGCGCCGCTTCGACGAGATGGGAATCGACTTCGACGTCTCTTCACTGGGGACACGCCCGGAGCACGCTGCATGGGCGTTGCGCTGATCCCCACCACGATCGTCCTGGGCGGGATCGCCTCTGCGATCCTCGTCTTCGTCGCGTTTTGGGAACCGCTGTCCCGCGCGCTGCGCAATGTGGGCACGGAGTTCAAGCGCGAGCTCGACATCGTCGACCTGCCGTTGCGCCGCGAGCAACTGGGCTACACGGTCCTCGCGATCGTCGTGGCCCTCTGGGGCGTTCTTGTGATGGTAACCAGACCCGGGCCACTGGAAGGTGTGCTCGAGCTGGTCGTGTTGGCCGGCTCGTCACTGCTGGTGACCCGGATCTACCTGCGGCTACGCGTAGCGCGAACGATACGGACCTTCAGCGAGCAGCTCGAAACCGCGTTGCGTATGTTCGCCGGCGCCGTTCGTGTGGGGCTCGGTCTGCGCCAGGCGCTGATCCATGTCGCCGAACAGAGCGAAGACCCCGCGCGCCGAGAGTTGATGCGCGTCGTCGCCGCGACGAATCTCGGGGTCAGTCTCATCGACGCACTCGACGACCTCGCAGCGCGTATGGACGCGCACGAGACGCACATGCTCGTTCGCGTGCTGCGCGTGCAACAACAGACCGGGAGCGATCTCGCCGTTGCACTGGAGGGACTGGCCGATACGATTCGCGATCGCCGGCGCTTCTTACGCAAAGTTCGCGCGATGACGGCGCAAGGCCGGATGAGCGCATGGGTGCTGGGTCTTTTCCCTGCGCTGGTCGCCGTCATCGTCCTGGGCGGACAGCCCGATCTGCGCGACGTGACGCTGACGACCGGAGTCGGTCAAATGGGTCTCGGAATCGCTGCCGGACTCGACGTGATGGCCGTCCTCGTCCTCTTGCGCATCACGAAGGTGAACGGATGATCGCGCTCGCGTCGGCCGAGGCGATCGCGGCGTGCGCGGCGGCGTCGGCGTTCTGCTTCGGCATCTCGTTGGTTCCGGGCCGCAACCCGATCGTCGCACGCTTGAACCAGCTCGAGGAGATCGCGAAGCACTCGCAGTCCGATCGTCTGCAACGGCTCGCTGAACTCGTCGGCGAGGAGCGCCGCTCGCGCTTACGCGAACGTTTGAACCATGCCGGGTGGTACGACGTCTCCCCGGCGGCGTTCGTCATGCGGGGGATCGCGGGGATCGGGGCTGGGATCGCCATTTCGATCGCGCTGTATGCCGTGTTGCCAGGGAAACCGTTGGCGCTCTTGCTCGGACTCGTCGTCACCGCGCTGGCGTGGCGGTCCCCGAAAATCGCGCTCGATCGAGCGATCGCCGCGCGCCGAGATCGCGTCGCACGCGAGCTCCCGGACTTCCTCGACGTTCTCGCCGCAACGGTCCGCGCCGGGCTCGCGCTCAACGGTGCACTCCTGTACGCGACCGAAGTGACGGCCGGGCCGTTACACGACGAGTTGCGCGCGACACTCGACGAGATTCGACTCGGTCGCCCGCGCGCCGATGCGCTCCAGGCGATGGCGCAACGCATCAACGAGTCGCAGACGAGCGTCACGATCACCAGCATCGTCCAGGCCGAACGTCTGGGCGCCAACCTCGCGGCGATTTTGCACGAAGTTGCGGTCGACACGCGCAACCGGCGGTGGATGATCGCCGAGGAACGCGCGGCCAAGATCCCGATCAAGATGATCCTTCCGATGGGATTGCTGATGCTCCCCGCGCTCTACATCGTGATCTTCACGCCTGTCGTTGCACGCTACTTTGGCCGATGATCGTGTTGCTGTTCGGCGCCGCGCTGCTGTTCGCCACCGCTGGCTGGGTCGGTACCTACGTCGGCACGATGTTGTGCGCGCAGCGAGTCCCGTTTGCCGACGGTCCCGCTCCGACGGACCCACCGCGCTGGTCGTTCGCGGCCGTAGCCGCCTGCGTGGGAGCTGCGGCGGCCGCGCAGGGTGATGCGCCGCTGCATCTTCTCGCGCTCGCCCTCGTCGCGGTCTCCCTTTCGGCGTGTGCCTTCAGTGATCTGCGCGTCGGGATCGTGCCCGACGTGTGCACGTTCATCCCGCTCTTCGCAATCGTCGTCGGGTCGCTGTGGTGGCGCCACGATCCGCTCCCCACGGTCTCGGCCGCTTTCGTGGCCCTGCCGTTTGCTGTCGCCGCACTCCTCTCGCGCGGGATCGCGATGGGGTGGGGCGATGTCAAGCTCGCGGCGCTCACCGGAGCTCTGCTCGGAGCGCCGGACGCCACCCTCGCGCTCACCGGCGCCTGCGCGGCTGCGTACCTGGTCGCCGTCGTGCGCCGGCGAGCTGAGAAGCTCGTCGCCTTTGCTCCCTATATGGTCGCTGCGGTTGCCGTCGCGCTCGCTGTGCATCCGACACGCTGATGGCGATCTTGCACAATGCGAGCACCGGCAAGGTGCTCGCGACACGCGTCGATCGTGCGACCACCTTCTTGCAGCGAATGGTCGGCCTGCTCGCGCGGTCCGAGGTTCGACCAGACGAGGGTCTGTGGATCGACCGCTGCAGCGCAATCCATACGATGGGGATGCGCGCCGTCATCGACGTCATCTTCCTCGACCGTATGCGCTGCATCGTCGAGGTGCGCCGCGGCGTCGCGCCGTTCCGGCCGTTCGTCCTGTGTCTGCGCGCGGCGTCGGTCATCGAGCTCGGCGCAGGAGCCCTGGACCAGCACGATGTTCTCATCGGTGACCGCCTCGAGCTCGCCTAGCGTATGATCGAGGCGAACTTCACCGCGTATTACTGTGCGGGAGCGGTGCTCAACGCG
>CAZABL010000057.1:24521-25870 GCA_964483365.1 uncultured bacterium
TATGATCGAGGCGAACTTCACCGCGTATTACTGTGCGGGAGCGGTGCTCAACGCGCATGCCGATCCGTATCTCGCCATCCCCATGGCGGCTTGCGAGCACCGCATTCTCGCCGGCGGCGTCGTCATCCCCGCACCGCTTCCACCGTACGCGCTCGACGTCTTTCAGCCACTCGCCGCGCTGCCATACGCTGTCGCGATTACCGTGTTCAGAGTGCTCATCGTCGGCGCGATCCTGATCATCGCGTGGTCCCTCGCAAAGTTGACTCATTTCTCGAAAGCCGGACTGGCGCTCGTCTTTCTCTTGGCCGGCATTCGCCTCTGGATACCGGGACCGGAGATCTTCCCGCTGGCGCTCGCCCCCGCCGTAGCAGCAGCGCTGGCTGCAGAACGCGGCAAGTACGTACTCGCCTCGATCCTTGCGGCGCTCGCGATGGTCGAGCCGCAAATCGGATTGCCGGTCTGCCTTGCGCTGTTCGTTCGCTTCGGCGCAGCGCGCCTCACGCTCGCGCTCTGCGGTCTGGTCGCGTTCGCCGCCTGCATCGCCGCGTGGCCGCTCACCGTGGAATACGTCACGCGCGTCCTGCCTGCACACGGCGCAAGCGAGACGCCGTGGGTCACGCAATACGGACTCCCTCACCTGCTCTTCTCGCTCGGCGTTCCCAGCGCGCTGCATATCGGGACCATCGCATCGCTGGTGATACTACTGCTCGGCGTGACGTTGACATATAAACGCCGACCCGCGGAGGCCGTACTCTACCCGCTCGCGATCGCGACCGCAGGGGCAGCGTACTCGCACGAGCAGTTGCTTGCTGCAGCTCTTCCCGGCGCACTCCTCGCTGCCGATGCAAGTACGGGCCTGCGTCGTGCACTTCTTTTCGCCGCATCGATCGTCCTCAGCGTCTCGTGGCTCCCGCTAAGCTTCCCGTTCTTCTTCATCTCCTCAGCGATCAGCGTCTACGTCTTGGCTCGGCTCATCGCACGCCAAACGTTCCTCGTCTCCGCATCGATCGCGGTCACGGTTATCGCGATGGGCCTTCTCCTGCGCCCGATTCAGCCGCTCTTGCGAGAGGTCCGTGAAGTGCCGCTACCTGGCACGAACGAACTCGTCCAGACGTCGTGGGCCTGGTTTGTGATCCACGCAAACCCAGAGCCGTTCGGGCAAACCGTCGCGCTCGCCCTTGGTGCACCCGTCTGGCTTGCGCTCGGAGCGATCGCGCTCGCGCTCGTGCGCGAGCCCGCGGAGACGACCGCAAGCGCGATCGGTCTTCGTCCTAGAGCGGCAGCTCCATCAAGCTGACGTCCCAGACCTCGCCGTTCTGTCGTGTCTTGAAACGTTCGTAGCGCCGTCG
>CAZABL010000058.1:0-25775 GCA_964483365.1 uncultured bacterium
TCCCTTGCGAGCCGATGTAGATCCACGAACCGGCCGTCATCTGGCCGTACATCATCAGACCTTTGCGGTCGAGCTCGTGGAAGTGCTCCCATGTCGCCCAGTGCGGCACGAGGTTGGAGTTCGCGATCACCACGCGCGGCGCGTCGGGGTGCGAACGGAAGATGCCGACCGGCTTCCCTGACTGGATCGCCAGCGTCTCGTCCTCGCCGAGTCGTTCGAGCTCGGTGACGATCGCGTCGAATGCCGCCCAGTTGCGCGCCGCGCGCCCGATCCCGCCGTACACGACAAGGTCGTCCGGACGTTCGGCGACGTCCGGATCGAGATTGTTCATGAGCATCCGCAGCGCGGCTTCCGTCTGCCAACTGCGCGCCCGTAAGGCGCTGCCGCGCGGGGCGCGAATCGTGCGGGCGAGCGTAGTCACAAACGCGAGATCCTCCGGACCCTGGTACTCCCGGCCACCCCGTCGCGGCTCCTCTTGTCCTGCGTCACCCTGAGCTTGTCGAAGGGCGCCGCGGGCTGAGCTTGTCGAAGTCCGCTGTCTGAGCTTGTCGAAGACGCGGCGGAATGAGGGGCTTCGACAGGCTCAGCGGGGGTGCGCCCTTCGACAAGCTCAGGGTGACGAGGACAAGATCTGGACGGGGGATACGGCGGAGGAAAAGCTCAGCGCGTTCGGGTGCGGCGCGCGATCCAGGCGTCGATCGAGATCGCTCCCGGGCCCGTGAGGAAGAACGCCACCATGGCGACGAGGTAGACCAAGGTCAGCTCGTACGAGTTTCGGCCGCCGACGAAATGTGCGCCACGCGGGAGCTGCACCCAGAACAGGGCGACGAACATGTCGCAAAAGATGAGCGCGGTGACGAGCGGCGTCGCGAAACCGGCGACGAGGAACATGCCGCCGAAAAATTCGACGACGGAAACCACCGCCTGCAGCCAACCGGGGGCAAATCCGTGCGAACCCATCCACGTCGTCGGATGCTGTATCTTCGGATAGCCATGGAAGACGTACGCGACACCGATGACCGCGCGCAGGAGGAGCAAGCCGAGCGCTGCCCGACCGTGGACAAATGGCGGGATGATCCGACCGAGTACGTTCGCGGGTCGCATCGACGTGGGCGAAGACAGCAGCTGACTACGGCCAGCTCGTCTCCCGCGACGGTGTGACGATCATCTCGCGCACCTCGCACCCTTTCGGTTGCGAGAGCGCGAATACGACCGCTTCCGCGACGTTTGCCGGATCGTTGAGCTGGTTCTTCTCGAACGCGTCGGGCGCCGGCTTGAACTGCGGATCCCGGCCGTCGAAGAAGTGTGTGTTCATCCCCCCGGGCGAGAGGAGCGTGACCCCGATGCGCCCGGCGAGATCGAGCGCGAGCCCGCGCGTCAAGCCGACGACGCCGAACTTCGAGGCGCTGTAGGCGGTTGCCGCGCCCAGGACGCGATGGCCGAGCGTCGATGCAACGCAGACGATGCGCGGATTCGCGGCACGCTCGAGATACGGGATCGCGGCGCGGCACAGCGATGCCGTGCCGATCAGGTTGACGTGGATGACGCGTTCCCACGCGGCGGCGTCGACCTTGTCGAAGTCTCCGCACGCATCCATCCCCGCGTTCGCAACGATCGCGTCGATCACACCGCCGTTCTTCTCGGCGACCGCGCGAATCGCGTCCTCGACGGCGCCGCGATCGGCGACGTCGACGATCCGATGATCGAAGCCGCGGCGCTCGCGCGGCTGTTGAATATCGAAGGTGACGGGCGTTCCGCCGTGACGCGCGACGGCGCCGGCGATCGCGGCTCCTAAGCCGGATGCTCCGCCGGTGACGACGACGGTTCCGAGTGTCTTCTTGACAAAGGACGAATCGGGCGCGTTGAGCGTCTGCACGTGACGGGATTACCCGCGCGCGCGCTCGCTCAACCGGCGCACGACGGATCGCGTGATCGCCTTGACGCGCGCGTCGCCCCAACCGAGTGCGCGCGCCCAGTCGGTCGTCCCGGCGTTGAAGACCATCCCCTGGCCGCGCACGAACGTGACCATCGCCGCGTGACCGTTCGGCGGGATCTCGCCGCTGCCGTCGCTGACGTTCCAACCGTCGAACGTCGCGCGGCCGAGCAGCACGAGGTTCGAGGGTGCGCGGGATTCGTCGACGCCGTCGCACTCGTAGCCGACGACGTGCGCGCCGGCGCCGACCAGATCGCCGCTGCGCACGAACGCGTCGCGAAAGATCGGGTGGGTCGCGTTCGTGATCGTGTAGCCGGTCGCCGGACGCTGCCCGATCCACTTGCCGCCTCCGCGGCGGAACGAGAGGCCGGTGAGCGCGTCTTCGGGCTCGTCGTCGGACCACTTGCCGTCACGCGTGATCGTCTGCGTCTGCTCGTCGTAGTCGATGCGGAACCAGCACGTGTTCCCGCCGAAGAACGCGACGTTGCCTCCGTCTTCGAGCCAGCTTTCGACGCGCGAACGCTTCGCGCGCGTCCAGTACTCGTCGTGGCCGAAGCTGCAGAGCATCGCGTAGCGGCGCAGATCGACGCTACCGCGATGGAGATCGAGGTCGGTGCAGACGTCGACCGCGATCCGTTCGCGCGCGAACCAGGCGAGCGCGTAGAGGTCCCAGTGCGCGAACGTCTGCCGCGGCGTCGTGCGGTCGTAGACGTCTTGGTTCACCTCGTCCCACAGGTGCCCGCCCGTTCCGCCGCCCGGTCGCGCGATCGTCACGCTGCGATAGCCGGTGTACAGCGAGGCGCCTTCGCCGAGCCCGCGCGTCGGGTCGACCTGCGCGACGTTGTACGCGTGGTACGTGAACAGCGGGAGGTTCACCAGAACGCGCGCCGGCGACGCCGCGCGCACGACGAAGAGCGCCGTTCCCCAACGCGCGTCCGGCGTGTCGTCACGCGGCGCGCCGCGATCGCTCGCGCCGCCTTCGGGCGCGAAGCGCGCGATGTAGGCACCCGGCGTGAGCGACGCGGGCAACGTCAACGAGATCGGCGGCCAGTCCCATGGCTCGTCCGCCGCGCCGGGTGGCGCGTCGGCTCCCTCGAACGGACCGGCGGTCAAGACGATCTCGGGTCGATCGCTCCACCGCTCCAGGCGGACGGTGTAGCGAGGCGCGTCGGTCGCGACGTGCAGCACAAGCGTTCCGCCGGCGTCGACGGTGGGCTCGGCGGGAAACGCGCGCAACACTAGGCGGGGAGCTCGACGAGGCGGTCGACCAGGGCTTCGACCTGCGGACCGACGGGCCGGCGCTCGCGCAGGACCCACGGTAACCCGCGCAACGCGTCACGCAACGCGGCGCGTGCGACCCGATCGTGCGCGGCGTCCTGCGCCAAGCGCAGCGTCGCACCCCACGCGCCTTTCCACGACCGCCGCAGCCATGCGGTCCACAGTCGGTTGCGCATCACCATGCGGCGGCGGCGTTCAGGGACGCGCCCCGCCGGCTCCGGATCGTGCCGCACCTCGAGATCGTCCAGATAGATCATCTCCCAGCCTCGCGCCAGAAGATCGAGCGCGAGGAGCGACTCCTCGGCGCCGATGTGGTACCGCTCGTGATACCCGCCTGCGGCCAAAAACGCATCGCGCCGCACGATCGAAGCGCCCGCCATGAAGGCGGCGATCGCATTCCCCGGGCACGCCGTTCGCTTGGGCAGCGGGCTAGCAGCCATCAGCGCGCACGCCTCGTCGTCGCGTTCGTCCCGCACCCGCACGCGAGCGTTGATCAGCACGACGTCGGGGTACGCGTCGAGCAATGCGACCGCGCGTGCGATCGAGCCCGGCGCCCAGGCGCAGTCGTCGTCGCAGAAGGCGACGTAGCGCGTCGTCGCGCGTCGCGCGCCGAGGGTTCGCGCCGCGGCGCCGCCGTTGAGGGCCAGGGCAACGAGACGCACGCGCGGGTAGCGTCGCGCGACCAGCTCCGCCGTGCCGTCGGTCGAGCCGTTGTCCACAACCAGAAGCGGCGGCGCTTCCGGCAATGCGCACAATCGTTCAAGTGTCTTGTCGAGCAGAGCGCGGCGGTTGTATGTGGCGATAACGATAGTGCAGTCGATCACGTGCGGGAGAGGATCTCGAGTCGGTAGGTGGGCGTGCGGGTCGCGGTACCGCACAGAAAACGCGGATCGCCGAGGAAGGCCTCATGCACGTCGTCGGCAGTCTGAGCGTGCCCTTGGACCAATGGTGTCCAATGCACGAGGACGAGGTCGCCACCGTGTTCGAGCGCCCCTGCGATTTGTGTGCGGATGCGCGCGAGATCACGCGGCGAGAAATAAAACCCGAGCTCGCACAACGTGACGAGATCGTACGTTCCGTCCGGGAACTCGAGCGCGAGGTCGCACGCCGCAAAGCGCACCCACGGCAGATCGGCGCACCGTGCAGCAGCCCGCGCGAGCGCGTCGGGCGAAACGTCGATCGCCATGAGCGTATCGCAGCGCTGAGCAAGCATGCGCGTGAACACGCCGACCGAGCAGCCGAGCTCGAGTGCGTGCCTGTAGCGCTCCCCCGGCAGCGCGGCCAGGGTCGCCTCGTACTTCTCGCGCTCGTATCGCGAGCTCGCGAATCCCCAGGGATCTTCGACGGCACGATAGAGTTCGCGGAAGTACTTCCCCGGGATGGTCGTTCCCGACCGGCCCTTCGGCGCTACGACCTTCCACGCTCCGTTCGCATCACGTTTTCGGTCTGTTTGCTCGATCGATCGTTCATGTCCGGCGCCGTCATACCCGCACCTTTCCCGGCTGGGTATGTGTCCAACATCAACGTGCAGACCCGACAACTAGGAACTACAGATCTCGCGATCACCCCGCTGGGCTTCGGCGCGTGGGCAATCGGCGGCGCCGATTGGCGCTTCGGCTGGGGACCGCAGGACGACGACGATTCGATCGCGGCGATTCGCCGAGCGATCTCGCTCGGCGTCAACTGGATCGACACCGCGGCCGCGTACGGCTTGGGCCATAGCGAGGAAGTCGTCGCGCGAGCGCTCGCCGACCTTGCTCCGAGCGACCGTCCGTACGTCTTCACCAAGTGCGCGCTCGTCCCAGACGGGCAGGGCGGGATGACTGAATCGCTCGATCCCGCGTCGCTGCGGCGCGAGTGCGAAGCATCGCTGCGCCGGCTGCGTGTCGACACGATCGACCTCTATCAGATTCACTGGCCGACCGACAATATCGAAGACATCGACGCGGGCTGGTCGACGCTGGCCGATTTGCAGCGTGAAGGCAAAGTGCGCTGGATCGGCGTCTCGAACTTCAACGTTGCGGAGATGGATCGCGCCCGCAAGATCGAGACGATCGCGTCGTTGCAGCCGCCCTACTCGCTGGTCAACCGCGACATCGAAAACGACATCCTGCCGTACTGCCGCGAGTACCGCATCGGCGTCATCGTCTACTCGCCGATGCAGTCCGGATTGCTGAGCGGAGGGTTCACGAAAGAACGCGCTGCCGCGCTTCCGGAAAACGACTGGCGTTCGCGCAACCCGTTCTTCCAGGAGCCCAAACTCTCCGCGACGCTCGCGCTCGTCGAGCGACTGCGCGAGATCGGGAAGCGCCACAACGCATCGCCGGGTGAGGTCGCGATCGCCTGGACACTGCGCGATCCCGTCGTCACCGGCGCCATCGTCGGCGCCCGCTCCGCGGATCAAGTCGACGGCTGGATCGGCGCCGCCGACCTGCGACTCTCCGAAGAAGAGATCGCCGAGATCGAAGCTTCGCGCGTCCCCGCTTAGGCCGCTAGCGGAACAAACGCAACGTCGAGCGCGGCGAGGACGTCGCTAGGGAGGATCGAGACGACGAGGTGCCGTGGCAAGAACCACGTCAGCCCGGAGATCGCGGTCTCGAACTCCTCTTCGTCGGCGAAGTCGTCGCGCGCGATGCGAAAGACGAGCTGCTCGGGCGGTTCCTGATCGGGCGAGACGAGCGCGAGCACGCCGGGATGTGAAATCCCGAGCGTGCGCGTGAAGTACGCGTAGAGCAGCGGACGAACATACTGGGGAAGCAAAGTCTCCGACGGCGCGAGGATCTCCATCCGTTGCGTCTCCTTCATCACCGCGCGGAAGGTCGGAAACTCGCCGGGCAGCACGCCGATGCGCGGAAGCTCGTACCCGCCGAACGCGCGTCGCGTGACGAGATCGCCGCACGTGAACACCCATGCCGCCGCGTCGCCGTGCGGCTCGATCGCGACGCCGAAGCCGCGATCGGTCGCAAGATCGACCAGTTCGCTGACCGACACCTCGCCGTTCTCGCCGTCCTCCGGAAGATCGAGCGCGTAGTACGGGAAGCCGTCGGGCCCCAAGAAGATGCGCGGGTCGCGGCGCAAGAGGCGCGCCTCGTCGACGAGATCGTAGAAGCGGTGACGCCACTTCACGTCGCGGTCCTCGTCGAGGACCGACAGATGCATGCGCAGCGCGTCGGCGTCGCTCATTGGTTGTACCGCCGCCTGGTCAGCGCGAGCGCGCCCATGGCCGCCGCCGCGCCCACCATGAACGATCCGGTCCGCCGTGCTCGATCCATCGAAGACAGCGTACCCGGGCCGGCGTCGTTCAGCCCGAGACGACGTTCCGGCCGGCTGCCTTCGCCTGATAGCACGCGCGATCAGCGTCGGCGAGCGCCTGCGTGGCACCCGGCGTTTGCGCTTCGATCGCCGCCAGCCCGATCGAGATGCCGACGCCGAGGACCTCGCCGTCGTGCTCGATCCGGTACGACTCGACGGCGCGACGCATCTTTTCCGCGACGCGCCGCGCGTCGTCGATGCGGCAGTCCGAGAGCAGGAGCGAGAACTCGTCGCCGCCGATCCGCGCGAGCACATCACCGCCGCGCACGACGCGCCCCATGACGCGCGCGATCTCGCGCAGAAGCCGATCGCCGGTCGCATGACCGAAGCGATCGTTGACGATCTTGAACCGGTCGAGATCGAGAAACGCGACGGCATGATGCGCGTTGTGATCGCGCGCGCTGTGGACCGCGCTCTCGAGCCGCTCGAGGAACGCGCGCCGGTTCGGCAAGCCGGTGAGCGGATCGTGCGCCGCTTCGAAGGAGAGGCGTAGCGCGATCCGATGCTCCGTGGTGACGTCGCGCAACACCACGACGACGCCCTTGTTCTCGTCGTCGATCTGCGAGGCGACGTAGGCGACGTCGATCATCCCCGCCTTCGTGTGCAAATGGCCGTCGCCACGGTGTGGACTGGATTCGGCGTTCGCCCCGCCCAGGACGTCGATCGGCTTGGCCTCGTCGTCGACGATCTTGATCAGCTCGTCGAAGCGCGCGCCGTACGCGTCGACGAGATCGATCCCGAGCAGTCGCTGCGCCGCCGCATTGATGAACTCGACCCGCCCGTCGGCGTGCACGGTGATGACGGCGTCGGCGATCGCCGCGAGCGTCGTCTGCAGTTTACGCTTCTCCGAGCTGAGCGCAGTCTCGAACTGTTTGCGTGAGGTGACGTCGCGATACGTCGCCAGGAAATGCCGCCCTCGGCCCGAGCCGCCGGGGAGCGGCGTCACCGTGATCTCCGTCCACACCGGGGTCGCCTCGCGCGTGTACAGCGTCACGACTGCGCGCGCGTGCTGCTCCTCGATCATGCGCTCGCGCAGCCACCCGAGCCGGTCCCCGTCGGTCAGCGGACCGTGCACGACTTTGCCGTTGGCACCGATCACGTCGCCGCTCTCGAAGCCGTACGTCCGCGAGAACGCAGGGTTCACGTGCACGAACGTCGGCGGCTCAGCAATGCTTGGCGGGGCGCGGAGAATCGCGATCGGCTCGCTCATGTGCTCGATCGAATCGATGAGACTGTCCAGTGCGTCGGGGGTCGGCTGTGCCGACCGTGGATCGCAGATCGCCCCGATCTCCACGACGAGCCGGCGCAGGGCGTCACCGTTTGTCTCGCCGGTCGGCGCGACGAGGACCAGCTGCGCCGCGGTCTTGTCGGCAAGGGTCACGGGGAGTGTCGCAAACAGCGACTCGCCGCCCGTGGGTTCGTCGCGCTGGACGCGCAGGAGCGCGCGCGCCGCCTCGTCGTCACATCCCCAAGCCGCAATCGGCCCGTCGTCACCCTCGCGAGCGACCAGCGCGGCCGATGCCGCCGTGATGCGGGCAGCGATTCTGAGCAGAGCGATCGTGGCGTCCATCCGTTCTCCGACAGCTTCGCCGCAAACGATCAAAAGCGAGCAAGCGAGATGTGCGTCGGATAACGTTTCGGGCCCTGGCCGTTGAGCGATTTCATGGTCCCGGAAGGAAGGCTATCGGGGACCCGGCGGCTTTTCGCTAGTACCGGGCATCGATCCAACGAGCGATGTAGTCGAACGTGTTCTTCATCGAGTTCCCGTACTCGCCGGGCGTCTTCTCGCACGCGGCGCAGGGCGTGAAGAAATGCGTCGCGCCCTCGATCACGACGTAGTCCTTGTCCCTAGTCTTTCGCGAGGTCGTACTCGCGCTCGACGTCGCGAACGAAATAGTGTCCGCCCATCGCGGTGAAGAGCTCGGGGACGGAGATCGACCCGACCGCGCAGATCGTCGAGTTGTTGCTCGAACAATCGTCGATCCCATCGAGCGCGGAGTAGTGCGAAGGCCCGTTAGGATTGAAGCCGTTTGCGGGGCTGAACGGATCGAGCGTCGGGTCAACGCGTTTGTCGGGCGGATCGTTCTCGTTGACGACGGACGGGTTGATCCCGCGCACGACGTTGACGGGATTCCCGGGATGCGCGTCGGCGTAGACGATGCCATCCGCCGGCGGCAGCCCCGCCAGATCGTCGCCGCATCGCACGAGCTTCTCCGGCCGCTGGCAGAACGCGACGCCATTTTCGGCGACGGCTTCGTAGAAGCTCATCGTCGGTCCGCCGCCACTGTGCGCAAACAGCAGCACCTTCGTGATCCCGGGCTGTTTGCGGAGATACGCGACGCCGGCTTTCACGTCAAGCATCATCTGCTCGAAGCGCACCACCTCCTCGTTGCCTTCGTAACGCGTATTCATGCACAGGACCATGAAGCCGCGCTTCGAGAGCTCAGTCGACGTAGCGCGGCGCGCTTTGTGCCCTGGCGAGCATCGGCGCGATTCCCGCAAGGAACACCAGCGTGATGAAAAGCCCAAACGCTGTACGGAACATCGGCACGGGCTTCGCGACAGCGGAACGCTCCCCCGCCGCAACGCTCGCGCGATCGGGAGCCTTGTTGAGAGCATGACGGAGCGATTCTGGTTTTGTGCCGTTATAACGTTCCTGAGCGCCGGCGTAAGCCTTAGCTTTTCCCTTGCCGGTCTACTTGGCTCCGGCAGCGGCGACAGCTTCGCGCGCTATGCAGCTTCCCGAAGTGTCGCCTTGTGGCTGACGATCCTGATCGCAATGTTCGTTCGTTCCCGCCCGGGAATCGCGTTCTTGGGAATTTCCATGGTCGTCGTCCAAGCGCTTGATGGCGTCATCGGTGCGCTCACCCACGATCCTTCGAAGACGTACGGACCGTTTGGCTTTGCCCTTCTCAATGCACTCGCAGTGGGCTGGCTCGTGCGAGGGCAGGAGAGTCCGAACTCGACCGCCCACGTGGATTCGTAACCTTTCGGACGCTTCGCCGTCATAGCTGGATGCGATCCTCCGTCGGATGGAGGATCGCCCACCGATCGATGCGAGCGCCACAGAGACTGCGGCCATCGCGGCAACGCTCGCACGCTTCGGAACCGGCGCGCTGCGCGTCGCGGCGCACGCCGGAATTACCCTCGTCCTCCTGCGTAGCAGCGAAGCCTATCGCGATCGCTCGCGTGTCTTGCGCCGCATCGGTGCGGGCGTCGACGATTGGCCCGTCCCGCCGGCGGGACTCTTCGTCGTCGAGGAGCGCACGGTGTACTTGCGCTCGGTCTCACCCATGACCGTCGCGCACGAGTTTGCGCACGCGCTCGATTGCGCGCTCGGCGGCGGCGTCTACCTCAGCAGCGTCGATCCGCGCGTGCGGCGGGCATTCCGCAGCGCGCGTGGCTTCGTGACGCCCTACGCGGCTTCGGGTCTCGATGAATATTTTGCCGAGAGCGTGCGCGCGTGGGTCGAGGCAAACGATCCGCGCTCGCCGTGGCCTCGCGCGACCCGCGCACGGCTGCGCGAGCTCGACCCTGCGATGTGCGCAATCCTCGAAAGCCTGTTCACGAACGACCTTTCAGCGTAGCGCACGCTAGCGTTGGGCGGTCTGCCCTGGAGAGTATGGCGGTGCTGCGACCGTCGCAGGCATTGGGCCGCTGCAGCCGATGGTGATCACCATGATCGCAGCGGCGGCGAGAAGACGAACCATTGTTGCTCTTGTCCTTTGGGATCGCTTTCGCTACGCTGCAGCTGAGGGCGACCTCCAGGACTAGTATGGCAGCTCGTGACGCGACGACCACGCCCGAGCGTCCACGATCATTGATCGGGACGCCGGACGTCGACGTGCTTGCCGACGTCATGCGTGTCGTGCGCATCACCGCCGGTGTGTACTTCGAAGCCGCGTTTCCCGGGCCGTGGGCGGTGCGGGTCGCCGACGGTGCGTGGATCGCGGCGCGCTTGCGGCTGCCGCCGAACGGCCTGATGGTCTTCCATCTGCTCGAACAGGGCAACGCATGGGTCGACGTCGGTGAGGACAGCGTCGAGCTCCATGAACACGATCTCGTCGTGCTGCCGTACAGCGATCAACACGTGATTCGGACGGCGCACGGCCTCACCCCGATGCCGACCGAGGCGGTGATGCGCTACGCGGTTCGCGAGCACGGCGTGATTCGTATTCGGCCAACCGGCAAGGGCCGTATCACCAGCGTCATCTGCGGGTTCTTCCATTGCGACGCGTCGCTCTTCAATCCGCTGGTTCGCGGCCTACCGCCGTTCGTGCATCTGAGCGCGAGTGACGAAGCGGGCGTCCTTCACGCAACGGCCGAGATCATCGCGCACGAAACGCACGCCTCGAGTAGCGGGAGCGCAACCATCCTCTCGCGCCTTTGCGAGGTCCTCATCGTCGAGGGTCTGCGCCGTTACGTGCAGTCGTGCCCCAATCGTTGTGCGTGGCTAACCGCCGTTGCGGATCCGCTCGTTGGTCAGGCGTTGATGTTGTTGCACGGCGATCCCGCACAAGAGTGGAGCGTTGATGCGCTCGCACGTGCGGTTGGCGCTTCGCGTTCCTCGCTGGCAGAGCGCTTCCGTGCGCTCCTGGGCGAGTCACCGATCGCGTACCTCACGTCATGGCGCCTCCAGCTTGCCGCCGATCGCCTCACGCACGGGGACGCGACGATTGCGACGATTGCGGATGCCGTCGGCTACGGCTCCGAGGCGGCCTTCGCGCGCGCCTTCAAACGCCAGACCGGTCAGTCGCCGGCGTCGTGGCGTCTGTCACGCGTGACGAACCCGCAAGCGCTGTAAGATCGACCATCTCCGCGCCGTCGCGCCGCGCGCGCGTGACGAAGCGTTCGAGCGCTGCTCGTGAACGCTCACGGGCGTGGACGGCGACGGTCGCAACACCGCCGCGCTGTGCGATCGCGAGCGCCTGCGTCAGGAGAAAGTCGACGTACGCGTCCTCGCTGCGCGCGTCGACGGTGACGTCGCGGGTGATCGCCGGTACGCGAAAGCGGAGCGCCGTTCGGTAGAGTGCGTCGTCGTCGGCGAGCAGATCGTCGAGCACGAGGCCGCCGCCGTTCGCGGCCACGAGTGCCTTTGCTTGCGCATCGTCTGCCGTTGAGCATGCGATCCCGGCGGCGCCGGCGCGACGCAGTTGCACGATCGTGGCGAGGTCCGCGGTGCGGCAATCGACGAGTGCGGTCTTGCCGTTGTCGCGCGCGACGCGTAGGGTTTCCGCAGCGGCGTCGCCTGGGATCAGAACGGCGAGCGGGAACGGTTCGGCGGCGAATGCCGGCAGCGCGCTCGCTTCGCGGTCGGCGCCAACGACGATGACGGCGATGCGTGCGCGGTCGTGCCGTGCGTCAAAAGACGCCGGCGCCCAGCCGTGTGGTCGCATCGCGACCGCCGCGTCGACGTCACCGAACGGATCGACGTCGTCGGGCGCGGTGTCCTGCGAGTGTGCGCCGCGTAAGAGGCGTATCGCCTCGCGCGCGCTGACCGGCTCCGGGACCGTCGTGATGCGGTGCAGCGGCCGTGGGGTGAGGTTCACGTGCGCGTAGCTGCGGCCGCCGGCAAAGCCGACACCGATTGCAGTAATGGAACCAGTGAGGATGAGTGACCACAATGCCGTGGAGACCCGCATTACTCACCTTATCGTCAGGCGGCGCGCCCTTCGACAAGCTCAGGGGGGACGGGCGCTTCGACACGCTCAGCGTGACGGGGGGTGAGATCAGCGTGACGGGGGTGAGGTCACCGTGACGGGGGTGAGGTCAGCGGGGTGGGGGTGAGGTCAGCGGGGTGGGGGTGAGGCGCGGCGGCGTTCGCTCGAGACGGCCCAGAGGAGGGCGACGAGTAAGAAGTTCGCGACGAGCGAGCTGCCGCCGTAGGAGACGAACGGCAACGTGATGCCGGTCAACGGGAAGAGGCCGAGCACGCCGCCGACGATGATCACGATCTGGAAGCCGAACACGGTCGCGAGGCCGGTTGCGAGGAGCTTCGTGTAGAGGTCGGGCTGACGCTGCGCGACGCGCAGTGCGCGCAGGACGACGGCGAGGAACACGACGAGCAGCGCGAGCGCGCCGAGCGCGCCCCATTCCTCGCCGAATGCCGCGTAGACGTAGTCGGTCGCGACGTCCGGGATGTAATCCGGTCGCCCGTGCCCGTAGCCCGCGCCGAAGAGGCCGCCGTTCGCGAGCGCAAAGAGTGACTGCACCGCCTGGTACCCCGCACCCAACGGGTCCTTGAACGGATCTTTCCAGACCGCGATGCGCGTCTCGACGTACTTGTAGTGCGTCGCCGCCCAATAGGCCGCAAGGCCGAAGATCGCGGTCGCGCCGACGACCAAGTCGATGCGGCGCGTCGCGACGTACAGCATCGCGACGAACGTCGCGAGCAGCAGCGTCGCCATCCCCAGGTCGCGCTCGAACACCAGGATGAGCATCGAGACGCCCCAGCCCAGGAACAGCGGCCCGAGGTACTTCGCGTTCGCGCGCAACGACCACGGCTTGGTCTGCGCGATCACGTCGGCCGTCTCGGCGAGATACGATGCCATGAAGAGTACGACGAGGAGCTTGACGATCTCGACCGGCTCGAACTGGACCGGGCCGAGCCGAATCCACAAGCGTGCGCCGTTGATCTCCTGGCCGAATAGCGCGAGCGCGATGAACGACGCGATCGCGCACAAGATCCAGATGTACTTGTAGGCGGCCAGCACCCGAAAGCGGCTGAATGCCGGTCCGGCCGCGACTGCAAGCGCGAGCGAGAAGCCGAGCCAGACGATCTGCCGCTGCGCGAGCTGCGGCGAAAGGCGTGCGACGACGGCCAGGCCGATCGACGAGATCAGGATCGCGAGCGCCGGCAACGTGTCGTCACGCGTGACGTTCGCCGGCCGCAGCGCGGGCCACGCGAGGGCGAGCGCGCCGAGCACGTACGGCAACCACGACGGCGCAAGCGCGCCCGCAGGCGCGAGCCGCAGCGTCGCGGCCGCGATCAAGAGCGCGAGCACCATCGGCGCGCACGCTCGCAGTCGGAGGGCGAGAGAACTCACGCGGGAGCGAACATACCGTGGAGCATCACGATTGCGACGATCGTCGCGGCAAGCATCGCCGCCAGCAGAATCGCGGCTTCGCGCACGGGCGGCCGCCGCTGCAGCTTCGTCTCGCGCGTCGCCTCGGTGAGCGCGCGGCCGACGATCACCGTCCCGGCGCCGTCGCCGCGGATGCCGGCGATCGCGAGCAAGCGAGCGGTCACTGCCTCGGACGAACCCGCGACACGGAGTGCGTCGGCGATCTCATCGTCGCCCAGAAGCTCGTGGACTGCTCCGCTCGAGAGCACGAGCGCGTCGCCGTGCATGAGACGCAGACTCGCGAGCGCGGGCTCGAGTGCCGGCTGCGTCCCGAGCACGCGGGTGAGCAGCCGGAGCGGCACGTCGCCGACCGTGTCGTCGACAGTCAGCGGTGAGAGCGAGCCGTCGCGCCCAAGATAGGCGCGCGTGGCGCCGACGTGTCCGACGAAGGCGTGGTCGCCGACGATCAGCGCGGCGGTCAACGACGTGCCCGAAGCGACGTAATCCTCAGTGCTCCCGGAGTGGGCGTAGACGCGCGCGTTGGCGGCATGGAAGGCGGCGGCGAGCGTGGTGCGCGGGTCGCGCCGTTCGTTGCGGATTCGCTTGCGGATCGAGTCGCGCACGACTTGCGCGGCGACAGCCGGAGCGGCGCGCTCTCGAATGCGCCCGAAACCGTGCGCAACGGCGAGGAGTACGATACCAGGCGCAACGATCTCGGCGACGTAGGCCTCGTCGCCGCCGTGTTGCGGAACCCCCGGTCGCGAGCCGACCGCTATCTCCATGCTCCCACTCCTCGGAAGACGAGGGCTGCCGAACCGACCGCGACTTCGTCGTCCACCTCGAGCCGTCGCGGCGCGGTGACGGCCACGCCGTCGACCGAAGTCCCGTTCCGGCTTCCCAGGTCCTCTACGTACACACCATCATCCCGCAACTCCATCCGCGCATGCAAGCGACTTACGCTCGGATCATCAAGACGAAGGTCGGCACTGGGAGAACGACCGACGAGGATGCGCCGGCCGAACCGGCGCGTTTTGATCGTTCCGCGGTCAGCGACGGTCAATTCGATCCCGGTCGGGATCGCCACGTCGAGGGCCGGCGCCGGCGCGGCGCCACGACGGTCGCGCACCACCGCAACGTAGACGACCAGCGCCGCCGAGACTCCCAGCGTCGCCAGTCGCGGGTCCATCAGGCCTCGACGACCTTGAACGACGTGTCGCCGACGGTCAGCGTCTGCCCGCGTCCCAGGAGCGCGCGCCGAACCCGGGCACCGTCGACGTACGTGCCGTTCGACGAATCGGCATCCTCGACGGCCCAACCGTCGTCGTCCGTTACGATCCGCGCGTGGTGACGCGATGCCCGCGGATCGCGCACGACCAGGGCGTTGTCGCTCTCGCGTCCGATCGTGAGCCCGTCGCTGATGGGGGCGCGGGTGCCGTCGGAACGCTCGAGGAGCAGCGTCGTCGGCCGGTCGTCGAGGACGGGCGCGATCGCGAGTGAGCCGGCGACGACGTCCGGGTCCTCGTCGAGGACGACGCGGACCTGGGGATGTCCCGGCAGCGCCTCGCGCAGCATCGCACTCCAACGCCCCTCGAGGAAATCGCGATCGGGCGCGAGCCGCGTATAGTCGGCGGGGTGGACGCGGACGAGATAGAGGTCGCCGCGCGCTGCTTGTGCCGTCGCGATGAGCCGGCGGCCAATCTGTGCGGGCTCGAGCGCGCTGGGGAAGACGCGCGCGAACGCATCCTCGACCACACGCGCACAGACGTTCTCGACCCGCGCGAAGACGTTCATGCGTCCCGCACGAGGCGAGCGATGTAGAAACCGTCGCGACCCTCGATCCCCGGCGGGACGAGCACGTCGCCGGCCTCGGTGCGTAGCGCCGCGTAGCGTTCGGGAAGAGCGCCACGTTGGAAGGCGCTATGCTCGGCGAGGAACGGCTCGACGACGTCTTCCGCTTCGCGACGATCGGTCGAGCAGACCGCGTAGACGAGCGTGCCGCCGCGCTTCACGCTCGACGCCGCGGTCTCGAGCAGCTTCTTCTGCAATGCTTGCATGCGCGGCGGGTCGTCAGGCTGCTTGCGCCAACGCGCTTCCGGTTGGCGACCGAGGATCCCCAACCCCGAGCAGGGCGCGTCGAGGAGCACTGCATCCGCGTCGTCGGTCGCGCGCATCGCGGTCGCGTCTGCGTTGACCATTGCGACCGATGCAATCCCGGCGGCTTCCAGGCGGGCAGCGTTCACGGTGAGCTTCTTCTCGTCGTCGTCGACAGCCAAGATCGTCGCCGTGTCGCGGGTGCGACTGGCGAGCTGGAGCGTCTTGTTCCCACGTCCGGAACACAACTCGACGACGCGCTGTCCCGGTTGAGGATCGAGCAGGTCGACCGGAAACGCCGCGGCTTCGGCATGAAGATGCCAACGGTGGTTCGCGAGCGTCTCGAGCTGCCCCGTCGGCGCGCTCCCCTCGAGCACCAACACGTCGCTCGCGATACGACTGGGCGTCGCCACGATTCCGTCCTCGGCAAGCGCGCGTTGCGCATCGTCACGGGTCGTCGTGCGCAGATCGACGCAGAGGCCGACGGCTGCGGGTGCGTTGACCCCGGCGAGGATCGCCGGGAGCCGCTCTTCACCGAACCGTGTGCGCCAGTGCTCGACGATCCAACTCGGCAACGAGGCGCGCGTCGCTTCGTCCGGCTCGCGTGACGCGGTCTCGCTCGCGACGCGGCGCAGGACCGCGTTCACCAGGCTCGCCGTGCCTTTATGGCCGTACTTGCGCGCGAGGCCGACGCTCTCGGAGACGGCCGCGTATGCCTCGACGCTGCGCATCGCGCGCAGCTGATACGTCCCGAGGCGCAAGATCTCGGTGATCGGCTGCGGGAGCTGTTTCACGCGATCGCCGACGTACGGCTGCAGCTCGAAGTCGAGCAGGCGGCGCATCTTGATCGCGCCGTAGGCGAGCTCGGTCGCAAATGCGCGATCGCGCGGCGCAAGATCGGCTTTGCGCAACCGGTAATCGAGTGCCTCGCGCGCTCCCCGTGGTTGCGGGCCGAACACATCGCGAACGACCTGCAGCGCGACCTCGCGTGCGCTCGTCGCCGGCGCGCTCACGTCTTCACCACCGAGCGTCGCCACGCGGCGCCGCTCATGGCCGCGCGATTCGCCGGCACGACACGCAACAGCACGACGCCGCGATGAACGTAGCCGGCGTCACCGGTTATCGAGCCGTCAGGCTCGTCGGCGCCGGCGAGTCGTGCGTCGAGCACCTTGACCGACTCGCCGTCGATCTCGGTACGCGCCGCCGGCGCGGGGACGAGCGACCGTATCTGGTCGACAATGCGTTTGGGTTCGGCAGACCAGTCGATCGTGAGATCCTCTTTGCTGAGCGGGTGTGTCGCAGTGCGTTCGATCTCTTCGTCGCTGATGCCGAGCTCGCGCGCGAGCTCGTTCTGCGTGCGCGGCGCAAGTGAGCCGTTCTCGTAGCGTTCGATCGCCTCGACGACCATCCGCGCGCCGAGTGCAGCGGTGCGGTCGTGGAGTTCACCGTACGTCTCGCACTCGTCGATCGGGATGCGCTCTTGCAGCAGAACGTCGCCGGTGTCCATCCCGGCATCCATCGCGATGATCGTCACCGCCGTCTTCGTGCGTCCGTCTCGGATCGCCGATTGCAGCGGCGTCGCCCCACGGTACAGGGGTAACCGCGAAGGGTGCACGTTGAACGCGATCGGGACGACGTCGAGCATCGGCTGCGGGATGATCTTCCCATACGAGGCGACAACGAACGCCTCGACGCCCCACGCGCGCATTTCCTCGACGAACGGACGCAGCCGCTCGGGGGTTGCGACCTCGAGACCACGCGCGATGGCCGCGCGCTTCACCGGGGTCGCGACGTTCTTGAGGCCCCGCCCGGACGGACGGTCGGGCTGGGTGACGACGACGCGCACGTCATGGCGCGCGGCGACCGCTTCGAGGATCGGGACGGCGAACTCGCTCGTCCCGAAGACGGCGACCTTCAGCTCGCGGCCGCGACGGCGTCGTTGACGCGCGCGATCGCGTCGCCTTCGGCAGCGACTGCCTCGGCGACGGCGAGCTCCTCGTCGGTCACGGCGTCACGAATGTTCCGTGCCTTGTCGATGTAGAGAACACCGTCGAGATGGTCGTTCTCGTGCTGCAGGCAGACCGCGAAATACCCCTCGGCGTCGAGCGTGAGCTTCTTGCCGTCGCGGTCGAGTCCGTGCACGACGACGTGGTTGAAGCGCGTGACGTCGCCGACCTTTCCGGGCACTGAGAGACAGCCTTCGATCCCGTCCCGTTCGCCTTCGCGCACGACGAACTTCGGATTGATCATGACGAGCGGACCATGTCCCTCGACGTCGTCTTGCATGTCGACGACGAAGATGCGCTTGGAGATACCGATCTGCGGCGCGGCGAGACCGATCCCCGGCGCCTCGTACATCGTTGCGAACATGTCGTCGAGGAGCTGCTGGAACATCGGGTCGGCGATCTCGGCAGGGTCGACTTTCTTTGCGACCTTGCGGAGCGTCGGGTGGCCGTCGGTGAGAATTTCGCGGATATACGCCATGGCGGTGCTTTCAGTATAACCGGTCGTGGGCGCGACCGGTTCCCGTGATCTTCGGCTCGCTCAGCAAGCAACCCCTCAGCGGCGAGCGGCCGGTCGTGTGCGCCCCTTCACATGCGCCGGACGATCTTTGCGGCCGTAAGCGATTCGTAAAGAGGGCCTGGGTAAGATGGCCCAACCATGCAGCTCGCGCTCGGCGCCCTCCTTGCCGTCGTGACGACCGGTTCCACGCACGGCGCCGGAGCTGACCTCGCCGTGAGCCTTGCCGCAGCGCCGGTCGCCGGCTCGTGCGCGATCGTCAGCACCGCGACGATCGTCTCGTTCGACACCACGGCGACCCGCGAGATCACCTATCGTTTCGTCCGCAGTGACGGGACCGTCTCTCCGATCGGTCGCTTGGCGCTCGCCGGCGACGGCGCGGTCGCGCAGAGCGTGCGTGACGCGTGGACGCCGCGCGGTGCGGCGCCGTGGGTCGCGCTCGAGATCGTCGCACCGCGCCGGATCCGCTCAGGGCGTCTGGTTCTCACGCAACCGTCGCGCTGCGCGCACGTCGTCGCGGCGCGCTGACGCTACAAGATATAGCTCGACAGGTCGGTGTTGCCGGCCACGCTCTCGAGCCGCTCGCGCACGTACGCACCGTCGATCGTCACGCTGCCCGCTTCTTCCGGCGCACGGAACGCGATCTCGTCGAGAACGCGTTCGAGCACGGTGTGGAGACGACGCGCACCGATATTCTCGGTCTGCTCGTTGACGGCCGTCGCGATGCGCGCGATCTCGGCGATCGCGTCGGCCGTGAACTCGAGCGCGACCCCGTCGGCACCGAGCAGCGCTTTGTATTGGCCGATCAGCGCGTTCTCGGGTTGCGTGAGAATCGTCTCGAAATCGGATGCGGTCAGTGAGCCGAGCTCGACGCGCACCGGGAAGCGCCCTTGCAGCTCGGGGATGAGATCCGACGGCTTGGAGACGTGGAACGCACCGGCCGCGATGAAGAGCACGTGATCGGTGCTGAGCGGGCCGTGTTTTGTCTGGACCGTGCTGCCTTCGACGATCGGCAGGATGTCGCGCTGCACGCCCTCGCGCGAGACGTCCGGACCGCCGCGTTGTCCGCTGCCGGCGACTTTGTCGATCTCGTCGATGAAGATGATCCCGTGATCGCCGGCGCGACGCAGCGCTTCGCGCCTCACCGCATCCTGATCGATCAGCTTGTCGGCTTCCTGTTGCGCGAAGATCCGGCGCGCTTCGGCGACGGTCACCTTCTTGCGCACGCGCTTCTTGGGCAGCAGACCGCCGAGCATCTCGCCCATGTCGCCGCCGCCCATCCCGCCGGGCTCGCCGCCGAGCATCCCGATCGGTAAGTGCGGCTGCTCCTCGACTTCGATCTCGACGATGCGCACGTCGTAGAAGCCACGTTCGACGTCAGCGTGCGCCGCTTCGCGAACGCGACGCGCCTCGTCGGGCGGCGTCGTCCGCGTCGGCTGCTGCGGTTGCGCCGGCTGCTGTGGTTGGGTGAACGCGTTGCCGAAGATCGAGCCCAACGACGCGGCGAACGGGTTGGGCGCGCTCGGCTCGGGAGCACGCGTCTCGGGATGCAGCAGATCGACGATCCGCTCGACCGCGGCGGCGTCAGCCGCTTCTTTCACCTCGGCCTTGCGTTCGTCGGAGACCATGCGCACCCCGGCTTCGGCGAGATCGCGAACCATCGACTCGACGT
Organism: uncultured bacterium; assembly: GCA_964483365.1. GTDB lineage: Bacteria > Vulcanimicrobiota > Vulcanimicrobiia > Vulcanimicrobiales > Vulcanimicrobiaceae > Vulcanimicrobium. The sequence goes on from CAZABL010000058.1 coordinate 19,871, forward strand.
CGCGCCCGACGTAGCCGACCTCGGTGTACTTCGTCGCCTCGACTTTGACGAACGGCGCGCCGGCGAGATTCGCGAGGCGTCGCGCGATCTCGGTCTTGCCGACGCCGGTCGGCCCGATCATCAAGATGTTCTTCGGCGCGACCTCGCGCCGCACGCGCTCGGGGAGCCGCTCGCGCCGGTAGCGGTTGCGCAGCGCGACGGCGACGGCACGTTTGGCTTCGGCCTGTCCGATGATGTAGCGGTCGAGCTCGACGACGATCTCACGCGGGGTGAGATCCTGAGCAGCTTTGGCGACGGTGGCGGTCATAGCGAGAGTACTTCCACGTTATCGTTGGTGTAGATATCGATCCGGCCTGCGATGCGCAGCGCCTCCTCCGCGATCGCTGCGACGTCGAGCGTGGAGTGCTTGAGCAGCGCCATCGCGGCGGCTTGCGCGTAGGGACCGCCGCTCCCGATCGCGGCGACGCCCTCATCGGGTTCGATCACATCCCCGGTTCCACTGAGCACGAAAAGGTGCTCGGGCGTGCCGACGATCAGCAGTGCCTCGAGGCGGCGCAGCGCCCGGTCCTGGCGCCAGTCCTTCGCGAGCTCGACGGCTGCGCGTACCACGTTGTCCTTGTACGCACTCATTTTCCCCTCGAACTTCTCGAGGAGTGTGATTCCGTCAGCCGCGCTGCCGGCGAAACCGGCGAGCACCTTCCCGCCCGCGATCGTCCGGACTTTGCGGGCGCCGTGCTTCATGACGAACTTGTCGACCGTCACCTGGCCATCTCCAGCCATGGCGATCTTCCCGTCCCTCTGAACGGCGAGAATCGTGGTCGAGCGAATGCGCATGGTTTAACGGCGCTCCGCCCGAGGCTCCGCGCCCCCCACGCGCAGTCGCGCGTGGGGCCCCCAAGCCTCACGCGCGCTTACGATTTCGGCCGGATTTCGATTCCCCGAGGGCGCGCTCAACAACATGCTGCCTACCTACCGGCGAGTACCCTCTCAGGTTGCACGGCTGCGGCGAACTCGGTAATCTTGCCGAGCGCACGTTCGGCGAGCTTCGCCCGGCGCACGCGTTTGTCGCGGATCGTTTGCGGGAGTGCCGAGAAGAACGTCCAGGTGACGTTCGCCGGTTGGAAGTCGGCGGTCTCGGTGTTCTGGAGATGGGCGACGACGGCGCCGAGCGCGGTGTCGGCGGGGACCTCGATCGCGGGGAGCGCGAGCGCTTCGCGTGCGGCGCCGATCCCGGTGATCATCCCGCAGGCGGCAGCCTCGACGTAGCCTTCGGCGCCGGTGATCTGTCCCGCGAAGCGGATGCGCGGAGTCGCGCGCAACCGCAGCTGCGCATCGAGAAGGCGGGGCGCATCGAGGAACGTGTTGCGGTGCATGACGCCCAGTCGCAGCCACTCCGCGTTCGCCAGCCCCGGCAGCTTCCCAAACGCCTCTTTCTGCGCCGGCCAGGTGAGCCGCGTTTGGAATCCGACGAGGTTGAGCGCGGTGCCCTCCGCATTCTCTTTGCGGAGTTGGACGACGGCGTATGGTGCGACGCCGGTGCGCGGGTCGCGCAAGCCGACGGGCTTGAGTGGACCGAACCGTAGCGTCTGCTCACCGCGCGCGGCGAGCTCTTCGATCGGGAGACAACCCTCGAAGTACGGTACGTCGCCGCTCGCGTCGTCAGCCTCGAAGCCTTTGGGCTGATGCTTGGGGAGCGCGATCAGGTCTTCGACGAAACGCAGATACGTCTCGCGATCGAGCGGGATGTTGAGGTAGTCGTCGCCCTCGCCCTTGTCGTAGCGCGACTTGCGATACATGACGCTCGTGTCGATCGAGTCGAGCGCGACGATCGGCGCGGCGGCATCGTAATAATGCAGCCGACCGCCCCCCTTCGACGAGCTCAGGCTGACAAGACTGTCGATCGCGGAAGACAACGCGTCCGACGGCAACGGACCACATGCGATGATCACCGGACCGTCGGGAAGCGCCGTCACTTCCTCGCGACGGATCTCGACGTTCGGCAGCGCCGCGAGCCGCGATTCGACGAGCGCGCTGAAACGCTCGCGATCGACGGCGAGCGCGCCGCCTGCCGGCACGGCGGCTTCGCGCGCCGAGGTCACGATCAGCGAGTCCAGGCGCACGAGCTCTTCTTTGAGCAACCCGACCGCGTTCTCGAGCGCGGCGCCGCGCATCGAGTTCGAGCACACGAGCTCGGCGAGCATCCCGGTATGATGCGCCGGGCCGAACTTGTGCGGCCGCATCTCGTGGAGCACGACCGGCACGCCACGGCGCGCGATCTGCCAGGCCGCTTCCGAGCCCGCCAGACCGCCGCCGATGACCGTGATCATACCGGCTCCAGCTCGGCCTCAGCGTCCTCGCTGCCGGCGTTCGCGCCGAGTCCGGTGTCGTGGGTCTTGTCGGTGTGGCAGATATACGCCACGTTTCCGCCACGACGCGGCTTCTCGACCACGTAGTCACCGCACACCGCGCACGGCTGCTGCGCGACGCGATCCCACGAGACGAAGTCGCACGCCGGGTAGTTCGCGCAACCGTAGAACGTGCGGCCCTTGCGCGAGCGCCGCTCCGCGATCATTCCGCCGCACTTGGGGCACTTGACGCCGGTGTCTTTGAGGATCGGCTTCGTCGTCTTGCACTCGGGATAGCCCGAGCACGACATGAAGCGTCCGAAGCGGCCGGTCTTGATGACCATCATCTTGCCGCAGTTCGGGCAGACCTCGTCGGTCGGCTCGTCCTTCTGCTCGAATTTGGGCAGCTTGCGCTCCGCCTCTTCGAGCTCTTTCTCGAACGGGACGTAGAACGCGGCGAGCACCTGCGACGCCTGTTCCCAATCGCCGCCGCGCTCCGCGAGCTCGTCGAGTTTCCCTTCCATCGACGCGGTGAAGTTCAAGTCGACGATGTCCGGGAAGTGCTCGGCGAGCAGATCGTTCACCGACTCGCCGATCTCGGTCGGATGGAAGCGGCGTTCGAGCTGTTCGACGTAACCGCGCGCTTGGATCGTCTCGACGATCGCCGAGTACGTCGACGGCCGACCGATCCCGTTCTCCTCGAGAGCACGCACCAGCGTCGCTTCGGTGAAGCGCGGAGGCGGTTCGGTGAAGTGCTGCTTCGGCTCGATCGCCTGCGGATCGAGAATCTCGTTTTCGTTCAGCTTCGGCAGAATTGGACGCGCTTTGCCTTTTCCGGCGACCGCGCCGTTGCCGGCGCCGTCTGGCTGCGCCGTGTCGTCCGTGCCTTCCTCATAAACCGCGGTGAAACCGGGGAACTTGAGGACGCTGCCGGTCGCGCGGAACGTGTAGCGCTGCGCTGCGCTGATGTCGACGGTCGTCTGATCGAAGACCGCGGCCGCCATCTGCGAGGCGACGAAGCGCTCCCAAATCAGCTGATACAGGCGCAGCTCGTCGCGCTTGAGGATCCCGGACAGCGACTCGGGCGTGCGCAGCACCGAGGTTGGGCGGATCGCTTCATGCGCGTCCTGCGCACCCTCGCGCACCCGGAACTGCCGGCCGTTCGCGTGGTACTCCTCGCCGAAGCGGCCGAGGATGTAGTCACGCGCCGCGTCGCGCGCCGAGTCCGCGATGCGCGTCGAGTCGGTGCGCATGTAGGTGATGAGGCCCTGCGTCCCCTCGCTCCCGCCCAGGTCGACGCCCTCGTACAGCGACTGCGCGATCTGCATCGTCTTGCGGACGCGGAACTTGAGCTTGCGCGACGCCTCTTGCTGGAGCGTCGAGGTCGTGAACGGTGCAGCGGCGTTGCGGCGCGTCTCGCGCGTCTTGACGCTGGCGACCTTGAACGTCGCGCCCTCGAGCGCGCGCAGAATCTCCTCGGCTCGCTCCTGGTTGGGGATCTCCGCCTTCTCACCGTCGATCTGGTTGAGGTCGGCAGAGAAGACGATCGGGGAGCCTTCTCCGCGCAACTGCGCGGTGATGGACCAGTACTCGCGCGGAACGAACGCGCGGATCTCGCGCTCGCGGTCGACGATCAAGCGTACCGCGACCGACTGCACGCGCCCGGCCGAGAGGCCGCCGCGGACCTTCGCCCACAGCAACGGTGAGATCTTATAGCCGACCAAACGATCGAGGATACGGCGCGCCTGCTGTGCGTTGACGCGCGGCATGTCGATCGGATGCGGGTCCTTGAGTGCGGCGAGCGCCGCGTCTTTGGTGATCTCGTGGAGCTCGATCCGCTTGGGATTCTCGAGTTTGAGGAGCTCGGCGAGATGCCACGCGATCGCCTCACCCTCCCGATCAGGGTCGGTCGCGAGGTAGACCTCCGTCGCGGATTTTGCCGCGGCTTTGAGGTCCTTGATGACGTCGCCCTTCCCCTTAATCGTGAGATAGCGCGGTGCGAAACCGTTGGTCACGTCGACGCCCAACGTCGACTTGGGGAGGTCGCGGACATGGCCAACCGAGGCCTTCACGACGTAGCGTGGAGGCAAGAACTTCTTGATGGTTTTGGCTTTCGTCGGCGACTCGACGATGATCAGCGGCTTCGCCACGGCGGTCTCCCGGAGGGTGTGCTCGTCCCGGACGAGCTTCGGGCCACAGTATAAACCCGGGCGTCAATACCGGCCAAAATTCGATCCCGAGTCGGTCGACCGTCCCTCGCGCGCGCGTGTAAAACCACTCGGTCGGACCGTAGAGTTGCGCGATCCTGCAATTCTGTGTATTCTGCGACTAAATGCGTCGACGCAAATCGACGCAGTACCGTTACGACACTCCGTCCGCGCGGACGAGGAGGTTGAATGGACTCGGAAATGATCAACGGCGACGGTACGACGGACGAAACGTCGACCGGAGAAACGGCCGGAACACGCCGCGGCGGACGCCGCAAGGGCGCCGGACGTAAGAAGGCCGGTGCGCGTAAAGCGGCCGGCGCGCGCAAAAAGACCGGCGCGCGTAAAGCCGCCGGTGGTCGCAAGAAGGCGACCGGCGGTCGTAAGAAGGCCGTCGGCGGACGGAAGAAGGCTGCCGGCGGACGCAAGACCACGGGCCGCAAGAAGGCGACCGGAACGCGCAAAGCCGCTGGTGGTCGGAAGAAGGCGACCGGCGGACGCAAGAAGGCGACCGGAGCGCGCAAAGCGGCTGGTGGTCGCAAGAAGGCGACCGGAACGCGCAAAGCGGCTGGTGGTCGCAAGAAGGCTGCCGGCGGACGCAAAACCGCTGGTCGCAAGAAGGCGACCGGAGCGCGCAAAGCGGCTGGTGGTCGCAAGACGACCGCACGCAAGACGACCCGTCGCAAGAAAGCCTGATACCGCAAACACGGGAAACGGCAGAGGAGCGGTCGCGAGACCGCTCCTCATTTCTTTTCTTTACGCCTTCCTTACGGTAAGACGGCGGGACCGGTGCTGAGATCCGGCGCCTTCCCACCGTGCTCTTCGACCCAATGACACGCCGCCCGGTGCCCGGGTTCGTACTCGTTGAAGGCCGGCACTTCGATCTTGCAGCGTTCGAACGCGAGCGGGCAACGCGTGTGAAAACGGCAGCCCGACGGCGGGCTCACCGGCGAGGGGATGTCGCCGGTCAGGATGATCCGCTTGCGGCGTCGCTCGACGTCGGGATCGGGGATCGGGATCGCCGAGAGCAATGCCTGGGTGTAGGGGTGGAGCGGGTTGTCGTAGAGGCGGTCGCGATCGGCGATCTCGACGATCTTCCCGACGTACATCACCGCGACGCGATTCGAAATATGTCGGACGACCGAGAGGTCGTGCGCGATGAAGAGGTAGGTTAGCCCGAGCTGCTGCTGCAGATCCTGAAGCAGGTTGATGACCTGCGCCTGGATCGAGACGTCGAGCGCGGAGACCGGCTCGTCGGCGACGATGAACTTCGGATCGACGGCGAGAGCCCGCGCGATCCCGATCCGCTGACGCTGACCACCGGAGAACTCGTGCGGGTACCGGTTGTAGTGC
>CAZABL010000059.1:0-25673 GCA_964483365.1 uncultured bacterium
CGCTCCGCTTTCGCCGGCCCTGCGGAGAACGTGAAGTGATAGTAGCCCTTTGCAGGGCAGCTCGTCTCCGGTGTTCCCGACTGGCCAGGTGCCGAGTAGCCGGGAATCCCGCTCACGAGTCCATTCGCGTGGATCGTGATCGCGAAGGCGGGTGTTCCGAGTATCTCGCTTTCTGCGACGGTCACGTGCGCGTCAAACCCCGGTGCATTGATCGCTGTGAGTGCCGCGATTGCAGGACGACTTTGATAGAGCCGCGCTTGAAATCCCTGACCCGCGGGGTCGCCCGCGAGCGGTGCGACCGCGACGGTAACGCCGGAGTCGAACACGCGCGCCTCCGTTCTCGCCGCATCGAGAACAGCGTCGAACTGCACGGCAGCACTGTTGACGGCGAAGGGTTTGGACGCCAGCGACAAGCCCATCGCGGCGAGCATCAGCACAGCGACGATGGCAACGCCGATCGTAATCTCGATCAGCGTGAAGCCACGCTCTCCCTCCACGCATCCGGTGGTGCCCGGAGCGCGTTGTCGTCAGTTACCCGGGCTGGGCTGCCATGAACGACGCCATTGCCTCGTCGACCGCCTCGGGTTCCTCTTCGTGCGGGAGTAGGCCGCTGGAGCCGAACGTTACCACGCGGGCGTTTTTTGCCAGGCGGACGATCTCGTCGGCATTGGACCGCGGAGAGATCGGCGGTGCTTTTTCGCCCCAGAGCACGAGCAGCGGGATGCGCAGGAACGGGAGATCCTGCGCGATGTCGCAGTTGAGCGCGCCGCCGAAGAACGCCGCCGGAACGTAACGCGCGCCGGGTTGATGCGTCACGGCGTAGTAGTGGTCGATGACCTCGGGCGTCACGCGCGCTCGATCGCCGTAGACCTCGTGCTCGAGAAACCATCGTGCTGATGCCCTGGAGGCGAGTGCGTTATACAACGCCTCACCGAGGAGCGGCGCACGCACGAGTCCGTGTAGCGCGCTTCCGCGCGGAGAGACCCGCTTGTCGAGCGTCCCGTTGATCCCCGCTGGACAAATCGCTACGAGTCGCTGCACAACATCGTTCGCGCGCGTCGCGGCACGGATCGCGAACGCGGCACCGAGTGACGAGCCGATCAGCGTCGTCGGCGTGTCACCGCAAAATTCCCGGATCGCGTCGAGGATCTGCTCGACAAACAGTTCGCTGCTGTACGCGAGGTTCGGCTTGTCGGAGAGGCCGCACCCAAGCAGGTCGAACGCGATGACGCGGTTCCGCTTCGCTAGCAGCGGGAAGAGCTTGCGAAACTCGTACGCCGAGGCGCCCGAGGAGACGGCGTGCACGAGAACCACTGGCGGACCGTCGCCCGCCTCGGTTGCGAAGATCTCGTGGCCTCGCCAATTCCACGGCACGCGTGTCCCGCCGAGCGCGTTTGTCGGTAACGGCGCGTTCTGCAGCGCTCGGTTCGCCGCGACGAGACCACCGGCGACGCCGGCGCCGGCGAGGAGAGGTCGGACAAGTCTCTTTGCGATGCCCATCAAGCGGACGAGAACGGTTCGCGTGACGAGGCAAGAGGACCGCTCTGCCGCCCCGTCGCATGCGCCGCACGTGGTTCGCCACGTCTTCGGGACGGCCGCACTCCTTGCTGCCCTTGCCGCTCAGCTGCCCCCGTCTTCGGCGTGCGTCGCACCCGTTGGCCGCACCGTCGTGCTCAAATCAACGGATCTCGACCCCGACGTCTTCGTGTGGGATAGCCGTGAGCGCGTCATCGAGTATGCGGCCGGCTATTGGCGCAACACGCACGACGTGCTCGCGCACTCGCTCCTCGCCAAGCCCGGGACGCGCGCCCGTGTCATCTCGTGCGTGGCCGGCGTGGTCCACTCCAAGTACGCGAGCGAACGCCAGGACGCCGTCGGCGTGCGGCTGGTGAACGGACCCAGCCGGGGACGCTACGGCTGGGTCACCTCAGAAGACGTCCACGTCCACTAGATATCGTAGTAAAGAAAGAACTCGTAGGGATGCGGCCGGATCTCGACCGGGCGCAGCTCCTTCTCGACCTTGTACTCGATCCACTCACGGATGAAGTCGGTCGTGAAGACGCCGCCTTCGGTGAGATAGACGTGATCGTTGTCGAGCGCGTCGAGCGCGTCGCGGAGCGACCCCGGCACGCTGCGGATCCCCTTCGCCTGCTCCGCCTCGAGCTCGTAGATGTTGGCGTCGAGCGGACCGAAGCCGGCCTTGCTGGGATCGATCTTCTTTTTGATCCCGTCGATCCCGGCGCACAGCATCGCCGCGAACGCGAGATACGGATTGCACGACGGATCGGGCGGGCGGAACTCAAGGCGCTTGGCCTTCGCGCTTCCTTTGAAGTACATCGGGATGCGGATCGCCGCCGAGCGATTGCGCGCCGAATACGCGACGTTGACCGGTGCCTCGTAGTGCGGGACGAGCCGCTTGTACGAGTTGGTCGTCGGAGCGCAGAAGGCGAGGAGCGAGTCGATGTGCGTGAGCAGGCCGCCGATGTAGTACAGCATCGTCTGCGAGCACTCCGCGTACCCCTTCGCGTCGAAAAAGAGCGGCTTCCCGCCCTTCCAGAGTGATTGGTGGACGTGCATCCCGCTCCCGTTGTCTCCGAAGAGCGGCTTTGGCATGAACGTGACCGTCTTGTCGTGCGCGCGGGCCACATTCTTGATGACGTACTTGTACGTCATCAGGTTGTCGGCCATCTGCAGAAGCGAGTCGAAACGCATGTCGATCTCGGCTTGACCGCCCGTCGAGACCTCGTGGTGGTGCATCTCGATGTCGATCCCCCATTCTTGGAGGACCAGGACCATCTCCGCACGCAGGTCGGATTGCGTGTCCGAGGGCGAGACGGGGAAGTACCCTTCCTTCGGGCGTAGCGTGTAGCCGAGGTTCTGGCGCTCGACGTTCGCGCTGTTCCAGTGCGCCTCGACCGAGTCGATCTCGTAGCCGGCGCGGTGCTGGTTGTTCTCGTAGACGACGTTGTCGAAGATGAAGAACTCCGCCTCCGGCCCGAAATACGCCGTGTCGGCGATCCCCGTCTTCTGGAGGTACGCCTCGGCTCGGCGCGCGATGTTCCGCGGGTCCTTCGCATAGAGCTCGCCGGCCATGGGATCGAAGACGTCGCAGATCACCGAAAGCGTCGGGACCGCGCGGAACGGGTCGACGTGGGCGGTGTCCAGGTCGGGCTTGAGGATCATGTCCGACTCCTGGATCGCCTGAAAGCCGCGTATCGACGAGCCGTCGAACCCGATCCCGTCGAGGAGTGTCTCCTCGTCCATCTGAGCGGCCGGGACCGTCGTATGCTGCCACATGCCGGGGACATCGGCGAACTTGCAGTCGACCATTTTGATGCCGCGCTCGCGGATGAAGTCGACGATCTCGCGTGGCTTCTTGTTCATGGTCCTCAATTCAGAGTGAGCCCACGCTCACGTTTCGCCATTTGTCCAGGGCTCACGCTTGCCGGGTTCGCCCAATCGCCAATGACCGGGGGGCACAGCGGCGGTACGATCAGCGCAATTATGGCCCACGCCGAGATTGTCGTCGCTCTCATGAGTTTCTTTGCGCTTGCTGCCGCTTGGTTCGTCATGCCGGCGACCGCGGTTCGCGCCACCAAAGCGACGGTCGTCGTGGAGCACGCGCCGGAATCGATCGCCGAAGCGGCCTAGCCCCGAGATCGACTGAACCGTCCTTCGTGGTAGCCGTTCCGCGTTGCGGAGCGGTGTTTTGCGCGTTCCAATGTGACGTAAGTCGCTTCGCGAAACGTCGAATCGACCGACCTTAACGTTTTGCAAAGCCACAATGCGGCGCTAGCCTGCAGCCCGCTACAATTCATCCGTGGACAAGATCAACGCCGGTGACACAGCGTGGGTCCTCGTGGGCGCTGCGCTAGTGATGCTGATGACGCCTGGGCTCGGCTTCTTTTATGGCGGGCTCGTACGGCGTAAAAACGTGCTTTCAACGGTGATGCACAGTTTCTTCATTCTGTGCCTCATCAGCGTGCAGTGGGTCCTGTGGGGCTACTCGCTCGCCTTCGGCCCCGACTGGAAGGGTCTGGGCATTATTGGCGACCTCTCATGGGTCGGCCTGAACGGCGTTGGGCTCGCGCCTGACAAAGACTACGCCGCGACGATTCCTCATCAGGCGTACATGATGTTCCAGATGATGTTCGCCGTCATCACGCCTGCGCTGATCAGCGGCGCATTCGCGGAACGCAAGCGCTTCAAGGCGTTCGTCCTGTTCAGCTTGCTGTGGGCGACGTTCGTGTACGACCCGCTCGCACATTGGGTGTGGGGTCACGGCGGCTGGCTCGGTAAGATGGGCGCGCTCGACTTCGCGGGCGGCACGGTCGTTCATATCTCGTCTGGTGTGTCGGCGCTCGTTGCAGCGTGGGTGCTCGGCAAGCGCATCACGCACACGCACGGTGAAGACGTCGAGCCGCACGACATTCCGATGGTCGTGCTCGGCACCGCGCTGCTGTGGTTCGGCTGGTTCGGCTTCAACGCCGGCAGCGCGCTCGCAGCGAACGGTCTGGCGACCAGCGCGTTCGTGAACACCAACACCGCGGCGGCGATGGCCGCGATCACGTGGATGACGATCTCGTGGGCGCATAAGGGGACGCCCTCCGTCGTCGGTGCGACCGCTGGTGCTGTCGCTGGTCTCGTGGCGATCACACCGGCTGCCGGTTACGTAACGCCCGCTGCGTCGATCATCATCGGTTTGCTCGTCTCGGTCGTCTGCTACGGCGCAGTCCAGCTGCGCGACAAGATGGACGTCGACGACGCGCTCGACGTGTGGGCGGTTCACGGCGTCGGTGGCACGGTTGGTGCGCTCTGCACCGGACTGTTCGCGACCGTCGCGATCAACTCGGGTGCTGCGAACGGCCTGTTCTACGGGAACCCCGCGCAACTCTGGACGCAGTTCATCGCCGTCGCTACGTCGTGGATCTTCAGCGGCGTGATGACGTTCGTGATCCTCAAGGTCGTCAACATCTTCGTCCCGCTCCGCGTCTCCGAGAAAGAAGAAGCGATGGGCCTCGACCTCTCGCAGCACTCGGAAGTCGCCTACAGCCCCTCATAACGCTGCGCGCCGCTCAAGGAGAACGTACTCACATCATGGCTACCATCGAAGTCGTCGCCTCTTTCGTTTCGTTCTTCGCCCTCGTGCTCTCGTGGTTCGTGCTCCCGGCCTCGCCGGCGAGCACCACGGTAAAAACAAGAGAAGTAGTGCCGACGGCGGCCTAACGCGAACTAAAAACCCGGAACTCTGACCTTCACGACGTCCGTGCGAAGCGCACAGTCGCTTCGCACGGCGTTTCCATTCCATCCCGCCACCGAGGAGTCAGGTTGAAATACTTCGTTGCGGCCTTTGTTGCCGCCAATGCCTTGGTCGCGGCTCCGGTGCTTGCGCAGCCCCTACCGAGCCCGGTGCCGACCGCTGCACCGAGTGTAAGTCCCAGTCCGCTCGCGAGCCCCAGCCCCGCAGCGAGCGGGAGCCCGGCAGCGAGTCCCAGTCCCGCGGCCAGCGCGAGTCCAACACCGCGGCCGTGGCAAGCTTCGGGATTTGCCGCGATGGGCTACAACTTCGTCCAGAACGCGACGGACTTCAAGTTCATCACCCCCGGCGCTCCCGGCGTTCCTGGCGCTCCCGATCGCACGTTCGACACATTGCACGATCAGGTGCAGTTCAACGCGCTCAACCTCCAGGTCGTCAAGAGCGGCGTGATCGGAGGCAAGGTCGAGCTGACCGCGGGTGACAACGCCGCGGTGATCCAGTCATATCCCGAGAAAACCGGGGACTTCGACGTCACGAATCTCTACATCTCGGGGACCGCTGGGCAATTCACCGCGATCGTCGGCAAGTTCTCGACGCTCGCCGGCGCCGAGGTGATCGAGGATCCCCTCAACACGAACATCTCGCGTTCGATCTTGTTCGGTTTCGCCGTTCCGTTCACGCATACGGGAGCCCGTTTGACGTGGTCGTCAGGGCTGTTCTCCGTGATCGGCGGCATCAACAACGGCTGGGATAACCTCAAGGGGAACGGCACCGGCCAACACACGTACGAGTTCGGGGTCGCCTATAACGGCCCGGTCGTCAGCGTGACGGCGCAGACCTATCAAGGTCTCGAACGGATCAGCAACGTCGCGTGGGATCAGCCGCCGCCATTCCCGTCACTTGGGCACCGTTCGCTGATCGACGCCGTCGTGACGTATCACATCTCGCCGACGGTCTCGCTCGTCGGCAACTACGATACCGGCAAGCAGTTCAACGCACCGATCCTGGACGCGACCGGAGCGCCGGTCACCCCATTCCTGGGAACGGCGACGTGGAACGGATTCGCGGGATATCTCAACTGGCAGGCGACGGCGAAGTGGGCCGCGTCGCTGCGGTCCGAGGTTTTCCACGACCTGGGCGGCTACCGCACCGGCTTCAACCAAACGTGGGACGAGACGACGGTCACGCTCGCCTATTTCCCGCAGCCGCAGCTCGGGTTCCGTGCCGAAGCGCGTTGGGACAACTCGAACCACCCGGTGTTCATTCAGAACTTGGGTGGGACGAACCAGTTCCAGGGTTACGACCTGCAGGCGCTCGTCAAGTTCTAGGCGGCGACGCGCGGTGGAACGCGAGCCCGTCGGGGCCGCGTTCCACCGCGATCGCAACACCATAGGCGCGCTCGATCACGTCGGAGCGAAGCGCGTCTGACGGTGTGCCGTCGGCGATGACGGCGCCGTCGCCGAGCACGATGACGCGGTCGGCGAACGCCGCGGCCTCTTCGAGCGCGTGGACGACCATCACGACGAGCGCACCGGCTGCGGCGAGCTCGCGCGTGAGGTGCAGCGTCTCGACGGATGCGCGCAGATCCAAGTGCGACGTCGGCTCGTCGAGCAGAACGACGCCGGCGCGCTGCGCGATCGCCAGCGCGATCCACACCCGTTGGCGTTCGCCGGCGGAGAGCGTTCCGATCTCACGTTCGCGATAGCCGTCTAGCGCGGTACGCGCCAAGGCCTCGTCGATCGCATCGCGGTCGACCGCGTTCGGTTCCCACTCGAACCAACGGTGGTGCGGAAAGCGCGCTGCGGCAACCGCGTCCTCGACGCGTAGTGCCGCAAGCACCGGTTCGGTCGGTTCGACGAGCGCGATACGCCGCGCGCGGTCGCGCTGCGCGAGCGACGCGACGGAGACGCCGTCGAGTGCTACGGTGCCGGCGATCGGCGCGAGCGTTCCCGCCATCGTGCGCAGCAGCGTTGTCTTTCCGACGCCGTTCGGTCCCAGCAGCGCGACGACGCCGCGCTCGAGGTTGAGCGTTACGTCGCGCAGCAGCGTGCGCCCGCCACGAGCAATCGCAACGCGCTCTAGATGCAGCACGCTAGGCGTAGAAGTGCGCGGTCCGTCCACGCAAGTAGAGAAACAAGAACGCGGGGACGCCGACGAACGCAAGCAAGACGCCCAGCGGGATTTCCGCAGGCGCCGCGAGAGTGCGTGCGAGCGCGTCGGCGAGGATCACCAACGTCGCGCCCGTGAGCGCCGAACCCGGGAGCAGCACGCGCAGGTCCTCGCCGACGACGCGTCGCGCGAGATGCGGGATGATGAGGCCGACGAAACCGAGGAGTCCGGCGAGCGCGACGGCTGCGGCAGTCAGCAACGTCGCCGCGACCAGCAGCCGCCATTGCAGACGCGTGACGTCGACACCGAGTGCTGCGGCGCGCCGTTCTCCTAAGCGCAGCACGTTGAGTGCAGGGATCGTCGCGACGGCGAGGATCGCGCCGAGCACGAGCTCGGGAACGGTTGCGGCGAGCTCCGGCCAGCCGCGACCCGCGAGCGAACCGGCGAGCCACGCGAGAATCTGTTCGCTCGCCGCCGCGCCGGCGGTGCGTTCGAGGGCGAGCGTGACGATCGCCGAGAGCAGCGCCGACAGCGAGACGCCGGCGAGCACGAGGCGCTCCGGATCGAGCCCGGCGCCGCGACGTGCGAGCACAGCGACCAAGACCGCCGTTCCGAGTCCGGAGATGAATCCCAGCGGGGCAAGCGCGATGGTCGAGACGCCGAGCGTCACGGCGATCGCAATCGACGCACCTGCGCCCGCCGAAACACCGGTCAGGTACGGATCGACGAGCGGATTCCGCAGCAGCGCTTGAAGCAGCGCGCCGGCCGTCGCGAGCGCCGCGCCGACGACCGCGGCGATCGCAACGCGTGGGATGCGCAGCTGCCACACGATCGTCGTCGCCACGTCGTTGCTGTGCGGATGCGCAAGCGCGCCGATGAGCGCAGCGGGAGCGATCGTCGCGCCTCCGACGCTCGTTCCCACCAGCGCGGCGAGGGGAACGAGCGCGGCGAGCACGACGAGTCGCATCAACGCGTCGAGACCTCGAAGGTGAAGGTGCGTCCGGGCGCCGGATACCCGAGGATCGGAGCGTAGCGTTCGTCACCGAGGTTGCGCACGCGCAGTGAGACGAGCGCGCCGGGGGCGAGGCGACCGCGGATATAGGCGTCGACCGTCGTCTGTCCGACGTTGTTTCCGCTCGGCTCGCGATGCGAGCCGTACAGGTTTGCGGTCGCGCCGAACGCGAGCCCGCTGGGACCGAGCGGATGTTCGAGTCCCAGCGAGGCGATGAAGACCGGCTCGAAGTTCAGGCGCGTCGCGGTGATCCCCGGCGAGAGATTGAGCGCGCGATAGAGATCGGTGACCGCGAGCGTCGAGACGAACCCGTGGAGCGGGCGCGTTCGCAGCGTCGCTTGCACGCCGCGGATCGACGCGCGCGCGATGTTTTGCGGAACGAAGTTCTGGTCGAGCTGGATCAAGTTCGTCGCTTCGCGGCCGAACCAAGTCACCGCTGCACCACCGAGCAGCCGGTCCATCTGCAGCGTCACGTCGCCGTCGCTCGAGCGCTCGGGCTTGAGCGCGGGGTTCGCATAACCGGGATAGTAGAGATCGATGATCGTCGGGACGCGAAACGAGCCGTTCGCGTTGAGCGCGAGGCGCAGACCGGGCGCGAGCGGAACCGCGACGCCGAGACTCGGAACGAGCACGCTTGCGATCGGCGAGTCGTGCTCGGCGCGTAGTCCTGCGACCGCGCGCACGGAACCCACCATCGTTTGTTCTTGCAAGTACGCGGCGCTTTGCGCTTGCGCGTAGCCGCTCGTGACGTACGACGCGTTGCCGTTCGCGTCGTAGACGCCGACGTTGGTGAGCACTGCCGACTCGCGCGCGAGGTCGATCCCGCCGACGAGCGTCGACCGTTTTCCGGAGAGCACTTCGCGCAGCGAGATCTGCGTGCGCCCGTCGAGCGTATCGTTCTGCGGCGGGTTCGCCGGGTCGATGAAGGCGAGCTTCTGCTGCGATGCGGCGAGCGTCACGAAGGTGCTCGTGTTGCCCGCCTCGTGCGCCAGCTCGAGGCGCGCGTCGTTCGCCGACGTGGGAAGCCTCGCAGTCGTCGACGTGCCGAAGATCGTGCTTCCGGGGACGCCCAGCGAGAGCGACGACGCGCCGGCACGCGCATGGAGCGACCACCGCGCGCCGAGCGATGTATCGTAGGAGAGGCTCCCCGCGCTCTGTTCAGCGTCCGCGTTTTGACGGACACCGGCCGGCTGTCCGTCGAGCGCCGGATACGCGTAGTCGTTGCGCGCGAGATGCCGTTCGAAACTGACGCCAAAGCCGCCGACGCCGGCGCTCGCGCGCAGATCGCGTTCGCCGTACGAGCCCGTCGCTGCTTCGAGATACGTTCCGCGCGGCACGCCGGTGATGATGTTGATGACGCCGCCGATCGCGCTCGTTCCGTAGAGCGTCGAGCCGCCGCCTTCGACGACTTCGATGCGCCGCACGCCGACCGTCGAGAAGGTACCGAGGTCGACCTCGCCGTTCGAGCCGGGCGCGAGCGGGACGCCGTCGAGCAGCACGAGGATCTGCTGCGCGCTCGACGTGCCGTGCGTGTAGAGCGCGGCCTGCGCGCCGAAGCCGCCGTAGCGGAAGATCGCCAAACCGGGGACGCCGGTGAGCGCGTCGGCGATCGTGCGGTCACCGTGCGCTTCGATGCGCGCGCGATCGACGACGAACGTCGGTCGCGTCGTATTCGTGATCGGCTCGTCGTGCCGGTCGCTCGTGCTCACGCGCCCGATCTCGGGTATCGGCGTTGCCGACGGCTGCGGGCTGGGAACGCTCTGCGCGAGCGACGGTGTGGTGGAAGCGAGCAGAAACGCGGCGACGAACGCCACGCGAACCGAGACCGGCAAGGGATGCTCCTTACCCCTGACGCGGGGGCAGACGGAAGGGTCGTCCGCGCGCTCGTATCCTGACTCGGCGGATCATCGTCGCTGCCGGTGCCTTCCAGTCTTGCGACCGTGACGTCCCGGCGACTCCCCGCTCACAGTGGCGCGACCGTGCCGGATTTCCACCGGCTTCCCGCGCACGCGAACCGCGATGTGTTCGCAGCACCGGCGCGAAGCTCCCTGCATGACCATGTTGGTGCTCGGTCCGGTTCGTGCTGGCAAGAGCGCTCGCGCGACCGCACTCGCGCTCGCTTCTGGCAAGCGCGTCGTGTTCGTCGCGACCGCCGCAATCGATCCGACCGACGCCGAGATGCAGGATCGTGTCGCGCAACATCGACGCGATCGTCCGTCGTCGTGGACGCTCGTCGAGACGGCGGCGCCCGGCGCGCCCGCACTCGCTGCAGTCATCGCGGATGCCGACGCGCAGACGTGCATCGTCGTCGACGCGCTGGGAACGTGGATCGCGGCGCGGCTGTACGAGTGGCGCGCGTGGGCCGAACGCGACACGCGCGCGACGCTCGATGCGCTCGACGCTGAAGGGGCGGCGCTCGCCGACGCGCTCGCTCGCACGCGCGCGCACGTGATCCTCGTCGCCGAAGAAACCGGTTGGGGTCTCGTTCCGCCGAACGCGCTGGGCCGCGTCTTCCGCGACGCGCTCGGGCGGCTCACCCAGCGAGTCGCCGCGCAGGCCGAACGCGTCGAGCTCGTCGTCGCCGGGTACGCCGTCGACCTGCGTGCGCTTGGCCGCCCGGTACACGAGGTCTAACCGCGGTGCCGGCGTATCGCTGGAGGTGCTTTTCCGCGCCCTCACGCTCGCCGCGCTGACCGCGACCGCCGCTGTCACGGCGGGCCCGGCGCCGCACCGCATCGTCTCGCTCGCCCCCTCGCTGACCGAGGATCTGTTCGCGATCGGCGCCGGTCCCGAGGTTGTCGGCGTCTCGTCGTACACCGACTTTCCGCCACAGGCGACGCGGCTGCCGGTCGTTGCCACGTTTGCATCGGTCGATACCGAGCGTCTCGTCGCGCTGCGCCCGGACGTCGTCGTCGGCCTGACGACGCAGGCCCAGCTCGTCGCGGACGCCCGCCGTGCAGGCGTCCGCGTCGCCCTCTACGACGACGACAGCTTCCCGTCGATCTTTCGCGATCTACGCGCGCTGGGTGCGCTCACCGGTCACGCGACGCAAGCCGAACGCGTTGCCGCCTCGTTGCACGCGAGGACGATCGCGCTCGTGCGCAACGTGCCGCACCATGCCCGCCGTCCGTCCGTTTTCGTCGTGCTGGGAACCGCGCCGATCTTCACGGTCGGTGCGGGCTCGTACATCGCGACGTTGATCGACCTTGCCGGCGGCCGCAACGCCGCCGCCGACGTGAAGGCGCCGTATGCGCGCTACAGTCCCGACGCTTTGGTGGCTCGCCAACCCGACGTGCTCGTCGTCGATCCGACGATCCGCTTTGCGGACGTTCAGGGTTCGCCGCCCTGGAACGTGCTGCGCGCCGTCCAGCAGCATCGCGTCTACACGCTCCCCGACCCGGCGATCCTCGAACGCCCCGGGCCGCGGTACAACGACGGATTGGCCTGGTTGATCGCGAAGCTCAGTTCGGCCTCGGCACCGTGAACGACATCGAACATCGCCGCCTCTATCCCACCGCCGCCGCGCCGCAGCGTGCGCTCGTCGTCGCAGTCGACCTTCAGGACCGCGAGCGTCCCCTTGCGCCCGAGCTCGAGGAGTTCAAAGCGCTCGCTGACGCCGCGGGACTCAACGTCGTCGGCGAGATCATGCAGCGGCTGCCGCACGTCGACCCCGCGACGCTCGTCGGGAGCGGGAAGGCGCGCGAGATCGCCGAGCGTGCCAAGGAGCTCGACGCCGACGTCCTGCTCGTCTTCAACGATCTGCGGCCGCGGCAGCGAACGAACCTCGAAAAGGTCGTTCCGCTGCCGATCGTCGACCGCACGATGTTGATCTTGGACATCTTTGCACAGCACGCGCGATCGCGCGAGGGGCAACTCCAGGTCGAGCTCGCGCAGCTGCGCTACCGTCAGTCCAACCTCATCGGCGTCGGCGCAGCGCTCTCACGGCTTGGCGGCGGCGTCGGGACGCGCGGCCCTGGTGAAACGAAGCTCGAGACCGACCGCCGTCGGATCGCGCAGCGCGTCACGCTGCTGCAGCGGCAGCTCGAAGAGGTGCGCAAGCAGCGCGCCACGCGTCGTTCGGGTCGCGACGGCGATCCGTTCGTCGCGCTGGTGGGATACACGAACGTCGGGAAGTCGTCGCTGCTCAACCGCATCGCCGGCGCGCGCGAACGCGACGCTGCGTTCGTCGCCGACCAGCCGTTTGCGACGCTCGACCCGACGCTGCGCCGCGCCTACGTCGTGCCGGGACTCAACGTACGTCTCGCCGATACCGTCGGCTTCATCACAGCGCTCCCGCAAGAGCTGATGAACGCGTTTCGCGCGACGCTCGAAGAGCTCGAGGACGCCGATCTGCTGCTGCACGTGAGCGACGCGTCGAATCCGGATTGGCCGCGGCAGAAATCGTCGGTCGAGACGATCTTGCGCGAGCTGCACTTGGACGAGAAGCCGACGATTGCGGTGTTCAACAAGGTCGATCGGCTCGACGCCGGGGCGCAGGCCGCGCTCCCCACCGATGCGATCGACGTCAGCGCCGCAACCGGCGAGGGAATCGACCGGCTGCGCACTGCCGTCGCTGCGCGCTTGCAGCGATGAGACGCGCAGCGATCGTGTTGCTCGCATCCGTACTGACGAGTTGTGCGAGCGCGCGGCGTCCGGCAGAAGATCCGTTCGTGCAGTATTACGAGCACCTGCACCCGTCAGTCGTGTTGTTTACGATGAAGATTCCGGCGAACGACCCGACCCGGCACGGTCAGTGGGACGACGCCTTCGGGAGCGGCGTCGTGGTGCAGAGCGGTCCTTGGGGCTCGCGCATCCTTACCGACGCGCACGTCATCGAAGGCGCGCGCGATCTGACGGCGACGATCGGCGACGCGGCGCATGCGGCTGCGCACGTTGTCGCGCGCACCGGCGACGCACAAGATCTCGCGCTGGTCGACACGTCGATCCCGAACACGAAACCGGCGCGGCTCGGAACCTCCGCCGGACTCGTTCCCGGGACGCCGGTCGGCCTTCTCGGCTATCCGATCCCGGACGCATTCGAGGACGAGAAGCTGCGCCGAACCGTCTCGCTCTACACCGGCCGCATCGCGAGCGTCCGCAACGGCGCGCTCGAGCTCGACGTGCCGATCATCCCGGGCGAAAGCGGCGGTCCCGTGTTCGACGGCACGACCGGCGAGGTGATCGGAATCGCTGAATCGCGCTTCGACGACGAGCGCGCGATCGGGTTCGCCACCCCCATCGACGAGGCCAGCGCGTTCCTGCACGCCCACCCGCGGTGAATCTCGGCCGCCTTCCGGCCGACAGAGGAAGGATATGAAGCGCTTGCTTGTCGTCGCTCTCGCTCTCGTGGCGACGCCGCTCTACGCGTCGGCTCAGACGCCGCCAATGCCGCTTTCGTGCACGAGCATCCCGGCACGGCACTCGACAACGTGAGGTTCACCGCGCATATCGACGATTGCAACGCAGTCGAGCAGCGTGCGCGAACGGCGGCGTTTGCCGAAGCGAAGCGTCGTGCCGAGGCGATTGCTGCGCTCAACGGGGTCTTGATCGGGGAGCCGACGACGATCAATGAAAACGGTGGCTGTTTGTCTTACGGCGGCCCAGGCCCCGGCGTGCCGCTCGACGTCTCGACGATGACCGCGTCGGTTCAAATCTACGAGAACGTCACCTATGCGATCGTGTCGAACGGAGCGAAACGCCGGCCGCTCTAAGCGACGGGCTGTCGCGGAACTCCCGCGTTGACGTGCGAGCGAATGCGGGAGCGGTCGCCGATCCAGCGCGCGGGCGGGATGCGCCACCAGCGCGCCATCGCGTCGAGCGTCGCGGCGTACTGTCCGCGCTTGGCGGAGAAACGTGGCCAGGCGTCTTCGAGCGGCTGCATCGGGATGCCGAGCGCGGCGAGCTCGCGATACGCTTGCGCGAACTCCTCGTACTCGACCGTCGTCGCCTCCTCGACCTCGAGGCTGAACGAGGTGGTGAAGTCGTGCACGAGATGCGTTCCCGCACGCAACGTAAGCTCGGCTTGTCCGGCATTGTTCATGTCCGTCGTCGTGATCAACAAGGTCGAGGCATCGAGGAGCGCGCCGAGCGT
This sequence comes from uncultured bacterium, assembly GCA_964483365.1. Taxonomy (GTDB): domain Bacteria; phylum Vulcanimicrobiota; class Vulcanimicrobiia; order Vulcanimicrobiales; family Vulcanimicrobiaceae; genus Vulcanimicrobium. The sequence continues at coordinate 14,470 of CAZABL010000059.1, forward strand.
TCCAACCCACGACTCGTCGTCGTGGCTGGAACGGAAATACGTCAGCACCGGATAGGCGAGGTGGGTCTCGAGCACCTCGGCGATCCAACGCTGTGATTCTCTGAGCACCACGTCGATGTCTGAGACGAGGCCGAGCTTGACGTGTCGCCCAATGAACTCCGGCCCGCTCGGAGGCGCGCCGGTTCGCTCTGACACCGTCACGATAAACGCTTCGCGCCGCTGGAATGCGGTGAACGTCTGGAAGAGGAACGTCGCGACGATTGCGACGACGCCCAGGCCCGTCGTCGCGGAGATGATCGAAGCAGCGCGCACGAGTCCGGCATGCGGCACGAAATCGCCGTAGCCGATCGTCAGTAACGACGTCGCGGCGAAGTAGATCGCGTCGCCTAAGTCGGGGTGCGGCCGAACCTCAGCGCGCAGACTCCAGAAGATCAACCCGTATCCGAAGATCAGCATCGCGACCCAGACGATCAGGTACGACGAGATCAGAAACGGGGCGAACATCGCCATCCGGTCTTCGCGCACCTCGGCGTCCGCGATGCGCAGGCACGCGTTGCGCCACAGCGGCCAACCCCTTCGGCCAAGGAGCGCGCTGGGTCGGAGTCGAGCGTCGACCGAGCGGGGGACGACGACCGCCATGAAGACATCCCGCATTGCGAGCAGGACGAGCGCAAGGCCAGCCAGCCCCACCAAAACATCGAGCACGCCGTTTACGACCCGCCCCGGCGCGTAAGGGCGGCGCTATTGGCCGGGGCCGGTTGGGGCCAGGCCGTAGGGGACCGACGCCCCGCCCGGTGTCGTGGGGCTTCCGATGTCGGTGGTCTGGTCCTTGCGCACGACGACCTGGAGCTGGACCGGGTCGAAGCCCGTCGACGTGATGGAAAGCGTTTGCGTCCCGGTTGGGACATTCGGGATCGTAAATCCGCCGCTGTCGCTCGGTGAGAGGCGATAGGTTTGCACGCCGATCGAGATGATCGCCTGTTGAATCGGCTGCGTCGGCTGGCGCGCGTTTACCAGGCGCCCGGTGACCGTCCCGGTATCGGTGACGCCTGCGGCATTGGGGTTCGGGCTGCAGGCTGACAAAGCCAAGCTGAGCAGCACGAGCACGGAGGCCCGTCGGGTCAATTTCGTGTATACTGTCAAGTCGTGTCTCCGTACGGTCCAGTCGCCATCTATCTCGCCGTCGCGTTCCTTGCAGCCCTCGGATTCTGCGTGCTGCCCGGGTTGATGGCCCGCAAGAAACCGAACGCGGTCAAGTCAGAAGCGTACGAGTGCGGTGTAGAGCCAACCTCCGATGTGAGCGGGCGCTTTCCGGTGCGGTTCTACTTGGTTGCGATGCTGTTCGTCATTTTCGACGTCGAAGCAGCCTCGTTCTATCCGTGGGCTGTGCAGATGCACCAGCTGCGGGTATTCGGACTTGCTGAGATGGCGATCTTTGTCGTCGTCCTCGCAATCGGCTACGCGTACGTATGGAAGCGAGGCGGGTTCCAGTGGCGTTAGGAAGCGGCGGCGATTTTCTTCTGACGACGGTCGATTCCGTCGCCCGCTGGGCGCAGTCGTCGTCGGTATGGCCGCTGACGATGGGGCTGGCGTGCTGCGCGATCGAGATGATGACGGCGACCGCGCCGGAGTACGACATCGCGCGCTTGGGCTCTGAGGTGTTCCGCGCGTCGCCGCGCCAAGCCGATCTCATGATCGTCTCGGGCCGGGTGGCGAAGAAGATGGGCCCCATCGTCAAGCGCCTCTACGATCAGATGGCCGACCCCAAGTGGGTCATCTCGATGGGCGCCTGCGCGTCGAGCGGCGGGGTGTTCGACAACTACGCGATCGTCCAGGGCGTCGACACGATCATCCCGGTCGATGTCTACGTCCCGGGCTGTCCGCCGACTCCCGACGGCCTGCTCTACGCGGTCAATCTGATCCAGCAGCAGATCAAGCAAGGCGGCCGCGGCGGGATCCTCGCCCGGGCGTAAGAGAGAGTGCCTTCACCACAAGCGCCACCGGCCGGAGCGACCGCTCTCGACCCGACGGCAGTACGTCCAGAGATCGACGATGCGCGTATCCTGCGTATCGCACGCGATCAGGTTCTTCCGACGCTGCGCCGTTTGCGCGACGAGGGCTTTTCATTGCTCCTCGACATCGGCGGCGTCGACTATCCGGGTCGTGAGCCCGGACGCTTCGACGTCGTCTACCATCTGTTGAAGATGCCGGTGCGCGAGGCGTCGATCGGCGACATCGGCCAGCCCGAGCGCGTGCGCTTACTCGTTGCGGTCGCCGAAGGCGAGACGGTGCACACCGCAGTCGCCTTGTGGCCCGCCGCCGACTGGGCCGAGCGCGAGATCTTCGATCTCTACGGGGTCGTGTTCGAAGGGCACCCCGATATGCGCCGTATCCAGATGCCTGATGACTGGGAAGGCCATCCGCTGCGCAAGGACTACCCGCTGCGCGGGCCTGCCCGCGAGCGCGCGCCGCGCCCGTCGTTCGCACTCAAATCGAACGTCGCTGCCGGGACGCCCGCGTCCGGGAAGACCGCGGCGGCGCTGCAGCGTCAGATCGGGCAGGCGCGCGAACGTGCGGCACTCGACGGCGAGACTGCAGTAAAGGACAAGACGTGAGCATCGCGCCCGAAGCCTCCGTCGACATCATCGAGCAGAGCGGGAACCGCATGGTGCTCTCGATGGGTCCGCAGCATCCGTCGACGCACGGCGTTCTCCAGATCGTGACCGAGATCGAGGGCGAGGTCGTCACCAAGGCGTCGCCGGAGATCGGCTACCTCCACACCGGGATCGAGAAGAGCGCCGAAAACCTGTTCTGGTCGCAGGCGTCCACCGTCATCGAGCGGATGGACTACCTCTCGCCGCTCACCAACGCGCTCTGCTACTATCTCGCGGTCGAGAAGCTGCTCGGGATCACCGACGAGATCCCGCTGCGCGCGAACCGCATCCGCGTGATGCTCTCCGAGCTGTCACGCATCGCGTCGCACTGCGTGTGGTTGGGAACCGGCGGGATCGACGTCGGCGCGCTGACCGGTTTCTTCTACGCGTTCGATATCCGCGAGAAGATCCTCGACTTGTTCGAGATGTCGGGCGGTGCGCGCATGCACCCCAACTACATCCGCGTCGGCGGGCTCGCGCAAGACTTGCCGGCCGGGTTCCTCGAGAAGCTCGACGCGTTCTTGGATCTGTACCACGAGCGTAGCCGCGATTTGCGTCGCCTGCTGCAGAAGAACCCGATCCTGCAGGACCGCATGATCGACGTCGGGATCCTGACGAGCGAAGAAGCGGTGGCGTGGGGGATGACGGGGCCGATCCTGCGCGCGACAGGGATCGCGTACGACGTTCGCAAGGCGTTCCCGTACAGCGGCTACGAGCAGTACACGTTCGATGTTCCGGTGCGCACGGAAGGCGATGCGTACGCGCGGTTCCTCGTGCGGCTCGATGAGATGGACGAGTCGGCGCGGATCCTGCGTCAGGTGCGCAAAGATCTCGACGAGCCGGGTCCGTGGCAGATCCCGGACACGAAGTTCGCGCCGCCGCCGAAAGAGACGATCGCGCTCTCGATGGAGGCGCTGATCCACCACTTCAAGCTCGTCTCCGAGTCGTTCCGCGTACCACCCGGTGACGTGTATCAGGCCGTCGAGGGGCCGCGCGGCGAGCTCGGCTACTACGTCGTAAGCAACGGCGACAACCGTCCGTGGCGCGTGCGCACGCGTCCGCCGTCGCTGTACAACCTGCAAGTCCTCAAGAAGATCGCGCTCGGCGAGCTGATCGCCGATATGGTGGTCATGATCGGTTCGCTCGACCCGGTTTTCGGCGAGGTCGATCGATGAGCGCTGGTGCGGAGCTTGTCGCGACCTGGAGTCCGTACGTCAATCGTGACGGTGATCCGTTCGACGAGCTGTATGAGCGGTTGACGCCGGTGATCGAGCAGATCGTCGCGCAATACGAGCAGAAGCGCTCGGCGCTCATCCCGCTCGCGCACCTGTTCCAGGAGCACGAGGGGTACGTCTCGCCGAACGCGCTCGCGGCGATTGCGTACGTCGTCGACGAGACGCTGGCGACGGTCGAGTCGACGGTCTCGTTCTACACGCTGCTCTATCGCCGTCCCGTCGGTAAGTACATGGTCCAGGTGTGCCGCAATCTCTCGTGCATCATCAACGGTGCCGAGGAGATCATGACGTACGCGCGCGAGCGCCTCGGGATCGGCCACCTCGAGACGAGTGCCGACGGCATGTTCTCGTACGAAGAGGTCGAGTGCCTGGCAGCGTGCGATCGCGCGCCGTGCGGGCAGATCAACTTGGAGTTCGTCTACGATCTCACGCGCGAGAAAGTCGATCAGATGATCGACGCGATTCGCGCCGGATCGTATCCCGTAGCGCCGCTCCCACAGACCGTCAAGCCCGACCGCACGTGGCGCGTCGATCAGGATACTGGTGCGAAGTCGGCCGGCGCGATGGGCGTCGAGGACCCGAACAACGCCGGCGGGATCGGTGATCCCAGCGGCGTGAAGATGTTCGATCTCATCGTCGGCAAGCCGCAGTACGAAGCGCGCTCGCGCGAACGGCTCGTCTTCGAGACGGATCTCCGTCCCGAGATCAGCGAAAACGGACACGGACACTAGCATGCCCGACCTCATCACACCAGTTCTTACCAAAGGCATCGGCGAACTGAACCTGCGCGACATCGACGTCTATCGTGCGCAGGGCGGTTACGAGATGCTGCGCCGCGCGGTGACGGAGATGACGCCGCAGGCCGTTGCCGACGTGTGCAGCGGCTCGAACTTGCGCGGTCGCGGGGGCGCGGGCTTCCCGACCGGCCGCAAGTGGGCGTTCTTGCCGAATAACGGCCGTCCGCGCTACATGGTCTGCAACTGTGACGAGGCCGAGCCCGGCACGTTCAAGGACCACATGCTCCTGGAGGAGACGCCGCACCAGATCATCGAGGGGATCCTCATCGGTGCGTACGCGATCGGCTGCGATCACGCGTTCATCTACATCCGCGGCGAGTTCAAGCGCGGCTACGAGATCATGCGCGACGCCGTCGCACAGGCCCGCGACGCCGGTTTTCTCGGCGACAACATCTTCGGGACCGGGAAGCGGCTCGAGTTCACGATCCATCGCGGCGCGGGTGCGTACATCTGCGGCGAGGAGACGGGACTGCTCAACTCGCTCGAAGGCCGCCGCGGCGAACCGCGCCTCAAGCCGCCGTTCCCGGCGATCAAAGGACTCTACGGCGAACCGACCGTCGTGAACAACGTGGAGACGCTCGCGTACCTTCCGTATATCATGCGCAACGGGCCCGAGTGGTTCGCCAAGGTCGGTCCGGAGCGCTCACCGGGCTTCAAGGTCGTGTCGATCTCCGGTCACGTCGTCAAGCCCGGCAACTACGAAATCCCGATGGGGACGACGATCCGTCAGCTGATCTTCGACGTCGCGGGCGGTCTGCGCCCCGGCCGCACGTTCATGGGCGTGCAGCCCGGCGGCGGTTCGTCTGCGTGCCTGTTCGAAGAGCACCTCGACGTCCCGTACGACTTCGACTCGGTCACGAAGGCCGGTTCGATGCTCGGCTCGGGCGCGATGGTCGTCTTCGACGACACCACCGACTTCGTGAAGGCCGCGCACGCGCTGATCCGGTTCTTCTCGCACGAGTCGTGCGGTCAGTGCACGCCGTGCCGCGAGGGCGGTCACTGGATCGAGAAGACGCTGCGCCGCATCCTGGACGGTCGCGGCGTCCCGTCGGACATCGACATTTTGGTATCGGCTGCGCACCAGCTCACCGGGCTCAACTTGTGCGCGCTCGGCGACTCGATCGAACCGTTCCTCGCCTCCGTCGTCACGCGCTTCGAGGATCAGTTCCGCGCTTACATCAGACCCGGTACGAACGAAAAGGTCGCTGTCTAGTGGATTCGAGTACCGTCACCGTTACGATCGACGGCGTCGACGTGCACGTCCCCAAAGGGACGCTGCTCGTCGAAGCCGCGAAGACGATCCACACCGACATCCCCGTCTACTGCTATCACGAGAAGCTCGGGCCCGCGGGTCTGTGCCGCATTTGCCTCGTGGCGATCGAGGGGATGCCCAAGCTCCAGATCGCGTGCAACACGGCGGTCGCCGAGGGGATGAAGGTTCACACGCGCGGCGAGAAGGTCGAAGAAGGTCGCCGCGCGATCCTCGAGTTCTTCCTGTTGAATCACCCGCTGGACTGCCCGATCTGCGACAAGGGCGGCGAGTGCGATCTTCAGGACTACGCGATGGCGTACGGGCAAGGCGCGTCGCGCACCGTCGACGCCAAGACGCCCAAGCCGAAGGCCGTCGATCTCGGTCCGACGATCGTGCTCGACGAAGAGCGCTGCATCGTGTGCCAGCGCTGCGTCCGCTTCGATCAGATCATCACGCGCGAAGAGTCGCTGCGCACCGAGGACCGCGGCGCGCACACGATCATCGCGACCGCGACCGGGAAGCCGTACGTCTCGGACTTCACCGGGAACGTCACCGAGCTGTGCCCCGTCGGCGCGTTGACCTCCAAGACGTATCGTTTCCGGTCGCGCCCGTGGGACAACCACCGCACGACGACGACCTGCACGCAGTGCAGTGTCGGCTGCCAGCAGCATGTCGACGAGCGCGGCAACTCGATCGTGCGTACGATGAGTGTCGTCGAGGACAATGCGATCTCCGACACGTGGCTGTGCGATCGGGGTCGCTACGACATCGGGTTCGTCGGTGACGAGCGTCGCCTTACGCAGCCGCTGTTGCGCCAACCCGACGGCTCGTTCGCGCAGATCGGCTGGGACGACGCGATCGCGCTGTGGGCGTCGGAGCTGAAGAAGGCCGGCTCCAACGCCGGAGTGCTCGGCGGCGGACGCCTGCTGAACGAAGAGAACCTGCTCGCGGCGACGATCTTCCGCGCGCTGGGGATCGAGAACATCGATCACCGCGTCGGTGAGCAGACCGTCGTCCACCACGACGGCTTCGCCTCGCACGTCGACCTCGAACGCGCGAACACGATCGTCACGATCGGCCGTCCGCCCTCGCAGCTCGCGCCGGTCCTCGACCTACGGATCCGCAAAGCCGTGTCGCGCAACGGCGCGCGATTGATCTCGGTCGGCGACTTCGCAGCGAATAGCTTCGTCCCCGAGACGCACTGCACGACCGCCGAGCAGCTCACCGCGGCGCTGGGGACGCAGCCCGGCCGCCTCGCGGTGATCTGGGACGGCGTGATGCGCGACGGCTACCCGGCGCTGATGGCGCCGCTGCACGCGATCGAAGCGCAAGCGACGAGCGTCGACCGTTACGTGTTGCCCGAAACGCCGAATGGCCGCGGCGCCGACACGCTCGGGATGCGCCCGGTCAACGGCGGTCTGAACACACGCGCGATGCTCGAAGCGGCGCGTGACGGGAAGCTGCAGACGCTCGCGATCCTCGGCGCCAACCCGATGCTGCGCTTCCCGGATCGCACGCTCGTCGAAGCGGCGCTCGCGAAAACGCCGTTCGTCGTCGTCACCGAGCTGTTCCTCACCGAGACCGCGCGGCTCGCGAATCTCGTTCTTCCGGTTTGCAGCGCGTTCGAGAAGAGCGGAACGACGACCGATCTCGTCGGCGACGTCCTGCCGGTGATGGGCTCGGTGCGCGCACCGGAGGGCTTGCTCGCCGACGGCGATATCCTCGTGATGCTCGCCGAGGCGCTCGGCGTCGCCTTGCCGCCGGTCGACACGATGGAAACGCTCGTCCACCAGCACGTGCGGACCGCGCCGTCGTTCACACCGGACGCGATGCCGAAGCCGGCGCGCGCCGACGTCCCCTCGGGGGCGCTGCGGCTCGTGCGCGAGACGACGATCATGACCGGCGGTGGAACGCTCGCCTTCGACGAGCGCATGGCGGTGATGCGCGCGCGACCGCGCGCGACGGTCCACCCGGCGACGGCGAGCGCGCTGCTTTTGACGGACGGCGATCTCGTGACGGCGAGCGCCAACGGCCGCGCGCTGCTCGACCTGACGGTCGTCGTCGACGAACGTGTCGCGCCCGGCTCGGTCGCGCTCGTCGACGGGATCCCGGAGGCGCCGCTCAACCTGCTCGGCACCGCCGTCAGCGTAACGCTCGAGAAAGCGCTGATACCAGTATGATGGTCATGGACCGAGCGCCGAAGAATCGCGCACTATCGGACTGCTCGTTGCGAGGTCGCGCGTGGGGGCCCCACGCGCAGCGTGGGGGGCATGGCTCCAGCTCCGCCGGAGCCACGGAGCGAAGCTCCGGTGCGCTTCGCGCACGGGTGCTATGCACCCGAGCCTTGGGCGGAGCGCCGTTAGAATGAGCTCGGTTCCGATTTGGGTGATCGTCCTCATCAAGGCGATCGTCGTCTTGTTCGTCGTCATCACGACGTTCGCGTACTCGATGCTCTTCGAGCGCAAGATCATGGGCTGGATGCAGTTGCGTCCCGGCCCCAATCGCGTCGGTCCGTGGGGGATGCTCCAGCCGGCCGCCGACGCGGTCAAGATGATGTTCAAGGAAGACCTCACGCCGGAGACCGCGGACCCGCTGATCTACCGGCTCGCGCCGTTCATCTCGCTGATCTGCGCGATGGGGACGTTCGCGATCATCCCGTTCTCGGCGAACAAGGACGGAACGCTGTGGTCGGTCGGTGACGTCAACGCGGGGATCCTGTTCATCTTCGCGCTCACGTCGATCGGCGTGTACGGCATCTCGCTCGCCGGCTGGGCGTCGGGCTCGAAGTTCCCGCTGCTCGGTTCGGTGCGTTCGACCGCACAGATGATCTCGTACGAGCTGTCGATGTCGATGTCGGTGATCGGCGTGCTGATCCTCGCCGGCTCGACCGCGCTCAGCCAAATCGTCGACGCGCAGGCGCGGCTGTGGTTCATCATCCCGCAGATCGTCGGCTTCGTGATCTACGTGATCACGGCGGTCGCCGAGACGAATCGCGCGCCGTTCGACCTCGTCGAGGCCGAGACAGAGTTGGTCGGTGGCTTTCACACCGAGTACTCGGGGCTGCGCTTCGGCCTGTTCTTCATCGCCGAGTACCTGAACATGATCACGGTCTCGTGCCTCGCGACGCTGCTCTTCCTGGGCGGCTGGAATGCGCCGTTCCCAGGACTGCCGTCGTACGGCTTCTACGGCTTGCTCTGGTTCGTGATCAAAGCTGCGCTGTTTCTGTTCTTCTACATCTGGTTGCGCTCGACGCTGCCGCGGTTCCGCTACGACCGCCTGATGGACTTCGGGTGGAAGGTGCTCTTGCCGGTCGCCACGCTCAACCTGCTCGTGACGGCCGTCGTCGTCGCCGTGTGGCCCCATGCGTAAGAACCTCTTCAACGTCGGCGCGCTCGTGCGCGGCTTTACGACCACGTTCAGCTACATCTTCAAGAAGAAGCCGACGATCGAATACCCGTCGGTCCGCAAGCAGCACGCGCCGCGTTTCCACGGACTGCACGAGCTGCGCCGCTACGCCGACGGCAAGGAGCGCTGCATCGGCTGCGAGCTGTGCTCGATCGCGTGCCCCGCGAATGCGATCACGGTGATCGGCGCCGAGAACGCGCCGCAGGACCGTCGCTCGCCCGGCGAGCGTTACGCGGCGCGCTACGAGATCGACGAGCTGCGCTGCATTTTCTGCGGGCTGTGCGAGGAGGCGTGTCCGACCGACGCGATCGTCCTCACGCCGCGCTTCGAGATGGCCGACTACCGGCGTGGCGCGTTCGTCTACGCCAAGGATCGTCTGCTCGTTCCGCCGCAGGCCGGCGTCGGGATTCCGCCCGACGAGCGTCCGAACGGAATCCCGGCGGACTTGGGCGGCGTCTATCGCGCCAAGGACACCGTCGACATCGAGCAGGGCTACGACGCGACCAACCGCGGCAAGGAGCTCAAGGCGAGCCGTAAGGGGCTGGCCGGATGATCGCGTTCTGGATCCTCGCGCTCGTCCTCATCGCGAGCGCCGTGTTCACGGTCTCCGCCCAGAAGCCGGTCTATTCGGTCATCGGCCTGCTCGTGAACTTCATCGCCCTCGCGACGACGTATCTCATGCTGCAGGCCGAGTTCTTGGCCGTTATGCAGATTGTCGTCTACTCGGGCGCGATCTTGATCCTGTTCGTCTTCGTCATCGCGCTGCTCTCGAGCGGCGTGCGGCCGTTCGACATCGGTCCCGATCGGATGAGTCGTGCGACGCTCCCGATCGCGGTCGTGCTCGCCGTCCTGGGCGTCGGTGCGATCGCGGTGACCGCGATCTCGCATCCGCTCAGCGTTTTACCGGTGACCGGAGTCGCGGGACAGGGCAACGCGTTCGGCAGCGTCGCAGACTTCGGCGCGGCGCTGTTCACCAAGAATTTGCTCCCCTTCGAGGTCACCGCGTTCATCCTGATGGTGGCCGTGATCGGCGTCGTCCTGATCGCCGGCGACGAGCAGGTGGCTCGACCACGCCGCAAGCGGCGCGCGATCGAACGCGAGCCAATCGCTCGGCCGGAGCACCTGATCCGATGACCGTCGCGCCGGAAAACTACGTCGCGCTGAGCGCAGTGCTGTTCTTCATCGGCGTCGTTGGTGTGATCGTGCGGCGGAACCCGCTGATCATGCTGATGTCGATCGAGCTGCTCTTCAACGCGGCGAACCTCGCGCTGGTGACGTACGCGCGCGCCTGGGTGAACAACACCGGGCACGTCTTCGCCTTCCTCGTGATCACCGTCGCCGCCGCTGAAGCGGCGATCGGGCTTGCGATCGTCGCGGTAACCTTCCGCCGCACGCGGCACGTCGACGTCGACGAAGTCGCGACATTGAAGGGATGATGTTGTTGCGAGCCCCCTCGGGGAATCTTGACTTGACTACGATTTTGCCGGGCTCGCGCGTTTGGGGGCCCCGCGCCGAAGGCGTGGGGGGCGCGGAGCCCGGGGCGGAGCGCCGTTAAACACATGCTGCTCTATCTCGTTTGGCTCTTGCCGCTCTTCGGCGCGGTCTTGCTGTGGACGTTTGGGCCGCAGCTGCGCTCGTGGGGCGGGCCGATCGGCTCGGCCCTCGTCGGCGCGTCGTTCCTCGGTGCGCTCTCGCTCTGGGGTGACGGCGCCGCGGCGGGTGGTCTGCACCTGCAGATGTTCTCGTGGCTGCCGGGCTGGAACTTCGGCCTGCAGCTCGACAAGCTCAGCCTGATCTGGACCTTCATCATCACCGGCGTCGGCTTCCTGATCCACGTCTACTCGATCGGGTACATGGACGG
>CAZABL010000060.1:0-25586 GCA_964483365.1 uncultured bacterium
ACCCCGCTCAACTCGCTGCTCATCCTCTCCAAGCAGCTCAGCGACAACAAGGAGCGGAATCTTTCGACCAAGCAGGTCGAGATGGCGCAAACGATCCGCCGCGCCGGCAGCGATCTGCTCACCCTCATCAACGACATCCTCGACCTCTCGAAGATCGAGTCCGGGACGACGTCGATCGACATCGCCGAACAGCGGGTCGACGAGATCTGCGAAGACGTGGACCGCACGTTCCGCGGCGTCGCCCAAGAGCGCGGCCTCGTCTTCGCGATCCACGCCGACGAGGACGTTCCCGAGACGATCGAGACCGACCAGACGCGTCTGATGCAGATTCTCAAGAATCTGCTGTCGAACGCGTTCAAGTTCACCTCGCACGGTTCGGTCGAGCTCAAGATCAGCCGCGTGACGCGTCACGTCGACGGCGAGAACGTCCCGTTCGTCGCCTTCGCGGTGCACGACACCGGGATTGGGATCCCGACCGACAAGCACAACGTCATCTTCGAGGCGTTCCAGCAAGCCGATATGTCGACCGCACGCAAGTACGGCGGCACCGGTCTGGGTCTGGCGATCTCGCGCGAGATCGCGGCGCTGCTCGGCGGCGATTTGGCGGTCGACTCCGAGCCCGGCGTCGGATCGACGTTCGTCTTCTTCCATCCGCTCGAGCGGACGGGCCGTGCGGTCACGCCGGCTCCCGTCAAACAGCGGGTCCGTGACGACGTATCGCAGGCCGTGCTCGCCGTCCCGCTGCCGGTCCCGACGAGCGGTCCGGTCGAGGACGACCGCAGCGACATCCGCCCGCACGACCGCGTCGTGCTGATCATCGAGGACGATGCGACGTTCGCGCGCATCCTGCTCGGCCTGGCCCGCGACCGCGGCTTCAAGGGACTGATGGCGCGCAGTGGTGCAGACGGTCTCGCGCTCGCGCGGCAGTTCGTCCCCGACGCGATCACGCTCGACATCGGACTCCCCGACGTCGACGGATGGGCGCTGCTCGACCAGCTCAAGAAACACCCCGCGACCAAAGCGATCCCCGTTCACGTGATCTCCGGTGAGGAGCAGTGGCAGAAGGCGCTCGACTCCGGCGCGTTCGCGCACCTCAAGAAACCCGCGAGTGAGGACGCGCTCACGCAAGCGTTCGACAACCTACTGGGCTTCGCGGGCGCGACGACGCGCAGCGTGCTCGTCGTCGAGGACGACATCACGCAGCTCTCCGCGATGGCGAACCTCATCGAGTCGGGCGAAGTCACCGTCACGGCGGTCTCGAGCGGCCAACAGGCGCTCAGCACGCTCGACGAGGCGAAGTTCGACTGCGTGATCGTCGATCTCGGCTTACCGGACATGGACGGGATCGAGCTGATCCGCGCGATCAAGAGCCATCCATCGCACGTGCGCGTCCCGGTGATCGTCTACACCGGGCGCGAACTGACCGAACAGGAGGACGCGTCGCTGCGGCTTCTCTCCGAGTCGATCATCGTCAAGGACACGATGTCCCCGGAACGATTGATCGAGGAGACGTCGTACTTCCTCAACCAGATCGAGGCGCGGCTCCCGGAGGCCAAGCGAACCAGCAACGGACAGACCGCGAGTGCGTCGCTCGAGGGTCGCACGATCCTCATCACCGACGACGACACACGCAACATCTACGCGTTGCGCAGCGCGCTCGAGGACCTCAAGATGAACGTCCTGAGCGCGGAGTCGGGTGCCGACGCGATCGCCTTGCTGCGAGCGAACACGCACATCGACTGCGTCCTGATGGACATCATGATGCCGGAGATGGACGGGTACGAGACGATTCGCCGGATCCGTGCGCGCGACGAGTGGAAGCGCCTGCCGATCATCGCGCTCACGGCAAAAGCGATGAAGGGCGATCGCGAGCAGTGCCTCGCGGCCGGCGCTTCGGAGTACATCTCCAAGCCTGTCGACATCGATCAGCTCGTCGCGCTGATCCGTGTCTGGTTGCACGTCGCCGCGTGATCGTCGACCGCCCGCCGAACGGGGCTGCGTCGTCCTCACCGGGCGACGCTTCCCCAGCGATCACCGACCTCGAGCTCACCCTGCTGCTCGATGCGGTCTATCGCGTCACGGGCTACGACTTCCGTGAGTACGCGCCGGCGACGCTGAAACGACGCGTCGCCGACCGCGTCCGGGCGGAGGCGGTCACGACGATCACGGGGCTGCTGGAGCGCGTCCTCCATGACTCCCACGCGCTCGTCCGATTCGTCGACGCGCTCGCCCACAATCCGAGCTCGCCGTTCCGCGAACCGCACTTTTTTGCGGCCTTCCGCGACAAGGTGTTGCCGCGACTGCGCACGTTCCCTCACGTTCGCATCTGGGTGATCGGCTCCGGCGACGACGCCTACGCGATCGCGATCATGCTGCGTGAGGCCGAGTTCTACCACCGCACGCGGATCTACGCCACGGACGCCAGCGACGGGGCGATCGAGCGCGCGAAAGCCGGAACGTTCCCCGCTGAGCTGCTCGACGAATACGGTCAGCGCTATCACGACGCGGGCGGAACGCGCCGCTTCTCCGACTACGTCCAGATCGCCGACAACGAAGCGTTCTACAAACCAGGCTTACGCGAGCAGATCGTCTTCGCGCAGCACAACCTGACGACCGACGGTTCGTTCAACGAGTTCCACCTCGTCGTCGCGCGCAACGTCGTCTCGCACTTCAACCGTTCGCTGAGCTATCGTGCGCACCAGGTCATCTACGAAAGCTTGGTGCGGCTCGGGTACCTCGGCCTGTCGGCAAAAGAAACGCTGCGCTACACGCCCCATGAAGGCGCGTACCAGGAACTCTCCGAGACCGAGCGCTTCTACCGCCGCGTGCGCTAGAGATAGCCGCGGCGCAGCGCGGTCACCGCGGCGTGGGCGCGGTCCGAGGCGGCGAGCTTCTCGAGGATGTCGGCGACGTGGCCTTTCACGGTGCCGAGGCTGATGTGCAGGCGTTCGGCGATCTCGGCATTGCCGACCCCTTCTGCGACGAGGCGCAGCACATCGGTCTCGCGCGGCGAGAGCGGTGAGCTCACCGCGGTGCCGCCGCTGAACCGCCGCAGCACGACGTGGGCGATCTTCGGATCGAAATAGGCGCCGCCCGCCGCGACCGTACGCACCGCGTCGATCACGATCGACGGATCCGACGATTTGACGCAGTACGCGTCCGCACCGGCGGCGAGCGCCGCGAGGACCTCGTCGTCGAGCTCGTACATCGTGAGGATCACGACGCGCGGCGGGTCGGTGAGCTTTTTCAGCTGCGCCGTAACCGCGACACCGTCCATCCCGGGGAGTCCGAGATCGACGACCGCAACGTCGGGACGCTCGCGCGTGACGGCGTCGATCCCCGCGATCCCGTCGGGCGCTTCGGCGACGACGTCCATCCCCGCCGCCGCGAACGAAGTCCGCAGCCCTTCGCGAACGAGCGCGTGATCTTCGACCAGGACGATGCGGATCATGGACCCGACTTCGGCAGTGCAAGCGTGAAAACCGATCCGCGCGGCGTGCGCGGATCGTAACGCACGCTTCCTCCGCTCTCCTCGGCAATCCGGCGCACGATGTAGAGCCCGAGTCCCGTCCCGCCGCCGCCGCTCGCCGCGCCCGAGAAGCGCTGGAACAGCAGCCGCCGCATCGCCGGCGCGATGCCGTAGCCGTCGTCGGCGACGACGAGCGTCCCGTTGCCGTCGCGACCGCCGACGCGAATTTCGACCGTGCCCCCTTCCGGCGTGTGCTGGACCGCGTTGGCAACCAGGTTCGCAACCGCACGGCGCAGGTCGGCGCGCCCCGCGCGCACGATCGCTTGGCCGTCGTTTCCGACGACGAGTGCGACGCCGCGTGCGTCGGCGAGCGCGCGCAACTCGGCAGCGACGTCGGCGGCGAGCGCGCCGAGGTCGACGCGTTCGCGTTCGATCGAACGTTCCCCGGACTCGAAGCGCGCGACGAGCAGCAGTGTCTCCGCGAGCCGCTGCAGATCGTCGATCGAGACTTGGCTCTCGCGCAGCACCGACGCGTAGCGTTCGGGAAGCGCGCCGTACGCGCCGTCCGCTGCTTGACGCAGCGTCATCGAGAGCGCGGCGAGCGGAGTGCGCAAGTCGTGTGAGAACGCGTAGACGAGGTCGCGGATCACGGCCTGTCGTTCGCTGAGATCGTCGTTGCGCTGCGCGAGCGCGTCGAACAGGCGCGCCTGCTCGAGCGCGTTCACCGCGAGCCCCGCGAAGCTGTGCGCGCTCGCCAACGCGGCATTGTCCGGCGACGCGGTGCGGTTCCCGACGACGAGGACGCCGGCGACATCGCCGCGGTCGGAAAGCGGGAGTGCGAACGCACTGGGCGCGCCGAGCGCGTCGAGCACGAAACGTCCGACGGGGTCGACCGCGCGGACAACCGCGATCTGCCCGTCTTCCGTGACCCGGTAGGTCAGCGTCAGCAGCTCCGGCGACGGGCGGTCGTCGAGCACCTCGACCTCCGGCGCACCGTCGCGCTTGACGAGCACTTCGCCACGCGCGCCGACCGGATACCAGCACGCCATCGTGCCGTCGAGGACGGCGGGCGCTTCGCGCACGATTGCCCGCAGAACGACCCCGCGCGAGAGCGAGCTGCGGATACGATCGCCGGCCGCCGCGATCGCCGCTTCACGGCGCGCACGCGCTTCCTGCGCGGCCAGCCGGCCGACGCGCTCGGCACGTTCTTGCACCTCGGTACTCAAGAACCCGACGAGCACGATCGAGAGCAGAGAAAGCGCGCGATCTCCCAGGCCGATCGGCGACCAGTGGTAGCCGTCATGGGCGGCATTGATGACTGCTGCCGCGATGTCTGCAATGACCGCGCCGCCGACCAACGTCGCAGTCAGCCGGCGACTGTGCGTGAGCGCCGCAAGGACGATCGGCACGTCGAGCAGGATCGCGATCACCAGCGTCTGCGGCGTGATCGCGTCGATGACGAAAGCCACGATCAGCACGGCGAACGCCGTGATGGCGATCAGACGCGAACGCACGGCACCGCCTTCGGGGAGGCAGGGCTCCGCCCTGCGAAACCTCCAGTGTGGCGGACGAACGACGGACCGACGGTGCCGCGCTTCTCGCGGAGCTTGGCCTGGCGCCCCGCCTGACGATTTATCTCGGCGGCGCGCCGGGCGCCGGAAAGACGCATCGTCTGCTCACCGACGCACTGGGCGAGCAGCGTGCAGGGCGGCGCGTCGCGATCGGCTGGCTCGAGACGAAGGGCCGCCCGCAGCTCGAAGCACTCGCCGCGGAGCTGCCGCGTATCCCGCCGCGCATCTTCACCGTCGGAGACCGCCGCGTCGAAGACTTCGATCTCGACGCTGCGCTCGCGAGCGACTACGAAACGATCGTCCTCGACGAGCTCGCGCACAGCAATCCCGTCGGCGCCCCGCACGCCAAGCGATGGCAGGATGCCGTCGCGCTGCGCGAAGCGGGGAAGTCGGTCCTGGGCGCGTTCAACGTGATGCACCTGGACACGGTTGCTCCCGTCGCCGAACGGATCACCGGACACCCGGTGCGCGAGCTCGTCCCGATGGCCTTCTTGCGCCGCGCCGATCGCGTCATCGCGCTCGACGTCGCACCGTCGATCCTGCAGTCGCGATTGCACAGCGGCCGCATCGTGCGCGACGAGGACGTCGATCGCGCCGCCGCCGGTGTCTTCCAAAAGAAGAACTTGCAGATGCTGCGCGAGCTGTTGCTGCGCACCGTCGACCAACTCACCGTCCCCGTCGTTGCGCCCAGTCAGGTCTCGACCGCGCTCGCCGTCGTGACCCCCGACGTCGCGCTCGATGCGTTCTTGCGCCGTGCAGCAGCGGTCGCCGATGCACTCGACCTCGCGCTCGAGGTTACGACGCCTGAGAAGTCCGACGATCCGCGCCTGGCCGCGGCGGCACTCGAAGCGAACGGCGGCCTCGTCCCGATGCCCGAAGGCCTCATGCGCGGCGATCTGCACGAGGTCCACGGCTCGCTGATCATCGTCCCACGCGGTCCGCTCGCCGAACGCGCGCTCACGCTGCCGCTCGACCGCGAGCTGCTCATCGCCGACCCGGCGCGCCCGCCGCTGCCGCGCAATTTCGACGGCGCGCGACATCCCTATGCGACGACGCTCGGCGACCGCATGCGGATCGGGTACGGCAAGCTCACGATCTACCTCGGCTCGGTCGCCGGCAGCGGCAAGACGTATGCCATGCTCGATCGCGCGCACCAACTGCTCGAAGAGGGCGTCGACGTCGTCGCCGCCCTGGTCGAGACGCACGGGCGCGCCGAGACCGAGGAAAAGCTGATCGGACTCGAACAGCTCCCGCGCCTGTCGAACGGGGAACTGGATCTCGACGGCCTGCTCATCCGCCGCCCGCAGGTCGCGCTCATCGATGAGCTCGCGCACACGAACATGCGCGCCGGGCCGCGCGCCAAACGCTACGACGACGTCTTCACGGTGCTGCGCGCGGGGATCGACGTCATCACGACGCTCAACGTGCAGCACCTCGAAGGCGTCGGTGATGCGGTCGAACGGCTGACGGGGACACGCGTACGCGAGACGCTTCCGGATAGCGTGCTCGAGTTCGCGGACGAGGTGATCTTCGTCGACGTGACGCCGGACGTGCTGCGCCAACGGCTGCGCGAAGGGAAGATCTATCCGCCCGATCGGATCGACGCCGCGCTGAGCAACTTCTTCCGCACCGAGAACCTGGCCGCGTTGCGCGAGCTCGCCGTGCGTGAGCTCGTTCACGCGCGTTCCGAAGCGCGTCGCGAGCGGCCGTTCGCGCGGATCGTCCTCGGCGTCGCGCCGCGCGAGCGCGACGCCACGCTGATCCGCCGCGCCGGACGTCTCGCGCAACGGCTCGAAGCCGATTTGCGCGTCGTCTGCATTACGCAGCGCGACGACAACGCGACGCGCGAGGTCGTCGACACGCTCGCGCGGGCGACAGCGGCCGCCCACGGAACGTTCTTCGCCGACCTCGCGCCGGACGCCGCCGTTCGCATCGTCGAGCTGCTCAACGACGGCGATGTCCTCGCGGTCGAGTCGCCGCGGCGCCGCCGCGGGCTGTTCGGCCGTCACTCGTTCGCCGTGCGCGCACTGGCGGCCGGCGCGCGAGAGCTGCTCGTTCTGGCGCCGCGCGACGTTCGTGCAACGAGCGAGGCGCCGAACGGAGCGACGTCGTGAGGTTAGATGTAGTAGGCGAAGCCGGCGCCCACGTAGTGGTACTTCCCGGTTGAGACCGTCGGCGAGAATCCGAACTCGGCGTCGATCTGCAACCGCTGACCGAAATCGCGTGCGATCCCTCCGATGTACTGCGTGCGGGTCGGGGTCCCGGAGCCGAGGGCGTGCGTGAACTGCGCGATCTCGCCGTAGACCGAGAACGCCGCCGGTAACGAAGCGCTGATCCCGAGCGACGGCACGAACGATCCGTAGTAGCGGCCGCTCGAGGTGAGGATCTGATCCTGCGCGCCCGCGAAGAGCGAGAGCGCGGGGCTGATGATGTAGACGCCCTGCAGCGCGTAGAGCGTCTGCGTGCCGCCCGCGGAGAACCCGTTCTGCCCGGTCGGCGCGGTCGCGTTCACTTGAACGCCGTAGTAGACTTTCGGCGTCGAGCCCAGGACGTACTTGAGTCCAGCGCCGATGTCGGTCGTGCCGTGCGCGACGCCGCCGACGGTTGTGCGGACGTAGTTCGGCGTGAGGATCTGCACCTCGAGCCCGGTGAGCTTGGTGCCAATCCGAATGAGGCCTTGTGGATAGGTGACCGTTTGGCCGGTGCCGTTCGCGGTCGTGTTCTGATAGCCGGCTTCGAACTCGACGTGATCAGGACGGACGGTGCAGACGGCGTTGGTGACGGTGGGGCGAGTGACGATTGCGGAGAGCGTCGTGCACGGATCGTTCGCGCTGAGCGCGGGACCGATCGCGGACGGCGTCGCCGTGGCCGCGGGCGACGGTGACGCGGACGGTGCCGGCGTCGGCGCGCTCTGTGCGAGCGCGACGACGGGCAGCGCGCCGAGCGCCATCGTGGCGGCGGCAACGACGAGAGGGCGAATCACTTCGTGGGGGCTCCTTGCGCATCCAGTGCGCGGTTGAGATTGAGGACGTTCACGCGCGGCTCACCGAGGAAGCCGAGTTGACGGCCGGTGATGTGCGACGCGATGAGCGAGCGAACGGCGTCGAGCGAGAGATGGCGTGCTTTCGCAACCCGCGGAGCCTGGTAGTACGCACCCGCGGGCGAGATGTCGGGGTCGATTCCGCTCGCGCTCGACGTGACCAGATCCATCGGGATCGGGACCGTCGCATCAGGGTTTTCCTTGCGGAGCGCGGCGATCGTGGCTCGCGTCGCGTCGATCAGCTTCTTGTTGGTCGGTCCGAAGTTCGTTCCGCCGGTCTGCGTCGGATCGTAGCCCTTCCCGGCGGCCGACGGACGGCCGTGAAAGTAGCCGGGCTTGGTGAAGTTCTGACCGACCAGGTCGGAACCGACGACGGTCCCGTTTTGCACGATCAGCGAGCCGTGCGCCTGATGGTGGAACAGCAGCGTCGAGAGCCCCCACATCACGACCGGGTAGATGAGCCCGAGCGCGATCACGGTGATGACGGTGTAGATCACCGAGGTGAGGAGGTGACGGAGCGTGTTGTCGCGCTCTTGCGAGACTGGCGGCGTAGCCATCAGTGGACTCCCGTGAGGTGCAAGCCGACGAGGATGAGGTCGATCACCTTGATCCCGATGAACGGGATGATGATGCCACCCACGCCGTAGATGAGGACGTTCTCGCGCAGCACGGCGTTCGCGCCGCGCGGGCGATAGGCAACGCCGCGCAGGGCGAGCGGGATCAGCGCGATGATGATCAGCGCGTTGAAGATGATCGCCGAGAGAACGGCGCTTTGCGGCGTCGCGAGCCGCATGATGTTCAGCGCCGCCATCGCGGGGTATGCGGTCATGAACATCGCCGGCAGGATCGCGAAGTACTTCGCGACGTCGTTGGCGATCGAGAACGTCGTCAGCGAGCCGCGCGTCATGAGCAGCTGCTTGCCGATCTCGACGATCTCGATGAGCTTGGTCGGATCCGAATCGAGGTCGACCATGTTCGCCGCTTCTTTTGCGGCTTGCGTTCCACTATTCATCGCGACGCCGACGTCGGCTTGCGCGAGGGCGGGCGCGTCGTTCGTGCCGTCACCGGTCATCGCGACCAAGCGGCCTTCGCCCTGCTCGCGGCGGATCAGCGCCATCTTCGTCTCGGGTGTCGCCTCGGCGAGGAAGTCGTCGACACCGGCCTCCTTCGCGATCGCGTTCGCCGTGAGCGGGTTGTCGCCGGTGATCATCACCGTGCGAATCCCCATCGCGCGCAGCCGCTCGAAGCGCTGCTTGATGTTCGGCTTGAGGATGTCGCGCAAGTAGATCACGCCGAGTACGCGGCTCTGGTCCGCGAGCAGCAGCGGCGTTCCGCCCGCGCGCGCGATGCGCTCGACTTCGGCGGTGAGCTCGGAAGCGATACCGTTTCTGCCCGACGAGGAGGCAACCCACGCCCGAACGGCATCCGGCGCGCCCTTGCGGAAGCGACGGCCGTCGGGAACGTCGACGCCCGACATGCGGGTGTACGCACTGAACGGAACGACGATCGCGCCGGGAGGGAGGACGTCATCGCCCGGGATCTCCGTCGCGACGCTGCCACGCGGTGCCGCGTTCGACGCGAGCTCACCGGTGAGGCTGCCGCGATACGGACGCGCAAGCGTGACGATCGAGCGTCCTTCGGGCGTCTCGTCGGCGAGCGACGCGTAGTATGCGGCGCTGTATGCGGTCGCTGCGTCAACGCCGGGGGCCGGGATGATCTCGCTGGCCTGACGGTTGCCGAGCGTGATCGTGCCGGTCTTGTCGAGCAGGAGGGTGTCGACGTCGCCGGCGGCCTCAACGGCACGCCCGGACATTGCGAGCACGTTGCGCTGCAGGACGCGGTCCATCCCCGCGATCCCGATCGCGCTGAGCAGACCGCCGATCGTCGTCGGGATCAGGCAGACGAGCAGCGCGATCAGGACGGTGACGCTCGGCGGCGCGCCCGCGTAGAGCGAGAACGGTGCGAGGGTTGCGACCGCGACGACGAAGATGAAGGTCAGCCCGGAGAGCAGGATCGACAGCGCGATCTCGTTGGGCGTCTTCTGGCGCTGCGCGCCCTCGACGAGCGAGATCATGCGATCGAGGAACGACTCGCCGGGATTCGCACTGACGCGAAAGACGATGCGGTCGGAGAGGACGCGCGTACCGCCGGTGACCGAGGAGCGGTCGCCGCCTGCTTCGCGGATGACGGGAGCAGACTCGCCGGTGATCGCAGACTCGTCGACTGTCGCCGCGCCCTCGACGATCTCGCCGTCGGTCGGGATCACGTCGCCGGCCTCGGCGACGACGAGGTCACCGCGCCGCAGCTGCGCTGCAGGGATGTTCGCTTCCACCCCGTCACGCAGGCGCCGCGCAACCGTCTCGGTCTTGGTACGGCGCAGGTACTCCGCTTGCGCTTTGCCGCGGCCCTCAGCGAGCGCCTCGGCGAAGTTGGCGAACAGCACGGTGAACCACAGCCACGCCGAGATCGCAATGTCGAACGATGCCTGCCCGTTACGGATGTCGCGGAAGGCGTAGAAGATCGTGACGAGCGCGCCGACCTCGACGATGAACATCACGGGGTTGCGGATTTGCACCCGCGGGTCCAGCTTGACGAACGAGTCGCGGATCGCCGGACCCACCAACGCGCGATCGAACATCGAACGCGAACGCGAAGTCATGAGAATTGCTTTCCTTGCAGCATGAGCAACTGCTCAACGATCGGGCCGAGCGCATCGGCGGGGAAGAATGTCAGGGCGCCGACGATGATGATCGTGCCGAGCAGCAACGCGACGAAGATCCCAGAGGTCGTCGTGAACGTTCCGGCGCCGGCGGGCACCGCGCGTTTGCTCACCAGCGCGCCGGCCAGCGCGAGGACCGGGACCATCATGCCGAGACGACCGAACAGCATCACGATGCCCATCGAGATGTTCCAATATTGATTCGCGCCGAGCCCGGCGAAGGCGCTTCCGTTATTGTTCACGCCTGAGGTGTACGCGTACAGAATCTCGCTGAAGCCGTGCGGACCGGCGTTGTTCAGCGTCGCGAGCCCGGCCGGCAGCACCGACGCGATACCGGCTGGGATGAGCGAGAAGACGGGGATGATGAGGATCGCGAGAATCGCATACTGCACCTCGCGGCGCTCGATCTTCTTTCCGAGATACTCCGGCGTGCGGCCGACCATGAGGCCGGCGATGAACACCGTGAGCACCACCATCAGGATCATCCCGTAGAAGCCGCTGCCGACGCCGCCGAAGACGACCTCGCCGAGCTGCATGTTGAAAATCGGGATCAACCCGCCCAGCGCGGTGAACGAATCGTGCATCGCGTTGACGGCACCACACGACGTGTCGGTCGTGACGGTCGCGAAGAGCGCCGACGTTGCGGCACCGAAGCGCGTTTCCTTCCCTTCGAGGTTCGGCCCCAGAACGCCGAGCTGGTGCACGATCGGGTTGCCGTACGCCTCCGCGGCATAACACACGAGGAATCCGCACACGAAGAGGATGCTCATCGCAGAGAACAGCACCCACCCTTGGCGCTGATTGCGGGTGTAGCGTCCGAACGTGTACGTCAGCGCTCCACCGAGCAAAAAGATGGCGAGGAGCTCGATGAAATTGCTCAGCCCGGTGGGGTTCTCCCAGGGCGACGCCGAGTTGGCGTTGACGAAGCCGCCGCCGTTCGTGCCGAGCTCCTTGATGATCTCCATCGACGCCATCGGCCCTTGCGGGATCGACTGCGTCGCGCCCTCGAGCGTCTTCACGGTGGTGTAGGCGTCGAAGTTCTGCGGCGTCCCCTGCCACACGAGAAGCAGCGCGCCAACAACCGAGATCGGCAGCAGCACATAGAGCACGGTGCGCGTCAGGTCGACCCAGAAGTTGCCGATCGTCGAGACGCTACGGCGCGCCAGCGCCCGGATCAGCGCAATCGCGATCGCGATCCCCGCGCCCGCCGAAACGAACATGTGCCACCCGAGTCCCGCCATTTGCGAGAGGTAGCTCATCGTCGACTCGCCGCTGTAGAACTGCCAGTTCGTGTTCGTCATGAACGAGACGGCGGTGTTCCAGGCGAGGTCGGGTGCGAGGTTGCCGAAGCCCTGCGGGTTGAGTGGTAAGAATGCTTGCGTACGCAGCAGGACGTAGAGGTAGGCGAGGCCGACGAGGCTGAACGCCATCACGCAAAACGCGTACGTCTTCCACCCCATCTCGCGTCCCGCATCGATGCGGCAGACGCGATAGAGGACACGCTCGATCGGCGCGACCACGGGGGTGAGGAAGACGCGCTCCCCTTCGAATACGCGCGCCATGTAGGCGCCGACGGGTTTGACGAGCGCCAGCACGACGACAAAGAAGAGCGCCGCCTGGAGCCATCCGATAACTGTCACGACAAACGCTCCTAGAAATGCTCAGGGCGGAGCATGGCGTACATCGTGTACACCAGCGCGGCGACGGCGAGGACGAGGCCGACGATCAGGTCGGTGCTCATAGCCGACTCAGCCCTATGACGTAGCGATCGAGTAGCCAAAAGCAGATCGCCGTAAAGACGAGCAGCGTGGCCTCGAGTGCTTCAGCGTTCATCGGAGCCGCCTCCACGAGCAGCGTGGAATCCTCAACATACGTGCCGATGCTACCGACGTTTGCGACTGTCCGGTAGCCGCCAAACGACTGAACCATACGGCCGATTTACGCTTGGGTCGTCCCTTGACCGATGCATTCGTGAAGGGACGGCCGAGAAACGGTCAATTTTCCGGTAACTCGCCGTCCATCAGGAGCAAGCGAGCGGGCCTTCGTCTAACATGGGGTCATCCGACAGGAGGTTGGGTTGGCTTACGAGGTTATAAAAAGGGTCAGCGGCCGCGCGTACCGGTACCGCGTCGAGAGCTTCCGTGATCCCGAGACGCGCCGCGTCCGGGGTCGCTGGACCTATCTCGGGCGCGTCGATCCCACGGAAGCCGGCCTCCCGGAACGCCCGCCGAAGCCCCGTTCGAAGGATCGTCTCCTCGACGCCGTGGCGCGCCTGCTCGCGGAAGGCGACGCGGAGCAGCTCTCGGCGGCAACGATCGCGCGCGAAGCGGGCGTCGCGTACGGGACGTTTTACCGGTACTTCACCGATCGCGCGCACGCGGTGCGCGAGACGCTGCTGCGTCACGGCGCGGCGCTCGGCGACGTAACGGCGTTCATCTCGGCGCTTCCCGGTTCACCCGCGGACGAGCGCGAACGCCTTGCGAGTTGGCTGCGCGAGGTGAGCGCGGCGTCGCAGCGCGACCGCGGGCTGCTGCGCGCGTGGCACGTGTACTCCAACGCCGACGATGAGGTCTTGCGCGCGCGCCGCGATGCGGTCGACGCTGCGGTCGATGCGCTCTGTGCGTATCTCGACGGGTTGAACGTCGCGGGCGTCGCAAAGGTCGCGGAGCCGCGTCATGCCGCGTACGCGCTCGTCGCGCTGGTCGTCGCATTCACCCGCGACATCGCGTTCGACGGAACGTTCAGCGACGAGCACCTCGCGGGATTGACCAAGACCGCGTACGCCCTCTGCGGGCTGACCTAGGAGATCGTCGGGCTTCGCCCGACGATCGACGACGGGCGGATCGGCCGCAGGCCGAACGCGAAGGATTGCGCGAAGCGCAATCCACTAACCGCCGACGGCGGTACGCTGCTCGCGGCGCGCGCGGTCCCACGCCGCACGCGTGAGGGAGAACAACAGCACGTCGACATGGCGGCCGCGAATCACCGCGCCGCTGCGCAGCAGTCGTTCCTCACGAAAACCGGTGCGATCGAGGACCGCGCGCGACGCGCGGTTCTCCGGCACGATGCAGGCTTGGATCTCGTCGAGCTCTCCGGTCAGAAAGCCCTCGTCGATGACCGCGCGTAACGCCTCGCTCGCATAACCCTGGCCGCGCGCCTCCTGGACGAGGCTGTACCCGACCTCCCCGACACGGGGGGAACGGTCGTTGATCCGTAGCGAGATCCAGCCGATCGGGGTGCCCTCGTCACGCGCGCGCAGCAGCCACTCGAAACGGCCGGTTACCCCGCCGCGCAGCGCACGTGGGCGCGTGCGCACCTGGCGCTCGAACTCCTCGGCCCGCACGCGCGGGATGTCCTGAAACTTCCGCAGGTCGGGGGCGTTGAGAACCTCCCACAAGTCGCGCGCGTTCCGCGCGTCGACCGGGAAAAGGGCGACGCGCTCGGTGCGGAGTTGCCTCATCACACCGTCTCGCTCGAGCTCGGGAGCATCACCGCGGTATTCTGCCCAAACGCCGCCGTCCCGCCTTCATGCCTTGCCGCGCGGCGCATCGCGCGTGAAGGGCACGCGAGACGATGGGAAACGAGATTCGCGTCGCCGCGACCGTCACGACCGCGCCGACCTTCTTCTACGGCACCCACACCCATGCCGAGCACGAGCAGTTCGATTGCCGTGCGGACGACGGGTCGACCTTGCGCGTCATCGACAACGTCAAGCTCGCGCCGCCGGTCCCGGTCCACCCCGGCGACCGCATCGTGGTCCAGGGCGAGGAAGTCCACGACCCGGGGCAACAGCCGATCGTCCATTGGACGCACCACGATCCCGCGCATCATCACGTCGACGGCTATATCGAGCTGGGCGGACGCATCTACGCCTAACTGCGCAGGAGCTTCGCCCGCGCAGCTGCGATCGTCTTCTTGAAACGCGGCGGCCCGAAGCTCGCGAAGTCGTCGACGACTTTCTGATAGCGAGAATCGGCGATCGAGGTCGACTGCAGCTTGAGCAGTTGGTCTTGCGTCGGGACTGGCTTGTTCTTGTCGAGATGGATCTCGTATTCGTTGCCGGCCGCCGTCGCGAGCCAATGCGGATCGGCAAAGTTGAAACGATGGCTGCCGTGCTTGTCCCCCGCCCTCTGATCGATCGCGATCGTATAGATCACGTCGGTCTTCCCGTGGAAGACGCGCGGCGTGTGAAGATCCCAGATCCCATCACGCACGAGCAGATCGAAAGCGAACGTCACATCGTAACCGTCGATCGGCTCGTTGAACTTGGCGATCGTCCCCTTACGATCTTCGATCGAATAAAACGCCAGCGACTTCCCGTTGTCGTTGGTCAGCAGCAGCTCTTCGCGCGCGATCGGCCCCTTCGCATAGGTCTTGGTCTCATCCAGCCGGATCACCGACGCTTGGTTGCGCACCACCGCGACCTCACGATACCGCTGCGTCTCGATCGGCGCAAAAACAAACCACCCGGCAACCAAGCCGACGATGGCCACCGCAACGATCACAATCGTAGTGGGGAAGCGACGCATGTTCCCCTCTATAACCTCGCCACGCTCAGCGAAGTGTCATTTGTGCGCATCCAGAACCTGGTTGACAACCGCATCCGCCGCCGCATTCTCCCTCCGCGGCACATGCCTGACGTCAACCCGCCCAAACCGCCGCAACAGCCCCTTCGCCTCCGCATGCAACGGAATCAACCCCGGATGCTTGACCCGGTACTGCCCGCTAAGCTGCTTCACGACAAGCTCACTATCCATCCGCACCGCAAGATCATCAACCCCCAACTCCAGCGCGGCCTTCAACCCCTCGAGCAACCCATTCCACTCCGCCACATTATTGGTAGCAACGCCCAAAAACGTCCCAATCTCCCGCAAAACGTCGCCGCGCTCGTCATACAACACGGCCCCAGAAGCCGCCGGCCCCGGATTCCCGCGCGACCCGCCATCAGCAAACAACGTAGCCTTCAACCCTGACCATCCTCACAGAACAGCTCCTGTTGTTGCGCGCGCCCCAGGGGAATCCTCACCTGCCGACATCGCGAGCGCGCGCGCTGCATGGGGGCCCCAACCGCCTACGGCGGTTGGGGGGCGCGGAGGCAGGGCCGCAGCGCCTTCCAAACAAACTGCCCGATTGCAACGCGCGCTCCGCGCGCGTGTGCAACGGGCAGTAGCGCAGCTTGGTAGCGCATCAGTCTGGGGGACTGGGGGTCGCAGGTTCAAATCCTGTCTGCCCGACCATGAAAAACAGCCTCGCGGGAGACCGCGAGGCTGTTGCTTTTCGTGGGGGTGAACTAGCGCTTCTTCTTCGCGCCCGACTTCTTGGAATTACTCGCGCGCCGCGCGCCTCCGACGGCGTCCTTGAGCCCCTTGCCGGGGGTGAAGGCAGGCACCTTACGTGCCGCGATCTTGATGACCTCGCCGGTCTGCGGATTGCGGCCCGTCCGTGCCTTGCGCTCGCGAATCACGAAGCTGCCGAACGGGATGAGCTGCACTTTGTCGCCCGCCTTGAGGGCCGAGGTGATCTCATCGAGGATCATGTCGACGATCTCGCCGACTTGACGCTTGGAGAGCTCGAACTCGTTCGCAACGGTGTCGACGATGTCGGCTTTGGTCACGTATGTGTGTACCTCAAGGAAACGTGGCAGCGAGAGGGCTCCGAACGCTCTGCGGTGCCGCTCCTCCGCGGGAGGATACGCTTGCACGTTCGCTGCTCCTTCCGGGCGTGCGAAAACGCCGCCGCAACGGCAAAAAGCCGCCAACGGTTACTAGTCGTAATGGACCGCATCGTCACCGCCTCCGCCGCGCGGGGGACTGTTTCCCTCGTGGCCGGGGTCACGACCGAGCTCGTGCGCGAAGCGCGCGAGCGTCACGACCTCGCGCCGACGTCGAGTGCGGCGGTTGGTCGTCTGCTGACCGCGGCCACGTTGCTCGGCGCCTCACTCACCGGGCGCGAACGCCTCTCACTTCAGATCGCCGGCGATGGACCGATCGGCGGGATCACCGCGGACGCCTGGAGCGCCGCCGATCGCGTCGTCGGAGCGCGCGCCTATGCGCGCAACGGTCGCGCTGACGTGCCGCTCAACGCGAAGGGCAAGTTCGACGTCGCGCGCGTCGTCGGGGCCGGTCACCTGCAGCTCACCAAGAGCTACGAGGTCGGCCAACCGTACAGTGGCGTCGTCCCGCTCGTCTCCGGCGAGATCGGTGACGACGTGGCCTCCTACCTCGCGAACTCCGAGCAGATCCCGAGCGTCGTCGCGCTCGGCGTGCTCGCCGACCCCGCGGGGATCCGGGCCGCCGGCGGCGTGATCGCACAGATCATGCCGGGTGCCGACGACGCGACGATCGCGACCCTCGAGCGGAACGCCTCGGAGATGCTGCCCGTGACCACGCAGATCGTCGAAGGCGCCGATCCGGAAGCGCTGCTGCGCACCGTCACGGCCGGCCTGGACCTGCGGACGTTCGAGAACTACGGCGCCCGCTTCGAGTGTCGTTGTACGCGCGAGAAGGTCGAGACCGCGCTGCTGGGGCTCGGTCGCGACGAGCTGGCGAAGATCGCGAGCGAGCAGCCCCAGACCGAAGCGACCTGCGATTTCTGTGGGGAGCGGTACGTCCTGAGCGCCGACGACGTGCGGGCGCTCGCCCAGCGCTTGGGCTAGTGCTGGCGCTCCGGAGCGGCGGCCGGCCCGGCCGCTGCCTCGGGTCCGCTGGTCTTCGCGCCGCCGATGCGGGGACGGAACTCCTCGACGATCCGGCCGTGGCCGAGGTTCGTGTACCACCAGCCGCACTCGCAGCGTACCGGCTTACCGTAGTCCTGCGGATACGGGTAGACGCGCTCGCAGCGCGGGCAGGTGAACGTCGGCCCCTCGATCTTGCCCGCCGAGGTGTAGGTGACGGCCGCTTCGGAGGCCGCGGGAGTGTGGGTCGCCATACGTTCAGCTTTTCTCCTGGGGGATCACACGGACGAACTTGCGGGAGCCGACCTGTAGGACCGCCGGCCCGTTCGCGTCCCAGCGGGCAGAAGGATCGGTCACGGGCGTCCCGTCGACCTTCACCCCACCCTCGGCGATCAGCCGTTGGGCCGCGCGCTTGGAGTCGGCGAACCCGGCCGCGACGACGAGGTCGGTGAGCTTGGTCCGGCCGGCGAGCGGGAGCTCGGGGAGCTCCGTCGGGATCTCGCCGCGCTGGATCGTCCGCTCGAACCAGTCGCGCGCCGCACGGGCAGCGTCGCGACCATGATATAACGCGACCAGGTCCTCGGCGATACGCTTTTTCTCGTCCATCGGCACAGCCAAGCCGTCGGCGAGTGCTGCGGTCAACCGCTCGACCTCGGCGGGCGGCCACCAGACCGCGAGCCGCGCGTAACGCGGGATCAGCTTGTCCGGGATCCGCATCGTCTTGCCGAACATGTCGTTGGGCGCATCGGTGAGCCCGATGTGATTGCCCAGCGACTTGGACATCTTCTTCTCGCCGTCGATCCCTTCGAGCAGCGGGACGGTGATGCAGATCTCCGGCTCCTGACCGGCGTGGATCTGATACGGACGGCTGATGAGCAGATTGAAGAGCTGATCGGAACCGCCCAGCTCGACGTCGACGTGCAGCGCGACGGAGTCGTACGCGACCGCGACCGGATAGATGAACTCGTGCAGCGAGATCGGAACGCCGCTCTCGAAGCGCTGGCGGAAATCGTTGCGATCGAGCATCTGCGCGACGGTCGTGAGCGAGAGCAGCTTGTAGACCTCGTCGAACGTCAGCTTCGAGAGCCACTCGCTGTTGTAGCGCAGCGTGACGCGATCCATGTCGAGCACTTTGCCGGCCTGCGCCGCATAGGTGCGCATGTTCGCCTCGATCTGTTCGCTCGAGAGCGGCGGGCGCAGCGCGTTGCGCCCCGACGGATCGCCGATGCGTGCCGTGAAGTCGCCGATCAGCAGAATCACGTCGTGCCCGTCGTCGACGAAGCGTTGCAGCAAGCGCAGCACGACGGCGTGACCGATATGCAGGTCGGCCGAGGTCGGGTCGAGGCCGAGATAGACGCGCAGCGGCCGGCCGCGCGAAAGGCGGTCGGCGAGCTCGTCGAGCGTCTCGACGTGGTCGCAGCCGTCGGTCAGAAAGAGCGCGCGTTCGCGCGGCGTGAGAGCGGAGGTGGTCATGCCGTCGGCGAGCGCAGTTCGAAGATCGTCACGCCGCCGCCTCCCTCATCCGCGTTGCCGTAGCGCACGTGCTCGACGAACGGATGCGCCTTGAGGTATTGCTGCAGCCCCCGGCCGAGCAGCCCCGTCCCTTTGCCGTGGATCAGCCGGAGCGGCGAATGTCCCAGCAAGATCGCGTCGTCGATCCAGCGCTCGACGAGCGGCTCCGCCTCGACGAACCGCTTCCCGCGCACGTCGAGCTGCGTCTGCGCCGTCGTCGCCGCCTCCAACGTCGCCCCACCACCCCTGTCACCACCCGCGCCGTGGGCTTGGCCTGTGTCACCCTGAGCTTGTCGAAGGGCCTTCCGTCCCCCTGAGCTTGTCGAAGCGGCACCCGCCCGGCGCCGCAGCTCACCCTTGGGCACCGTCATCCGCATCGACCCGATCTGCACGAGCGCGCTATCGCCGAGATCCTCGAGCACGGTTCCATCCTGCTCCCACGACGTCACGTGGACGCGGTCCCCAACCGCGATCGGCTGCGCACTCTCCCCGTCACGCAGCCGCTGCGGCCGCGCCTCGAGCCCGAGTTCCCGATGCATCTGATCGAGCGTGCGCGCCAACAGATCCGCCTGCCCCTGGGTCACACGCGCGCGACCACCACGCTCTCCGCGCTCCGCAGCACGCCGCTCGAGCTCGACGGTGAACTGGCGCAGCGCTTCTGCGAGCCGCGCATCGGCCTTCTTCGCGATCTCGCGCCGCTCGCGCTCGAGCGTCTCGGCGCGCCGGCGCGCGTTGTCCTCGAGTGAGCGCACGTGCGCCCGCGCCCGCTCGAGCTCCTCGCGTTCGCGCGTCGCACGAACCCGTTCCTCGGCGACCTCCGCCAGCGCGCGCTCGTAGTCGCGTTCTTGGTTCGACAACAACGCCTGCGCGCGCGTAACGACATGCGGGTCGAGCTTCATCCGCCGCGCGAGCGCAAACGCGAGCGACTGTCCGGGCGAGCCGATATCGAGCTGGTACGTCGGCTCGTACGTTTCGGGATCGAAGCGCACGCTCGCGTTCGCGACGTGCGGGTGATCGGCGCCGAACAACTTGAGCTCGGTGGCGTGCGTCGTCGCGATGACGCGCGCGCCGCGTTCGAGGAACCGCTCGAGCACCGCGACCGCGAGCGCCGCGCCGGCGTTCGGCTCGGTGCCGCTGCCGATCTCGTCGATCAGGATCAGCGTGCGATCGTCGGCGACGTCGACGATCTCCGCCAAACGCCGCAGATGCGCGGAGAAGGTCGACGCGTTCTGCGCGATCGACTGCTCGTCACCGATATCGGTACAGACGCGCGTGAAGTGCCCGACGGTCGCTGCTGCGGCGGGGACGTGCATCCCGCACGCGGTCATCACGACGGTGAGTCCGACGAGCTTGAGCGCGACGGTCTTCCCGCCCATATTCGGGCCCGAGACGATCAGCACACGAACGTCGTCATCGAGCCGTACCGACTGCGGCACCGCGCGTTCGTCGAGCAACGGGTGACGCCCGTCCTCGATGACGACAGCAGCCTCCTCGACGAGCGTCGGTGCAACCGCGTTCATCCGCTCGGCGATCCGCGCGCGCGCCGCCGCGAGGTCGAGCTCGACGTAGACGTCGATGTCGGTTGCGATCTGCGCGGCTTCATTGCCCACGAGCGTCGAGAGCTCGGCGAGGATGCGCGCGACCTCGACGTCTTCCTGTACACGCAGCGCGCGCAGCCGGTTGTTCGCCTCGAGCGTCTCGAGCGGCTCGACGAAGAGCGTCGCACCGCTTGAGCTCGCGTCGTGGACGATCCCGGGGACCTGCCCTTGGAACTCCGCCTTCACGGGGACGACGAAGCGTCCGTCGCGCACGGTGACGATCGCGTCTTGGATCGCGTTCGCGTAGCGCGACGAGCGGACGATCGCCGCGGCTCGGTCGCGCGCGTCGTCTTGCGCCTGCACGATCCCGCGGCGGATGCGCGCCAGCGCGACCGAGGCGCGATCGAGGACCGTGCCGCGCTCGTCGATCGCGTCGATGATGCGGTTGACCAGCGTCGGAAGCGGTCGGAACGCGCTGCAGCGCGCAAGCAGCAGCGGGAGCTCAACGTTCTCGGCCTCGCGAATGGCGCGGACGGCCGCTGCACCGGCGGCGAGCGCGTCGGCGATCGCGCGCAGCGCGCGCGCCGGGAGCGGGACACCGCGCGCGGCAGTCGCGATCGCTTCGTCGACGTCGTCGATCTGCGTCATCCCGAAGCCCGACGCCGCGGTGAGTGCATGCATCTCGGTCGTCTCGCCGACGAGCGTGCGCACCAGCGCGGGATCGGCTGCGGGTTCGACGGCGATGGCACGCGCGTAACTGCGCGGCGCATGCGTCTGCCCCGCGTAGCGCTCGCGGATCCGTTGGAAATCGAGAACTTCGAGTTCTCGTTCGGAGATCAGGGCCGGCGACGAGATCAGGGTGTCAATTTCTCCCGGAGCAGCTGCTGCGCGAGCTGCGGGTTTGCCTTACCGCGCGACTGCTTCATCACTTGGCCCGTAAGGAAACCCATCACGTTTTCCTTACCCGCCTTGAAATCGGCGACGACCTGCGGGTTCGCGGCCAACACCGCATCGACGATCCCCGCGATCGCGCCGGGGTCGCTGACCTGCGCCAGCCCCTCGCGCTCGACGATCGCCTTCGCCGAACCGCCCTCGTTCCAGAGCGTCTCGAGGACCTGTTTTGCCGCCTTCGAGTTGATCGCGTTGGTCTGCGTCAGGGCGACGAGCTCGGCGAGCGCCTGCGCGGTCACCTTGCCGTCGGCGATATGCGTGCCGGACTCGTTGGCCAGGCGCGAGAGATCGCCGAGCACGAACGCCGCGACCGCGAGCGCGTTCCCCGACGCCTCGACGGCGGCGTCGTACCACGCCGCGAGCCGATGATCGTCGACGAGCTGGGTCGCTCGCTTCACGTCCAAGCCGTGCGTGTCGACATAGCGCACGAAGCGGTCGTATGGGAGCGCCGGCAGCGTTGCACGCAGCCGCTCGACCGTCTCGCGCGCGACGTCGATCGGGACGAGATCGGGATCGGGGAAGTAGCGGTAGTCGTGCGCCTGCTCTTTCGAGCGCTGGCTGTGCGTCACGCCGGCGGTCTCATCCCAGCCGCGCGTCTCCTGAATCACGCGCCCGCCGCTCTCGATCATCTGGATCTGGCGGCGAATCTCCGACTCGATCGCGCGGCGTACGCTGCGGAACGAGTTCATGTTCTTGATCTCGGCCTTGGTACCGTATTCGGTCGTCCCGCGGCGGCGGATCGAGACGTTGGCATCGCAGCGCAGCGAGCCTTCTTCCATCTTCACGTCGGAGAC
Organism: uncultured bacterium; assembly: GCA_964483365.1. Classification (GTDB taxonomy): domain Bacteria; phylum Vulcanimicrobiota; class Vulcanimicrobiia; order Vulcanimicrobiales; family Vulcanimicrobiaceae; genus Vulcanimicrobium. The sequence continues at coordinate 22,268 of CAZABL010000060.1, forward strand.
GCCGAGTTCGCGGAACGTGCGCGCAAGCGACTCGAGGAACGCGACCGCATCCTCAGCGCTGCGCAGGTCGGGCTCGCCGACGCACTCCATGAGCGGAACACCGGCGCGGTTGAAGTCGATCAACGAGCCGCTCGAGCCCGCGAGGCGGCCGTCGGCGCTCGCGTGGGTCGACTTCGCGGTGTCCTCCTCGATGTGAATACGGGTGAGACGGCATTCGCCGCGCGTTCCGTCCTCGCGCACGAATCGCACGACGCCACCGACCGTCAACGGCATGTCGTATTGCGAGATCTGGTAGTTCTTCGGCATATCCGGATAGAAGTAGTTCTTCCGGTCGAACTTCGAGTGCTCCGGGATCGTCGCGCCGAACGCGAGCCCCGCACGCAGCAGGTGCTCGAGCGCCTTCGCGTTCGGAACCGGCAGCGCCCCGGGCAACGCGAAGCAGACAGGGCAGAGCTTCGTGTTCGGCTCGCCCCCGAACGTGTTCGGGCAGCCGCAGAACATCTTGCTCTCGGTCTTGAGCTCAACGTGACACTCGATCCCGATCACCGGTTCGTACTTCTCGAGCAACTCGGGCGTGATGACGACGTCCTCAGGCGATACAGTGGTGCTCATGCTGTCGCGATCTCAACGGGCGAAAGCTTTTCGGCGTGGCGGGTTGCGCGCTCGTACGCGTGTGCGTACTGCAGGAGCTCGCGCTCGGCGAACGCCGGCGTAGCGAGTTGCAGCCCCATCGGCATCGGGCGTGAGCCGTCGTCGGGAACGACGCTGCCGCACGGGACCGACAGCGACGGCAGACCGGCCAGCGAGATCGGGATCGTGTAGTAGTCCATCAGGTACATCGAAACCGGGTCGGCCTTCGCGTTGAAGCGGAACGCCGGCGACGACGCAGCGGGCGACGCGATGACGTCGCAACGCTCGAAGGCCCGCGCGAAGTCTTCCGAGAAGCGCGTGCGCGCTTTCTGCGCCTTGAGGTAGTAGGCGTCGTAGTAGCCCGACGAGAGCGCGTACGTCCCGATCAGGATGCGTCGCTTCACCTCCGGACCGAAGCCGGCCGCGCGGGTACGCTCGTACATCTCGCCGACGTCGGCACCTTCGACGCGCAACCCGTAGCGCACGCCGTCGAAGCGCGCGAGGTTCGACGAGCACTCCGCCGGCGCGATCAGATAGTACGTCGCCAAACCGTACTCGGCCGTCGGAAGCTCGACCTCGACGAGCTCGGCGCCGAGCTTCTCGAGCTCGGCGTACGCGTTCTCGTAGCACGCCCGCACGCTGGAATCCGTGAGATTCGCCAGCGCGAACTCTTTGACGATCCCGACGCGTACGCCACGCAGATCGTCGCGCGTGAGCGCCGACGCCGTCGCGTCGAGCGGACGGTCGAGGCTCGTCGCATCGAGCGGGTCGTGACCGCCGATCACGTCGTACGCGAGCGCCGCGTCCTCGACGCTGCGCGCAAATGGCCCGATCTGGTCGAGCGACGACGCGAACGCGATTAGACCGTAGCGTGAGACGCGGCCGTAGGTCGGCTTGAAGCCGACGACGTTGCAGAACGCGGCCGGCTCGCGGATCGAACCGCCGGTGTCGCTGCCGAGCGAGAGCGTCGCTTCGAAGCCGCCGACCGCCGAGGCGCTTCCGCCTGACGATCCGCCGGGGACGCGGTCGAGATCGTACGGGTTACGCGTCGTGCCGAGCGCCGAGTTCTCGCACGAGCTGCCCATCGCGAACTCGTCGAGGTTCGTCTTCCCGATCGGGAGCGCACCGGCGTCGAGCAAACGCTGCACCGCCGTAGCGGTGTACGGCGCGACGAAGTTCTCCAAGATCTTCGAGCCCGCCGTCGTGCGCGTCCCCGTCAAGCACGTGTTGTCCTTGATCGCGACCGGGACGCCCGCCAGCGGCAGCGTCTCCCCTGCGCGCACGCGCTCGTCGACGCGGCGCGCCTGTTCGCGCATCAGCTCCGGGGTCAACTGCAAATAGGCGCCAAGCGCACCATCGACGCGCTCGACGTGCGGGATCAGCGCTTCCGCAATCTCGGCCGCGCTGGTCTCGCGCGCATTGACGCTGCGCGCGATGTCGCGCGCGCCGTCACGAACCGGGTCCATCCTAACGGCGCTCCGCCCCGGGCTGCGCGCCCCCCACGCAAAGCGTGGGGCCCCCAATCCGACCTCGCAACGCGATGTCGGCCGAAGTACGATGCTGCTGCGCTCGGTCCATGACCATCATCCTTCCTCCGCGATGATCCGAGGGACGCGAATGAAGCCGTACTGCTGATCGGGCGCGTTGGCCAACGCTACATCGCGCGGCAGCATGATCTCCGGGCGCACGCGGTCCTCGCGCTCGACGTTGCGCGAAGGAATGACCTGGGCCGTCGCGGCGACGTCCGTCGTGTCGAGGTTGGCGAGCTTGTCGACGTGCGTCATCAGATTCCCGAGTTGGGCGCCGTATTCGACGACCTCGTCCTCGGTGAGCGCAAGGCGGGCGAGTTTCGCGACGTGACGGATGTCGATCCGATCCGAAGGCATGACCCGCAAGGATTCGCCTCGCGGCGGTTCTGCTCCGTCCCGGGGGATAGGACCGAGGTGACGCCGATTCGGGTCGGGACGAGCGGGTGGACCTACCGTGACTGGAAGGGTCGCTTCTATCCCGCGACGCTACCGCAGCGCGAGTGGCTCGCTTACTACGCCCAGCGGTTCCCGACCGTCGAGCTCAACGTCACGACCTACCGGCTCCCCAAGGAGAACGACCTCCAGCGCTGGGCAGCCGTCCCGCCAGGATTCGACTACACCATCAAGCTGAGCCGCCTCATCACGCATCGCAAGCGGCCCGGCGAGCCGCGACACTTCGTCGAGAACTACTTCGCGCGGATCGGGCCGCTCATGCCGCGTGTCGCCAACGTCCTCGCGCAATTTCCGCCGACGTGGTCCCGCGACGACGACGCGCTGGCGAACTTCCTCACCGCGATCCCCGCCGGCCCGCGCTACGTCATCGAGTTCCGCCACCCGTCTTGGTACGACGAGAGCGTCTACGAACGGCTGCGCGCACGCGGTCTCTCGTTGTGTCTACACGACATGGCCGGCAGCATCGCGCCGCACGTTCTTACGGGGCCGGTGCTCTACGTACGCCTCCACGGCCCGACACGCGCGTACGCCGGCTCGTATCGGCGCGCGCGCTTGGAGCAGTGGGCGCAAACGATTCGCGCGCTGGCGCCGCAGGTCGAAGCCGTTTACGTCTACTTCAACAACGACGAACGAGCATTTGCACCCCGCAACGCTCTTACGCTCCGCGAGCTCCTGTCAGCGTAAGCGCGCCCCCCGCGTGTCATGCT
>CAZABL010000061.1:0-24397 GCA_964483365.1 uncultured bacterium
GGGGACGGGCCCTTCGACAAGCTCGGGGTGACAAAGATCATTACACGAAGCCGGAAGCGGCGGTCGCGCCTTTTTTGCGGAGTTCGGCCTGACGCAGTTCGACGCGACGAATCTTCCCGGAGCGCGTCTTCGGCAGGTCGGGGACGAACTCGATTGCGCGCGGGTATTTGTATGGCGCGGTGACGCGCTTGCAGTGATCCTGCAGTTCCTTGACGAGCGCGTCGCTGGGTTCGAAGCCGGGGCGTAGCACAACGAACGCTTTGACGATGTTGCCGCGGTCGGGATCGGGTGACCCGACGACGGCCGACTCCATCACCGCCGGGTGCTCGAGCAGCGCGCTCTCGACTTCGAAGGGCCCGATGCGATACGCACCGGACGAGATCACGTCGTCGGCGCGTCCGACGAACCAGAAGTACCCGTCGTCGTCGACCTGCGCGCGGTCACCGGTGAGATACCACGGGCCGCGCCGGCTGTTGCGCGTCTCCTCGTCGTTCTTGTAGTAGCCGATGAACAGCGACGGCGGATCGCCGCGCAGCGCGATGTCGCCGACGTCGCCGGGTTCGCAGATGTTGCCGTGCTCGTCGACTACCGCCACCTCGTGCCCCGGCGTCGGCTTCCCCATCGAGCCGGGACGCACCGGAACTCCCGGACGATTCGCCACGAGCAACGTGTTCTCGGTCTGTCCGTAGCCGTCGAGGATCGTCAGTCCGAACGCGTCTTTCCAACGCTCGATCACTTCGGGATTGAGCGGCTCCCCCGCGCTCACGCAATGGCGCAGCCGCGGCAGTTTCCAGCGCGTCGCGAGATCGGGAAGCTTCGCTTCAAGACGATACTCGGTCGGCGCCTGACATAACACGGTCACGCCGAGATCGCGGATGAGATCCAGCCGCTGCTCGGGGACGAAGCCGCCTTCGTGGAGCACGATCGGCGCGCCGCACGACCACGGACCGAGCAGCACGTTCCACAACGATTTCGCCCAGCCGGTACCGGCGGTACACCAGACCAAATCGTCGCGCTCGACGTCGAACCACACCGCCGCCTGCATGCGCTTTGCGAACGTGTACGCAACCGTGTGCACGACGCCTTTCGGATCTTTCGTCGTTCCGCTCGTGTAGACGATATAGGCGAGATCGTCGCGCGTGGTCGGCGCACCGTCCCACGGCTGCGCCGCACGCAGCAGCGGCTCCGCCGACGTCCAACCCTCGCGTTCGCCGCCGACCAAGAACCAATGCCGCAGCTGCGGTGCGTCGGCGCCGATCGCTTCGGCTTCCTCGGCGTTGGAGATGTGCGCGACGACGCCGATCGCGCCGCTATGGTTGGCGCGATAGAGCAGATCCTTCGCGCGCAGTTGCTCGGCGCTCGGTACGGCAACCGCGCCGATGCGCAACAACGCCGTCATGCAGAACAACCAGTCGGGGATCTTCGGCAACACGACGACGACGCGATCGCCCTTGCCGATCCCGGCGTCGCGCAGCACGGCGGCCCAGCGCTTCGTCGCGTCCGCGATTTCGCCGAACGTGTATTCGCGCCGGTTCCCCTGCATGTCGACGGCGAGCAGGCCGCGGCGCTCCTCACGTGCCAGCACGTCGATGACGTCGCGCGCAAAGTTGAACTTCGCCGGGACGTCCCAGGTGAACGAGGTTTGCGCCATATGCGAGGATTCGCAGCGCAAACCGGCGCACCCGCCCCTATGGCGTCCTTCGATCCGGCCCGCATCCTGCGGGCATCGAGCATCCGCATCGGGGACCTGCGCGTCCGCGGCATCCCGGCGATCTTACTCGGCGCAGCAGCGGTGGTTGCGACGGCAGGCGCGGTGCGCGGGCTGACCGCGGCCGCCCCCGCGCTCCCCGAGGTGTTGCGGGAAGCGAAGGGGCTCGCCGAGGCATTGCGCGGTGAGCCGCGCCGTCTCCAGCCCTAGCGCCGACGCCCGCCTTGGATGCACTGCGGGACGATCCCGCTCTCGTTGCAGCGCAAGTGCACGGATTGCCCGACCCGTAACGTCCGGAACCAATCGGGCTGCATGATGCGCACCAGCATCGACCGATCCGCGTTCATCCCGGGCTGCGGTTTCTGGCGAACGACGATCTCGTGCTGCCCGCGATCGATCGAACGAATCGTGCCGCGAAGATCCGCGGTGTACAACGATCCGGCGAGCATCATACCGATCACCACGGTGTGGTCACGCGGAAGACAATCCGACGAGGCGCGTTCCACTGGGTCGTATTGAAGCCGTTGTTCACTTTGATCAGATACCGGTGGTCGAGGAGATTGTCGACGCTGAGGCTATAGCCCAGCGTACGCCGCACCGGATCGGGGTTGCGCCCGATCCCCAGATCGAGGATCCAGTGTGCGGGGAGCCGACCCGCACCATTCTGGAACAAGACCGGAAAGCCCGTGCCGTACTCGGTTTGCAGCGTAACGAAGGATAAATGGTCCTGCCCGAGGCGGCGCGTCACGTACGCGTTCCCGGCCCACGTTTGATCGTGATCCTCCGGCTGGAGCGTGATGTCGTTGGGCTGGCCGGGCGGGATGAGGAACGTACTGCCGGAGATTCCGCCCGCGTATGCGCGCGAATACGTGAACGATAACGCCGCATCGGTCGCGAGCGAGTTACGCTCCAGGCGCAGCTCGATCCCACGATCGCGGCCGACGGTGTTGTTGAACACGATGAAGAGCGGTGTGTTGAGCAGGTTCGTCGTGTCGAGCACGTCCGTCGCGGTTCGGTCGAACGCGTTGATGTAGCCGCGGAACCCCGGTGCGAACGTGCGCGCGATTCCAAACTCGACGTAGGTGTCGCGTTCGGGCTGCAGGTCGTAGACCGGTTGATCCACCGCGCTCGTCTGCGTGAGGACCGCGTCGCGACGCGTGTCCTCGAGCGACGGCGCCGCGTAAAGCCGCCCGTAGTATGCGTGCAGCACCGTGCGCCCGTCACCGACCGACTGATTGATCCCCAGACGCGGGCTGAGCTGCGATCCACCGACATAGCCGGTGCTGTGGTCGTAGCGCAGTCCCGCATTCACAGCGAGCCGCGACGTCGGCGTCCATTTGTCTTCGATGTACAGCCCGTTGAGCGTCCCGTGCTGCGCCGCATTGTCGGTAAACGTATTCGACAGACAGTTTCCCGGCGAACACACGACGGTTTGCGACGAATGGAACGCTTCTTGTGACAGATCGATGCCGGCCTTGAATGCGTGCCGTTCACTTTGACGATAGACGGAGGCGCGCAACCCGGTGTACGTCGCGCCGCGATCCTGCTGCAACGCGTTCTCCTGCGTGGTGGAGCCGTCGGGGTTCACGGTGAACGCCTGCAGATCGTTCGCGACGTCACCTTGATAGCGAATGCGATCGTAGCGCACCCACGGTACCACCCGCACGTATCCGTTGCCGTCACGTGAGGTGTGCGTGAAGGACAGGCTCGCAAAACGCGAGTCCTCGAGTTGCACGTCGTCGGTCCCCGGCACGGAGACGATCGGCGATGTGGGGTCGTTGGGGTTGGTATTGATCGGGATCTGGAAGGATGCGTGCTGCGACGAGAGATCGGCCGCGAGCAGGTTCCCTTCGCCGAGCGGCATTGCAAGCCGCACGAACGCGTTCCCCGTGCTCGCCGCATCATGCTGCGCGTCGCGCGAGGGCGTGTCGAGTCCGCGGTCCGTGCTATCGGTGTTGAGCGCGATCCCGATCTGCGCTTTCCCCGCTTGCAGATGCTGGACGAGACGCGCTTCGGCCGTGCCCTGCGTCCCACCGCCGACCGTGAGCGCGCCGGTATTGCCCGCGTTCGAGCCCGTCAGGGACGTTTGCAAGTTCACGACCGCGCCTTGGCGCGAACCGCCGAACTCGGCCGGAAACGCGCCAGTGAAGAGCTCGACCGCCGAGACGTCGCGCGGGTCGACCAATTGTGCGAAGTTCGAGCTGGTCGACTGCGGCAACGGTGCACCGTCGAGCTCGTACGTAATCCCGTGGAACCCGTGTGCGACCGGCTCGTCGTACGAGAAGCGCACGATCCCGGGGACGGTCTCGACGATACGGTCGAGGTTCGTATTGTTCGGAAGCGCCGAGAGTTCGCGCGAGGTCAAAACGTTCTGTGAGGTTGGCGTGCCCTTCACGCCATAGGCACTCGCCGCAGTTCGTCCGATCTGCGGGGCGGCGAGCAACGTGACCTCAACGACCGTGCCGGTCGCGACGTCGACGGTCGCAACCGCCATGGTTGAGGAAGCCTGCGCGCGCAGGGTGTAGCTTCCAAACGGGACAGCTGGGAAGGCAAAGCGCCCATCCTTGTCCGTGACGGTGGTGAATGTCCCGCGATCGCCGCTGAGCGTCACGGTCGTGTTCGCAATCGGCGAACGGTCGGAGTGGATGAGGGTGCCGCGGACGGCGCCGAGCACGTCGGCGCGCACGGGCGCCTGCGTGGTCAGCACGGCGAGCGCGCAGAGCAGCGCCGCGACGAAGACGAGGCACGATCGCATCGTGCCGGTCGTTCCGACGCGGCCCGTCGCGATCGCCAGGAGATGTGGCATGCGAGGGGTCCTTTCGAAAAGCGTGTAGGATGCGGCCGGCGGCCGCGAGGACTACACGCTGCTCGGAGGAGCCCGTCCGGCGAGCCGCCGGGCGAGAGACGATCCGCGTACGCGTACGAGCGGCGCGGCAACAATGCGGTTGACTGCCGGGGAACCGGCGCTCGGCGCGAGCGAGAGGACGAGCGCCGCGATGCGACGGACGACGCGGCGCGCGAACGCGACGACGATCCGTCCCCACAACATTGCGAGGCCGCCGGCGAACGCGACCGCAGCGGCGATTGCTGCCGTTACCCAGCAGTGACACGCGCCGGCCGTGTCCATGTCTGCGCCATGGAAGCGCGTGCACAGGTCGAACGCGGCCAGCGCGACGGCTGCCGTCGTCCCCGCCAGCGCGCTCCCGCGGACGAGCGGTAAGCCGGCGAGCTGCTCAGCAAAGGTCCGTCCCCGCGCCGCGAGAGCGAACAACACGCCGGCCAGCATCGTCGCCACGATGACCTTTGCCGCGATCAGGAGATACGCGACCGCGACCGGGGTGACCGACTCCGGCATGCCGTCCATCGGCGGCATCGCAGGAACCGACGAACCGAGCTCCTCGTGCAGCACGGGAAGGAGCGCGGCAAACACGCCGGTCGCCCAAAGCACCGGGTCGACCAGACGCCGCGCCGTGGTCGCGCTCCCGGAGGTCACGAGAACAGCATACCGCTCAAGGGTGAAGCCGTCATGAGGCGGGTTTCTGTCTCAGAAGGGTCGTAGACGACATGCTGGTGATGGATGAGACAACGTTGACGGTGATGCTCCGGGTGCAACTGCCCGATGCCGAAGTTCGAATGCGCGATCTCACCGGCACCATGGACCACCTCGAGGTGTTGGTACGCTCGAAGGCGTTTGCGGGTGTCTCGCCGCTCGATCGGCATCGTATGGTCGAGAAGGCGCTTGCTCCTGCCCGCGCCGACGGGCGCATCCACGCGCTCCAGATCCGTACCGCTCTCCCCGAGGACTGACATGACCCCCGATGCCCTGCGCGCCGAGATCGACCGAGAGATCGCCGAGAATACGATCCTGGTCTACGGCAAAGGAACGAAAGACGCTCCCCGCTGCGGCTTCACGCTGGAGACGATCCAGTTTTTCAACGCGTTCGGCTACCCGTTCCAGGTGGTCGACGTGCTCGAGAACATGCCCAAGCGTGAGGCGCTCAGTGACCTGACCGATTGGCCGACGCTGCCCAAAGTCTTCATCAAAGGGCAGTTCTACGGCGACACGGACATCCTCGAACCGATGGCGCGCAGCGGCGAGCTGGCCAAGCTGCTCGAAACGGCATTCGCCGGGACCGGCGTACAGCCGACGATCCAGCTCCGCTAAGCGCGTTGCTCGAACTCTATCCGAACGGGGGCGAAGCCGCATGGCTTCGCTCTTTTCGTTTTGCGCTCGAAGTGCGGCCGCGCTTCTCCGAGACCGACGCGATGGGGCACGTCAGCAACACCGTCTACACGACGTACTGGGAGCTCGCGCGCCTACGCTATCTCGAAGCGGTCGGCGAGGCCGACGACGCGCCACGGCAGCTGTACGCGTTCCCGCACATGGCGGTCGAGATCGCGACGCGGATGCTGCGCCCGTGCTTCTACGACGAGGAGCTGCTCGTGCATGCGCGCGTCGTCGCGATGGGGACGACCAGCATGACGTTCGAGCACGCGCTCTCCGCGACGGAAAACGACGAGATCCGCGCAATCGCGCGCATCGTCGTCGTCGCTAGCGACGGCGAAGGAAAGATTGCGTGGACACCCGGTCAGCGCGCGAAGCTCGAGGCGTTCGAGGGGCGAAGCCTCTAAAGCGACATTAAGCGAACCTCAACGTCGTAGGGACGCGAGCGTTTTAACGATTTACCGTCGTGGTTGCTCTGTCGCCCTAATGAAGCCTTAACGTCGGGCGGATACGACAGTGTGGGCGGTCTACCGGGGACCGATCGCAACGCATTTCCTCCCCTCGAAAGGACCTACGTGCGCACTCTTTATCGTGCGGCGTCGGTGCTCGTCTTGTCATTTGCCAGTGTCGTCGGACCCGTCAGCGCGGCGGCGACACCCGTGACAGTTGCACAGAGCATCGCGGCGCAGCCGACGCTTACCGGTCGTGTGACCGATAGCCGAGGCAATACCCTCGCAGGCGCAAGCGTCACGGCACAAGGCGCTGGGACGACAGCAACCACGAAGACCGGCGGCGACGGCAGCTTCTCGCTCAGCCTCCTGCCCGGCCTCTACACGATTACCGTCGATCACGGCGGCTTTCAGAGCGCGCAGAACGACGTCGCCGTCGCTGCCGGATCGAAGCAGAATCTCGGGATCACGCTGCAGGAGCTCAACCTGCAGTCACTGCGCGTGATCGGGCGCTCGAGCACGTCGTACTCCCGCGCACCGTTCAACGTCTCGGAAGCAGCGGTGAACGTGCTGCCGAACGCGGAGATCACGCTGCGTCAGAACAACACGCTGGCCGACATCGTGTCAACGCTGCCGGGCGTCGTCTCGTCAAAGACGTTCTCGGCAACGCCGAACACGAACTTCATCGTCCGCGGCGGCGCACTGCAGACCCGCGTCACGATCGACGGCCACCCCGTCAGTTCGGGCATCTCCGGCCAGTGGAACAGCAACTACGCGGTCTCGACGATCTTCCAAAACGTCGAAGCTGTGAAGGGCGCCGGCCTCAATGGCGCGATCGCCGGTGAGTCCGCGGTCGGAACGGTCAACCTCCGTACGCGCGACTTCACCGACAAGAACAGCTTCGGCGCGTCGATCGGCAGCGACGGGTGGGGCAGCGGCGTCTACAACGCGTTCGCCGACATCAACTTCTTGCCGAACAACCGCGCGAGCCTGATCGTCCAGAAGGCGTTCAGCGGCTTCAACGGGCCTTGGAACAACTATTTCGGCGACCGCGCCGGACGGATCTCGTCGATCACACCGGGCGTGGGACAGATTCCGAACATCGTCGGGCTCGACCAGTGGCAAGGGGACTACTCGAACCGCTATTCGCTGCAGGGTGAGCTGGCGAAATTGCGCTACCGCTTTAACGACAGCACGTCGCTCACGTTCGAGTACCTTGGGCTGCAGGGGCAGTATATGCCGCAGGGCGGTTCCTACGGAACGTTCGACGGCAACATGACGCTCCAAGCTTGTCAGAACGGCTCGACGTTCAGTCCGACGCTGGCTGGTTGTGGCGCGAGCTCCCTCTACACGGCGCCGTACACCTTCAACAATATCGGCGCGACGGTTCCCGCCTACACTTGGTTCCCTCAGTCGTTCATTCAGAACAACGAGCCGACGTTCGCCGCCGAGCTACGGACGACGTTCAAGGACGACACGATCCTGTTCCGCCCGTACACCCACCTCATCAACCGCTACATCAGCGGTGTGAACGAGAACAAATATCCCGGCAACAACGGCGGCTGGTACCCCGTCACAAACGTCGCGAACTGCCAGGTAAAGTTCCTCGGGCCGGGCGCAACGGGCGGGGCTGCCACGGGTGCACAGGGTCCGTGCTTCCCGGTGACGATGTCGCCAAACAGTCCTGCCTACATCGGCAGCGACACGACCGGGCACGGGTTCGCGACGACGGCAAACGCGCCGTCCTGCTCGCCTACCCCGCCGTACACGTGCTTCACAACGCCAACGGGAATCGAGAACGACGGCCTGTTCAACTACGGCACGCCGTTCAGCCAGCCTGAGCTCGATCGCCTCAACGGATACACGTTCAGCTACATCCACCCCGTCGGACCGAACGTCTTCAACTTCAGCTACGACTACCGCAAGGACTTCTCGCAGTCCGCAAGCAGCGACACGTCCGGCGCCGGGCCGGGCTGCAGCTACGTCATCGGCAGCGTTGCGGGCACCCGCCCGGGCAATTCGGCGATTCTGCCAGGCGTCACGAACGTCTACGACAACAACGGTGTGCCGTACCAGCCAAACTGCTCGACGGCGCAGTTCGGTGCATCCACGACGGCGGCGACGCCGTACGCGGGCTTCAACTTGCTGCCGCGTTCGCCGATCGGCGTTCCACCCACGGTCAGCCAGTATCAGGACATCGCACTCACCGGCACGTGGCAGCTCACCGACAACCTGCGGCTCGCGCTCGGCAACTACTTCGAGATCTATCGTCTCAACGCACAGATCGAAGATCCGAATGTACTCGCAGCGTACGCGGCGCGCGGAAACTCGTCAGCCGCGCCGGTCTCGCTCGTTCCGCGTGGTGAGACCTACAGCCACTACGATCCGCATTTCGGCGTGGAGTACCGCGTCAACCCGAACCTGAGCGTACGCGCCAGCGCGGGCTCGTCGATCACGCAGCCGTATCCAAGCTTGGTCTCCGGCTTCGGATCGATCTCACTCCCGAACGCCGCGTCGCACAACTACTCGGTCAACATCCCGAACTTCAACCTGAAGCCGGAGACGACGGTCTCGTACGACCTCGGCTTCGATCAGCGCTTGGCCGATGGCGGGGTGCTCTCGATCGACGCGTACCATCTCACGGTGCACGACGTGTTCCTCTCGAACACGACGACGATCGCGCCCGTCGCAGGCGTTCTGCCGTTCGCGGACACGCTGTACCTCCAGTCGCAGCAGATCAACGGTCCGCTGCAGCGCAGCTTCGGCCTCGAGATGCAGCTCTCGAAGATCCCGACGCTGGGGTTCGGGTACTACGTCTCGGCGACGGCGCAGCGCGCGTACTACGAGCAGTTGCCGCTGAGCATCTACAGCGCGAACACCTCGCCCGGGAGCGGAAACTTCAACGTCAACTGGGCCCAGTTGTTCGGGTACCCGTTCTTCAAGGCATACGGTCAGGTGCTCTATAACGGGCCGCGCAACTCGACGGTCGAGCTCGGCGCCGATTTGGAAGGCCAGAACAACTTCACGTTCGGTCCTCCGTACGTGATCTATGACGCGGCGGTCGGCATCCCGCTTCACCCCAAAGTGCGCCTGTTGCTTTCCGCGCAGAATCTCACCAACCTCAGCACGGGCACCGCGCTGGGCCGCAACCTGCAGAGCCAAGGCTTCATCCAGCCGCAGCTTTATCTGAACCCGGCGACGGGGCAGCTGCTCCCGACCGGCGCATCGTCGTCGATGCAAGCGCTCCCGCCCCGCACGATCCGTCTGCTCCTGAGCTTCACGCAGTAGAGGCTGATCGTCACTGACCCCTGGAGCCCGCCGTCTCGGACGGCGGGCTCCGTTCGTTTTCCGCCGAACCACGGCGCGTGCCGCGACACTGGCTCTTCAAATCGGAACCCGACACGTTTTCGCTGGACGACTTGCGCCGCGACGGGCGGACCGAGTGGTCCGGCGTACGAAGCTTTCAGGCGCGTAACATCATGCGTGAGATGCGCGTGGGAGATCTCGGGTTCTTCTACCACTCCAACGCCAAGCCGCCGGGGATCGTCGGAATCTGTGAGGTGATCACCGAGGCGCACCCCGACTCGACGCAGTTCGACCCCAAGAGCGAGTACTACGACCGCACCTCCAAACGCGCCGATCCGAAATGGTGGTGCGTCGACGTCGCCTTCGTCGAGGCGCTCCCGCGCATGGTGTCGCTCGAGGAACTGCGTGGAATCCACGACCTCGCGTACATGCCGCTGTTGCGGCGGGGACAGCGTCTTTCGGTGCAGCCGGTCACCGACGACGAGTGGAATCGCATCGTCGCGCTTGCGAACACGCCTGCGCCGGCCCCATCATCCTGAAACGCGCGCGCCCTCTGTCACGCTGAGCGTAACGGGGGGTTATACGGCTTGGTAGCGTTTGAGGAAGGTTTGTTGGGCGTCGATGCGTTGTTCGCCGGGGAGGATGCCGCGGCGCTCGTAGCTGCCGTCGGGGAGTAAGCAACGCGTCTTGACGTTGTCGGCGAGGAGGAGGTCGAGGATGTCGCTGCAGATCGTCTCGCCGATCACCGGATCGAGGACGGGAACGACGGTCTCGACGCGGCGGTCGAGATTCCGTCCCATCCAGTCGGCGCTGCCGATAAAGACCTCGCGCTCGCCGCCGTTCGCGAAGACGAACATCCGCGAGTGCTCGAGGAACCGGCCGACGATGCTCCGCACGCGAATCGTCTCGCTCACGCCGGGAACGCCGGGACGCAACACGCACATCCCGCGCACGATCAGCTCGATCGGCACGCCTGCGCGCGACGCGGTGTAGAGCCGCTGCACGATCCCGGCGTCGCTGATCGCGTTGAGCTTGGCGATGATCCCACTCGGTCGCCCGGCCTTCGCGTGCTCGGTCTCGCGGTCGATCAACTCTTCGAATCCCGTGCGCAGACCGATTGGGGCGACCATCAGTTGTTCGTACCGATCCGTTTTTGAGAATCCGGTCAGAGCGTTGAAGAGCTGCGTTGCGTCGGTGCCGAGATCGGCCCGGCATGTGAAGAGCGAGAGATCGGTGTAGACGCGCGCCGTCTTGTCGTTGTAGTTCCCGGTCCCGAAGTGCATGTAGCGCCGGATCCCGTCGGGCTCGTTGCGAACGACGAGCGTGACCTTCGCGTGCGTCTTGAGCCCGGCGAAACCGTAGACGACGTGCGCGCCGACGCGCTCCAGCGTACGGGCCCAGTGAATATTGTTCTCTTCGTCGAACCGCGCTTTGAGCTCGATGAGCGCCGCGACTTGCTTGCCGCTCTCGGCCGCTTCGAGCAACGCGCTGACGACGGGTGAGCTTCCGCCGGACGTCCGGTACAGCGTCTGTTTGATCGCCAGGACGTTGGGATCGATCGATGCTTGGCGCACGAACTGCACGACTGGGTCGAACGATTCGTACGGGTGGTGCAGCAGCACGTCGCCTTCGCGGATCACCGCGAACATGTCGGTCTGACCGACGAGACGCTTGGGGATCGAGGGCGTGAACGGCGGATCGTGCAGATCGGGCTCCTCGATATTCACCAGCGCCCACAGATCACCGGTCGCCATCATCCCGTCGGCTTCGTACACGTCGCCGTTGTCGAGCTCGAGCGCTTCGCGCAGCTTCTCGCGGAACGCGAGCGGCATCTCCGCCTCGACCTCCAAACGCACCGGCTCGCCGAAACGGCGGCGGCGCAGCTCGGACTCGATCGCGCGTAGCAAATCGTCCGCTTCGTCCTCCTGGAGCTCGATCTCGGCATCGCGCGTCACGCGAAACGCGTACGAACCAGTGACGCGCATCCCCGGGAACAGCGACTCGAGGTTGTTTGCGATCAAGTCCTCGAGCATCACGAACCAGCGTTGACCGTGCGGCGCCTGCTCGACCGGGACAAAGCGCGGCAACGAGCTCGGCACCTTCACGCGCGCGATGTAGTCGGCCTCGGGATCCGCGCTCGCGGGATCTTCCAACTCGACGGCCAGTGAGAGCGAGAGGTTCGAGATGTACGGGAACGGATGCCCTTTGTCGATCGCGAGCGGCGTGAGAACCGGGAAGACGCGTTCGTCGAAGTAGCGACGCATCGCTCGCCTCATCCCCGAGTCGAGCTGCTCGTAGCGCAGAATGCGGATTCCGTGCCGCTCGAGCCGCGGCAAAATCTGATTGTCCAGGCAGTCGTACATCCGCGCGAGCTGGCCGCGCAGCTTCGTGCTGACCAGCGCGAGCTGCTCTTCGGGAAGCAAGCCGTCGTCGGAGCGCCGGTGGACCTCAGCAGCGGTTTGCTGCATCAGCCCGGCGATACGGATCATGAAGAACTCGTCGAGGTTGGTGCCCCAGATCGCGATGAACTTGAGCCGCTCGAGCAGCGGGTTGCGCTCGTCGAGGGCCTCCTCGAGGACCCGCGCGTTGAACTCCAGCCACGAGGTTTCGCGGTTGATGTAGAGCGACGGATCGTCCAGCGCGATCTCGGCGGGCGCGATCTCCGGGCGGAGCTCGGCTGCCGCCTGCGAACCCGACGTCATGATCTCCCCGCGGTTCGGCGCGTGAGCGCGGACTTCATCGCGCATTTCCATGCGCACGTCGTCCTTGCCGCAAGTGCGCTGGCGATCGCGGTCGCGGTCGGCGTTCCGTTGGCGGGGATGGGCGTCGATCGCCCCGCCTCCCGTGCCCTGCTGCTCGCCCTCGCCAGCGGCTTTCGGGTGATCCCCTCGATCGCGATCCTCACGCTCGCGCTTCCCCTCCTGGGGCTGGGCTTCAAACCGGCGCTTCTTGCGCTCGTCGTGCTCGCGCTGCCGCCGATCCTCATTAATACGGACGTCGGACTGCGCGCTGTCCCTGCCGCGATGCTCGAAGCCGCCCGCGGGACGGGGATGACGCGACGACAAGTCGGACTGCATGTCCGCTGGCCGCTCGCGCTTCCGGTCGTGGCAATCGGCGTGCGCACCGCAGCCGTCGAGGTGATCGCGTCGGCGACGCTCGCCACGTTCATCGGCGGCGGCGGACTCGGCGACGAGATCGTCGCCGGATTCGCCGGCGGCGATTTCGCTGAGCTTCTGCAAGGCGCACTCGCTGTCGCGGCACTCGCGCTCGCCGTCGACGCCGCGCTCGGCCTCCTGCAGCGGCGGCTTGCGGTCTAGTGGCGATGACGTTCTCGCGCGCTCACGCGCTCGCGGTGCTCGGCGCTGCGCCGCTCGCCGGTTGCGGCCTGGGCGGCTCGCCGCGCGTCGGTTCGAAGAACTTCACCGAGGCGCTCATCCTCGGCGAGCTCTACGCGCAAGCGCTCACCGGCGCCGGGATGCACGTCGCACGGCGACTCAACCTGGGCGCGACGCCGATCGCGATGACCGCGCTCGAACGCGGCGACATCGACCTCTACGCCGAGTACACCGGGACGGCGCTGCTCAACGTGCTGCATCTCGCCCCGATCAGCGATCCGCGCACCGCCTACGAAACCGTCAAGCGTGCGTACCGCGAGCGCTACGGTTTGATCTGGCTCACGCCGGCGCCGTTCGATGACTCGAACGCGATCGCCGCGACGCAGCAGGTCGCGCGACGCTTCGGCCTGCGCACGCTCAGCGAGGTCGCGCGCGCGGCGCCGCAGCTCGTGCTCGGCACCGTCCCCGAGTTCTTGCACCGCGACGACGGGTTGCCCGGACTGCAACGCCGCTACGGCGGCTTTCACTTCAAGCGTGTCGTGCAGCTCGACAACGGCGTGAAATACGAAGCGCTTGCGCATGGCGACGTCGACGTCGTCGTTGCGTTCACGACCGACGGCGAGATCGCTGCGCAGAATCTCATCGTCTTCGCAGATGACAAGCATCTCTTTCCGGCATACCAGGCCGCGCCGGTCGTGCGGCCCGCGGCGCTGACGGCGCATCCGCGGCTCGCCCCGACGCTCGACGGGCTCTCGCCGCTGCTCACGACATCGGTGATGCGGCGACTCAACCTGGAAGTGAACGGACCCGGACAGCGCGAACCGGCCGATGTGGCGCATGACTTCCTCGCCGGTCGCCGACTCGCATAGCGGCGCCGCGCGCGGCGCCCCGGTCGAGCTGCGAGGCGTGTCCGTCCGGTACGATAACGGAACGGACGTGGTCCGCCGTGTCGACCTGGGCATCGAGGGCGGCACGTTTACCGTGCTCCTGGGTCCGTCGGGCTGCGGGAAAAGCACGCTCCTTCGCACGATCAACCGGCTCGTCGAGCCGCGCGAGGGGACGGTGCTCATCGACGGCGAGGACGTGCGCGAACGCGATCCGGACGAGCTGCGGCGCGGGATCGGCTACGTGATCCAAGCGGTCGGGCTCTTTCCGCACTACACCGTCGCTGAGAATGTCGCCGTCGTGACGCAGCTGTTGGGATGGGATCGCCGGCGGATCGCGCGACGCGTCGACGAGCTGCTCGCGCTCGTCTCGCTCGATCCCGCGAAGTATCGCGACCGCCGTCCGCGCGAACTCTCCGGCGGCGAGGCGCAGCGCGTCGGCGTCGCGCGCGCGCTCGCCGGCGAACCGCGCGTGCTGTTGATGGACGAGCCGTTCGCGGCGGTCGACGCGATCGTGCGCGCATCGCTGCAAGACGCGGTCGCGCAGCTGCACCGCGAGCTGCAAACGACGATCGTCTTCGTGACGCACGACGTCGATGAGGCGCTGCGGCTCGCCGACCGCGTCGTCGTGATGAATGCCGGGCGCGTCGTGCAAGTCGACGCTCCCGAGACGATCCTTGCGCATCCGGCCGACGACTTCGTGCGCAGGCTGGTCGGGATCGACGCCGAGGCGCGACGCCTTGCCGAAGAGCGGCCGTTGGTCGACCGGTGACGTACCTCGTCACGCATCCGGCGACGATGCTGCAGCTTACGGGAGAACATCTGGCGCTCGTGCTCGTCGCGCTTGCGATCGCGCTCGCGATCGCCGTTCCGCTCGGAATCCTCGCTGCCCGCCGGCCGCGCCTGGGATCGTTGATCGTCGGGCTCGACGGTGCGCTGTACACGATCCCGAGCCTTGCGCTGCTCGCCGTGCTCGTCGTCGCGGTCGGGATCGGTCCGCCGAGCGCGATCGTCGCGCTCGTCATCTACGCGCAGTTCGCGCTCGTGCGCGGCGTCGTCGCCGGACTACGCGGCGTCGACCCGGCGATCGTCGACGCGGCGCGCGGACTCGGGATGACATCACGTCAGGCGCTGCTGCGCGTCGAGTTCCCGGCGGCGTTACCGGTCGTGCTCGGCGGCGTACGCGTCGCCGCGGTGACGCTCGTCGCACTCGCGACGGTCGCCGCCTGGATCGACGCCGGCGGTCTAGGGACGTTGATCTTCGAGGGCCTGGCGACGCAGCACACCCAGCCCGTGATCGCCGGTGCCGTCGCCGCTGCGGTGCTCGCGATTCTCATCGACATCGTCCTTCGCGCCGGCGAGCGCGCGGTGCGCACGTGAAGCCGCTCTTCGCGTACGGGACCTTCCGGCGCGGCGCATGGCGCGCGGCGATCCTCGGCGCGGAGTATCCGGCCGAGCCTGCGACGCTGCGCGGGTGGCGTCGCGTCGCGACGCGCAACGGCTATCTCTCGCTGCGCGAGACGGTCGTCGAGCTCGGTCCCGTCAGCGGCGTCCTCATCACGCTCGATGCGCTCGGCTGGGAGATCGCCGACGCCTGGGAAGAGGTTCCGTCGTACCTTCGGGTCGACGTGGCCGTCGACACGATGCACGGCCCGGTCGCCGCGCAGATGTACGTCTACGCCGACGAACGGCACACGCAGCCGGTCGACGAGGATCGGCATACGCTGCTCAGCAACGCGCAGGTCGAGGCGTCGATCGAAGCATTCGTTCCGACGATGCGCGCGCTGCGCGAACGCGACTAGTGGATTCACCTCCGGTGAATCCTTCGCGGTCCTCGCTTCGCTGCGGTCCGCCGCGTCGTCGGGTGTCGGGCAATGCCCGACACACTCCTAGCTGACGACGAGAAGGCTGAGCGCGTAGCGTCCCCCCGCGTCGCTGTACGTCTTGTTCTCGTGGTAGCCGCAGCGCTCGACGAGCGCGACGAACTCCTCGTGCGTGAACTTGTACGACGACTCGGTGTGGATCGCGTCGCCTGCCTTCAGGTCGACGGTGATTCCCGCCAGCGGGACATGGACGCGTTGGTCGACGGTGCTGACCAGGAACGACTCGACGGCACCGTGTTCCTCGTTCCAGCGTGCCGTGAAGTGGTAGCGGTCGAGCGCAAAATCGCCGCCGAGCTCACGGTTGATGCGTGCGAGCAGGTTCTTGTTGAACGCCGCGGTGACACCGGTCGGGTCGTCGTACGCCAACTCGAGGATCGAAGGATCTTTCTTGAGATCGTAGCCGATCAGCAATGCGTCGCCGGGCCGCAAGGCCTGCGCGAGGAGCGCGAGCAGCTCGCGCGCCGCGGGTGGCTCGAAGTTCCCGATATTCGAGCCCAAGAAGAGCGCGAGCACCCGATCGTGGGGGACGAAGCGTTTGGAACGCAACAACTGGACGTAGTCGCTGGCATACGCGACGACGCGCAAGCGCTCGTACGACGAGATCAGCGCAAGCGATGATTCAGTGAGCGCCTCGGCGGAGATATCGACGGGGTGATACGTGAGCGAACGCTGACGCTCGAGCAGGGCGTCGATCAGCAGACGCGTCTTCACCGCGCTCCCGCTGCCCAGCTCGAGAAGTTCGAGCGGACCACCCAACGAGCCGACGATCTCGCGCCCGTACGTCGCGAGCAAGTCCCGCTCGACCCGTGTAAGATAGTACTCGGGAAGCCGCGTGATCGCGTCGAACAGCGCCGATCCCAAATCGTCGTAGAAGTATTTCGGGAGCAGCCGCATTGGGCGCGTTCCCAAACCAGCGCGAACGTCCTCGGCGAAGGTCGCAACCCGCGCCGGGTGAGGGTCGCGGTGGAGCGCAAATCGCTCGGAAAACGCAGTCGACGTCGAAGCCATGCGGACCGCCTAACCCGGCAAGTACCCCGCGCGTTTTCACGAGGGTCTCTGTCGGCCGACGCTCGAGCCTTTACCCCGCACGAAGCGATTAGCCGTCCGTTACCCGGAGCAACAGAGGGGAAAGACGACTCTAGACAGGACCGCGTCCATGCGTTCCCGCGGGAGCACGCACCATGATCGTCGAGGAAATCACCATCAACGAGTCGGTCGTTCCGATGCGAGCGCACCTCGCACGGATGGATCAGCGGCCGCGCCCTGCCGTGATCGTGCTCGAGGGAGTCTACGGCTTCGACGACGAGCTACGGCGCATCACCAATCAAGTCGCGAACGCGGGCTACGTCGGACTCGCGATCGACTATTTGCGGGGGACCGACCCGAACGAGACGTTCGCCATCGAGAACGTCTGCCGCGACGTCGCGGCGACGCGCGACTGGCTCGACAATCAACCGTTCGTCCAGCACGGCAAGATCGCAACGTGGGGCTTCGGCTGGGGTGGGACCGCCGCGTTCCTCTCCGCGTCGCTACCCGGCCTCGCCGCTGCGATCGCCTTCTACGGCCAGAGCATCGCGCGACCGCTGCCCGGTCAGACCAGTCCCGTGATCGACGACATCGACGAGGTGCGCGCACCGCTGCTGCTCGTCTTCGGCGGTCACGACGAACAGATCTCGCGCAACGAGATCGCACACATCCGCGACAATCTCACCAAGCGCAACAAGCGCTTCGAGATGGAGATCTATCCCGACGTCGGTCATTCGTTCTTCCGTGAAGACCTCGGGACGGTCGCGACGCGTCAAATCGCCGACGCGTGGGACCGCGTCCAAGCCTTCCTCCGCCGCTCGATGTCTTAGTGGATTGCGCGTGTCTCGTAAGGCACCGCACTTCGACAAGCTCAGCGTGACAGGCTAATCCGTCTAGGTGGATTTCGCGAAGCGCAATCCACCTAGACTCGTCGGGCGCGTCAGCGCCTGGCGAAACAGGCTTAAACCACCTCTTCCCAGTCGGGCGCGCTAGCGCCCGACAATTCGGGACCAACGGTCCCGAATGTCTTGAATGTAGCCACGCGTCTCCGCGTATGGCGGGACGCCGCCGTAATGGTCGATCGCGAGCGGGCCGGCGTTGTACGCGGCGCATGCGAGCGCGTACGGGTCGTCGCGCCAGCTCGCGTACATGCGGGTGTAGCGCGCGAGGAGCAAGGTCGCAGCATCGATCGCCTCGCCGGGTTCCCACGGATCAACACCGACGATCGCAGCGGTGGGGATCGTGAACTGTGCGATCCCCACCGCCCCGGCGCTCGAGATCGCGCGCGGATTGAACGCCGACTCTTGTAGCAGCGTCGCGGCGAGGAACGCCGGTGCGATATTCGCACGGTGTGCATCGTCGATTGCGCGCGTCGCGAGAACGAGCGCGTCGACCGGGCTGATGCGCGGGTTCGCGCGCAGGACCTCGCGCGCGACCTTGGCGTTCTGCGGAGCGCGCGGCCCGGCGTCCATGAGCAAACGCGCTCCACGATAGACGGGGACTGGCGGGGGTATATGCCACGCTAGAGCGGCATCGACGAGCCCGTCGATACGGGCCGGAAAAACTGTCCAGCCGAGCGCAAATAGTACGCTCACGAGAGGGTTTCCAGGACTCGGGACCAATCCGCCGTTAGCCTTCTTCAGATACTAAGGGATCAGCGTGAACTCGATCGTGTTGGGGTCGCCCGTGTTGTCTGCACTCCTGGCGATGCTCATCGTCCTGGTGGTCGGTGACTTTGGATCGACGTTCTTCTATCACGTGCCCCAGCACGTGTGGGGTAAGCTGCATCTCCGCACGCACCACGATCGTCGGCGTTCCTATTGGGACCACGCGGTCCTCTCGCGCGACCCCGGTGTCCTGCTCGACGGCCTCCTCGGTGCGGTTCCCTATATGGTCCTTGCCGTGGCGTGCTCGTGGATCTCGGTCTACGGAGCGGTCGCTGGACTCGTGCTCGGCCAACTCCACGTGTGGTGGCGTCATACCTGCGAGCTCGGCTGGAAGAGCCCGGCATGGCTCGTCCGGGTCGCCCGCGTCACTGGGCTTGTCCTCCCCGAGGACCATGACGGTCATCACCGGAACCCGGAAGTCGAGTTCGGCGATATCTTCAGGTTCTATGACGCACCGGCACGCGCGACCATGGCGTGGCTGCGTTCGTTCAACCCGAAGCGTAAGGCCGCGGCGCTCCGCCGTGCAGCTGCGCAGCGGCGTCGTGCCGCCGCGCTCAAGCGTCGCACGGTGGTCAAACAGACCAGCTGAGGTGGGATGACCAAACGCGTCCTCTTTCTGATCTCCGATACCGGAGGCGGTCACCGCGCCGGGGCGCAAGCCATTGGAGCAGCGCTCGACGAGATCGACGGAGCGACACGATACGAGTGGCGAATCGACGACATCGCCACGCATTGCACGTTCCCGCTCTCGAAGCTCGGGCCCGCATATAGCGCCGCATTGCGCTATGCGCCGCCGATCTACGGCGCGCTCTACCACGCGACGAACGGACGGCGCAGATACCGCACCATCGTGCGCTTCTGCGAGCCGCTCTATCGCGAGCGGCTGCGCGACGTGTTCGTGCAGTATCAGCCGGACGTCATCATCTCGGTCCACCCGCTGCTGAACCATGCTGCGCTGCGCGCGCGTGCCGATGCGGGAATGCAGCGGATCCCGCTGGTCACGGTCATCACCGACCTCGGCCGTGTCCACGAGGGCTGGCTCCTCCCGGAGGCCGATCTCACCGTCGTCCCGGCCCGCGAAGTCTATCAGCGCGCCATCGAGCGCGGCGTCCCGCCCGACCGCTTGCGGCTCCTCGGGCACCCGATCCACCCGCGTTTCGAGGACGTGACCGCGACGAAGGCCGAGATTCGCAAGAAGCTCGGGCTGCCGGCGGATTCGACGATCGCGCTGCTCATGGCCGGCGGCGAAGGCGGCGGGAAGCTTCTCCCGACCACGCTCGGCTTGGCAAAGGCCGGGCTCGATTTCCACCTCGTCGTCGTCACCGGCCGCAACGCGGCCCTCAAGGCGAAGCTCGAAGAGCTCGCGCCGAGCCTGCCGACCCCGATGACGGTGCTCGGCTTCCGCAACGACGTTCCCGAGCTCATGCGCGCCGCGGATCTCCTGGTTACCAAGGCCGGACCCGGCACGATCGCTGAGGCCTCGGTCGCCGAAGTTCCGGTCGTCGTCTACGACTACGTCCCGGGCCAAGAGCGCGGCAACCTCGACTACGTACGAACCAACGGGATCGGCGTCGTGGCGCTGACGACTGCCGAGGTCGTCCAGTCCGTCTCGCGGATCGTGCACAGCCAGGAGCGCCTGGCGAAGATGCGCGCCCAGCAGACCGCTGTCGCCCCGCGCGGCAGCTCCCGGCGCATCGCCGAACTGATCGGCCAGATCGCGGCGGTCGGGCGACCAAAGACCCCCGTTCCCGCCGCCGTCTAGTGGCCCCGACCGTCACCGTCCCCACGGACGTCATCGCAGACGTCGTCGCG
This sequence comes from uncultured bacterium, assembly GCA_964483365.1. GTDB lineage: Bacteria > Vulcanimicrobiota > Vulcanimicrobiia > Vulcanimicrobiales > Vulcanimicrobiaceae > Vulcanimicrobium. Next base: position 20,296 of record CAZABL010000061.1, read on the forward strand.
ACGCGTCGCGACCTGCACGTCCATCCGGAGCTCGGCTTCGAGGAACAGCGCACGGCGGGGATCGTCGCGCAGCGACTGCGTGAGCTGGGCTACGAGGTGCACACCGGGATCGGCCGTACCGGCGTGGTCGGGGTCGTGCACGGGATGCGACCCGGCAAGACGATCATGCTGCGCGCCGACATGGACGCGCTACCGCTCGAGGAGGAGAACGAGACCCCGTACCGCTCGGCGACGCGCGGCACGATGCATGCGTGCGGCCACGACGGGCACGTCGCGATGCTGCTCGGCGCGGCGCGCATCGTTGCGGCGCGCAAGGGCGAGCTCGCGGGTACGACCTGTTTCTTGTTTCAGCCCGCCGAAGAAGGCAAGGGCGGCGCAAAGGCGATGGTCGAGGACGGCGTTCTCGAGCGCTTCGGGATCGAGCGCGCGTACGGACTGCATTTGGCGTCGGACCTTCCTACCGGCCTCGTCGGCTTTCGCGAAGGCCCGTTCTACGCGTCGAGCGACTCGATCGAGATCACGATCGAAGGCAAAGGCGGTCACGGCGCCTCACCGCATCTCTCGATCGACCCGGTTCTGGTCGCCTCGCAGTTCGTCGTCGCGGTGCAGCAAGTCGTTTCACGGCAGATCGACCCGATCGAGCCGGCCGTCGTCACGATCGGCGCAATCAGCGGCGGAACCACACACAACGTCATCCCGAGTCGCGTGCGGCTCTTGGGCACCGTCCGCGCGTTCGATGCCGGCGTCCGCTCGGCGATGGCCGAGCGCATCGAGCGTGTGTTGCGCGGCGTTTGTGAGACCGCGGGCGCGACGTACACGTTCGAGTATCTGTGGCGCTACCCGGTGACGTCGAACGACGTCGATCAGACGCGCTATGTTCGCGCGCTCGCCGAGGACGTCGTCGGACCGATCCACGTCGCCGGCGTCCCGAAGCTGATGGGCGCGGAAGACTTCTCGTTTTTCGCCGAGCGCGTGCCCGCGTGTTACTTCCGGATCGGGAGCAACGGGGGACCGGCGAGCGCGTTTCCGCACCACCACGCGCGCTTCGACATCGACGAAGCGGCGCTGGAGACGGGCGTACGGATGATGACGGCGCTCGCTCTCGACGCGCCGCTCCACGCGCCTTAGAGCAGGCTCCCCTGCGTATCGCCTTCCCGGTCGCGGATCTCGCCGGCCTGGCGCGCGAAGCGGGCGCCGAGGATCTCGCGTAGGGTCGTCGGGCAGCCGCAGGTCCGCGAGGGCCCGCCTCGGCCGAGCAGCAGCGCTCGGCACCCGTCGAGATGGTGGAGGGAGGCGCGATGGCCGCAGTCTTGGCACATCGGCGGGAGGAGGGCCGGGACGTCGCTCTCGTTCATGTCACCACCAGCGTAGGACCCCTGGATTTCGGGACGCTTACAACGTCTTGCGGCCGTTCAGGCGACCGAGGCGGTTGGCTCGACCCGTGCGATGAGCCCGCCGCGCCTCGCAGCGGTTGCCGCCCCCACGGCACCGGCGTCGTTGCCCAGTGTCGCGCGCACGATTCGCGTGGTCCCGCGGGGGACCATCGTCGTGCGCGCCTCGACGAGCGGCCGGACCTTGTCGAGTAAGAAGTCGCCCGCGCTCGAGACACCGCCGCCGAGCGCGATCACCTCGGGGTTCACGAACGCGATCACGTTCGCCAGCCCCAGCGCCAAATCGTCGGCGAAGGCGTCGAAGGCGGCGAGCGCATGCGGATTGCCGGCCTGCGCGGCCTTGCGGATCGCCTTCGAGCCAAGCTTCTCACGCGGGACGTCGAGCAGCGTGCTGCGCGGGAAAGACGGCGCCAGCCGGAAGGCGTGACGAATCAAGCCCATTCCGGACGCCTGCGACTCGAAGCAGCCGACCTTGCCGCAGAAGCACACGAAGCCGGTGTCGGGCCGGATCTGATGATGGCCGATCTCGCCGGCGCCCATCTCATGGCCGAGCAGCAATTGGCCCTTGGCGACGATCCCGCCGCCGATCCCGGTCCCTAGCGTCAACAGGACAAAGTTGTCCGTCCCGGCGCCGACACCGTAGACGTATTCACCGAGCGTCGCGGAGCGCGCGTCGTTGGCGATCAGGACGGACTGCTTGGGGAAGAGCGCGCGCAGACGCTGGCCGAGCGGGACGTTCTCCCAGCCAAAATTCGGCGAGTACCGAATTGTCCCGGTGGCCGGATCGATGTTGCCGGGGGAGCCGATCCCGATCCCGATGACCGTCTCATCGGCATCGCCGAGCGCGGCCGTGATGACGGTCTGCAGCGCGTCGAGGACCGCGTCGGGTGCGAGGTCGTTGAGGTCGAGCTCGTGCCTCTTCCCGAGCGTTCCATCGGTGGAGACGACTGCCGCCATCACGTGCGAGCCGCCCAAGTCGACACCGATTGCCTGACTCATGTGGGCGTGCCGCTTCGTTCCGCAGCGCGACCCTCCCGCCACGCGATCATCTCAGGGCTGTTTGGGTGCGGGAGACGCCGAGGGTCCCGGCGTCGGCGGGGGCGGGACCACGACGACGTTGGTCGGGTCGTCGTAGTGCGAGAACGAGACGGTGACGCTCGGGTTCGCACAACGCACGACGCGATACGTCGTCTTATCGTAGGTGCAGCTCAGGTGCTGATCGTGCTGCGGCCCTGCGCTCGTCGTCGCGAACTGACCGTACGTCACCCCGGCGACGGTGGTGTCGGGAAGGAGCGATTCGACGGGGACGTTGCGCAACTGCATTTGCGTCTCGACGAACCCCGACGGGACGGGCATCGGGCTATACGCCCCGCCGTTCGTGCTGACATACGCGCTCTGACCGATGATGACGACGTCGTAATTCGAGCCGCCGTACGCCACAACGGTGTGATAGCGGTCGGGCGCGACGTAGGTCATCGTCCCTGCAAGTCCGCTCGTCATCGTGGTCGCGAGCAGGAACGAGTGCGTCGATTGCATCGCCGCGCTGACCCGAGCGCGTAAGCCTGCGGCGTCGTCAGCGGACGCCGGAAGAGCCATGGCCGCCAGCAGGGCGAGCATGCCGGCGGAACAACGGCAAACAAAACCGGTCTTCAGCCAATCAGTGGGCATGGCGCAGAGGTTTCCCGGGCGAAGCCTTTTTCATGCAAGAGACGATCGATCTCATCGCCCATCGCGAGCTCGGCAAGCTCCGCCGCTTCACGCGAGAGACCGGTCAGCCCACGAAGCTCGCCGATCTCGACCTGGAGCCCATGACCTCGGTGCAGTCGATCGAGATCGACGAAGAGCACGTCACGATCCAGTACAACAAGACGACCGAGCGGCGCTACAACGCCAACACGATCTCGCACAAAGAGTGGGTCTACAAGTACAACGACGACCCCGAGTTCGTGCAGGCGGTGAAGCGCGTCATCGAGCTGGCGCGCAAACACCTCTACGACCTGCCGGAGAACCTGACGTGTCCGCCCGGCTGCGCCGAATGCTGCAGCGGCTATGAGCCGTTCGTGAGCCGGACCGACGTGCAGCGCATCGCGGATCACTTCGGGATGACGTACGACGAGGTGATGGCCGAGTACGTCGTCGCGCGCGAGTCGGCCGACGGCTTCAGCGTCGGCTGGCTCAAGAAGGTCGACGAAGAGGGCGATCCGAGCGAGGACGCGGCCCATAAGTGCGTCTTCCTCAAAGGCTCGCGCAGCGGCCGGCACTACTGCGGGATCTACGAGGCGCGGCCGCACGATTGCCGCGACTTCACACCGATCGGCTGTCAGGACGTCGATTGGTCGCTGCCGCGTCACGGCACGTACAAGACGGGCGAGCCGTTCCGGCCCAAGCGACGTCGCAGCGCGCCGTCGACGAACGGCAAGAAGCGGTGAATCAGGGCCCCTATGACGTCGCGATCGTCGGGGGCGGTCACAACGGCCTGGTTGCGGCAGCATATTGCGCACGCGCCGGGCTGCGGACCGTCGTGCTCGAACGCCGGCCGGTGCTCGGCGGTGCGACGCTGACCGATGAGGTGTGGCCGGGCTACCAGCTCTCCGTCGCGTCCTACGTGTGCAGTCTGCTCGACCCGCACATCATCGACGAGCTCGCGCTGCGCGAGCACGGGTACGACGCGTACCGCAAGGACCCCGCGTCGTTCACGCCGCTCGACGACG
>CAZABL010000062.1:0-24012 GCA_964483365.1 uncultured bacterium
GCGCGCTTCGACAAGCTCAGCGGGGGAGCGCGCTTCGACAAGCTCAGCGTGACGGAGCGTGACGGGATCAGCGGCGTCTTCTTCCGCGGCGGTCTTCGCGGGCGTTGAGGAGGACGCGCGTGATGAACGCGGTTTTGCCTTCGGTGTAGGCGTCGCGGTCGTCCCGGAAGCGTTCCGCGAGGTCGCGCTTCAGTGCCGCGTATTCGGCGGTGAGTTCGGTGTCGGCGCGGAGTGCGTCGCGAAACAGGAGGTGGCGGCGGAGTTCGCTTGCGCCTGCGGCGCAGACGTAGAGGTTGTGGCGCGGTAACGTGCCGTCGGCGAGAAATGCTTCGCGGCCGGTGATGCCGAGATCGCCGATATGGGTGTAGTCGATCTCGGCGAGGCGACGCACCGTCTCGGCGAAATCTGCTTCGCTGCGAATGACGACGTCGATGTCGATGATCGGTTTGGCGGCGAGGTCCAGAACTGCTGTGCTGCCGACGTGTTCGACCGCGACGACGAGATCGCCGAGAACGTCGGCAACGCGATCGCGGAGCAGCGCGAACGTCGCCGGCCACCGTGGATCGTAGTCGACGATCACGACCGGGGCGTTGCGCAGCTCGGGCGGGATCGGATCGGTCGGCGCTTCGCTCATCTCACCGCAGTTTCAAGATCGTGGCCAAGTTTGCGCTGCGATCGACGTGCGGCACGATCGCGCCACTCGCAGAGGTGAGCAGCGTCGTGACGCCGGGGCCGTGACCGGCCAGGTACGACTGGCCGTGCGAGACGACGGCGATCGTCGTCGCTCCGCTACGATAGATGCGTCCGAACGAGTTGTCGGCGTCCGTGATCGCGACGATGTCGCCCAAACGCAGCTCGTCCAAACCGAACTCGCGCACGGTCGCGGTATCGAAGAGCTGGATGTCGTAATCACCGCGCACAACCGTTTGACGCCCGAGCCCGGAGCCCATGACGCGCGCCGGAACGATCTTCGCGACCGGGACCCGCAGCCGTTCGCCGTCGCGCGTGATGCCGAGCTTCTCGAACAGGTCGGGATCGCAGTTGAACACCTTGATGTCGCCCGCGTCGGCGAGCTCCAGCCCGACGCCCACGGCGCGGATCGAGATGCCGTCGCCGATCGCCATCCGTTCCATGACGTCCGGGGCGAAGTCGACCAGGACGTGCTCGACACCGCCGTGCTTTCCGGTGACGACGCCTTTCACACCCTTTGCTTCACCACTGGTAATCGTGGCGACGTTCCCGATACAGGCGAAGGTGCAGAATGCCGTGTTGATGCGGTCCTCGGCATGGCGCGCGCTGACGCCGGGCTCGATGTGGTCTGCTTCGTGGGCAAAAACTGAGTCGCCGACCCGTACGTTGAGTGTAATCCCACCAACCGACGGGACGATTCGTGGAACCCCATCATAACCGACATCATAGAGGGCGGAGGAGACGAGCGGAGGCGCGGCAGCGCCGGTCAGGATTTGGGCGACGAGGCGGTCCCGGTTGGTGGTCACGGCGAAGAAGTGAGGTCGTGCAGATTAGGAAGTCCTTCACCTTCGAGGCGGCCCACGTGCTGCCGCACCACCCCGGCAAGTGCTCCCGTCTGCACGGCCATTCTTACCGCCTCGAGGTCGCGATCGAGGGCCCGCTTCAGAGCGACGGACCGGCAGCGGGGATGATCGAGGACTTCGACGTCGTGTCGACGGCCGTCAAGGCCGCCGTCGTCGCGGAGCTCGATCACAGCTCGCTCAACGACCGGATCCCCAACCCAACTGCCGAGCACATCGCCGTCTGGATCTGGCAGCGGCTCGCGCCGTCACTTTCTGGGCTTTCCGAGCTCGTATTGTGGGAAACTTCGAGCGCCTGCGTCGTTCTTAGGAAGGGTGATCCTCTGACCAATGCTGGGTAAGCGCTCGGTGGGTCACCAAGAAAACGACAGGAGCCTTGCATCACATGTTTCGCAATCTCGCCGCCGCGCTCGCGGTTCTCATGCTGAGCACCGTGCCGCTCGCGGCCTCCGCACAGCTGAGCCCCGGAACGCAACTGGTCGGCACGATCAATCAGGACCTCAGCTCGAATCACGCCTACGTCGGCGAGCGGTTCACCATGTCCGGCGTTCACTCGATGGACAACAACATCAACGGAGCGACGATCTACGGCCACGTCGCCGACGTCCAGAAAGCCGGTCAAGGGACCCCCGGCAAAGTGCTGCTCGCGTTTGACAGCTTGCACACGAAAAGCGGCAACGTCTACACGCTCAACGCCCGCGCGACGAATATCGGCACGGTGACCAAGAGCAACGTCGCGAAGGAAGCGGGCGGCGCCCTCGCCGGGATGATCGTCGGCAACGTTCTCGGGAAGGCGATCGGGACGAACCTCGGCGGACTCGTCGGCGCCGCAGGCGGCTATATGGTCGCGCACAACAACCGTCAAAACGTCGACATCCCAGCGGGCGCGCCCGTCACCGTCCAAGTGCTCTCGGCACGTCGTCAGGCGCGTCATTAACAAGGAGACGATTGCTTCAACTCGCGGAGATCTTCTATAGCGTGCAAGGTGAGGGGACGTGGACCGGGACACCGGCGGTCTTCGTCCGTCTCGCCGGCTGCAATCTCAGCTGCTCGTTCTGCGACACTGACTATGCGCTCAAGTTCTTCGCCTCGGTTGAAGAGGTCGTCGCGCGCGTGCGCGCCGAGGGCGGCGACTGCCCGACGGTGATCCTCACCGGCGGGGAGCCGCTGGCTCAAGCCGAGACTCCCGCGCTCATCGCGGCCCTGCGGGCCGACCGGCGCCGCGTCCACATCGAGTCCAACGGCACGATGCCGACCGAGCTCCCCACCGACGTGTGGCTGACGGTCTCGCCCAAGGAGCGGCTGGCGCCGGAGATGGCGCAGCGCGCGAACGAGGTCAAGCTCATCGTCGACGGCCGGGTCCCCGAGGAGTGGGTGCCGGCCTTCCCGGCGCACACCCCGCTTTTCTTGCAGCCGGAGGGCAACAGGCCGTCGAATGTTGCTCTGGCTGTCGAGACCGTCAAACGTGCTCCCGCCCGCTTCCGGCTCTCGCTCCAGACCCACAAGTTCATCGGGGTGCGCTAGCGTGACGCTGTTCGACGAATACGGTGCCTATCACCGGGATCCGCGCAACCGACTCTGCCACGAGATCGGGATACCGCTCATCGTGCTCGCGCTCGAGTCGCTGACCCGTTTGGTGCCGCTCGGGCCCTACTCGCTCGCGACGCTCCTGACGCTTGGGGTCTCGGCGTACTACCTGTATCTGGTCCGCGCGCAGGCAGCGGCAGCGATCGTCGGCCTCGTCGTGCTCTATTACGTCTCGGCGTTTATCCCGTGGCAGTTGGCGATCGCAGCATTCGTCGTCGGCTGGATCTTGCAGTTCGTCGGACACGCCTTCGAGGGCCAGCGGCCCGCGTTCCTGACCAACTTCGTCCATCTGCTGGTCGGTCCGCTCTGGATCGCGCATCTGGCAACACGTCCCCGCGCGTCCTGATTGCAGCATCCGATCCTTGTCGTCTGCGCCGTCGCGCGTGAGCTCGCGGCATTGCCGTCGCGCGACAACGTGCACGTTGTCGCCGCCGGCGTCGGCCCGGTCGAAGCGGCGCACGCGACGGCGCGCGCGCTCGCGGCACGCCCGTACGGCGCCGTCATCAATGCCGGGATCGCGGGCGGTTTCCGCGACCGCTGCGGGGTCGGCGACGTCGTCGTCGTGACGCGCGAAGACTACGTCGATCTCGGGCTCGAGGACGGTTCGACGTTCCCGCTCCCGGACGGGATCGAGCTCGCGCGTACGGTGCACGCCCACGAACGCTTGTTGCAGCCGTTCCTGGACGGACTCATCCCTGTCATCGTCGGCCGCGGGATCACGTCTGCGACGGTGACGACGACCGATGCGCGGGCCGACCTGCTCGCTCAGCGCTTCCGTGCCGACGTCGAGTCGATGGAAGGGTTCGCGGTGATGCGCGCCGCCGAGCAGGTCGGCGTTCCGGCGATCGGGATTCGGGGCGTCTCGAACCTCGTCGGCGATCGCGCGACGAACGCATGGAATTTCGACGCCGGCGCGCAAGCCGCCGTCGAAACGACTAGCGCCCTCCTCGACGTTCTCCTTGCCGAATGAGTTATTCGCTCGCGTACTCGCCGTGCCCCAACGACACCTACATCTTCGCAGCGCTCACGAACGGGCTACTCGCCGATGCGCCTCACGTCGACGTCGTCCTCGACGACGTCGAGGCGCTCAACCTCGCCGCCCGTGAGGGTCGGTTCGCGCTCACCAAGGTGAGCTACGGCGCGATCCCCTACCTGATCGACAAGTATCGCATCTTACGGTCCGGCGGCGCGCTCGGGCGCGGCTGCGGCCCGCTCGTGATCGCGAAACCCGGCGTGGACGGGAGCCCGCGGTCGCTCGCGCAGCTCGGACCGGATGCCGTCTTCGCGATCCCCGGCCGTTTCACGACCGCGTACGCGCTGCTGCGCCTCGCGCTCGGCCGCGAACCGAAGGTCGTCGAGATGCGCTTCGACACGATCGTCGATGCGGTCGCGAACGGCACGGTCGACGCCGGGCTCATCATCCACGAATCGCGCTTCACCTATCAGCAGTCGGGACTCGCGCAGGCGATCGACTTGGGTGACTGGTGGGAGTCGGAGACGGGGAACGCGATCCCGCTCGGGGCGATCCTGGTTCGTCGCGACATCCGGGATGACGACGCGCGCGCGATCGACGACGCGATCCGGCGCAGCTTGCGCTTCGCGCGCGAGCACGAGGACGCGATCATCGGCTACGTGCGCGAACATGCCTTCGAGATGAACGACGACGTGATGCGCGCGCACATCGGCCTCTACGTGAACGAGTACAGCGACGACGTCGGCGAGGTCGGACGCGCTGCCGTCGAGGACTTCTTCTCGCGCGCCGCACGTGCCGGTCTCGTCCCCGCGACGACGCGGCCGGAGTTCGTCTGATGGACCGGCGCGCATTCCTGGGCGCAGCAGCAGCCGCGGTTGCGGCGCCGGCGCTCGCGCGCGCACAAAGCAACCCCCAGGTCACGCTCGGTGACGATGTCTTCGTCCGCGATGCCTGGCGCGAGCTACGCGGTCGGACGATCGGGATCGTCACCAACCCCAGCGGCGCGCTCTCGAACGGAAGCTCGCTCGTCGACGCGGTTCACGCCAACACCGCGATCAGCGTGAAGGCGCTCTTCGGCCCCGAGCATGGAATTCGTGGGACGGTCGGCGCGGGCGAGCACGTCGGCTCTTCGGTCGACGAGCGCACCGGACTCCCCGTCTACAGTCTCTACGGCGCGACGCGCCATCCGACGGCGGCGATGCTCGACGGGATCGACGTCCTGGTCTTCGACATCCAAGACGTCGGCGCACGTCCCTACACGTTCGTGTCGACGATGGCGTACGTGATGGAGTCGGCGGCGCAGTACGGCAAAGAAGTCTGGGTGCTCGACCGTCCCAACCCGATCGGCGGCGTGCTCGTCGACGGCCCGATCCTCGAGCCGGCGTTCAAGTCGTTCGTCGGACTCTACCCGATCCCCGAACGCCACGGGATGACCGTCGGTGAGCTGGCGCGCATGTTCAACGACCACTTCGGAATCGGGTGCCGCCTACGCGTCGTGAAGATGGAAGGCTGGGATCGCGCGATGCTCTGGCGCGATACAGGCTTGACGTGGATCCCGACCTCGCCCAACATCCCCTACGCGCTCACCACGCTCGTCTATCTCGCCACTGGTCTGGTCGACGAAGCCGGGGTGAACAACGGCGTCGGCACCGACAAGCCGTTCGAGTACGCGGGCGGCTGGCAATTCGACCCCGAGGACTACGCGCAGACGCTCAACGCGCGCAAGATCCCCGGCGTCGCCTTCGAGCCGCAGACGTGGGCGCCGCGGCGTGGTTTTTGGGCCGGAAAGACGCTCGCCGGCGTCTATCTCCACGTCACGGAACCGCACGCGTTTCCGAGTGTGCGCACGGCGGTCGAACTGTTGACCGCCGCGCGAGCGCAAGGCAAGATGCACATCGCACACACGAAGATCTTCGACCGCGACTGGGGGACGTCCACGGTCCGGCTCGCGCTCGCTCGCGGCGATTCCGCCGACGCGGTCGTCGCGTCGTGGATACCCGGACTGCGGGCCTTTCGGAATCTCCGCGAGCGTTACTTGTTGTACTAGCTACTCGGTCCAGGGCGATTCGGCGATGAGATCGACGAAGTTGGGGCTGACGTAGCCGGGGATCAAACGTTCGCAGACGTCGGCCTTGATGTTGCCGAACGTCGTCAACGGCTTGTGGCGGAAACCCTCGAGGAACGCGGGGACGATCTTCGACTTGAAGCCGTCACGCGGGAACGCTGACACAATTTCTTCGCGGGTTGCGTCCGAAAGCGTCTCGTAGAGGTCGCCCATCACGTCGAGGCCGACGCCGTTGAAGATGAGGTCGACTTCGGTCTGCTTGAACTTGGTGATCCCGAGCGTCGTGTGCAGCGCAATCGCGTCCCATACCGTTGCGATCGCTTCTTCCTTGATGCCGTTCTGCTCGAGATACTGCCGGGCCGCGTTCGCGCCGTCGACCTCGAAGCGCTCGGTCTGCGTGCTGTGCTTGTGGATCAGGCCGACATCGTGGAACAGTGCGGCGATGTACGAGAGCTCGGGGTCGTAGCGCTTCCCGGCGCGCTCGGCGAGCAGCGCACCGAAGAGATAGACCCGGTGCGAGTGGTTCCAGAGCAGATCGTTGCCGTCGGCGCGGAGGACCTCGGCGGCGCCCTTCGCGAGCGAACTGTCGGGGATCGTAATCCCCGCGACGTTCGCGGGGGCGGTGAGGGTGGTGGACATGAAACCTTTCGTGGGCTCCTAAGGAGCATCAACTACGTGTGGAGGTGCGTACGGGTCGCGCCCGGGCTCGTGCCGAACGCGGTTTTCCAAAGACGCCGCAGCTGCCGGCCGTCGGCAAAGCCACAACGCTCCGCGACAGCATCGACGCTCAGCTGCGGGTCACGGAGAAAGAGACGGGCGCGCTCGAGGCGCAATTTGGTCGCGTATTCCTTGACGCCGATCCCGGTCGCGCGGCGAAACACGCGCGTGAGGTGGCGCCGGCTAATCCCCGCGACCGCCGCGAGATCATCGAGATCGTGCGGCTCGGCCGCATGGTTGACGAGCCAATCCTGCACGGTGTGCACGCTCGGCTCGAGGTGGTCGCGGTGCTGCACGAACACGCTTTGCTGTGCCGCCGTTCCGTCGCGCCGTACGTAGACGACCATCTCACGCGCGACCGCCGCCGCGAGCTGCGCGCCGTGCGCGCGCTCGACGAGCGCCAGCGCCATGTCGATTCCGGACGCGATGCCGGCGCTGGTGATGACGCGATCGTCAGCGACGTAGAGTCGGTTCGCAACGACGTGGGCCAACGGAAATTGGGCTTGCAGCTCGTTGACCCAGCCCCAATGCGTCGTGCAGGTACGCCCGTCGAGAAGACCGGCGTGACCGAGCAGAAACGCGCCGACGCAGATCGACCCGACCGTCGCACCGCGTTCGTATGCGTCGCGCAGCCAGGCCGCCGCGCGCCTGATCTCCGGCCTCGCCTGCGCACTTCGGCGGAAGAGCGGGCTTCCTGGGATCAGGACGAGATCATCCGATTCGATCTCGGGCAGCGGCTCGAGCCGTGCGAACAACAGCCCCTGCTGCGTCGCGATCTCCGGCGAGGGCGCGGCGTAAATAATGCGGTAGTCGGCGCCGCGCGCGTTCGCTTCGTGCAAAACTTGCAGCGGGCCGGCGAGATCGAGGATCTCGGTCTCGGGGAAGATTGCGAAGATTACACGCGGCATGCGACCTCCAACCCTTGAACCTCGCGCACGATCTCGTCGACCGTGACGATTCGTGCGAAACGCCCCCGCAATGCGTATTCCGTGCGCTCAACGATCGCGTCGACGTCGAGCTCGGTTCCTCCCGGACCCGGGATCGGGAACGTCAGCGTTGCTTCGGTGACGAAGTCGACGTCATAGCCCAGGTCTGCGGCGACGCGAGTCGTCGTTTCGCAGCACTGCTCGGTTTTGATGCCGCTGATGACAAGCCGGGAGATGTCGGCGGCGATGAGTCGCGACAGCAAGTCCGTGCTCGTGAAGCAGTTGTGGGTCGTCTTGTGGAGCACCGGCTCCCCATCACGTGGGGCGAGGAACGGAAGCAGGCGGTAGTGAGGACTGCACCGTTCGAATCCTGGGTCGCCGTCGGAGTGCAGGAAGAAGATGACCGGGAGACCGGCTGCTCGGTACGCCTCGACCAGCCGCGTCACGTTAGCCTCGAACCCGGGGTTGTTGCGCCGGTCCCACGTGGGCTGCACGGCGAAAGACTCCTGGGCGTCGATGACGAGCAGCGCGGAACGGGAGACGGTGGCGCGGCCGGGCTGGCGCAAGGGTCAACTCCTCATGGCGGACGGATTGTGCCACGAGTATCGCCGCGAAAACGCCTTGCTACAAGGGCATCGGTGTCGCTGGCCCGGACATTTCAGGCCATCCTAGGTCGCCGAAGCAGCCGCCCGGGCAGGCGATCCGAAGGTCCGCGCAACGGTCAGGACCAGCACGGCCCCGATCAGGCACAAAAGACCCGACGTGATGAACGCATCGTCGTAGCTTCCGATCGTCGTCCGAATCGTTCCCGCGACGAATGCCGTGAGACCGGCGCCGATCTGATGCGCCGCCGCGACCCAGCCGAAAACGATCGGTGCGCGCTCGCGGCCGAACGCTGCGGTCGCGATCTTCACCGTCGGCGGAACCGTTGCGATCCAGTCCAGGCCGTAGAAGATCGCGAACAACGGCAGACCGAAGACGCCTGCCCCGAACGCGAACGGCAAGAAGAGCAGCGCGAGTCCGCGCAGACCGTAGTACCAGAACAGCAACCAGCGACTGCTGTAGCGATCCGACAGCCAGCCCGAGCACGTGGTGCCGATCAGGTCGAACGCGCCCATTGCGGCAAGGAGGCCCGCGGCGCGCGTCTCGGGGATGCCGTGATCGCCGCACGCCGGGACGAGGTGCGCGCCGATCAGGCCGTTCGTGCTCGCGCCGCAGATGAAGAAACTCCCGGCTAAAATCCAGAACGTCTTCTCGCGTGATGCGTCACGCAGCGTCGTGAACGCGCGCCGCAGCGGGTCGACGCGCACCACGGCGCTGGTGTCGACGCTCGCCGCACCATAGCGGGGCAATCCCACATCCGCGGGCCGTTCGCGGACGAACGCGAGCACGACGACGATCATCGTCGCGGCGACGCCGGCCAACACGTACGCGCACGGCCGCCAGCCGGCGTGCACGATGATCTGCCCGAACAGCGGCAGGAACACGAGCTGTCCGGTCGCGTTGCCGGCGGAAAACAATCCCATCACGAGACCGCGACGCGTCTCGAACCACCGGTTCGCGATCGTCGCACCGAAGGTGAGCGCGGTCGTACCGGCGCCGACGCCGACGAGCGCGCCCCAGATCAACAGTTGCCACGCGGCGACGACGAACGTGACGCCGATCGACGCGGCGACGAGCAGGCACAGCGCGGACGCGACGGTGCGCCGCACGCCGAAACGCTCCATCGCGGCGGCCGCGAACGGCCCGGTCAACCCGAACAGTGCGATCTGGATGCCGATCGCGGTGGAGATCGCGCGTGCGTCCCAGCCGAACCCGGCTTCCATCGGCTGCATGAACATCGTCGGCGCCGACAGCAGCCCCGCGGCGCATACCAGGGTGGCGAATGTGGCGGCGGCGACGATCCAGGCGTAGTGGACGCGGTGCGACATGCGCGCTATGATAGCGGGCACGGTATGACTTAGGGAAGTACGCACAGCGATGTGGTGTAGTATCAAAAAGTATACCGCCAGGAGAACATGGCAGCGATGAACAGTCAGCCGCGTTGCGTCGTGGCGGTGACCGTCGAGATGATCGGCGGCAAGTGGAAGTCGGTGATCCTCTACTATCTGCTGGACGGAACGCTGCGGTTCAGCGAGCTGCGCCGGAAGATCCCCGAGATCACGCAGCGGATGCTCACCCTCCAGCTCCGCGAGCTGGAAGCCGACGGCATCGTAACCCGCACCGTCCATCCCGTGGTGCCGCCGCGCGTCGAGTACAAACTCACGCCGTTCGGACGGACGCTCGAGCCGATCCTACGGCAGATGGCCGATTGGGGGAAGCGCTACAAGCGCCGCTGCGAAGACGCGCTCGCCGAACGCGCCTCGTAGCTGTCAGGGGATTTATTCGCCGCGTAGGAGGGCGCGTTCGCGCAGCATCCGGATCTGCCAGACGTGGATGAAGCGTTGGATCTCTTCGCGCGTTTTCTCGTCGAGGTCGACGAACTGGACGCCGTGCGCGAACTTGCGGCGCCGCAGGTTGAGGAACGTGATCACCGTCTTGCCGCGGATCGCCATCTCATGGAACGGGTCGACGGGGACCATGACACGTTTCTTGGTCCGCACGCCGCGCTTGAACTCTTCGACGACCTTTTCGATCTCGATCCCTCGAATTTGTTCGTTGGGGAGCGTAAAGCGAAAGTCGACGATCGTGTTGTCGGGGAAGTCCTCGTCGCCGACCAGCCGTAAGCCCCCGGCGGAAAGATCGTTCGCAACGGCCGTTCGCGTGCCGGCGCGGCCTTCGACGACGTACAGAACGGGAAACTCGAAGGAAGCGCGGTAGGTTTGACGCTTCTGCTCCGTCATCTTCGCGGGGCGCGGCGGTTTGGGCCCCTTCTTCCCGAACAAGAACACCAGACAAGCGATTCGGGTCGTACGGTGGCCGACCCTGGGGAGCAGCGGGCTCGCACGGGACACCGCGAATAGGACCTCATCACTATGCCGACTGACTTCGGGCAGCGTCTCCGGGACGCGTTGGGGCCGCAGGTCGTCAAGACCGAGCCGGAAGATCTGACCGTGTACGCGTTCGACGCGTATTCCGAGGATCGGCTGCCGTCGGCCGCAATCATCCCCGAGGATGCGCGCCAGGTCGGGATCGCGGTGCGGATCGCGCGCATGCACGGCGAGCCGATCGTTCCGCGCGGTGCTGGGACGGGGTTGTGCGGCGGCTCGGTGCCGGTGCGCGGCGGGCTGGTGATCTCCTTCGCGCGCATGAACCGGATCCTCGAGCTCGACATACGCAACCGGCGCGCGCGCGTGCAGCCGGGGCTGATCAACCTGGACCTTTCCAACGCCGTCGCGCGCTACGGCGTCTTCTATGCGCCCGATCCGTCGAGCCAGAAGATTTCGACGATCGGCGGCAACGTCGGCACGAATGCGGGCGGCCCGCATTGTCTCTCGTACGGTACGACGACGAACCACGTGCTCGGACTCGAGTTCGTCGACGACACGGGCGCCGTGCATCGCACGACGCTCGACGATCCCGGCTACGACCTCACCGGCGTCCTCGTCGGCTCGGAGGGGACGCTCGGCATCGTCACCGAGATCGATGTCCGGCTCTTGCGCCTGCCGGAGGCGACGCGCGTCTGCGTCGCGGCGTTCGCCGACGTCGAGAGCGCCTCCGAGGCCGTCTCCGCGATCATCGGCGCGGGGATCGTCCCGACCGCGCTCGAGATCATGGACGCGCTGATCACGAAGGCCGTCGAAGCGCATTACCACGCCGGCTATCCCGAGGCCGCCGGCGCGGTGCTGCTCGTCGAGATCGCGGGAACCCACGAAGACGTCGCGGCGGGAGAGACCATCCTCGCGCGCATCGCGAAGGAGCACGGGGCGCTTTCGTGGCGCGCCGCGCGCGACCGCGCCGAGCGTGACGCGCTGTGGGCCGCGCGCAAAGGCGCAGCCGGCGCAATCGGACGCATCGCGCCGAACTACTACATCCAGGACGCCTGCGTCCCGCGCACACGGCTCCCTCAGGTCATGCACGAAGTGGAGCGCATCGCGCGCGACCACGCGCTTCCGGTCGGCAACGTCTTCCACGCCGGTGACGGAAACTTGCACCCGCTGCTGATCTTCGATCGGCGCGAACGGCGTCAGGTGGAGGCCGTCGTCTCCGCCGGGACCGAGATCCTCAAGACGTGCATCGCGATGGGCGGGACGATCAGCGGCGAGCACGGGATCGGCTACGAGAAGCGCGAGACGCTCTCGCTGGTCTTCTCGACCGACGATCTCGCGGCGATGGGGCGCGTGCGCGACGTGTTCGATCCTGCACGCGCGTTCAATCCCGACAAGATCTTCCCCAGCGGTGCAATGTGCGGCGAGGTCGCGCGCGGGTGATCGCCAAGCGGACCGTCCATTCGTACGCGCTCGGCGCGTGCGAGCCCGCGCGTGTCGTCGAAGCGCGCGACGCCGCGGCGGTCGTAGCGGCCCTTGCCGACGCCGGCACGCGCGGCGAGGCCGTCGTCGCGTTCGGCGGCGGGACGCTGCAAGGGATCGGCGAAGCGCCGGCGCGTTACGACGTCGCGCTCGATCTGCGTGGACTCGATGGTCTGTGCGCCTACGATCATCGCGATCTGACGATCGGTCTCGAAGCGGGGATGACCGTCGCGGCGTTGACGCGCACGCTCGGCGAGTACGGGCAGTTCGTCCCGCTCGACGTCCCCGATCCCGAGCACGCGACGGTCGGCGGCGTCCTCGCCGCGGGTTGGGCGGGACCGCGGCGCGCGACGTACGGCGCGGCGCGCGATCTGCTGATCGGAAGCGTCGCGGCGCTCGCCGACGGAACGCTCGCACACGCCGGCGGGATGGTCGTCAAGAACGTGACCGGCTATGACGTCGGGAAGCTCTACGTCGGATCGCTCGGGACGCTCGGCATCCTCGTGCGCGCGAACTTCAAAGCACTGCCGCGTCCGCCCGCGCGGCGGCTCGCAACCGCACCGCTCTACGACGACGTTCGCGAGCGTGCGAGGAACGTGATCGACATGCTCGAGATCGAACCGACGGCTGCACTCGCGATCGACGGCTTCGGCGACGACGCACGACTCGTCATCCTCATCGAAGGCTCGGAGGCGAGCGTCGAGCGCGCGACACGCGAGCTCCGTTCTGCACTCGGACGCGCTGGAATCGCAGAGACCGCGATCGTCGACGGCGACGCCGCGGAGCGCGCGTTCGCCAAGGTGATCGCCGGATACACCGAGGTGGTCGGACAGCGGACGATCACGTATCGCGAGACGGGCTCGCCGTCTTCGGCGTGGGATCGCGCACTGTACGCGCAGGGTGCCGGCGCCGAAACGATCGCCGACTTGCGCACCGGCGACGTCATCGCGCGCGGGCGCGCGACCGACGATGTGCGTGCAGCGCTCCCGGGAGCGATCGTCATCGCCGCTGCGCCTGCGCTGCACGCCGAAGTGCGCGCGTGGCCGTCGCCGCCGGCGACGATCGAGACCATGCGCGCGCTCAAAGCGCGTTTCGACCCGCACGGGATTCTCGCGCCGGGACGGTACCTCGGTGGGATCTAGCGTCCCGCAGCCAATCCTGCGGGACGTGCGCCGCACGCTGGCGGTCGTCTTCAGCCGGCCGACGCGATTGCGTCGCGTGCTTGCACTGGGACCATACGGCTGGTACGCGACGGCGCGCTTCTTGGGTCGCGTCGTCCCGCTCGCAAGTCGCGAGCTGGCGAAGATCCGCTCTCGCGCCGGCGCGATCCCCGACCGCGCGCTGCGCGAACAAGCGATCGCGTCGATCGACGACAAGGCGTATCACGTGCAGGGCGGTGCGATCCTTGCGACCTTTCTCCCGTACGCGAGGGCGCGACAGTACGTCGCGATCATCGCCGCCCTCGAGACGATCTACGACTACCTCGACAACCTCTGCGACCGCCTTCCCGGCGTCTCGCGTGAAGGGTTCGCGACGCTGCACGAGTCACTGCTCGACGCGCTCGACGATCGGCGTCCGCTGCACGACTGGTACGCTGCCGGGCCGCCGGGCGATGACGGCGGATATCTGTTCTCGCTCGTCGAGAGCGCGCGCCGCGGGCTGCGCGAACTCCCACACTACGAAGCCGTGCGCGAACGGCTCGTCGAGGTCGCGCGCTTCTATGCGGAATTGCAGATCTTCAAGCACGGCGCACCGGGCGTGCGCGAACGCGCCTGCCAAGATTGGTTCGCGCGCAACCGCGAGAGCTTCCCCGGCCTGACCTGGTACGAGTTCGCGGCGGCGTGCGGGTCGTCGCTGCCGGTCTTCGCCCTCATCGAGCTCGCAGCGCGCGAGCAACTCTCCGACGAACACATTGACGCGACGCTGGACGTCTATTTCCCGAGCGTCTCCGCGCTGCACATCCTGCTCGACTACTTCATCGATCAAGCCGAGGACGCCGAGCACGGCGAGCTCAACTTCGTGGCGTGCTATCCGTCGCGCGAAGAAGCGATCGCGCGGTTACGACGCCTGGTGACGGGAACGCTCGCGAGCGTCCACACGCTCGCGGGTGCAGCGAAGCACCGTTTTGTGGTCCAGGCGATGTGCGTCTTCTATCTGACGCACCCCAAGGTGTTCGAGCAGCGGCTCGACGACGAGAGCCGCGAGCTCCTAGGCGCCTTGACCGTCTAACGCTTTCCGTTGTTCTCGCACGAACGCGCCCGTAAGCGGTAGGTACCGACCCTCCTGCTGCACGCAATCCTGACCTTCCCTACTCAGGATGAAATGGAGAAACTCGTCGACCTTCGGATCGAGCGGTTGACCGGGATTGCGGTTGAAATAGAACATCAGCTCGCGGAATAGGGGATAGCTGTGATCGCGCACCGTCTCCAGCGTGCGCTTGACGTACGGCCCGCCTTCAGGGCCGACGGCCAACTCCTTGAGCTCGTTTCCCAATGAAAGCGGAGAAACATAGTACAGCGCATAGCGATCTTCGGCGATCGAACGCCGTGCTTGTGCGCTCCACGTATTCATTTTGCCGTCGGGCATCACGTAGTTGGTGACCGCGTGATAGTTTTCGACGAACTGATCGCTCCCGTGCAAGATCTTATCGGCGAACGCAATCGTGGCTCCGGCTCGCAGGTTTTGTCCGCCGACGTGGATCGGCTTGTCCGCCCATTCCCCCGTGAGTCCGAGCTGACCCCACGTCCTGATGTTCTCTTGCGGACCGCGTGAGTACGGGTACTCGGTGTGCCACACACTTCCCTCATAACCGCCCGTTCGCGCGCCTCCGAAGACGCCGTCGAGTTGCTTGAGACTGATGTGCGTGAGCGGGTTGTCTTTGTTCACCGCGATGATGCCGGGCGGCGCCCACCCGTACACGTCATAGGAACCGGTGAGCGCGACGACCTCACTGATCGGGTGATGATAGACCTGCTCGAAGGTGAGCAGATCGGACAGCGTCGCCTTGTTGTTCATGCCGAGGTCGGCGACGCCTGCGGCCAGCGCCGGAATCGCGATCGTCGCCGTCGGCAAGTGGTATTCGATCGTGATTCCCGGCTGGAACGTTTTGAATGCAGTCTGCCAAGACCGGCCGAGCACGCCGTCCGCGAGGTAACTGTTCCCCCAGATGCGGAGCGTCCCGGTGAGGTGACGCTTCGGAACGTAATGGGGCAGATCGCTGAGATCCCATCGTTGCTTGTAGCCGCCGATGGAGCCATGCTCTCTCCGGAATTGCGTGACGTCTTGCGTCCAGACGCTCTTCCCCGAATTCGGGGGATCGGTCGGCGCCGGCTGCTGGGCCTGAAGAGCGCATGCGGCCAAAGCAAAGGCAGCCGTCATCAGTTGCTTCGTCTTCATGACAAGAACCCTGGCGTGAGTATGCCGGCCCCAACCTTTCACGAACCTTTCATTTTCTGCGCGCCTTGAAGAAATATTCCTCCGCGCTGAAAGGTTCGCGAAAGGTTCATCCCTCTAGAATCGGGCAAAGTCAGTCGCTCGTAAAGGCGGCCTAGCATGGTACGACTCAGCGCGATCGTGCGTGTCGGGGTTCTGTCTGCCACCCTCGGCCTCGCCGGAACGACGGCGTTTGCGCAAGACCTCTCGTCGTTGCCGTCTTACCAGCCGAGCCAGAAGGTCTCCGGGACTATTCGCAATTTCGGCAGCGAGATGAACGGGCTCTTGAAGCTGTGGGAAGCCGGATTCAAGAAATTCCAGCCCGACGTGCAGTTCAACGACAAGTTTCCCAGCAGCGATGCGTGGGTCTCCGGCTTAGAAGCGGGCGTCGCCGATATCGGCACGAGCGGGCGCGAGGCGATGCTTTCCGAGTACTTGTCGTTCTACGAGACGTTCAATTACGACCCACTCGAAATTACCGTCGCCACCGGTGCGTATGACCTCAAGGGAAAGACGTGGGCTGAGGTCATCTATGTGAACAAAGACAATCCCATCGCGAAGTTGACCATGAAACAGCTCGATGGGATCTTCGGCGCCGCACGAACCGGTGCGTATCGCGGATTCAAGTGGCATCCGGAATACGCGCGAAGTGCGAAAGACAACCTTCGCACGTGGGGTCAGCTCGGATTGACCGGAGAGTGGGTCGATAAGCCGATACAGACGTATGGCTACGCGTGGACCGGGATGACGAACTTCTTTCAGATGAAGGTATTCAACGGCGGCGACAAGTGGAATGAGAACTATCGGGAGTACGTCGAGTACGGGACGAAAATGCTTTCCGATGGGCCGACCGGCGAGACCGGCAGCATCAAGCACATGCTCACCGACGAGCTCTCCAAGAACAAGTACGGAATCGCTTGGACCGGCATCCCGCATGCCGCGGATGTCCCGGGCGTGAAGGCGATCGCGTTGGCGCAGACCGACGGTGGGCCGTATGTAATGCCGACGAAAGAGACGGTGCAGAATCGCACGTATCCGCTCACGCGCAGCGTCTACTTCTTCTTGAAGCGTCCGCCGGGGCAACCGTTAGACACGGCGCAGCGGGAGTTCTTGCGCTATATCCTCAGCCGGCAAGGTCAGGAAGACGTCGTGCGCAACGGCAACTACTTGCCGCTCACGCCGGGCGTCGTTGCGGAGATGCGCAAAAAGCTGGAGTGATGCGCTAGCGGCGTGTCTTGTGCCATGCGCGGAAATCGATGACCGCGAAGGCGATGAACAGCAGGTTGACGATCAGCGTCGCGACGCCGAGGTAGCTCCGGTACCACTCGTCGACCGCGACCGCGTACCCGAGCGCGAGGCCGAGCAGGGCGACGAGCATCGCGCGAGTCGAGAGCGCGAGAAACGGGCGCTTCCCCCCGAGCAAGAACGCCGAAGCGAATGCCAAGAGAAAGACGTACATATTAAGCGTAGCGCCGTTGACCATAGCTGTTGGGATCATCGGTTCGTCGCGTTCGGAGCCTTAGCCGCTTGCCCGCCCGCACCAGCGAGAACGCGAAGATCACGAGGACGGCGAGGGCTCGGCGTTCAAGGCGGACAGCGTGCAAGCGCTTCGCTTCCTGGGAGCGGCGTTCGTCGCGTCCCTGCTCCTGGGCGCCGCGCCGTCCGGCGTCCCGCTCTACGGATTCGCGCCGGCCGATAGCGCGCGCGAACGCAGCGACGAGGCGCGCTTCCTCGACATCCCGAGCGCCCAAGGCGCACTCGACGCGGCGCAGCGGATCGGCGCCAAACCCCACTACGCCGGAACACCGGCTGACCGCGAGCTTGCGCTCTGGACGCGCGAGCAGCTCGAGCGATTCGGCTTCGATGCGCGCATCGAAGCGTTCGCCGCGCGCGTAGATACGCCGCGTAAGCTCGCACTCGAGCTCTATCCGAACGGTGAACGCTACCTTCCGCGCACCGGTCTGCGGCGCGCGCAAGGAACGCCGCCGGTCGGACTCGACCTGCGCGAAACCGGTGATCCGGCCGATCCGGCGACGCTCGATCCAAGCGTCGGTTTGCCGTTCAGCGCGGGTTCCGCGAACGGCAACGTCGTCGCACCGCTCGTCTACGTGCACCGCGGCTTGCCTGAAGATTACGCTGCGTTGCGTCACGCCGGCGTCGACGTGCGCGGCGCGGTCGTGCTCGTGCGCTACGGGAACAGCTCGGGCGGCGCGCTTGCGCGCTACGCGCAGAATGCCGGCGCGGCCGGGGCGGTTCTCTACAACGATCCGGCGGACGACGGTTCCGGCCGCGGGCCGACGTATCCCGACGGACCATGGCGTCCGTCGAGCTCGGTGCAGCGCGGCTCGCTCGGCGCGGGGATTCGTATCCCGGTGCTGCCGATCAGTGCCGATAACGCGCGTCTGCTGATGCGCTCGCTGCGTGGAACGACGCTGCCGGACGGATTCAACGGCGGACTCGGCGTGCCGTATGCGACCGGGAAAGGACCGGCGTTCGTTCATCTCGTCGTCGAGCTCAATCGCACGACGACGACGTTGTGGAACACGATCGGCGTGTTGCGCGGAACGGCACCGGACGAAACGGTCATCATGGGCGCGCACCGTGACGCGTGGGTGTACGGCGTCGGTGACGACGGCAGCGGTACCACGACCCTGCTCGAAGCCGCGCGCGGCTTAGGTTTTCTCGCCAAGGGCGGCTGGCGCCCGAAACGCACGGTCGTCGTTGCGTTGTGGGACGGCGAAGAGCTCGGCCGCGAAGGCTCCGCGGCGTTCGCCGGAACGCACGCGACCGATCTGCAACGCGGCTGCGTTGCGTATCTCAACGCGAACGAGGACATCACCGGACAACGCATCGTCGCTGCATCGGCCGGCACGCTTCGTGCGGTGCTCGCCGACGCGACCCGCGTCGTCCCCGATCCGCAGCGCCAAGCGCAGACGATACGCGCGCGCTGGGAGCAGCAAGCGGGCGGGATCGCGATCGACACACCCGCGTCGCTCGACGACAGCACCGTCTCGTTTCTCGCGCGTTTCGGAACACCGGTCGCGGCGATGGGCTTCGAAGGGCCGTTCGGCACCGAACATTCGAGCTACGACACCGTGCGCTACGCGCAGACGTGGAGCGATCCCGGATTCTCGCTGCACCGCACGAACGCGCAACTCTACGGGATTGTCGCGATGCGGCTCGCCGACGCGACCGCGGTTCCGTATACGCTCGCAGACGAAGTGCCGGCGCTGCACTCCTGGCTTCTTCAACTGCGCGCACGCGCGCAGCTCAATGGCCGCGCGCTTCCACTCGAGACGCTCGCTGGTGCGATCGACGCGTTCGCACGTGCGGCACGAAGCGCGGACGATGCGACCGCACGCGGCATCCCGCTCACCAGCGGACGTGCGCTCGACGCCGTACAAAACGTCGATGCGACGGAGTCTTCGCTGCACAACGCACTGCTGCGAACGCAAGATGACGACGATGCGGTCG
Organism: uncultured bacterium; assembly: GCA_964483365.1. Taxonomy (GTDB): domain Bacteria; phylum Vulcanimicrobiota; class Vulcanimicrobiia; order Vulcanimicrobiales; family Vulcanimicrobiaceae; genus Vulcanimicrobium. The sequence continues at coordinate 19,134 of CAZABL010000062.1, forward strand.
CGCTGCGCGCGGTTGTAGAGAGCGCTCGCCTCCGGATGGAACGGGCAGCATTCGATCTGCGCTGACCGGGTACACCGACGCGGAGACTCTCTCTCACGCGAAGGAGGACACGTTGCGTAGACTGCTCAGTGGATTCGCGGTCGTGGCGCTGGCGTCGGCCGGCGTCGCCGTCGCAGAGACGAGCGCACACGCGGCCGCAGCCCCGAAATGCACGGCTCCGAGCTATGTTGCGTGGTACGTTCCGTCGACCGGGATGTACTATCGCAAAGGACAGTCCGGCTACGGAAAAGGCAACGGAAAGCTCGTTTGCCGTCACCCCTCCAACAGCTCGATGAACTCGATGTCGCACGGCTCGATGTCACACGGCTCCATGTCGTCGGGCTCAATGTCGCACGGTGCGATGGGCGCGCCGAGCTCAGCACCTGGTGGCTACCCGAGCTCCGTCCCGGGTAACTCCGGCGGCGCACCTGGCGCTCCGGGTGCCGGCGGCACGACACCGAACCAGCCGGGAGGTGGACCAACATCGTCACCGGCGGGAGCGACATCGGTTCCAATGGCGAGCATGGCTCCGCACAACTGATCGCTCGCTTCAGGTCACGACGAGGCCGTCCGGGAGGGCGGCCTCGCTCGTTCTGGAAGCAACCACTCGATGCAGACGCCGCCCGCGATCGTGACGCCGGCGCCTGCGGCTTCTCCCGCGGCTGCGCCGTGGATCGCTGCACCACGCCCATGGGCGAAGCCGGCGTGGTTTGCGCGTCACGACCAATTCGTCGCACGCGCGCGCCAGGGTGGGATCGACGTGCTGTTCCTGGGCGACTCGATCACCGCGTTCTTCGAGACGCGCGCGTCGTCGGTGTGGAATGAGGTCACCGCAACGCTGGGCAGCGTCGCGAACTTCGGGATCTCCGGTGATCGCACGCAGTTCGTCTTGTGGCGCATCAACCACGGGGAGCTCGACGGCTGCGGAGCGCGCGTCGTGGTGTTGCTCGTCGGAACGAACAATCTCGAAGCGGCCAGCGTCGACGGCGTCGCGCGGGGAATCGCCGCGAACGTCGCGGCGATTCGCGAGAAGCTTCCCAACGCGATCGTCGTTCTCAACGCGCTGTTTCCGCGCGGTACGCCGGACGATCCGCTGCGTGCGAAGCTCGCGGAGGTGAACGCGCGGATCAAGTCGCTCGCCGACGGCGAGCACATCGTGTGGCTCGATGCCGGCGCCGGTTTCCTCGACGCTGACGGCCGTATTCCGCCGGCGCTGATGGCCGACGGGTTGCATCCGACCCCTGCCGGTTACGAGGTTTGGGCGAGCGCCTTACGGCCGGTCCTCGAAGAAGAGCTCTCGAAGTAGCGGCGCGTCAGACGCAGAAGCGGGCGTTCGATCCACCCATAGGCCGCGAATGAGACCGCGATCGCGAACGCGTAGCCGCCGAAGACGATCGCAACACGGGCGGGATCGCCGAGGAGGTGGATGCGATGCAGCGCCAAGCCGAGCGCGCCGATCACGGGAACGTGCCACAGGTAGAGCGCATAGCTCGCGTCGCCTTGTGCGCGCAGCCAGCGCGGCGCGAGCAGCCCGCGGTGACGCTCGAGGCCGAGTGCGGCGTAGACGAGGAGTGCCATCGGTACGCCGACGACGAACGGTCGCAGCCACGTCACGATCTCGAACTCGCGCCCGCTGTACGCAGTTCGCACGCACGTCGCGACGATCGCGACGAGCGCAACCGCGAACAGCACGCGCGGCGCGACGAGCACGTCGCGCAACATCGCGGTTCCGATCAGCATCCCGAACACGAACTCGAGGTTGAACGGGCTCCCGAGGACGCGTACCCAGGGATTGTCCGGCGAGCCGAGCGCGTGGATCAGGACGACTGCGAGCAGCCAGATCGCCGTGACGAGTGGGAGCGCGGCACGCCGGGGCTTCGACAAGCTCAGCCGCAGCGCGAACGCGAAGACGCAGTAGAACACGAGCTCGTAGGTCAGCGTCCAGCCGACGACGAGCAACGGCTCTCCGGGCTGCGGCAGGCACAAGAACGACGCGAGGATCTGCGGCGGCGCGCTGCGGTGCTCACCGGTCACGAGCGGCGCGACCAGGTAGACGACGAGGACGAGCGCGGTGACGATCCAGTACGGCGGATAGATACGCGTCGCACGGCGGACGAGGAACGTCCGCCACGCAAACGGCTTCCCGAACCAGGTCGCGGTCGACGCGACCATCACCGTGCCGCTGATGACGAAGAACAGATCGACGCCGTAGGTGCCCAGCACGTGGAACGGCGTCGTCCAGGGACGACCTGGCAGGTAGGTCGACTCGACCGCGTAGGCGTGGACGACCACCACCATCAGCGCCGCGACGGCGCGCAGCGCCTGGACGTTCCCCAGCACCCCACGGCCTTCCGATGACGCGCGTAACGATCCTGGGCGCGAGCGGCTTCATCGGCCGCCATCTCGTCGCCGCGCTTGGCGCGCGCGGTGACGAGGTCGTGACCGCGAGCTTGCGTGACCCTGCAGCGGCGGCGCGCGCGAGCGCGGGGAGCGATGTCGTCGTCAACCTCGCCGGCGCGCCTGTCTCGAAACGCTGGACCGCAAAGCAGAAAGGCGCGATTCGGTCCTCGCGCATCGACGCGCCGCGCGCCTACTTCGCTGCACTCGAAGGCGTCGACGCACCGCCACGCGCGTACGTGAGCGCTTCGGCAGTCGGATATTACGGGACGAGCTTCTCGGCGACGTTCACCGAGGAGAGCGCACCGGGGCGCGATTTTCTCGCCCAGAGCTGCGTCGGTTGGGAACGCGAAGCGACGGCCGGCGCGCAGCGCTTCGGAATGCGGTTGGCGATCCTTCGCACCGGGCTCGTGCTCGGCTCCGACGGCGGGGCGCTGGCCGCGCTGTTGCCGCTCTTTCGCCTGGGGCTCGGCGGGGTCGTCGCGAGCGGCGATCAGTGGTACTCCTGGATCCACATCGACGACGAAGTCGGGATCTACATGCACGCGATCGACGGCGCGACGGGGACCTTCAACGCGACCGCTCCCGAGCCGGTACGGAACCGCCAGTTCACGCACGCCTTGGGACGGGCGCTCGGGCGGCCGACGATCCTACCGGTGCCGGCATTTGCGACCAGGTTGTTGCTCGGTGAGGCATCGCTGCTCGTCAACGAAGGGCAGCGCGTTTTGCCGCAGCGGACGATGGCGAGCGGGTACGTCTTCCGCTATCCCTGGCTGGGGGGCGCCCTGCGGGCGGTGGTCGCCTAGCCCAGGGACGATGCTGGGCGGCGCGAAGGCCCGGCCATGACGACGCTCGCCCAACCAGTTCTCGGCGGGACGCTCCCGTCGACGATGTCCGAGCCGCAGCTGGGGATCCGCGCGATCTTCGAGCACGCGATGCGCGCGCACCCGCGCAAGGAGATCGTCTCCCGAGACGGCGCTGCGGTCGTACGCTTCACCTACGCCGAGTTCGGCAAACGCGTCGCACGGCTTGCGAACGCGCTGCGCACCCTCGGCGTGCAGCCGGGTGATCGCGTCGCGTCGTTCGCGTGGAACGGTCATCGGCATCTCGAGCTCTACTACGCGGTACCGATGATCGGCGCCGTGCTGCACACGGTCAACATCCGGTTGTTTCCCGATCAAGCCGCATTCGTGCTCGATCACGCCGGCGATCGCGTCGTTTTCTATGACGGCTCGCTGGTGAAAGCGATCGCTGCGGCGGCCGCACTGCGTCCCGATGCGGAAAGAACGTTCGTTCAGATGGGCGCGTCACCGGAACCGTTCCCCGGCGCGTTCTACGACTACGAGACGCTGCTCGGCGTGGAGTCCGACACGTACGAATGGCCCGAGATCGACGAGCGTGCGGCGGCGATGCTGTGCTACACGTCTGCGACGACCGGCGATCCGAAAGGCGTCCTCTTCTCCCATCGTTCGACGCACTTGCATGCGTTCGCGGTTGGCCTGGCCGACGCGTTCGATCTGCACGAGAACGATCGCGTGCTGCCGATCGTGCCGATGTTCCACGTCAACGCGTGGGGGACGCCGTTCTGCACGCTGATGGTCGGCGCCGATTTCATCATGCCGATGGAACGGCTCGATCCCGCCGGCGTGATCGATCTGTGCGAACAGGAGCGCGTCACGATCTCGGCCGGCGTTCCGACGGTGTGGCTCGCGGTTCGCGACGCGCTCAAGGCGAGCGGGAAGCGGCTGCCGACGCTGCGCCGCGTCATCATCGGCGGCTCGGCGCTCCCGCCCGCATTGTGCGACGATCTCCTAGCGCTCGGAATCGACGCCGTCCACGCGTGGGGGATGACCGAGATGTCACCGATCGGGACCGTCAACGCCCCGATTCGCGAGCTCGAGGGCGACCCGGAGGCACAACGGCGCGCGCGCTACAAGCAGGGCCTCTTCTCGCCGATCGTCGACCACAAGATCGTCGACGAGCACGGCAACACGCTGCCGCACGACGGCGTCTCGCGCGGCGAGCTCCTCGTGCGCGGATACGGCGTCGCGCGCGCATACTACGAGAACGACAGCGCGACCGCGTTCGCGTTCGAGCCCGACGGCTGGTTCCACACCGGCGACGTGTGCACGATCGACGAGTACGGCTATCTCGAGATCGTCGACCGCGTCAAAGACTTCATCAAGTCGGGCGGCGAGTGGATATCGTCGGTCGAGGTCGAGAACACGCTCATGGCGCACCCCTCGCTCAAAGAAGCGTGCGTCTTCGGCGTGCCGCATCCCAAGTGGCAAGAGCGGCCCGTCGCCGCCGTCGTCGTCCGCGAGGGACACGCGGTCGACGAGCAATCGATCATCGCGTGGCTCGCCGACAAGCTTGCGAAATGGCAGACGCCGGATCGCGTTCTGTTCGTCGACGCGATCCCACGCACGGGCGTTGGAAAGTT
>CAZABL010000063.1:0-23665 GCA_964483365.1 uncultured bacterium
GCGGACTTCGATTTGTGCGCCGGTCGGCGCTTCGAGGACGTTCACTGGTGGTTGGTGGTCTTTCTCCGTTTACGTTATCCGCCTGGCCCTGCGTTCAGAGCGAGACGATCGTACGCCTAACGGTGGTGCTGGTTTTATCGCGAGTAGTACTCGACGATGAGTTGCTCGTCGACGGGGGTGTCGATCTGCTCGCGGCTCGGGAGCGCGAGCACCTTCGCCGAAGCGTCAGTCTCGGAGAACTCGAGCCATTCGGGGTGACGGCGGTTCTTCGCGGTCTCGATCTGGCCGGCGAAGAAGTCGGTCGACTTCGAGCGGTCGGCGATCGTGATCACGTCGCCGGCCTTGAGGATGTACGACGGGACGTTGACGGCCTTGCCGTTGACGCGGAAGTGGCGGTGCGTGACGAGCTGGCGCGCCTGCGCTCGGCTCGAGGCCAAGTTCAGACGATAGACCGCGTTGTCCAGGCGCCGCTCGAGCAGCTGCAGGAACGTCGCGCCGGTCTTGCCCTTGACGCGCTGCGCTTCACGGAAGTAGTTCGAGAACTGCGTCTCGAGCACGCCGTAGTAGCGGCGCATCTTCTGCTTCTCGCGCAGCTGGCGACCGTACTCGGAGATCTTCTGACGCGTCTTGGTGTTCTGCGTCTTCTGGCCGGGCGCGGTGCCACGGCGCTCGACGGCGCACTTCTTGGACAGGCAGCGATCGCCCTTAAGGAAGAGCTTGATCTTCTCGCCGGTCTTCGAGGTCGCGGTTTCGCGGCGGCACAGGCGGCAAACGGCTTGGGTGTAGCGAGCCATCTTCTTCTAAACTCCCTTACACGCGGCGCCGCTTCGGCGGGCGGCAGCCGTTGTGAGGGATCGGCGTGACGTCTTTGATGAGGGTGATTTCCAGGCCGGCAGCCTGCAGCGAACGGATCGCGGCCTCGCGGCCGGCGCCCGGACCCTTGACATAGACCTCAGCGGTCTTCATCCCGTGCTCCATCGCCTTGCGCGCGACCGACTCGGCGGCCATCTGCGCGGCGAACGGCGTGGACTTCTTGGAACCCTTGAAACCCAGGTTCCCAGCCGATGCCCACGCGATCGTCGATCCGGTGTTGTCCGTGATCGTGACGATCGTGTTGTTGAAGGATGAGTGGATGTGCGCGACGCCCGAACCGACGTTCTTGAACTCGCGCTTCTTCCGGGTCTTCGTCTGCTTCTTCGCGGCCAAAAGAAAAATCTCGCTCTGGATGTTTATCTTGCCGGGCGCGGCCCGGTGTCGTCGCCTCGACCAGCAGCGTTCGCTGACCGCGAATCGCTCCGACCTGCATCACCCCCGGCCGGCGAGCCCGAGGAGCGCGCAAATGCGCGTGTCCCTCCGCGGGGAGAGACAACGGCTAACTTTAGCATAGGCGGAGGTCCGCTGCAAGGCACGAAGCCCGGGCCAGTGCCTTCCCGCCGCTTGATCGCCTGGACGCTCGTCGCCTTTGCCGTCTTGGCCGCGATGGCTGCGGCGCGGGTCCGGGATTCGAGCTACGGCGCCGATACCGGCACGTTCGTGCAGATCATCCTCGACGCTCCCGGCGGGATGTGGAACGGGGTCGAGCGGACGACCCACTACCGCTTCCACTGGTCGCCGGCACTGGCGCTCCTATGGCCGCTTTTGGCCGCGACCCGCTCGGTCTGGGTCCTCCAGGCGCTTCTCGCGGCTGTCAGCGTCGCCTCTGCGCCGCTCATCGCCGCGATCGCTTCCCGCCGTCTTGGGCCGGCGGTCGCCGAGCGTTGTGGCTACGTTGCGCTCGTCTACCCGCCACTGGCCGGAGTCGCGTTCGGCGAGTTCCGCGACCTTGGCTTGCTGCCGGCACTCGCGCTGGGCTGGTGGCTTGCACTCGAGCGGCGCGCCTGGTGGTGGGTCGGCGCGACCGCGCTGCTGCTCGCCGGCCTGCGGGAAGATGCCTGTCTCGAGCTCGCGCTGATCGGCAGCGGCGTGGCGGTCGCCGGCGCCCTGCGCGGTGACCGGGCTCGTGTCCTTGCCGGCGGCGGTTCGGCCGTGCTCGGGATCGTCTCGCTCCTCGTCTACGCGCTCGTCGTGCTGCCGCGCGTCGGACCGTGGCCGCCTTCGCACTTCTACGACTATCCGTTTGCGCACGGGCCGGCCGCGCTGCTCTTGGCTCCGCTCCTCCATCCGCTCGCCTTCATCGCGGCGATCGCGACGGTCGGTCGGCTCACGTATCTCCTTGAAGCGTTCGTCCCGCTCGCGCTCGTGCCGTTGCGTTCGCGTCTTGTCTGGCTGGCGCTCCCCGGCTTTGCGATCGTGCTGCTCGCAAACTCGGGACTCGTCTGGCGCATGGGCATGCACTACGCGGCGTTGTGGATCCCGTGGCTACTCATCGCGTTCGCTGGCGGGCTCGCGACGCTACGCCGTCCCGGCGCCTGGTCGTGGACGGCGTTCGCGCTTTCCGCGATCGTGCTCGTCGCGTTCAGCCCGCTGCACCCGACGCACTATCTGCGACCTTCGTATCACGATCTCGCCGACGCGCGCGCGGCGCTCGCGCTCGTCCCCGCCGGCGCGAGCGTCGCGACGCACGATGAATGGTTTACTGCGATCTCGGCGACGCACCGGCTTGCGACGGTATTCGGTGACGTGCCGCCGCCTGCCGACTATTTGGTGTTTGCGCAAGACTATCCGAGCATTCCGTTTCAGCGCAGCGTCTTGCCCCGTATCGGTGTTCTAGTACGGGTGGCGCATTATCGGCTCGTGTTCCGCCGTGGCGCCGTGCTGGCATATCGAAAGGACTAGGCAAAACTCGTGATCGCGTATTTCGGCACCGGACTCTTGGGAAGCGGGTTTGTGCGCAAGCTCCTCGACCGCAAGGAAGAGGTGCACGTGTGGAATCGCACCGTGGCGAAGGCGCGCGCGCTCGAGGCAGACGGCGGCAAGGCGTTCGACAATCCGGCCGACGCCGTGAAGGGCGCCGAGCAGCTTCACATCACGCTCAGCGACGACGCATCGGTCGACGCGGTGCTCGAACCGCTCGTCGGCGTCATCGACAAGAAAACCGTCATCATCGATCACACCACGACCGCACCGACGCCGACCGGCGAGCGCGTGCGACGCTGGAAGGAACGCGGGATCACGTTCGTGCACGCGCCGGTCTTCATGGGTCCGGCGGCGGCGCGAGAGGGCTCGGGGATCATGATGCTCTCCGGCGACCCCGCGGTCCGTGCCCGCGTCAAACCGATGCTCGAACCGATGACGGGCACCGTGCTCGAACTGGGCGACGATCCGTCGCGCGCCGCCGCGTTCAAGCTGTTCGGCAACATGATGCTCGTGTTCACCGCGAGCGGGTTCGCTGACATGTACCGCTTCGCGGAGTCGCTGGGGATCAAGCCCTCCGAAGCGCATCAGCTCTTCTCGACGTTCACCTTGAACGGCGCGGTCAACGTGCGCGGCAAGGCGATGGCGAACGGCGATTATACGCCGCTGTGGGAGCTCTCGATGGCGCGCAAGGACGTGCGGCTGATGCTCGAGGAGGCGCAGCGTCACGGCGCGCAGCTCGCGGTGCTGCCGACGATCGCGTCGTTCTTCGATAGGTACGTGAAGGCTGGCCATGGTGGAGAGGACGTGGGGGTTGTAGCGAAGCTCACCCCGTGAGCCCGCTCTACCTGACCGAAGAAGACGTTCTCGCGACCCTGACCGTCGGCGGCACGATCGACTTGCTCGATCGTGCCGCGCGTGCTCAGGCTGAGGGCGCGGCCGAGAATCGACCGCGACAGCGCGTGCGAGCGCGCAACACGGTCCTGCACGTGCTCCCCGCCGCGATGGGTGACCACCTGGGCCACAAAGCGTACACCGGCGCACCACCTCCGCGCGGTGCGCGTTTCTGGTACACGCTCTACGCGGCGAGCGGCGAGATGCTGGCGCTCATCGAAGCCGACCATCTCGGGCGGATTCGCACCGGCGCCGCGTCGGGGCTGGCGACCCGCGTGCTGGCACGCGCGAACGCGCGCACGCTTGCCGTGATCGGAACCGGCTCGCAAGCGCCGACGCAGGTCGAGGCCGTCTGCCGCGTCCGACCGATCGCGCGCGTGCTCGCGTGGGGACGCGATCCCGAGCGGCTGCGCGCGTTCTGCGAGGTGATGACCAAGCAATGCGGCGTTCCCGTCCTCCCGGCGCCGAGTCCGAAAGAGGCGGTCGAGGTTGCCGACGTCGTTTGCACGATCACCAGCTCGCGCGTCCCGGTGCTGTTCGGCGCCTGGCTGCGGCCGGGAACGCATGTGAACGCGGCCGGATCGAATCGCGCGAATGCGTACGAGGTCGACGTCGAGACGGTGCGGCGCGCGCGCGTCGTCGCGGTTGAGGACGTCGCGCAGGCGAAGGTCGAGTCCGGCGTTCTGCGTGCCGCAAACGAAAGCGGTGAGTGGAAGTGGGAAGAGGCGGTACGCCTGAGCGATCTCGTCGCCGGGCATGCGCTGGGTCGCACGAGCGACGACGACATCACGTTGTTCGAGTCGCTCGGCATCGGCCTGTGGGATCTCGCCGCGGCGACGCACGTGTACCAGGCGTGTGTCGCCGCCGGGCGCGGAACGCGCTTACCGATCCCGAGTTGAGCGCATGCCGACGCCGCAGGTCGCGTTTCTCGCCGACCTGACGGTCGCGCTCGCCGCGGCGGCGATCGGCGGGGGACTCGCCGCGCGATTGCGGCTCAACCCGATCCTCGGCTATCTCGCCGCGGGAATCGCGATCGGCCCGTTCACGCCGGGGTACGTCGCGCACGGCGACGTGCTCGAGACGCTCGCAACGCTCGGGCTGATCTTTCTTCTCTTCAGTTTGGGCTTGGGGTTTTCGTTCCCCGAGCTCCGCTCGCTCGGCGTGCTCCCACTGCTCGGGAACGTTGTTGTGATGATGCTGCTCGGCGCGCTCGCCGCCGGTGGCGCCCACCTTGCCGGCTATCCGCACCCACTGACGATCGCGCTGGTGACGGTCGTCTCGAGCACCGCGGTAGGTGCCGCGTTGCTGCGCGGATGGGATGCCGAAGGTTCCCGCATCGGACGGTTCACGTTGGCGCAACTCGTCGCGCAGGACCTCGTCTCGGTTGCACTGATCGTGATCGTGACGGCACCTGCAAGCGCGCTCAGCCCCGCGGGGATCCTCGTACCGGTCCTCAAGGCCGTTGGCTTCGTTGCGGTCGCGCTCGTCGTCGGCGCGACGGTGTTGTCACGCTTCGTGCAACGGACGGTCGCACATGCGGAGAGCGACCTGATGGCGCCCGCGTTCGCAGGACTGGCGCTCGTCGCTGCGTGGCTCGGATACGCCGCGGGTCTTTCGTTCGAGTTCGGCGCGTTCGTCGCGGGTGCGGTCATCTCCGAGGCGGCGGGAAGCAGCGTTGTAGCGACCGTCGTCGCGCCGTTCCGCGCGGTGTTCGTCGCGCTCTTCTTCGTCTCGGTCGGGATGTTGCTCGACCCCGTGAGCGTAGCAGCGCTCGCACTCCCAATCGCCGCGCTCGGCGTCGTGTTGATCGCCGCGCGCGTGCTCATGTGGGGTGCGCTCGCCCGGATCTCGGGGCTTGCAGCGGGCGCCGCGCTCCTCACCGGCCTCGCGATGGCGTCGCTCGGCGAGTTCAACGTCGTCCTGATCGACGGTGCCGCGCATGCGCAACGTCTGACAGGCACGGAACGACAACTGCTGCTCGGAATCACGCTGCTCTCGATCATCGTCACCGTCGTCATCGGCCCGTACGCCGGGCGTGCGACGCTCAGCGCCGCGTCAAAAGAGCAATGACTGTGAGGTAGACCCGCCAGCCGCTCCCGCCAAAGCTTGTTGGCGCCGCGCACGCCGGACGTCATAGCGTACGCGGCGCCGTCTCGCTAGAGCTTCTTGTACTCCGTAGCCATCGCGTCGTATGCGGTCTTGATCTCGGCGATCTCGCGGGTCTGCACGTCATTCGGTGGCGCGTATGCCGACGGGCTGAGCCGTGAGATTTGGTCGAGGATCCGTTCGCGCAGCTGCGCGACGCCGGTTAGGTCCTCGACGTTGCGCGGATCGTAGGTCAGGCGTGCGCGGAACGCGAGGCGTCCCGGCGTGGAGCGCGCGTCGATCGTGTTGAGCCACGTGTCGACATTGCTCAGTTCGGTGTTGAGCTGTGCGAGCGCGTCGTGGCGGCGCTGCCAGTCGGCGGGCGTGAGCGGGTCACGCGGATCCGCCTTCACGACGAGCTGTTGCTCGCGTGTTTGACCGTCCACCGTCAACCGCACCGTGTACGTTCCAGGGACGACCTCGGCGCCGTTCTTCGGTCCGCGGTTCTCCTCGTAGGTGCGCTTCCAGCGTGTCGGACCGTCTTCGGTGAGATCCCAATCGACGCGTTGGAGACCGGCCGTGCGGTTGGCTTTCTTCGTCGTCAGGTGACGGACGACGTGACCCTGCGCGTCGACGATCGTGATCGCAACGTTGCGCGCCGGGGCGGGCAGGACATAGTCGATCGTCGCGCCGTACGAGGCGTTCCTGCCGACGAAAGCGTTCGACGGCAGCGTTCCGTCGGTGAACACGTTGATCGGCGTCGCTTGGTAGGCGCGATACGCGTCGCGCGGTTGCACCAGCGTCAGGCCGTTCGTTCCGTGACCCCACGCGCGCACCGCGCGCAAATCGTCGAGAATCCAAACGCCGCGGCCATGGGCGGCGACGACGAGATCGTCGGCGCGCGGTTGGATCGCGAGGTCGTAGACCGGTGTCGCGGGCATGTTGAGGCGCAGCGACTTCCAGTGCGCACCGCGATCGAACGATGCCCAGACGCCGCGCGACGTTCCGGCATACAGGACGCTCGCGTCGGCGGGGTCCTCGCGGATCGTGCGCAGCGTGAGATCGCGTGGAAGATTGCTTGCAATCGAGCGCCATGTTTTGCCATAGTCGTCCGTCGCGAATGCGTATGGCGCGACGTCGCCGACCATGTGCCGATCGGCGACCGCGTACGCGGTCCCCGCTGCAGCGTGTCCCGGCTCGATGGTCGGGACGCGTGAGTCTGCGGGAAGCGCGGGTGGCGTGACGTTCGTCCAGTGGCCGCCGCCATCGCGGGTGAGCTGCACGAGACCGTCGTCCGTCGAAACCCAGATCAGCGCAGCGTCGAGCGACGTCGTCTCGACGTCGAGGATCGTCGCGTACGTCTCCGCGCCCGAACCGTCGTGCGCGACCGGGCCGCCGGCGCGCTGCTGGCGCGCCTTGTCGTTGCGCGTCAAGTCGGGGCTGATCGGCTTCCACGTTTTGCCGTGATCGGCGCTCGAGAAGACGACGTTCCCTGCGGCGAGGGCCGTGCCGTCGACGGTGAACGCGATCGGATTGTCCCAGTTGAAGCGGTAGTTCAGACCGGCGGGCGCGTTGAGGCCGTTGATCTCGAAATCCGGCGAGACCTCGACCGCTTGTCGCGTGCGGACGTCGGTCAGGTACACCTGCCCGTTGTCGTTGTTGCGGGAGGTCGACCAGACGAGGTTGGGATCTTTCGGATCGAAGACCGACCACATCCCGTCGCCCGGAGCGACCTGCGTCCAGTCACGATTGAGCACGCCGATCCCGTTGTCACTCGACGACGGCGCGCACCACGAGTTGTTGTCCTGCAAGCCAATGCAGACGTGATAGTACGGCAGCGCGTCGTCGAGGCCGAGATGGTACGGTTGCGCGAACGGGAGCGTGTACGACTGCGAGAAGTGCGTGCCGCCGTCGGCCGAGCTGACGACGCCTTCGTCGGACGCGATCAGGACGTGGTTGCCGTCCTGCGACCACCACACCTGATGGTAGTCCCAGCCTGCGTTCTTCGCGATCGCATGGAAGCTGCGTCCGCCGTCGGTGCTCCGCGACAGGATCAGCCCGACGTCGATGAGACGATCGCGATTCGCCGGATCGACGAAGACGTGCGTGAAGTAGAACGGACGCGCGCCAACCAGTGGGTTGTGCGGCATCTCCTTCCAGCTCGTTCCGCCGTCGTCGCTGCGCCACAGGTCGCCGCTGCGCGTCTCGGCGATCGCGTACACGCGGCCGCCGGTCGCCGGGGCCACGCCGACCCGGCCGATCGGTCCGCTCGGGAAGCCGCGTCCCGAAACCTGATGCCACGTCGCTCCGTCGTCATCCGAGCGATAGAGACCGTCACCGGCACCGCCGCTGGTGAACGTCCAGGGCGTGCGGCGGAAGCGCCACATCCCGGCGAACAACGTCCTCGGATGGTCGGGGACGCGCCGCAGATCCGAGACGCCGACGGACGGTCCGACATACAGCGAGCGCGTCCAGTGCGCGCCGCCGTCGCGCGTGGTGTAGACACCGCGCATCGTGCTGTCGCGGAAGAGATGTCCGAGCACACCCACGACGACGTCACGCGGATCGCGCGGCGAGATGCTGATGTTTGCGATCGTCCCGCTGTCGTCCAGACCGACGTGCTGCCAGGTCTTGCCGCCGTTCGTCGAGTGCCAGACGCCGGCGCCTTCTTCAACCTCGTTGCGCGGGTTCGCTTCGCCCGTCCCGACCCACACGTCGTTGGGGTCGCGCGGCGAGACGGCGATCGCGCCGATCGACGCGACAGCCTCGCGGTCGAAGACCGCGTTCCAGCTCGTGCCGCCGTCGGTGCTCTTGAAGACGCCGCCCGTGGCTCCGCCGGCGTAGACGATGCGCGGATCGCGATCGCTCGCGGCGATCGCGGTCGCGCGGCCGCCCGCGATCGCGGGTCCGATCGGCCGATACGCGAGACCGGCGAGTGGGTTGGGCGACGCGTGCGCCACGGACGGCGCCACGCATGCGAGGAGCGCCGCGGCAGCAACGGCTGCGCGGTGCCAAGCAGGCAATCGATACATCGCCCGCGAGGTTCAGGATGCGGACGCGCGATTCATGCGACGGCGGCGCGCCTTCGCACGATTGCCGCACGACGCCATATCACACCACGCCGCCGAACGGTTCTTGGAGTGATCGTAGTAGAGCCAGCGGCAGGTGGGATCTTTGCAGGGCTTGAGCCGTTGCCAATCGCCGCTGTCCATCGCGCGATGAACGATTGCGAGAAGCCGTCCAAGTGCGCCGTCGATCCCCTTGTCGAGCGGTTCGAGGCCAGCGGCGCTTGCGTCACGGAACGTCAGACAAAGTGGTGCACGCGTGGCGGCTTCCCGCACGACCGGAAGCGCGAGCTCTGCGCGTGACGGCTCGCAACCGCCGTTCGCCTCGGTCAAGTCGCGAATAGCCTCGCGCACCGTTTGTGCGCGCGCCACGTCGTCCTCGCTCAGCGTCGTCCCCGCCGGCAGTAAACCGCGTTCGATCAGCCACGCCGCAAGCGCACTCGGCGTCGCCACGTCGTCGTGATCGAAAAGGTCGTAGGTGTTGACGAATGTCCGGACCGTCTCGAGGTCGCCCGGGGCGGTCTCGTCGTGCCCGGTAGCCACCCCTTCAGCATAGCACCAGCAAAACGGATTGACAAGTTACCCGTAACCGTCATATCATGTTTGTAGGATACTTGTGCTCGCGAAGGAGCAGCCCCATGACGATCCCCGGACGGCGCGGCAACCACTGCATCGATGCCGTCGACCCCACCGCTTCCTCGCTCCGTCATCACCTCCGGGCCGACTCGCTCGGAATTCTCGCCTCGGATCGCCACACGGAGATCGGGCAGATCGCACGTGAACGTCGCCTCCTCGCGGCGATCTCGCTGATGACCGTCCCGCCGCCGCGGCGCTCCCGTGGTCTGCGGCACGCCCTCGCTGGAGCGCTCGTCGCCCTTGCGCGCCAACTCGAAGCCGACTGCCTCGAGCCTGCCGGCGACCGCTGAACGCTAGTCGGGCAGGTGGTTCGCGCGCGCGACGCGCGCGTACCATCGTCCCGACTCTTTGACGGTGCGCTGCCCCGTTCGAGCGTCGACGTACGTAAGCCCGAAGCGCTGCGCGTACCCTTCGGCCCACTCGAAGTTGTCGAGTAGGCTCCAGTGGTGATAGCCGCGCACGTCGGCGCCGTCGGCGATCGCGTCGCTGACGGCGCGCAGATGTGAATGGAGATACGCGATGCGGCGCTCGTCTCGGATGATTCCGTCGCCGCCGGGAGCGTCGCGATACGAGCAGCCGTTCTCCGTCACTTCAAGGGGCACGCCGGGATAGCGACGCGCCATTTGCACGACAATTTCGCGCAGACCGTCGGCATTCACCGGCCAGCCCCAATCCGTGCGCGGGAAACGCGTTTCTTCCTCGACCGTGTACTGCAGCGCCAGCGGCTCCGTGGCCGGCGTGGGCGCATCGCGCACGGTTTGGTGGAAGTAGTAGTTGAGCCCGATCCAATCGAGAGGCGCGCGCATGATCGCCTCGTCGCCGCTGCGATACCCAATGCGTTCGAGCGGGATCTTCCCGACGACCGCACGCGGATACGTTCCGCGCATCGGCGGATCGAGAAACCAGCGGTTGAGGTGCGCATCAGCGCGTCGCACCGCGGCGTGATGCGCGGGGCCATTGGCAGCCGCGCGTACCGGCGAGACCGAGTAGACGCAGCCGACCCGCGCGGACGGCGCGTCGGCGCGGATTGCGCGAACACCGAGCCCGTGGGCAAGGTTGACGGTATGCGTGGCGCGCAGGTATGCATCCGGATCGCTGCGCCCGGGCGCGTGGTTTCCGAGCAAGTAGCCGTGACGCGTGAAGATGTGCGGCTCGTTGAACGTCGCCCAGTCGTTGACGACGTCGCCGAGAGTCCCGCTCACGAGCGCACAATACTCTGCGAACCGATACGCGGTGTCACGCGCAGGCCATCCGCCGGCGTCTTCGAGCGCTTGCGGCAGGTCCCAGTGGTATAGCGTCACGAGCGGACGGATCCCGGCCGACACCAACGCTTCGCAGAAGCGGCGGTAGTGATCGATCCCGCGACGATTCGCCGCGCCGTGCCCGTCGGGCTGGACGCGCGTCCAGGCGATCGAAAACCGGTAACTGTTGAGTCCCAGCTCTGCGAGAAGCGCGATGTCATCGCGCCAGCGTCGGTAGCTGTCGCACGCCACATCGCCGGTGTCGCCGTTTCGTATCGTACCCGGCGCGTGCGCGAAACGGTCCCAGATCGACTCGCCCTTGCCGTCAGCGTCCGGCGAGCCCTCGATTTGGTACGCTGCCGTCGCCGCGCCCCAGAAGAACCCACGCGGAAACAAATGCTACCGTCCGAAGCGGCCGTGGAAGCCGCGCGAGCGATAGCCGAAACCCCCACCCCACCACGGACCGAACGCATCATGATACGGAAACACGACATAGTTCACCGGAGCGTCGATCTCGTTCGCCGCGAAGACGTCGCCTTCGGCGCGACCGACGACGGTGACGCTCATCCCCTGCTGCAGCGGCAAACCGGTAGGATTGATGATCGTGCCCTGGTGCAATTCCACCCGATCGACGTATCCGTGTTCGTCACGTAGGTTCACGTCGTATTTCCCATGGAACGCGGTGATCACGCCGTGGATGGTTTGCTGGTCAGACGACGTCGCATAGCTCGGCGTGTCGGCCGCCCGCGCTGCGCACGGCACTGCGAGCGACGCAACGACGAGGATGAAAGTCAGGAAGCGTGGTGCCATGAAACCAGACTAGCAGCGATCGCTGAACTCCTCGTGAACGTCATCCAATGGCAAGGCGTCGACGTCGTTACCGTCATAGCGCAAAAAAAGACCCGGCCAAGGCGACCGGGTCTTTTTTTTGGGTGCCGCACAGCGGCGGGTCTACTTCTTGGTGGCCTTCTTCTTGCCGGCGACGGTGCGCTTGGGACCCTTGCGGGTGCGGGCGTTCGTCTTCGTGCGCTGGCCGCGGACGGGGAGTCCGCGACGGTGGCGCAGACCGCGGTAGCTGCCGATGTCGGTGAGACGCTTGATGTTCGAGGCGATCTCGCGGCGCAGGTCGCCCTCGACGCGCATCGTCTCGATCACTTCGCGCAGCTTCTGTTCGTCGTCCGTCGTGAGGTCCTTGACGCGCACGTCGGGGTTGACCCCCGTCTGCGCGAGGATCTTCTGCGCGGTCGGGAGACCGATGCCAAAGATGTACGTGAGACCAATCTCGATGCGCTTGTCGCGGGGGAGATCGATGCCGGAGATACGAGCCATTATCCCTGAACCTGCTTGTGCTTCGGATTGACGGTGCAGATCACGCGGACTTTACCTTCCCGCCGGATGATTTTGCAGCCATCGCAAATGCGCTTGACGCTAGGACGTACTTTCATGATCTTTTTCTTACTCTGGGCGTGATAGTGCGGCCAGGCGTCTTACGCGGCCAGGTCGCCGGCGGGTCTGTACCGAGCGGCGTCCTCGTGTTCGGCGACCTCGCGGAGGGTGAGGATCTTGGGACCCTCCTCAGTTACCGCGATGGTATGCTCGAAGTGCGCCGCTAGTTTACCATCCTCGGTAACGACCGTCCAGCCGTCCTCGAGGGTTTCGACCTCCCAGGTCCCCTGGGTGATCATCGGCTCGACCGCCAGGACCAGCCCGGCGCGGAGCTTCGTCCCGGTCGCCGGGGTTCCGTAGTTGGGGACCTGCGGGTCCTCGTGCATCTTCTTGCCGACCCCGTGGCCGACCAGCGCGCGGACGACCCCGTAGCCGTTCTCCTCGGCATGCTTCTGGACGGCGAAGCCGATGTCGCCGAGGGTCTTGCCGACGTCCATCTCGGCGATCCCCAGCATTAGGCACTCCTGCGTGACGCGCATGAGCCGCTTGGCTTCGTCGCTGACGGTGCCGATCGGGATCGTGATCGCGGAGTCGGAGACGTAGCCGTCGAGGGTCGTCCCGATGTCGATCGAGAGAAGATCGCCGTTCGCCAAGGTTCGGTCGCCCGGCATCCCGTGCACGACTTCCTCATTGACCGACGCGCAGATCGTCGACGGATAGCCGTGGTAGCCCTGGAACGTCGGGATCCCGCCCATCGAGCGGATCGTCTGCTCCGCGAGACGGTCGAGCTCACCGGTCGTTACGCCGGGCTTCGCCGCCGCTATGAGGACGGTCAGCGTCTTCGCGGTGATCTTCCCGCTGCGGCGCATGATCTCGATCTCGCGCGGCGACTTGATGCTGATCACGTCGGGCGCACCGGTTGTTCGGCTCGTTCGGTGATGAGATCGACGAGCTGCTGCGTGACTTGCTCGATCGGCGCGAGCGCGTCGATCGTGACGAGCCGCGGATCGGACGGATTGTCGTAATAGGCGACCAGCGGCGCAGTCTGCTCTTCGTAGACGGCCAGGCGCTTACGGATCGTCTCTTCTTTGTCGTCGTCGCGCTGGATCAGCGGCTCGCCGGTGACGTCATCGATCCCGGCGACCTTCGACGGCGCGTACCGCTCGTGGTAGACGCGGCCGGAAGCGACGTGCGTCCAACGACCGGTGAGCCGCTCGACGAGCACGCCCATGTCGACTTTGAAGAGCACGGCGACCGCCGAGCGCTTCTTGCGATGCAGCAGCTCGTCGAGTGCCTGCGCTTGCGCGACGGTGCGGGGGAAGCCGTCGAGGATGATGTTCTGGCCGCCGAACTCGGTCTCCATCATCCGGATGATCAGATCGTCGGGGACGAGATCCCCACGATCCATGTAGCCCTTGGCCTCGCGACCGAGCGGCGTCCCCTCGCGCACGTTTGCACGCAGGATGTCGCCCGTCGAGATCTGACGGTAACCGAAACGCTCCTCGAGGATCTTCGCCTGCGTGCCTTTGCCGGCCCCAGGCGGACCCAAGAAGATCAAAATCATCGGTTGATAAAGCCGCGGTAGTCGCGCATCGCCAGGCGCGCCTCGATTTGCGTAATGGAGTCGAGGGCCACACCGACGACGATCAGCAATGACGTCGAGCCGATGTACAGCGACGTGATCCCGACGTTGCGCTGGAGCGACGGAATCACTGCCAGCAGGCCCAGGTAGATCGCCGAGGCGGTCGTGATGCGGACCAGGATCTTGTTGATGTAGTCGACGGTCGGCTGACCGGGGCGGATCCCGGGGATGAAGGAGCCGGACTTCTTGAGGTTGTCCGCGATGTCTTTGGTATTGACCACGATCGCGGAGTAGAAGAACGTGAAGATGACGACCAGCAAGAAGTAGACCGCGTTGTACGCGAACGAGGTCGGCCCGAAGTAGGTCTGCAGGAAGAAGTTCACGTTGCCGGCCCAGCCGTTGCCCTGCGCGTTCGATCCGCCGAACCACGAGAGCGCCTGCTGCGGCAGCAGCAGGATCGAGATCGCGAAGATGATCGAGATGACGCCGGCGTTGTTCAGGCGCAACGGGATGTAGCTCGAGCGGCCGGCGTACATTTTGCGGCCGACGACGCGGCGCGCTTGCTGCACCGGGATACGACGCTGCCCTTGGTACAGGAAGACGATCGAGACGATCGTGATCAGCGCGATCGCGACCCAGATCGCCAGACCCAGCCAGTTGACGTTGCCGGTCTGTGCGATCGAGAACGTCTGGGCGATCTGCGTCGGGAAGCGCAGGACGATGCCGACGAAGATCAGCAGCGAGACACCGTTGCCGATCCCCTTGTCGGTGATCTGCTCACCGAGCCACATGAGGAACATCGTCCCGGCAACGAACGCGACCACGGCGTAGACGATGAACAGCGCCGAACGGTCGTAGAACACGCCCCCGCGGTTCATCGCAATCGCCATCGAGGTCGCCTGGACCGTCGCGAGCACGATCGTCAGCCAGCGGGTGTAGCGGCCGATCTTTTTGCGGCCTTCCTCGCCGCCTTTCTTCGCCATCTCCTCGAGCTGCGGGATGACGACCGTCATCAGCTGCATGATGATCGACGCGTTGATGTACGGCGTGATCCCCATTGCGATGATCGAGAGGTGCTGCAACGCGCCGCCCGACAGGAAACCGAGGAACTGGTAGAACGCGCCCGATTGAATGAGCGAGTTCCACTGCGCCTGGTTCACGTTCGGGAGCTGAACGTGGATCATGAAGACGAAGACGGCGAACGCGAAGAACACGAACCCGATCCGCTTGCGGATATCGGGAACGGTCAGCGCGTTGCGAAGCGTGTTGAGCACGTGGGCTCTTTTTATCCCTCGTCGCCGAGCGTTGCGCCCGCGGCGGTCAGCGCTTCACGCGCCGTCGCCGAGAACAGGACGTCGCGGAACTTCAATCCCGTCGGGAGCGTGCCGGTCTGCTTCTTCTTCGTTCCGCCGAGGATCTTCACACCGTCGCGCAGATCGGAGAGCTTGCCCGCCGCCTTGAGCGAGTCGGGCGTCACTTCGACGCTGACGTCCCAGCCGGTGAGATCGCCAAGGTTGAGCACGGCGAACTCGGTGCGGAAGTGGCCGATGTCGCGCGACTTCTGCGAGACACCCTTTCGCTGCGGAAGACGGCGCGACCACGGGGTCTGACCACCTTCGAACGCCGGCCCCTTGCCGCCGCCCGAACGGACCGTCTGACCCTTGCCGCCTTCGCCGCCCGTCTTGACCATGCCGGAACCGTGCCCGCGTCCGATGCGCACGCGCTTGGGACGGGACTTCGGGTTCGGCTTGAGCGTCGCGAGCGAGAGCTCGCTGTTCTGCTGTTCAGCCATGACTAGACGAAGAGCTCCTGCGTCGTCTTGCCGCGCAGCGCTGCGACCTTCTCAGCCGTCTTGAGCGACTTGAGCGCCGCGAACGTCGCGAGGACGACGTTGATCGGGTTATTGGTACCCAGCGACTTGGTGACGATGTCGTGGATCCCGGCGAGCTCGAGAACGGCGCGCATCGCACCGCCCGCGATCACGCCCGTCCCGGCGGATGCCGGCTTGAGCATGACGTGGCCCGAACCGACCTGGACGTTCACCGCGTGCGGGATCGTCTTCTCGACCATCGGAACCGTGATGAGATCTTTGCGCGCCTGTTCGACGCCCTTGCGAATCGCTTCGGGAACTTCGCCCGCCTTGCCGATCGCAAAGCCGACGCGCCCCTTCTTGTCGCCCACGACGACGAGCGCGCTGAACGAGAAGCGCTTACCGCCCTTGACGACCTTCGCCACCCGATTGATCCGGACGACGGTTTCCTCAAACCCCTGATTGTCGCGGTCGCGACCACCACGATTGTACATGCGTTAGAACTCCAGTCCGGCTTCTCGCGCGGCTTGCGCGAGAGCGGCGACGCGACCGTGATACTTGAGACCCGAGGTGTCGAAGACGACGGCGTCGATGCCGGCAGCCTTCGCGCGCTGCGCGATCGTCGCGCCGATCTTCTGCGCGGCCTCGACGTTCGTACGCGAGTCCAAACCGTCGGAGACGGCACCTTCGCGGGTCGACGCGGCGACGAGGGTATGACCCTTCGTGTCGTCGACGACGAACGCGTAGGTGTGGTGCAGGCTGCGGAAGATCTGCAGGCGCGGACGGTTGGCCGTCCCTTCGACCTTCTTGCGCAGACGCGAATGGCGCTTGACGCGCTGCCCCGTGCGAGATGTCGTCGACATTACTTCTTCCCAGCCTTGCCGGCCTTACCGAGCTTCTTGCGGATGACCTCGCCGTCGTAGCGAATGCCTTTGCCCTTGTACGGCTCGGGCGGACGGAGGTTGCGCAGCTCCGCGGCGACCTGGCCGACGCGCTGCTTGTCGATCCCGTCAACGTGGACTTTGTTGGTCCCCTCGACCGTGAACGAGATCCCCTCCGGCGGCGCGTACGTCACCGGGTGCGAGTAGCCGAGCGAGAAGTTCAGGTTGTTGCCGGCCTTGTTGACGCGGTAACCGACGCCTTGGAGCTCGAGCGACTTGCGGAAGCCCTTGGTGACGCCCTCGATCATGTTCGACACGAGCGTCCGCGTCAGACCGTGCGCCGAGCGTCCCGACTTGTCGTCGTTCTTGCGCGCGACGAGAACCTGGCCGTTGTCGACTTTGACCTCGACGACCGGCAGGACGTGCTGCGAGAGCGTCCCCTTGGGACCCTTGACCGTGACGGTCGAGTCCGCCAGCGTCACATCGACACCGCTCGGAACCGCGACCGGAAGCTTACCAATTCGCGACATGAATGATTACCAGACGTAGGCCAGGACTTCACCGCCGAAGCCTTCGCGCTTGGCGCGCTTGCCCGACATGATGCCCTTCGAGGTCGACATGATGACCAGACCCAGACCGCCCAGAACGCGCGGGATCTCGGTCTTCGAGGTGTACACGCGCAGACCGGGACGGCTGATGCGGCGAAGGCCGGTGATGACCTTCTCCTTCTCGGGACCATACCGCAGCGTGATGCGCAGCGTGCCCTGAGGCCCTTCCTTGAGCTCTTCGACGCCGTTGATGAAGCCTTCGTCGAGCAGAATCTGCGCGACGGCCTTCTTCATCCTGGACGCCGGCACGTCGACGGTCTGGTGGTTCGCGGTGTTCGCGTTGCGGATCCGCGTGAGCAAATCGGCAACCGGATCAGTAACGACGCCCATTACCAGCTCGCCTTCGTCACGCCGGGGATGAAGCCGCGGTGCGCGTTCTCACGCAAGCAGATGCGGCACATGCCGAATTTGCGATAGTACGCGCGCGGACGACCGCACACTTTGCAGCGGTTGTGCTTGCGGACGCTGAACTTGGGGTCCCGCTCCGCCTTCACGATCATCGAAGTCTTCGCCATTATCGCGTCGCTCCGGCCGTTGCCGTCTGCTTCTGCAGCGGCAGGCCCATCTGGGTGAGGAACTCGGTCGCCTCTTCGTCGTTCTTGGCCGTCGTCACGATGACGATGTCCATCCCCCGCGCCTTGTCGACCTGATCGAAGTTGATCTCCGGGAACACGAGTTGCTCGCGCAAGCCGAGATTGTAGTTGCCGCGGCCGTCGAACGACTTGCGGTTGAGCCCGCGGAAGTCGCGGATACGGGGCAGCACGATGTTGAACAGCTTGTCGAGGAAGTCGTACATCCGCTCGCCGCGCAGCGTCACCTTGCAGCCGATGTTCATGCCTTCACGCAGCTTGAACGCCGCGATCGACTTCTTGGCCTTGGTGATCACCGGCTTCTGACCGGAGATCGTCGCGAGCTCGCGCACGGCGACGTCGAGCGCCTTCGAGTTCGAGATCGCGTCACCGACCGACATGTTGATGACGACCTTCTCGAGCTTCGGCACCTGCATGGGGTTCTTGTAGGAGAACCGTTCTTGCAGCTGCTGCCGGACTTGCTGTTGGTACTTCTCTTTCAGACGCGACGGCATGACTAACCCTTACCGGGGACGAGCAGCTGCTCGCCCGACTTCACGGAGACGCGAACCGTTGTGCCGTCCGCCTGGCGGACGCGCTTCACGCGGGTGGGACGATCCGACTTGGGATCGATCACCATCAGCGCGCTCAGCGGGATCGGCTTCTCCTTTTCGATGATACCGCCGCCTTGCGCCGCACCGGCACCGCCTGCGCCGGGCTTGGTGTGACGCTTGACGACGTTGAGCCCCTCGACGACCGCCATGCCGTCCTTCGGATGGACGGACTTGACGACGCCGCGCTTGCCCTTTTCCTTGCCGCGCCGCAGGACGACCGTGTCGCCTGTGACGATGTGCGCCTTCTTCACCGTTTCCGCCATGCTAGAGCACCTCGGGCGCCAGCGAGGCGATCTTGAGGAACCCACGATCGCGCAGCTCACGGCAGACCGGCCCGAACACGCGCGTGCCGCGCGGGTCGAGGTTGTCCTTTTCGCCCTTGATGATCACGCACGCGTTCTCGTCGAACTTGATCACCGAGCCGTCGGGACGGCGCATCGGCGCGCTCGTGCGCACCACGACCGCCTTGACGACTTGGCCCTTCTTGACCGCGGCTCCAGGGATCGCGCTCTTGACCGTCCCGACGATGATGTCGCCGACGTGCGCGTAGGGGTGACGCGAACCGCCTGCGATGTGGATGCAAAGCAGTTCGCGGGCACCGGAGTTGTCGGCCACTTTGAGCCGCGTCTCTTGCTGAATCATCGGGCGCGTTCCAGGATTTCGACGAGGCGCCAGCGCTTGTCACGCGACATCGGGCGGCACTCTTGGATGCGCACCAAGTCGCCCGTCTTCGCGTCGTTCGTCTCGTCGTGCGCCTTGAAGCGCGTCGACCGGCGGACGACCTTCTTGTAGACGGGGTGCGGGACGCGCGTCTCGGTCACGACGACGATGGTCTTGTCCATCTTGTCGCTCGTGACGCGGCCTTGTTTGATGCGGCGGCGGTTGCCGCGTTCCGTGGTGTTAGGCTGCTCCATGACGTGCCTCGGCGATGCGCTTCTCGGAGATCGCGGTTTGAATCTGGGCATAGGTACGGCGGACTTGCTTGACGCGCGAGAAGTCGCTCAGGTGTCCGGTGCGCAGCGCGAAGCGAAGGTTGAAGAGCTCTTCCTTCGTCTCGCGAGCGCGCTGCTCGAGTTCGGCGACGCTGAGCTCGCGCAGGGCGCGAAGATCGGTGCGCTTCATTACGAGGCCACCTCGGCTTCCTGTTCGGCGCGCGTCACGACCTTGGTCGCGATCGGCAGCTTCTGAGCGGCCAGACGCAGCGCTTCCCGCGCGACGTCTTCCGTCACGCCGGCGAGCTCGAAGAGCACGCGGCCCGGACGCACGACGGCGACCCAGAACTCCGGATTGCCCTTACCGGAACCCATGCGGACTTCGGCCGGTTTCTTCGTCACCGACTTGTCGGGGAAGATCTTGATCCACACCTTACCGCCACGCTTGATGTGACGGGTCATCGCGATACGCGCGGCCTCGATCTGGCGGTTGGTCATCCACACCGGCTCGAGCGCCTGCAGGCCGTACTCGCCGAACGTCAAGGTATTGCCGACCAGCGCCTTGCCGCGCATGCGGCCACGGTGCTGACGGCGCCACTTCACGCGCTTGGGAGTAAGCATCTCTACTGGCCCTCGTTGTGGGTGTCGAGCTCAGGACGATCGTGCGTCCCGCCGCCCGGCGCCGGTTCGGGATGTTCCGCGGTCGGCGCGGTCGACGGTGCGCCGGGGCGCTCCGCCGCGTCGATCGTGTGTTGCGATTCGGGAGTGGGCTGCGACGTCTCGGTCGTCACGCCGCGATCCGCAGTGTGCTGCGGGCCGCCGGCGGAGACGCCGGTGTGCGGTCCGCCCGCTGCGTGGTGACGCTCGGGAGCGCCGCCCTCGATGACTTCCTCGAGCGAGACGCCTTCGGTCTGCGCGACGCGCAGCGCGTCGGCGGTGTCGATCGCCGGTGCGCCGGCCGTTGCCGGACGCGGACCACGCGGAGCGCCGCCGCCTTCACCGCGACCACGGCCGCCGCGCGTTCCGCGGCGGTTGTCGCGGAAGCGAGCCGGCTCGCCGCCGCGCTGACCAGCCTGGCCGTCGCGTTCGCCGCGCGCGTGCTCGGGGAGCACCTCGCCCTTGTAGATCCACACCTTCACGCCGATGCGGCCGAAGGTCGTGAACGCTTCCACGTGCGCGTAGTCGATGTCGGCGCGCAGCGTGTGCAGCGGCACCTTGCCGTCGTGGTTGCGCTCGGTACGCGCGATTTCCGCGCCGCCGAGACGGCCCGAAACCTGCACCTTGACGCCGCGCGCGCCGGCCTTCATCGTGCGCATGATCGCCTGCTTCATCGCACGGCGGAACGCGATGCGCTTCTCGAGCTGATCGACGATGTTCTGGCCGACCAGACGCGCGTCGAGCTCGGGAACCTTGATCTCGACGACGTTGACCTGGACGTTCTTCTTCGTGAGCGTCTCGAGGTTACGCCGGATCTCGTCGATCCCGACGCCGCGCTTGCCGATGATGATGCCGGGCTTCCCGGTGTTGATGATGACGCGGACCTGGTTGGCACGACGCTCGATCTCGACGCGCGAGATCGCAGCGGCGCGCGTCATGCGACCGAAATACTTCCGGATCGCGACGTCCTCGTGCAGCCAGCTCGCGTAGTTCTTGTCTTCGAACCAACGGCTGTCCCACGTCCGAGTAATCCCGAGGCGCAGCCCGACCGGATGAATCTTCTGTCCCATTTTAAAGGCGCTCCGCCCCCGGCTGCGCGCCCCCCACTTCGTGGGGCCCCCAGACCGAGCTCGCAATAGACACTGTGGACAGCGCGTGATTCCGCTGCGCTCGCTCCATAACCATCATCTTTTTTACTCCGAGGCCCCCGCGCTGGCAGCGGCGGTCTGCTTCTTGCGGCGCGCCGGCTTCGCCGACGCTGCGCGCTGCTGACGCTGTTCGCGCGTCGAGAGCCCGATCGCCGCGCCCGCGCGCTGCTTGGGCTGATGCTTGGGCGGCTGCGTGCCGACCGCGATCGTGACGTGCGAGAGACGCTTGCGCTTGAACGCGGCGCGACCCTGAGCGCGTGGGTCCAGACGCTTGGTGAACCCGCCGCCCGGACCGCCGTCGACGGTGACGCGCGTGACGAACAAGCCGTCCGAGCTCATGTCGTGGTTGTTCTCGGCGTTGGCGACGGCGCTGCGCAGCAGCTTCTCCATCGGCTCGGCGGCGAACACGCCGGCGAACTTGAGCAGGACGAGCGCTTCGCGCACCGTCTTGCCGCGGATCGCGTCGGCGACGCGGCGGAGCTTACGCGGACCGATGCGCGCGAACTTGAGGTGCGCGACCGCTTCGGTGCGTTCGGTTGCGGCGTTCATCACTTCACGCTCGCCTTGTCGCCGCCGTGTCCCTTGTAGACACGCGTCGGCGAGAACTCACCGAGCTTGTGCCCGACCATGTTCTCGGTGATGAAGACGGGGATGTGCGCCTTGCCGTTGTGGACCGAGATCGTGTGACCGACCATCTGCGGGATGATCGTCGAGGCGCGCGACCACGTCTTGATCACGCGCTTCTCGCGCGAAGCATTCAGCTTCTCGACTTTTTCCATCAGATGGTCCGCAACGAACGGACCCTTCTTGAGTGAGCGACCCATATTAACGGCGCTCCGCCCTAGGCTGCGCGCCCCCCACGCAAAGCGTGGGGCCCCCGGTCCGAGCTCGCAATGAGATCTCGAACCGTGCGCGATTGTTCTGTGCTCGCTCCATCACCATTACTGTGGACATCACTTGCTCTTCCGCTTGCGGACGATCATGTTGGCGGTCCGCTTGTTGCGGCGCGTCTTTTTGCCCATCGTCATCTGACCCCAAGGCGTCGTGGGCGGACGACCCGAGGTGGAACGCGCCTCACCACCGCCGTGCGGGTGGTCGACGGGGTTCATCGCGATACCGCGCACCGACGGACGCTTGCCGAGATGGCGCTGGCGGCCTGCCTTGCCGATCACTTCGTTCTCGTGATCGAGGTTGCCGAGCTGACCGATCGTGGCACGACAGACGACCAGGATGCGGCGAACTTCGCCCGACGGCATACGCACCTGCGCGTACTCGCCTTCTTTGGCCATCAGCTGCGCGGCACCGCCGGCCGAACGCACGAGCTGACCGCCGGCACCCGGCTTGAGCTCGATGTTGTGGATGACGGTACCGAGCGGGATGTTCGTGAGCGGGAGGGCGTTGCCGACCTTGATGTCCGCACCGGGACCCGACTCGACGACGTCGCCGATCTTGAGCAGCGCGGGCGCGAGGATGTAGCGCTTCTCGCCGTCGCGGTAATGCAGCAGCGCCAGCCGCGCGGTGCGGTTGGGATCGTACTCGATCGCGGCGACCTTCGCCGGGATCCCGTCCTTGCCGCGCTTGAAGTCGACGATGCGGTACTGTTTGCGGTAGCCGCCGCCTTTGTGGCGCGTCGTGATGTGGCCGTTGTTGTTGCGCCCGGAGTGCTTCTTACGCACCTCCAACAGCGACTTCTCGGGATCTTTCTTCGTGATCTCGCTGAAGTCGGCGGTGGTGATGAAGCGGCGCGCGGCCGAGGTCGGCTTATATTTCTTGACGGCCATCTTACTGCTCGAAGTAGTTCACGCCGCCGAGCTCGATTTTTTGGCCCGGTGCGATGGTGACGATCGCCTTCTTCCAGTCCGACTGCACGCCTGACGAGCGGCGGCCGCGACGGGCGAAGTTCTTCTTCTTTCCGGCGAGGTTGATCGTGTTGACCGAGACCACGGTCACGCCGAAGATCTCGGCGACCGCGTTCTTGATCTGCGTCTTGGTCGCGCGCGGATCCACCTCGAAGGTGTACTGCTGCACCGCCGTCCCGGTCATCGACTTCTCGGTGATCAGCGGGGCGAGAATGATATCGCGGGCGTCCATTACTTCGACTCCTGGGCGAACTTGCCAACGAGGGCATCGTGCGCCGCCGTGGTGAGGACGAGGCGCGCGTAGCCGACCACGTCCTTGACGTCGAGCTCGCCGGTGTGGGTCACCGCAACCCGCTCGAGGTTGCGGCCGGCGCGACGCAGCGAGGTGCCGATCGAGGCGAGCTCGTCGAGCGCGAACACGACCAGCGTGCGCGCGCCCGTCTTCGCCGCCTTGGGCGAACCGAACAGCGTCGCCGCGAAGGCCTTTGTCTTCTCGACGTTCAGCGCCGCCGTGTCGAGCACGGTGACCGCGCCGGTCTGGAACTTGTCGGAGAGCGCGGCGCGCATCGCGACACGACGCTCCTTCTTGTTGAGGCTCGTGACGTACGAACGCGGCTGCGGGCCGAAGACGACACCGCCGTGCGCCCACTGCGGCGAACGGATCGAACCCTGACGGGCGCGGCCGGTGCCCTTCTGGCGCCACGGCTTCTTGCCGCCGCCGCGGACTTCGTCGCGCTTCTTCGTCTTGTGCGTACCCGCGCGCGGGTTCGCGAGCTCGCGGAAGACCGCACGGAAGACCGCGTTCTGCTTGCCGCTGACCGGCTGCGCGAACACCGCCGGCGTCTCTTGCTCGCGCACGACCTTGCCCTGCGCGTCGATGACCTGAGCCATTACGCGCTCACCTT
>CAZABL010000064.1:0-23003 GCA_964483365.1 uncultured bacterium
CACCAACCCCTCGACAAGCTCGGGGAGGACGGACGCTTCGACACGCTCAGCGCGACACGGAGGGGTTACGCTTATGGGGACACCGTTACGCTGATGGCGCTACGACTGTGCCGGCCTTGATGACGGTGCGCGGTTCGCGTAGCGCGCGGATGTCGTTGCCGGGATCGCGGTCGAGGAGGATGAGGTCTGCCGGACGGCCCGCGGTGAGGATGCCGGCGGCGACGCCGAGCAGCTCGCCGGCAGTTGACGTCGCAGCGGTGAGGGCTTGCTGCGGGGTCATCCCGAGCATCGTGACCATCAGCTCCACCTCGTAGGCGTAGTTCTGGTGGTAGTTGTACGGCGTCCCGGCGTCGGACCCGCCCGCGATCTTGACGCCGGCGCGCCAGGCCCGAGCGACGTTCTCACGGGCCTTATCGTACAGCTCCGTCGCCTTGCGCACGACGTAGTCCGGCTGCGCGCCGTTCTTCGCGTTCTCGTAGATGCACGACACCGCGGCAAGCGTCGGCACGAGATACGCGCCGCGTTCTTTGAAGAGCGCGATCGCCTCGTCGTCGAGCAGGTGCCCGTGCTCGACCGAATCGACGCCTGCGCGCAGCGCGTTCTTGATCCCGTTCGTTCCGATCGCGTGCGCCCCGACGCGCATGTCGTGCGTGTGCGCCTCGTCGATTGCGGCGCGCATCTCTTCTTCGGTGAGCTGATCCTGTCCCGGGACGGCGCCCTTGGTCAGCACGCCGCCGGTCGCGATCAGCTTGATGCACGACGCGCCGGCTTTGCGCTGCTCGCGGACACCTTTGCGCGCGTCCCACGGTCCGTCCGTCTCGCGCCCGAGGAAAAATCCGTGTCCGCCGGTCATGCAGAGCGCGCGTCCCGCGGGGAGCACCGTAGGTCCGATGTGCTCGCCGCGCCCGATCGCGTCACGAACCGCGATCGAGACGCCGTCCGAGGCGCCCAGATCGCGCACCGTCGTCACGCCGGCCTGCAGCGCGAGCGCCGCGTTGCGCGCGGCATAGAGCACGCGCTCGAGCGCCGTGCGCACGACGTAGAACGTCTGGATGTCTGGCTCGCCGTTCACCTCGAGATGGACGTGGCTGTTGATCAGACCCGGGACGACGCATGCCGCTTCCAGCACGCGATCGGCCTGGACGGGTTCATCGTTTCCGGCGATGCGTGTGATCCGGTCGCCGTCGAGCACGAGCGTGACGTTCTCACGCGGCGCTGCATCTGTGCCGTCATAGAGGCGGCCCGTGCGGATGATCAAGCGATCTCCAAAGAGAGGGAGGATTTGTCAGAGCCATTTCGCTGCGGCACCAACGCCGTTCGTACCTTTCGCACCATCATGTGACAAAAGCATCGCCACGCGGTATGGTGTCGGCGTGACGCATCCCTTGGAACACAGGACGAGAGTATCCGCGGCCCATGCGAGCAAGGTCGCGGGCTACCTCATGGGCGCCGCGGTCGTCGCCAGCGCGCTCGCCCTGTTGCCGGCACTTGCCGCCGGCACGATTCCTTTTGTCGGGTCGAGCGTCGTGCGCACCGTGGGAATCGCGCTCGCGGTAGGGCTCGATGTGCTGGCGCTGTCGACCGGGATCGGCGTCCTCGGCGTTGCCTGGGCTGCGCGTCTGCGCGTCGGAGCGGCCTTCGCGTTTGCGGAGGTCCTCATGCAGATCGTTGGGGCGCTGATCGGTGCCGGCGCCGGGCGCGTCGCCGGCGAGATCGCTGCGTACGCAGGCTTTGTCATCCTCGCGCTTCTCGGTGTGTACATTTTCTTGGAAAGCTTCGGCAAGGACGGGGGTCTGTCGGAGAAAGCGACGACCGGTTGGGGATTGGTGGCGGCTTCCGCGTCGATCAGCCTCGACTCATTGGGCGTCGGCTTTTCGCTGCCCGCGCTCGACGTCTCACTCGTTCCACTCGTCGCGACGATCGCTGTCACGACCGTTGTCTTCACGTTCGTGGGCCTGCGCTTCGGCGAGCTTCTCGGTCGCCGATTCAAGCACCAGGCAGAGCGCGGCGCAGGAGCGGTTCTGATGATCCTCGCGGTGCTCTTCACGCTGCAGCACTTCAATCACTAACGCGCGCCCGCGATCGCTGCTGCACGAGCGTCCGCTGCTTCCATCGCGGTGTACGCGCGCGAGGCCAGGGGGCGCCCGAGTTTGGAGGCGATGAAGCGGGAGGCCGCGCGCAGCTTGTCGAGATCGATCCCGGTTTCGATTCCCATCCCGTGCAGCACGTAGAGCAGATCTTCCGTCGCGCCGTTTCCGGTCGCGCCCGGCGCGAACGGGCAACCGCCCAGACCGCCTGACGACGAGTCGAAGATGTGCACGCCGAGCTCGAGCGCTGCGAGCGTGTTCGCGAGCGCCGTCCCGCGCGTGTCGTGGAAATGCAGACCGAGCTTGTCGAGCGGAACGACCTCGAGCAGCGCCGGAACGAGCTGCGCAACCTGGTTGGGGGTGCCGACCCCGATCGTGTCGGCGACGCTGAGCTCGTCAACGCCGAGATCGAGCAGACGCCGGGAGACGCGTACGACGTCGTCGACGGGAACCGCGCCTTGGAACGGACAGCCGAACGCGGTCGAGATCGCGGCGCGCACCCACATCTCCTCGCGCTTCGCGCGGGTCACGACGCCGCTGAACCGGTCGATCGACTCGTCGATCGTCATGTTGATATTCGCTTTTGCGAAGGCTTCGGAGGCCGCGGTGAAAACCGCGATCGCGCGGACACCGGCGTCGATCGCGCGGTCGAGGCCGCGTTCGTTGGGGACGAGCGCGAGATACGTCGTCGTCGGAGCGCGCCGGATGCGGCGGAAGACCTCGTCGGAGTCCGCCATCTGCGGCACGGCTTTGGGGTTGACGAACGAACCCGCCTCGAGGATCGGGACGCCGGCGTCGGTGAGGAGATCGCAGTAGCGGATCTTGTCCTCGGTCGCGATCGGCGTCGACTCGTTCTGCAGTCCGTCGCGCGGACCGACCTCGCAGATCGTGACGTGCTTGGGAAGGTTGGCGAAAGGGTCGTTCACGGATGCTTCTCCGATCGGAGGAACCGAGCACACATCTCGACGCACGCCGGCCACACCTCGTCGTCGTGCTTGAAGCGGCGGAACACCGTTGCGAAAAAGTTCGAGACGGCGCCGAGATTCAGATGGTTGGCCGCGTCGTCATCGATGGTCGTGGCGCGCATCGCCCCGTCGAGCGTTGCGGACTCGATCATGACGACGCCGTCGCTCTGCAGATTGTACTTCGGCATGCGGCCTGCGATGTGCAAGTAACGATGTCCGTCCGGCATGACCCAAGGATCGGCGTCGAGGCGCCAGCGCTGTTTCTTCGGGTTGTCCGGGTCCGGGACCCAGCTGCCGGACGTGCCGTTGAGCCAGGTCATGAAGTCGGCGGTGACGTCGATGTCGGCCAACACGTGGACCGGCATCCGTGCGAGGCGCAGCGTCCCGAGCGCGTAGTTGGTGACCAGACCGCCATTTGGCGCAGCGACTTGGATCGTTGCGGCGATCTCAGGCGTGCGCTCCGGATACATGCGCAAGAAACCACGGTTGACCAGTCCGCCCACGCTGTACCCGATCGTGGCGATCGGAAAGGCATCGGGCTCGCGCGTCTTGAGTGCGTCCAGGAAAGCGGCGAACCGTGCGACGCGATCCGCCATCGTATCGTCGCGGGGCGGGTCGAAGATCGTACAGTCGAAGCCGAACGCCGCGAGCCCGTCGTGGCCGTTGCGCCCGTCGATGTACGTGCGCATCATTTTCGCGGCTTCGTTCCAGCCCGGGATCAGGACGACGCGCACGGTGCTGCGTTACGCTTCACCGATCGTCACGAGGGTGGCGCCGCCGGCGACGAGCTCGCCCGGTTTGACGCGCACTTCCCGCA
Organism: uncultured bacterium; assembly: GCA_964483365.1. Classification (GTDB taxonomy): domain Bacteria; phylum Vulcanimicrobiota; class Vulcanimicrobiia; order Vulcanimicrobiales; family Vulcanimicrobiaceae; genus Vulcanimicrobium. Next base: position 3,870 of record CAZABL010000064.1, read on the forward strand.
CCGTGCCGGCGATCGGCGCTTCGATCCGGTGCTCCATCTTCATCGCCTCGAGCACGAGCAGCAGGGTGTGCTGCTCGACCGTCGCGCCTTCGGTGATCGCCACGCTGACGATCTTGCCCGGCATCGGTGCCGTCACGTCGCCCGACGCTGCGCCGCGGCCGGAGTGCTCGGCGTCCGCGCTCGGGGGCTCCGGGTAGGTCCAGCGCACCGTCCGCCCCGCGACGCTCACCGTTCCACCCTGCGCGTCGAATGTCGCGTCACGTGCGTCGGCCGCGACCTCGCCGCGAAGATCTCCCGTCAGCGCCCACCGCTCCCCGGCTGCGGTTGCCTCGAGCTGCAGGAGAGCACCGTCGATCGCGAAGGTGAGCGGGACGCCGACACCGCCGATCCGCCAGCTCTGGGTGCGCGCGAGGAGCGCAGCTGCGACGCGGCGAGCCGTCTCGTCGTCGGCTGCCGGCGCACCGAGATGGAACAGCGGCATGCGTTCGTCGAGGAAACGCGTCGTCGTCTCACCGGCACGGTACGCGTCGTCGGCGACGATCGCGCGCAGCAGCGGGAGATTCGTCGCGATCCCGGCCACCCGCGTCTCGCGCAGCGTCGCGTCGAGCCTTTGGATCGCGGCAACGCGATCGACGCCCCACACGATGATCTTGGCGAGCATCGAGTCGTAGTACAGCGGGACCTCGTCGCCGGCACGGAATCCGGCGTCGAGCCGTACACCGGGCGCGCGCGGGACGTCGAAGCTCTCGATGCGCCCGGACTGCGGAAGGAAGTCGTGCGCCGGATCTTCGGCGTTCAGGCGCGCCTCGATCGCCCATCCGCGCGGCGTGAGCGCCTCTTGCGTGAGTCGCAGCGGCTCGCCGTTTGCGATACGGAGCTGCTCGTGCACGAGATCGACGCCGTACACGAGCTCGGTGACGGGATGCTCGACCTGCAAGCGCGCGTTCATCTCGAGGAAATAGAACGCCCCGTCTTCGTCGAGCATGAACTCGGCGGTGCCGGCGTTCGTGTAGCCGACGCTGCGCGCCGCGTTGACCGCCGCTTCGCCCATGCGCGCGCGCAGCGCGGGGTCGAGCGCGACGCTCGGCGCTTCCTCGATGACCTTCTGATGCCGGCGCTGGATCGAGCACTCGCGCTCGCCCAGGTGCAGCGTCGTGCCGTGCGCGTCGCCGAGGATTTGAAACTCGATGTGTCGCGGATTGCGCAGGTAGCGCTCGAGCAGGATCGTCTCGTCGCCGAACGCCGCCTTCGCTTCACGGCGTGCGCTCTCCAGCGCCTCTTCGAAGGTCGCGAGATCGTCGACGACGCGCATCCCGCGTCCCCCGCCGCCCGCCGACGCTTTGATGAGCAGCGGCGTTCCGATCCGTTCTGCTTGCGCCCGCAGCCCCTGCGTCGACTGATCGTCGCCGTCGTAGCCGGGCACGACGGGAACCCCGAACGCGCGAACGCGGCGCTTCGCGTCGATCTTCGAGCCCATCGCCGCGATCGCGTCGGGTGTCGGCCCGACGAACGTGAGGCCCGCGTCGACGACGAGCCGCGCGAACGAGGCGCGCTCGGAGAGGAAGCCGTAGCCGGGATGGATCGCGTCGGCGCCGAGCGTCTTGGCCGCCGCGACGATCTTCTCGCCGTCGAGATACGACTCAGCAGCCGGCCCCGCGCCGATCCGCAGCGAGGCGTCGAGTGCGTCACGGAAGAGCGCGTGCTCGTCGGCGTCGGAGTAGACGCCGACCGGCGAGATGCCGAGCTCACGCGCGCCGCGCGCGATACGGACCGCGATCTCACCGCGGTTTGCGATCAGCAGGCGACGGATCATTCTGCGATCGACCAGGCGGCAGAGCGGCGCTCGAGAAACGCGCGTAGGCCTTCCTGGCCTTCGTCGCTCGTACGCACGGTTGCGAGCGCGCGTGCGGTCAGCGCGCGCGAGTCGTCGTACGACGTCGCGCGTACCTCGGCGATCAGACGTTTTGCTGCGGCGACGGCCTGCGGCCCGGCGCTCGCGAACTCGTCGGCGATCGCGCCGACCGTTCCGTCGAGCGCGTCGCCGTGCACCACCTCGTGGACCAAGCCGATCGCAAGCGCACGCACCGCGTCAAAGCGTTCCCCGGTGAGGAAGAAGCGACGCGTATGCGAGACGCCGATCTTCGCGATCACGAACGGCGAGATCGTCGCGGGGATAATCCCCAGCTTCGTCTCAGTGAACCCGAAGATTGCTTCTTCGTGCGCGACGACCGCGTCCGCGACGGCGCACAGACCCGTCCCTCCGGCGAGCGCGGCGCCGTGCACGCGAACGATCACCGGCTTGGGACAGCGGTCGATCGCGCGCAGCATGTCGGACATCGCCTCCGCGTCGCGCACGTTCTCTTCCGCCGAAAGGTCGAGCGATGCGCGCATCCACGTGATGTCGGCGCCGCCCGAGAACGTCTTCCCCGCCCCGTCGAGGACGACCACCCGCACGCTCGGATCGCGCCCGAGCGTCTCGAACGTCTTCCGCAGCGCCGCGATGAGCTCGGCGTTGAAGGCGTTGCGCACCTCGGGGCGGTTGAGCGTCACGCGGGCGCGCCCGCGGTCGCAATTGACGATCAGGACGGGATCGGGCACGACCGCCGTTTCCACGATCCGCGAGGGGCCGCCTCGTCGCGTGGGAATCCTCTCGAAATGCTCCTCCGCGCTCTGCTCGCCGCCGCGCTCGCCGCCGTCGTCGGGGTGATCCCGGCCGTGCCGCTCCGCGCACAACCTGCGCCCCACGTCGTCGACGTCACGCGCGCAACGCTCTCCAACGGCCTGCAGGTCGTCGTCCTGCGCGACACGCTCGCGCCGGTCGTCTCGACCTGGATGAATTATCTGGCCGGCGCCGATGACGAAGCGATCACGGGGCTCGCCCACGCGCAAGAGCATATGATGTTCCGCGGGAGCAAGACGATCGACGCCTCGCAATTCTCCGAGACGGTCGCGGTCACCGGCGGCAACTTCAACGCCGACACGCAGAACGAGATCACGCAGTTCTTCTTCGAGGTCCCCTCGCAGTATCTCGACATCGCGCTCAACCTCGAGCGCTCGCGCGCGTGCTGCATCCTCGATTCGCAGCAGGACTGGGACGCGGAGCGCGGCGCGATCACGCAAGAGGTGACGCGTGACAACTCGAGCGCGTCGTATCGCCTCTACGTGAAGATGCTGCAGCACCTCATGGCCGGCTCGCCATACGCCGACGCAGGGCTGGGAACGGTCGAGAGCTTCAAGCGGATCCAGGCACCCGATCTCAAGCGCTTCTACGCGCAGTGGTACCATCCGAACAACGCCGTCTATGTCATCGCCGGAAACGTCGATCCGCAGCAGACGATCGAGAAGGTGCGCACGCTCTTCGGCGATTTGCCGGCCACGCAGCTCCCGGCGCGCAAACCTGTCCACCTGCAGCCGCTGACGCCGGTGACCTTCCGCGACAACAGCTCGGATCCGGTCACCGTCGTCTATTTGGGTTACCGTTCACCAGGGTATGACGACCGCGACTACTTCGCGTGGCAGATCCTGCTCGACGTGCTGAGCAGTCAGCGCGGCGCGCTTTACGATCTGCAGGCGAGCGGGAAGGCGCTCGCGACGTTCGCCGAGCCCGCGGCGTACCCGAAAGCGGGGATGACGATGGTCGGCGCGGCCGTTCCGGTGACGACGAAGGGCGAAACCGCGGTCGCGCAGCTCAAGGCCGTGATCGACGGCTACAAGCGCACCGGTCTCCCCGCGGAACTCGTCGCGGTCGCCAAGCAGCGCGAGGTCGCGCAAGCGCAGTTCCAGCGCAACTCGATCTCCAACCTCGCGTCGGTGTGGAGCCAGACCCTCGCCGTGGAGCACCGCACGCCCGACGAGGACCTTGCCGGCCTCCAGCGCGTGACGCTCGACGACGTCAACCGCATCTTGCGCACGTACTTCGACAATCGCACCGCCTCGATCGCGATCGCGACGCCGAAGGCGGCCGCGGGCGCTGCGTTCGGCGAGAAGGTCGGTGAGAACAACGTCGTCCCGCCGACGAAACACGAACCGCTTCCCGCGTTCGCGCAGAACGTGCTCGCGAATCTCCGCGTCCCGGAAGAGACCGTCAAGCCGGAGATGCAGACGCTGCCGAACGGGCTCAAGCTCATCGTCGTCCCCTCGACGCTGACGCCGACCGTACAGCTGCGCGGCCAGGTGCTGCACAATGCGGGCGTCGAGGATCCGCCCGGCAAGGACGGGATCGACGACATCGTCGACGGCCTGTTCTCGTACGGGACGACGACGTACGACCGGCTCGCGTATCAGGCCGAGCTCGACAAGATCGCGGCGAACGCGTCCGCAGGTGCAACGTTCTCGCTCGACGTCCTCAGCCAGAACTTCGACCGTGGCCTCGACCTGTTGGCCGACGACGAACTGCATCCGTCGCTCCCGCAAGACGCCTTCGCCATCGTCAAGCAGCAGACGGTCGGAGAGCTGACCGGGACCGTGAAGAGTCCGGACTACCTGGCGCAGCGCGCGATCGCCAACGCGCTCTATCCGCCGGGCGACCCGTCGCGCCGCGCCGCGACGCCGCAGACCGCGGCTTCCGTCACGTTGGGCGACGTGAAGAACTACTACGCGTCGACGTTCCGACCCGATCTCACGACGATCGTGATCGTCGGCGATGTGACGCCCGAACGCGCGCGGGCTGCGATCGACCGCACATTCGGCGGATGGAAGGCAGAGGGCCCGACTCCGAACGTCTTCCCGCCGCCGGTTCCGCCGAACAAGGCGTCACAAGCCGTCATCCCGGCGACCGGCCGAATTCAAGCTGACGTGCACCTCGCCGAAACGGTGCCGATCAGTTACGCCGACGCGGACTACCCGCTGCTGCAACTCGCAAACACTGCGCTGAGCGGCGGCTTCTACGCGTCGATCCTCTACCATGATGTACGTGAGGTGCACGGCTACGCGTACACGGTCGATTCCGGCATCTTGGGCGGCAAGAATCGCAGCATCTTTCAGGTCAACTACGGCGCTGATCCGGGGAACGTCTCCAATGCGCAACGGATCATCGTCGACGATCTCGTGTCGCTGCAGAAGTCGCCGCTCGATGCCGACCGGCTCACGCGGGCAAAGGCGCTCGTCGTCGGCGCGCTCCCGGTCCGTAAGGAGTCGTATGACGGCCTGGCAACGCAGCTCCTCACCTACGGGGCGACGGGCCGGCCGCTCGATCAAGATCGCATCAGCGCGCAAGCCGAGCTCTCCGCGACACCGCAAAGCCTGCAAGCCGCGTTTGCGAAGTGGATTCGCCCGTCCGACTTCGTGCGCGTCGTGGTCGCGCCGGCGAAGTAAGCCGGCTTACGCCGCGCGGCGCCGCGGCGTGGTAGCATCCGAGCATGGAGGGACTCGGAGAGGCCCTGGAGAGTCTGTCGGCGCTGCGCCGAGCGCCGAGCGATGACGACGGGGCGAACAAGGTCTGGTACCTGCGCCGTAACCGCTTGTTCGCCGAGGCGACCGACGCGGGGATCGAGAGCGGCGCAGGGATCTTCACGATGTGCGAGATGCCGCGCGGTACTCGGGTCTTTGACCAGGGCGATCCTGCGCGCATCGTCTACCTCGTCAAGCGCGGTACGGTGCGCATCGTGCGCGAGACCGCGGACGGTAAAGACGTTACGGTCGCGCTGCTCGGTCCCGGCGACCTGTTCGGCGAGGAGACGCTGTTCGACGCGCAGCCGCGCACGACGGTCGCCGTCGTGGTCGAGGATGCGCTCCTCTGTCAGGCGCGCGCCGAGGATCTCTTCGGGCTCCTCTCGCGCGATCCGCAGCTCGCCCTCAACGTCGCGCGCGTGTTGAGCGAGCGGCTCGACGAAGCGCACGACACGATGGAAGAGCTCGCGCACACGCGAGTCGGCGACCGCATCGTTCACCTGTTTACCAGGCTTGCCGCCGAGCACGGCGTGCCCGTCGGCGAGGGGATGCGCATCGATTTGCGGCTTACGCACGCTGACATCGCGTCGCTCGTCGGCAGCACGCGCGAGACGGTGAGCGCCGAGCTCGGCAAGCTCTCGGAGTGCGGACGGCTGGTGATCCGCGAGCGAACCGTCATCGTTCCGAATGAGAAGAGACCATGATCGCACTGCTCCTTGCCGTCGCCACGACCCTCGCACCCGTGCTCGCGGGTTCGTCGTGGGCCAATGAATCGGGACCTCCGGCGACGGCGGGACGGGTGACGGTCGTCGACGTCTTCACCTACGGCTGCATCAACTGCAAGCACGTGACACCGGAGCTGCAACGGCTGCGTGCGAGCTACGATGCGCAGCAGCTTGCGATCGTCGGCGTTCACGCACCGGAGACACCCGAAGAGCACGTCCACGCGAACGTCGTGCGGGCGCTGCGCGCGCAGGACGTAACCTGGCCGGTGCTGTTCGACGACGGATTCCGCGTCTGGAATGCGTACGGCGTTCAGGCGTGGCCGACCCAGCTCGTGTTCGATCGCAGCGGGAAGCTGCGCGCAACGTTCGTTGGTGAGGGGTACGACGCGCAGCTCGAGCATACGGTGCGCCAGCTTCTTGCCGAGCGCTCGTGAAGAAAGGATCACCGGTCTACCGTCACGGCGCCGGTGCGCGTATCGCGCACTGGTTGTGGGCCCTCGCGATGCTCGTCCTCGTCATGAGCGGGTTGCAGATCTTCAACGCCGCGCCGTATCTGGATGCCTCGGATAAGAACGATCCTCGGCACCGCGTGCTCGCGTTCGACGCGCAATCCGTCAACGGGCGTCCTGTCGGCTACACGATTGTCTTCGGTCATCGCCTGCAGACGACCGGTGTGCTGGGCTACACCGACGACGGATTTGGTCAACGCGCGCAGCGCGCGTTTCCCGGGTGGGCGACGCTGCCGGGCCCGCAGGATCTCGCCGACGGGCGCCTCTGGCATTTCTTCTTCGGGTGGATGCTCGTGCTCGCGATGGCGATCTACCTCATCACCGCAGCGGCGCGCGGAACGCTGCGTGATCTCATCCTCCGCCCCTCCGATTTGCGCAAGCTCTGGCCGATGCAGGCGTACTATCTGCGTCTGCGCCGCGAGCCGCCGGCGCACGGGACGTACAACCCGCTGCAAAAGGCCACGTACAACGTCATCCTCTTCATCGTCTTCCCGCTGGTCGTCCTCACCGGGATCACGCTGTCGCCGGGTGTCGATGCCGCGGCGCCTTGGCTTACGGCGGTGTTCGGCGGACGGCAGTTCGCGCGTCTGTGGCATTTCGTCTTGATGGCGCTGCTCATCGTGTACACGTTCGGCCATCTGCTGCTCGTGGTGACGACGGGCGCTTGGAACAACATCCGCTCGATGATCACCGGCTGGTACGTGCTCGGCAAGAACGACGGGGTCGGTCCGTGAAGCGCCGCTTGTTTCTCGCCTCGTCGCTCGCTGCGATCGTGCTCCCCGGCTGCACGACGTCGGTGAAGAACGAGTTGACGAATCGCTTGCGGCCGGTGCTCTCGACCGCAGAGGGCTTGAACTACCGGACGATCGGGACGCACGGCCTCGCGCGTGAGTATCCCGAGAGCGCGATCACGCGCGACTTTCCCCTCGATAGCCTCGATACGCCCGCCGACGATACCTATCAGGGACTCGTTGCGGGCCGCTTCGCCGCGTACCGGCTCGTCGTCGACGGGATGGTCGCGCGATCGCAACGCCTCTCACTCGCTGAGCTGCGCGCGGTCGGTCTGCGCACGCAGATCACGCGCCACGACTGCGTCGAAGGCTGGAGCGCGATCGGCAAGTGGACCGGGGTCCCGCTCTCGACCGTGCTCGCGATGGCGCAGCCGGCGCCGCGCGCGCGTTACGTCGTCTTCCACTGCTACGACATCGATCAGACCGGGACGGCATACTACGAGTCGCTCGACCTGCACGAAGCTGCGCACCCGCAGACGATCCTTGCGCTCGATCTCAACGGCGCGCCGCTCGCGCCGGAGTACGGCGCGCCGGTGCGCCTCAAGATCGCGACGCAACTCGGCTACAAGAGCGCGAAGTGGGTCCGTCGCATCGAGCTCGCCGCCGACCTGCGCCCGATCGGCGCAGGGAACGGCGGCTATTGGGAAGACCAGGGCTACGCCTGGTACGCGGGGATCTGAGAGCTCAGCGCCAGCGAGGGTCCGAAGTCGGGGACCGCGAGTGCGTCCTCGACGGTGAACTTCGCGACGAGCGTGTCGAGCTGCTCGGCCTGCTCGCGCAGAGCGCGCGCCGTCGCGTCGATCTCCTGAACGCCCGTTGCGAGCTCGCCGGTCGCGACCGCGGCTTGCTGTGCTGCCATCGATTGCTCCTCGGCCGCTTGCGCGACCGGCAGGATCGTCGCGGTGACCTCCTGCGTCGTGGTCTTCATCTGCGATGCAGCGGCGGCGTTCTCTTCGATCGCGGCCGAGGCGGTCGAGACGTTCTCGGTGACGCGCAACGATGCGTCGCGCATCGCGCGCGCCCGCTCCGCGAGTTCCTGCGCAACACCCGTCGTCGTGCCGATCGCGCGCTCGACGCCGTCGAGCGCCGCCGAGGCGCGCTCCGCGAGCGAGAGGCCCGTCGCCATCGACTCATCCGATGTCCGCATCGCGTCGGCGGCGGCGATCGTCTCACGCCGGATCGAGCTCAGGATCCCGGAGATCTCACGCGTCGCATGAGAACTGCGTTCTGCGAGCTTGCGGACCTCGTCGGCGACGACCGCGAAGCCGCGGCCGTGTTCGCCGGCGCGCGCTGCCTCGATCGCCGCGTTGAGGGCGAGCAGGTTCGTTTGATCGGCGATCTCTTCGATCGTCGAGACGATCTGTTCGACCTGCGACGAGCGTTCCTCGAGCGCGACCATCGCGTCGGCGGCGCGTAGCGAGACCTCGCGCAGACGGCGCATCGCCCGCTGCGTCTCGACGACAGCCTCGTTACCGCCGCCCGCCTCGCTCGACGCCTCATGCGCGGTGCGCGCAAGGTCGCTGCCGTGCGCGGAGAGCGATTCGATCCCGTCGTCGAGGAGCTGGATCCCGCCGGTCGCCTCTTGAATCGCACTCGCCTGGTGAACTGCACCGTCAGCGATCATCTCCGCCGAGCGTGCGAGCTCTTCGATCGCCGCCGTGGTGTCGGCGATCTTGAGCGCCTGATCTTTCGCACCGCCGGCGACGGCGTCGACCGAGCGCGCAATTTGCTCGACGGCGACGGACGCTTGATTCGCCGCAGCCGAAGTTTGATCGGACGCGAGCGACAAGCTGCGCGACGCCATGACGACGCCGGCGATCAGCTCGCGCAAGTTCGCGAGCCCGGTGTTGAGCTCGGCTCCCACTTTGCCGAGGCCGTTGGCGAGCGAGTCGTAGCTGCGCGTGAGATTGCCGATCTCGTCCGAGGAGCGGTCGGCGATCGCGGTGCGTGAAGAGGTGAAGCTTGCGCGCAGATCGCCTTCTGCGACCTGGCCGAGCGCGGCGGAAAGGCGCTCGAAATCGTCGTGCACGATTTCATTGAGCGCGTTGGAGACGCGGTTGAGGCGACGTGTCATGCGGCGCGACATCAGCGTCGCGAGCGCGATCGTGACGAGGACGGTGAGGATCCCAACGACGATCATCGTCGCTACCAGAGCGCGCACGAGTGCGTCGAATGCGGCCGACGACTGGTCGACCGCGACTGTCGCGGCGTCGAGCGCCGGCTTCATGACCGCCTGGAGCATCTTGTTGTCGCCCGCGTTGTCCTTGATCGCCTTGCGCGCCGCGGGACCACCTCGCTTCGGATTGCGATAGGCGTCGATGACGCCTTGCGGATCGGTTTTGGCGGCGTCCATCAGCTCATCGACGTGCGCCTTCATCGTGTCCTGCGCGTCGCTGATCGCCTGCACTTTTTCCTTGAAGCCCGGGATCAGCGCACTGTGGTCCATCGCGTACTTGATGTCGTCGTCCGCGAGTCCGCTGTTGACGCCCGCGGTGCCGCGCTCTTTGTCGGTCTGCGAGATCATGTAGCCGCGCGCCGCGTAGCGCGTGCGGGCCATTTGGGTCTCGACGTCCCGTATGCGACCGCGCAGCGCGGTTTTCTCGAGCAGCTCCTGTTTCGCGGTGTGCAGCTTACCGAAGCTGATGAACACCGCGACGGAGACGAGGATCAGGGAGACGACCGGGACAGCGAAGCCTGTCGCCAATTGAGCGCCGAGTCTGAGTCGCAAGGCAGAACCCTCCGCTCTTTCGGATCGGTCCTGCCAAGGCACAGGTTTAGGCCATCGAAGAGCTCAGCGCCAGCGATGGCCGGAAGTCGGGGACCGCGAGCGCGTCCTCGACGATGAACTTGCCGACGAGGGCGTCGAGCTGCTCGGCCTGTTCGCGAAGCGCACGGGCTGTCGCGTCGATCTCCTGAACACCCGTCGCGAGCTCGCCGGCCGCGACGGCGGCCTGCTGTGCTGCCATCGATTGCTCCTCGGCCGCTTGCGCGACCGGCAGGATCGTCGCGGTGACCTCCTGCGTCGTGGTCTTCATCTGCGATGCAGCGGCGGCGTTCTCTTCGATCGCCGCCGACGCGCTCGAGACGTTCTCGGTGACGCGCAACGATGCGTCGCGCATCGCGCGCGCCCGTTGCGCGAGTTCCTGCGCGACGCCCGTCGTCGTGCCGATCGCGCGCTCGACGCCGTCGAGGGAGGTCGAGGCGCGCTCCGCGAGCGAGAGGCCCGTCGCCATCGACTCATCCGAAGTCCGCATTGCGTCGGCTGCGGCGACCGTTTCGCGGCGAATCGAGCTCAGGATCCCGGAGATCTCACGCGTCGCGCCGGAGCTCCGCTCGGCGAGCTTGCGCACCTCGTCGGCGACGACCGCGAAGCCCCGACCGTGTTCACCGGCGCGGGCCGCCTCGATCGCCGCGTTGAGGGCGAGCAGGTTCGTTTGATCGGCGATCTCTTCGATCGTCGAGACGATCTGTTCGACTTGCGATGAGCGCTCCTCGAGCGCGACCATCGCATCTGCAGCACGCTGCGAGACCTCGCGCAGGCGACGCATCGCGTGCTGCGTCTCAACGACGGCCTCGTTCCCGCCGCCGGCTTCGCTCGACGCTTCGCGCGCGGTGCGCGCGAGGTCGCTGCCATGCGCCGAGAGCGATTCGATCCCGTCGTCGAGCAGTTGGATCCCGCCGGTGGCTTCTTGGATCGCGCTGGCTTGGTGTACCGCGCCGTCGGCGATCATCTCGGCCGAGCGCGCGAGCTCTTCGATCGCCGCTGTCGTGTGCGCGATCTTGAGCGCCTGCTCTTTCGCACCGCCGGCGACGGCGTCGACCGAGCGCGCAATCTGCTCGACGGCAACGGAGGCTTGGTTCACCGCTGCCGAGGTCTGGTCGGATGCAAGCGACACGCTGCGTGACGCGACGATGACGCCCCCGATGAGATCGCGCAAGCTCGTCAGCCCCGTGTTCAGCTCGACGGCCACGTTGGTGAGCCCCTGCGCGAGCGCATCGTAGCTGCGCGTAAGATCGCCGATCTCGTCGCCGGAGCGGTCCGCGATCTTCGAGCGCGAGGAGGTGAAGCTTGCGCGCAGATCGCCTTCGGCGACTCGGCTCAGCGCCGTGGAGAGCCGGCCGAAATCGTCGTTGACGACCTCGTCGAGCGCGCTCGAGACGCGGTTCAGGCGCCGGCTCATGCGGCGTGCCGTCAGCGTCGCCAGCGCCGTCGTAACGAGGACCGTGAGGACGCCGATCACGATCATCGTCGTCACCAGGGTGCGCTCGAGCGCATCAAAAGCAGCGGCGGACGCATCAGCGGCCGCAGTCGTCGCGTCGAGTGCCGGCTTCATCACGAGCGCGAGCAGCCGAGCATCCAGCGCGATATCCTTGACTGCCTTGCGCGCCTTCTCCGATCCAGCCTTCGGATCGCGATACGCATCGATCACCCCTTGGGGGTCGACTGTCGCGGCTTCGAGCAGCGCGGCGATGTGCGCGTTGAGCGTGTCGCGGGTAGCGCGGATTGCCTGCACCTTTTCGGTGAAGCCGGGGATCGACGCTCCGTGCTCGAGGGCGAAGGTGATATCGTCGTCCATGAGCCCGGCGCGAACCGTCACTGCCTTGCGGGCTTTGGCCGTCTGCGCGATCATGTAGCCTCGCGCCGCGTAATGCGTGCGCGTCATCTGTAAATCGATGTCACGAATGCTCGCGCGCAACGCACTCTTGTCGAGCAGCTCCTGTTTGGCCGCGTGAAGCTTCGCGAAGCTCACGAGCACGGCAACGGAGACGAGGACCAAAGCGACAACCGGGACGGCGAAGCCCACGGCGAGTTGGGCACCGAGTCTATACTTCATGACGGGCCACCGTACATCAGCGAAGGTGAGAAAAACAGGTGACGAGCGGGCTCGGACGCCGCGGGTCATCGACCCGCGAAGAAGCGGCCCCGCTCAAAACGGCGGCCCTTGTCACACCCTGATCCCACTCTCCCGCATCGGCCTTGGTTAACAGAAGGTTTAGGCGCTCGCCCGATTTGAAAGGTAAATGAAAGGAACCCGCCTTGCGGCGGGTTCCGGAGAGTGCGGAGACGCTCGGAAGTTAGGCCGCGCGACGATGAATCGGACGCGGTGCCCAAGCGGTCGGAACAGCGACCTGGAGCGCGGATGTCGTCGTCGCTTGGTGCGTCTTCGGCGTGATCGCACGCTGTGTGAGCCGCTGTGGAAGATCGTTGAGGCACAAGGTGTCGGCCAGCGTCATGAGGGTCAGCGAGTCGAACGTGCCCGCCTCAGGGATGCGGCTCTTTGCGCGCTCGGTGGCGACGAAGGCGACGCACAGGACCAGGCCGAGAACGGTGAACGCGATCGCGAGTGCCATTGCCCTTCCAGTGTGGCGCGCGCGGTCTCGCTTGCCTAGAGGGCAAGCGTGCGGAGTCGTTTGTTCCTGGTAAAGAATCTCGCGAACGTTTGCGGCGCGTAAAGGCCGCGCGCCGAATGCGTTAACCGTCCGTCGCGGTACGCGCTACATGCGAAAGACGCCGAATGTCGTCGGGCGGGCCGGCTTGTAGCGCGCGGCGCGCAATCCGACCCCGAGAACCCGTCGCGTGTCGAGCGGATCGATGATCCCGTCGTCCCACACGCGGGCGCTCGAGTAGTATGGGTGTCCCTCGGCCTCGTACTTCGCGAGGATCGGCGCCTTGAACGCGTCTTGCTGGGCGGGGCTGAGCGCCGGCGATCCTTTCTCTTCGTCGGCGTTCATGCGCACCGTCAGGAGCGTCGACGCGGCTTGTTGCCCGCCCATCACGCTGATGCGCGCGTTCGGCCACATCCACAGCTGACGCGGCGCGTACGCGCGACCGTTCATCCCGTAGTTGCCGGCGCCGAAGCTGCCGCCGATCACGACGGTGAACTTCGGGACATCCGCGCACGCGACGGCGGTCACGAGCTTCGCGCCGTCCTTCGCGATCCCGCCGTTCTCGTATTCCTTGCCGATCATGAAGCCGGTGATGTTCTGCAAGAACAGCAGCGGGATACCGCGCTGACAGCACAGCTCGATGAAGTGCGCGCCTTTGAGCGCCGACTCGCTGAAGAGAATCCCGTTGTTCGCCAGGATCCCGACGGGATGGCCCTCGATGTGCGAAAAACCGCAGACGAGCGTCGTTCCGTAGCGCGCCTTGAACTCGGCGAAGTCGGAACCGTCGACGATCCGCGCGATCACCTCGCGCACGTCGTATGATTGACGCGGATCGGCGGGGATGATCCCGTAGAGCTCGTGCGGATCGCGTGCGGGCGGACGCGCTTCGCGCACCGGCCAGGGATCGTACGGACGACGTTCGAGGTGCGCGACGATCTGTCGCACGATGCCCAGCGCGTGCTCGTCGTCGACCGCGTAGTGATCGGCGACGCCGCTGATACGGGTGTGCACGTCTGCCCCGCCGAGCTCTTCGGCGGTGACGATCTCGCCGGTCGCGGCCTGCACGAGCGGCGGACCGCCCAGGAAGATCGTCCCCTGATCCTTGACGATCACCGACTCGTCGGCCATCGCCGGGACGTACGCGCCGCCTGCGGTGCACGAGCCCATGACGGCGGCGATCTGCGGGATCCCCTCCGCCGACATGCGCGCTTGATTGAAGAAGATGCGTCCGAAGTGATCGCGGTCCGGGAACACGTCGGCCTGCAGCGGCAAGAACGCTCCGCCCGAGTCGACCAGATAGATGCAGGCGAGCCCGTTCTGCTGGGCGATCTCCTGCGCGCGCAGATGCTTTTTGACGGTGACCGGATAGTAGGTGCCGCCTTTGACGGTCGCGTCGTTGGCGACGATCATGCAGGCTGTTCCTTCGATCGTGCCGATCCCGGTCACGATCCCCGCCGAGGGCGCGGCGTCATCGTACATTCCGTGCGCGGCGAGCGCCGAGAGCTCGAGGAACGGCGTCGCGGCGTCGACGAGGCGGTCGATCCGGTCGCGCGCGGTCAGCTTTCCGCGTTTGCGGTGCCGCTCGACCGCGGCAGGCCCGCCGCCGCCACGCACGCGCGCGAGCTGCGCGCGCAGGTCCTCGACGAGCGCCGCCATCGCGTTCGCGTTGCGCTCGAAGTCGGTGGAGCGGCGGTCGATGCGGGAGGCGAGGAGCGTCATCCGGGCTGATTTCGGCCGCAGGGCTCCCGGCCCCGCGTCCGAAGCCACCGCCCCTGTGATCGCGTTCGCCGGTGTCGAGAAGTGGTACGGCACGCTCCACGTCCTGCGGGGGATCGACCTTGAGATCGCTCGCGGCGAGGTCGTGTGCGTGATCGGTCCGTCGGGGTCGGGGAAGAGCACCCTGATTCGCTGCATCAACGGACTCGAGCGCTTCCAGCATGGGAGCCTGAGCGTCGATGGCGCGCGTTTGGAGGACCCGCACGTCGATCTGCACGCGCTGCGCCGCAAGGTCGGGATGGTCTTCCAGCAGTTCAATCTCTATCCGCACATGACGGCGCTCGAGAACGTCACCCTCGCTCCGGTCCACGTCCGTAGCCTCAGCCGCAGCGAGGCGTCGCGCGCCGGGCGCGCGCTGCTCGAGCGGGTCGGGATCGCGGAAAAGGCCGACGCCTACCCGGCGCGGCTCTCGGGCGGCCAGCAGCAGCGCGTCGCGATCGCGCGCGCGCTCGCGATGGAGCCGCAGGTGCTGCTCTTCGACGAGCCGACCAGTGCGCTGGATCCCGAAATGATCGGTGAGGTCCTCGACGTGATGAAAGACCTCGCGCACACGGGAATCACGATGGTCGTCGTCACC
Source organism: uncultured bacterium (assembly GCA_964483365.1). Lineage (GTDB taxonomy): Bacteria > Vulcanimicrobiota > Vulcanimicrobiia > Vulcanimicrobiales > Vulcanimicrobiaceae > Vulcanimicrobium. The sequence continues at coordinate 19,024 of CAZABL010000064.1, forward strand.
CACGAGATGGGGTTCGCGCGCGAGGTCGGCGATCGCATCGTGTTCATGGACGAGGGACGGATCGTCGAGATCGAGGAGCCGAAGAACTTCTTCGACGCGCCGCGAAGCGATCGCGCGCGCTCGTTCCTCTCCAAAGTCCTGAACCACTAAGGAGCTCGTCGTCATGAAGACCACCCGTCGCGGTGCCCTCGCCGCCCTGCTCGCCCTCACCGTCGCCTGCGGTTTGGCGCCCGTGCACGTGCGCGCGGCCGCGCCGGCGACGCTCGACGAGATCAAGCACCGCGGGGTGCTGCGCATCGGCGTGAAGTACGACGCACCGCCGTTCGGCGCGCTCGATCCCCGCACGAACCAGGTGAACGGCTTCGACGTCGACGTCGCGCGCGCGATCGCGGGCAAACTGCTTGGCGATCCCAAGAAGGTCGAGTTCGTCCAGGTCACCTCGCAGAACCGCATCCCGCTGCTGCAGCAGGGCAACGTCGACATGTTCGTCGCGACGACGACGATCACGCCGGCGCGCCTCAAAGAGATCGAGTTCTCGAACGTGTACTACCGTTCGGGCCAGGCGCTGCTGGTGAAGAAGGGCGCGCCGATCAAGAGCTATCGCGATCTGGCCGGAAAGTCGGTGTGCTCGGTGACGGGATCGACGCCGGAGCAGACGATCCGCCGTCTCGTGCCGACCGCGAACGTGCAGACGTTCGAGACGTATCCCGAATGCTTCCAAGGGCTGATCGGCGGACGCATCGACGCGATGACGACCGACGAAGGGATCCTCATCGGGTTCGAGCAGCAGTCGCAGGGGCAAACGCAGGTCGTCGGCGGGCAGTTCACGTTCGAGCCGTACGGGATCGGGATTGCCAAAGGCAACACGACGCTGCTCAAAGCGGTGAACACAGCGCTCGCGCAGATCGGCAACGACGGTCAATGGGCGAAGCTCTCGCAAGCGGACCTAGGGCGTCCCGCGCCGGCCGACTTCAAGAGCTGGTACGGGATGAGCGCGAGCGCTGCCGCCGAGAAGTTCGCCTCGCAGTCCGCAAAGTAAGTGCACTGGGACGTCCTCGCTGAGAACGCCGGCGCGCTCGCCGGCGGCCTGCTGCTCACGCTCGAGGTGTCAGCGATGGCGTTCGTCCTTGCGGCGGTCGTCGGCGTCCTCGTCGCGACGTTGCGCGCGACGCCGAGCACGCCGCTGCGCGCGCTCGGGACCGCGTACGTCGAGGTCGTGCGCAACGTCCCGCTGATCGTGCAAATCTTCTTCTTGTTCTTCGCCCTGCCGAGCGTGGGGATTCGTCTCCCGGCGCTGGTGTGCGGCGTGCTCGGTCTTGGCGTCTACACCGCGGCGTTCGTCGCGGAGTCGATCCGCTCCGGAATCGCGTCGGTGCCGGCGGGACAACTCGAGGCGGCGCGTGCGACCGGTCTTTCCTACGTCGCCGCGATGCGGCTGGTCGTCCTGCCGCAGGCGATTCGGCTCACGATCCCGCCGCTCGGCAACACCGCGTTGAACATGATCAAGAACTCGTCGCTCGTCAGCGCGATCTCGCTGGCCGACATCCTGGGCGTCGCAAACCTGATCGGCGCGCGGACCTTCGCGTACGTGCCGATGTTCGTCGGCGCCGGGATCGCGTATCTCGTCATCACGCTCCCTGCCGGCCTGTTCACCGGCTGGCTCGAACGCCGCTTCGCGTTGGACGGACCGGCGGCTCAGGTTCGGCACGTGCAATGAATCTCGGCTGGCTCTTCAACCGCGACATCCTCATGTTTCTCGCCGGCGGGCTGGGCGTGACGCTGTCGCTTGCCGCGCTCTCGATCGCGCTCTCGTTCGTCATCGGGACGCTGCTCGCGCTCGGACGGCTGTCGCGTTTCGCCGTGGTGCGGTGGCCGGCAGCGTTCTACGTCGAGGTGATGCGCGCGCTTCCGGTGCTGCTGGTCATCCTCTTCGCGTATCTCGGGCTCCCGGGGCTCCTCGGGGTAAAGCTCGATCCATTCGTCGCCGGTGTCATTGCGATGACGACGTTCACCGCGGCGCTGATCGCGGAGATCGTGCGCGCCGGAATCCTCTCCGTGCCGCGCGGGATCGTCGAAGCGGCGGAGTCGCAAGCGCTCAGCGCGCGCGACCGTTTGCGACTGGTCGTGCTGCCGATCGCGTTGCGCCGCATGACGCCGGCGCTCACGGCGCAGTTCGTCACGCTGTTGAAGGATACGTCGCTGACCGCGGTGATCGGCAACCTGGATCTGTTGCGCCGCGGGCAGATCGTCTATAGCGAACCGCCGTTCCAGCCCGTCCCGGTGTACGTCCTCGTCGCGGTCGTGTATTTCGCCGTGAACTTTGCACTTTCGCAGCTCGCCCGACGCATCGAGCGCGCGACGGTGTAGGGCCTGGAGCCGAGCGAAGCAAGCCGCTGACGGCTCGAAGCTAAAGCTCGGCTGAGAATTGCGCGCGAAACCTACCCGGAAAGGCGCGCCCGCCGTACGATGACATCGTGGCCGCTCCGACAGCAGCGTCTCCGACTGTATCCTACCGCCCGGCCGGCGCCCTCGATGCGCCGAGCGCGCTTCGCCCGTATGCGGGTGCGTGGAGCTCCCGGCTCGCGGCGCATCTGCTGCGCCGCGCCGGATTCGGCGGCTCGCCGGCGGACGTGCAGCGGCTCGCGTCGATGCCGCTGAATGCAGCCGTCGATTCGTTGCTGCGCTTCAGCGACACGTCCGCACTCGCACCCCCGCCCAGCCTCGAGGCTCCGCCGTTTCCGCCGCCGGGCTTGTTCATGCAGCTCGTGCAGCAACAAGGCGCGGTAACAGACGCGCAGGCTGAGCAGCGCAAGCAATTCGTGATGGCTGCCGGCAAGGTGCGCCGGCAAAACATCATCGCGCTGGAGACGTGGTGGCTCGAGCGCATGATCGCCACGCCGGCGCCGTTGCAAGAGAAGATGACGCTTTTCTGGCACGGCCACTTTACGAGCTCGCCGGAAAAGGGAACCAGCGCGCAGGAGCTGCTTGCGCAGAACCAGCTCTTCCGCCAATACGCGCTAGGCAACATGCGCGAGCTGACGTTACGCGTCTCGCAAGATCCCGCGATGCTGCGGTACCTCGACAACAACGTCAACGTCAAGGCGCATCCGAACGAGAACTACGCGCGTGAGCTCATGGAGCTCTTCACGCTGGGAATCGGTAACTACAGCGAGCAGGACGTGCGGGAGTCGGCGCGCGCGTTCACCGGCTGGACGTTCCGTCGCCATCGCGACGGGACCGCAGCGTTCTTCGACAACGTACGCCAGCACGACGACGGTACCAAAACGTTCCTCGGCCGAAGCGGCAACTTCACCGGGGCCGACATCGTTCAGATCATCTTCCAGCAGCCGGCCGCAGCGCGCTTCTTGGCGACGAAGCTGCTCTCGTTCTTCGTCTACATGGATCCCGAGCCGGCGCTGGTCGATCAGGTCGCCGCGCTCGTGCGCAAGAACGACTTCAACTTGCGCCCCGTCATGTCGACGTTGCTGCGCAGCAACGTCTTCTTCAGCGACCGCGCGTATCGGGCGCTGGTGAAGAGCCCAGTCGATCTCGTGGTCGGGACACATCAGCTCTTCGGGATCGCGCAGGTCGCGCTCCCCGAGCTCGGCGCGCTGCGCTCGATGGGTCAGGTGCTCTTCTACCCGCCGAACGTCAAAGGCTGGGACGGTGGCGCCGCGTGGCTCAACAGCCAGACGATCATCACACGCGAGAACTTCGCGAACGCGGTCGCACAGAACCCGCAGATGATGGCGAGCGCCGCGTGGCTTCGGCCGGCGCTGCAGTCGATGGACGCAAAGAACGTCGCGCGCACGCTCACCGACGCGATGCTGCAAGGCGACGCGTCACCGGCCGCGTTCTCCGAGCTGAGCCGATACCTGCTCGACGGCGGCCAGTCGGCACTCGCGCAGCTCTCCGTAGAAAACGTTGAAGAGCGCGTGCGCAACGCCGCCTACCTGACCATGGCCATGCCCGCGTACCAG
>CAZABL010000065.1:0-22924 GCA_964483365.1 uncultured bacterium
ATCAGATGGATGCCGTTCATGACGCGAGGACGACCTTGCCGAACGGCCGGTCATCGACTAGATGGCGCAGCGCTTCGCCCGCGTTCGCGAGGGGATAGACCCGGTCGACGATCGGCTTGACGGACCCGTGCACGATCAGCGGGATGATCTCGTGCCACGCATCGGCGACCGCGATCGGCGATTGTTTGAACAGAGAGAAGCCGGCCATTCGCGCGCTTTTCCAGATCAGGTCCGTCACGTCGATCGTGGTTTTGCGTCCGCCGGAGTAGCCTACCGCTATTAGGACACCGCCAAGAGCAAGGCTGCTCAACGCCTCGCCCGTCACGTTTCCGCCGATGCTGTCGATCGCGATGTCGACACCCCTACCGGCGGTTATGCGGCGGACACCGTCGACGAGAGGTTCCGTGCTCAGATCGATCACGTCTTCGAAGCCGAGCTCTCGTGCCCGCGCAGCTTTCACCGCGCTGCTGGCCGTCGAAATGACCGTGCCTGCGCCCCGCGCTCGCGCGAGCTGATACGTCGCGTTGCCGACCGATCCGCCGATCGCCGGGGCCAGTACCGTCTTCCCTGGCTTGAACCTGGCCAGTGTTAGCGTGATCTGCGCCGTCAAGTACGCCACCGGAAGGCTCGCCGCGACCACGTCGTCGATCGTGTCAGGCACAAGCGCCAGATCTTCGGGCCGCGAGAGCAGCCATTCTCGCCACGTGCCGTTCTCAGTAACGCCGTAGGGCCCCGTGAACATCACGCGGCTTCCGACTGCGAGACCGGAGTCGCCGGGGTCCGTGACGACGCCGGCGCCTTCGTTGCCAAGCACGAGCGGTGCTTTGGCCCGGGGCGACCCGCCTGACAGGATCGTATGATCGAGCGGCGTGACGCCGGCAGCCGTAACGTGGACGAGCACTCTTTCCGTGGCCGGCTTCGGCGTGGGCAACTCGACCTGCCGAAGCGCCGCATAGCCCGAAAAAGTCTCCGCCTCGATCGCTCGCATGGCGTCCTCCAGAAAGTTACGGACCTGTCAATTTCCGTCTCTATAGGTTACGTACAGGTCTGTAACTTTGTCAAGCCGAAATTCGAGTGAAAGGAGCGATTGGAGATGGAGAGAGGAGCCCGACCTCGGCGGGGAGCGCCTTTGAAGGGCGAAGTGGGCGCCCGCGAGCGTATCGTCGCGACGGCAGGAGACTTGTTTTACCGCGAGGGCATTCGCGCCATCGGCGTCGACACGGTTGTCGAGCGATCGGGCGTCTCGAAAACGAGCCTCTATCGCGTGTTCGAATCCAAGGATGCTTTGATCGCGGCCGTCGCCGCAGAACAGGATCGCTCGTTTTGGACGTGGTGGGATCGCATGGAAGAGCAGCACGCGAACGAACCGCGTGCTTTGCTGGACGCGCTGTTCTCCGGGATCGCGAAGCGGATCGCGCAACCCGGCTATCGCGGCTGCCCGTTCCTCAACCTGGCGACCGAGTTTCCCGACGACAACCATCCGGGCCGCGTCGTCGCTCGACGCAACAAGGAGGAAATGCGGGCGAGACTCGCAGCGTTACTTGGCAAACTTGGGGTCGCTGATCCCGACCGCAGCGCGTCTCAGCTCGCGCTGATGATCAACGGTGCGTACGTCACCGGCCTCATCTTCGACTCTGCTGATCTGAGGGACGATCTCCTCGATGCGGCAAGGAAGTTGTTGGCGTAGTTGTTTGGCGGTCTACGCGGTGTAGCCGATCGCCTCGAGTGAGCGTTGCGTCAGGAGGCCGTCGGCGAATGTTGGGACGCCTGGTGTTCCTAAGTCGATGCGTTCGGCGAATGCGTCGAGCAGATCGAGGAAGTACGGGAGGTTGCCGTGCACGATCGCGTGCTTTGCATGCGGCGACTCTGCGACCTCGAGTTCGTCCTGTTCGTCTTCCGATAACGCGTAGAGCGTGAGGTCGTTGAGCCACGGACCGCTTGCGATACCGCTGCGGACCTCGCCGTGGACGGCGATCGTCGTCGAATTGACGACCGTCGTTGCGTCGAAGCTGACGCGCGCGACGAGACCGTCACCGTAGTCGACGTACGAGAAGACGCCGTCGGCGACGGTGCTCTCGAATCGGCCGTGCTCGTCCGTGCGGCGTGGGTTTGCCGTACGCGTCAGACCGAGCGTCGTGCGCGGAGAGCGGCCGACGAGGTGATTGGCGAGGTCGAAGAAGTGCGGCATCACCGAGTTCGCGATCCCGCCGCCTTTTTCGCGCTCGAACCACCAGCCGCGGCGGCGCTGCGTGTTGCGTTCGAGCAGCTCGCTCGAGAGCCGCGCGACCTCGATCTCGCGCATCGCGCCGACGTGCTGATTGTCGATCAGCTCCTTGAGCGCGCGGATGTGAGGGACATAGCGAAACTCGAACGCGAGCGCGCCGACGACTCCGGCGCGTTCGCACGCCGCCGTCATTTCCTCGGCTTGGGCGAGGTTGAGTGCGAACGGTTTTTCGCACATCACGTGCTTGCCGGCGGCAAGGGCGGCCATCACGGAGCGGTAGTGGTCGAACGGCGGAGACGCAACGGAGACGATGTCGAGCTCGACGCCGGCGAGCATCTCCTCGACCGAGCGAAATACGTTGGGGATGCGGCGCTCTTTCGCGACGCGGTCCGCGCTCGACGGCGAGGCAAGCGCCACGACCTCGAAGCGTGGATGGAGCGTGTACGCCGGGGCATGCACCGTTCCGCCGAACCCCGATCCCACGATCCCGACCCGTAACGCGCTCATCCTGCCTCCTCGCATGCGTGAATCGTTTCCTCGAACAGGTCGCAGGCTCGCGCGAGTTGCTCGTCGTCGATAACCAGTGGTGGCGCGATCGTGATCGACGTCCCTGTCGGACCGCTCTGCAGCAAGATCACGCCACGCGCAAGTCCCTCGACCACGACGCGATTGGCGAACGCGGCGTCGATGAACTCGACCCCCCAAAAGTAGCCCAGGCCGCGCACGTCACGGACGTGCCCGATACGCCGTAAGCGTCCCAGCCGCTCGCCGAGCCAGCTCTCGTTGTCACGCACGCGCGCGACGAGCTCGAGCTTGATGAGTTGCTCGAGATTCGCGAGCGCCGCAGCGCAAGTGAGCGGGTTGCCGAGAAACGTCGACGTGTGAAGCGCTTCGCCGGCGCTCTTGGGCCACGCGTCCATGACGCGCGGTGTTCCGATCGTCGCTGCGATCGGAACGCCGCCGCCCAGCGCCTTGCCGATGCACAGCAGGTCGGGAACGACGTCCTCTCGCTCGCAGGCGAAGAGCATCCCGGTTCGTCCGAGCCCGGTGTAGATCTCGTCGAGGATGAGCAGCAGCCCGCGGTCGTCGCACAGCTCGCGTAATCCGGCTAAGAAGCCTGCGGGCGGGATGATGACGCCGCCGCGGCCTTGGATCGGCTCCAGCAAAATCGCCCCGATATCGCGATCGCGTTCGAGCGCTTCGCGCACGGCGCCGATCGCGTGCCCGACCGTTGCATTCGCGCCGGGATACGGCAGAAACGTCGCGTGCTGCGGAACAAGCGGATCGAACGGCGCGCGGAACTTGTCGATCCCGATCACCTCGAGTGCGCCGAGCGTGAGCCCGTGATAGGCGGCGTGATATGCCAGGACGCGCGGGCGTTTCGTAGCGAGCAACGCCGTCTTGAGCGCGAACTCGACCGCTTCCGAGCCCGACGTCGTCAGGTAGCTCTTTTGCAGTGCGCCGGGGGCGAGCTCGGCGAGCTGGGCAAGGAGTTGCGTGCGCACTTCGGTCGGGTGCACGTCACCCATTCCGTGGATCAGTCGCGAGGCCTGGTCAGTGATCGCAGCAGCGACGTAGGCGTTCGCGTGACCGGTCGCGGCGACGCCGAACGCCGAGGTGAGATCGAGATAACGGTTGCCGTCGACGTCGGTGACGACCGCGCCGGTCGCGCTCTCCCAGAACACCGGATAGTCTTCGGCGAGATAGGTGATGCCGGGCGCTTCGTACTTCGCGAGTCGCTGCGCGAGTTCGCGCGAGCGCGGGCCTGGGACCGCGCTGACGATCGATTCGAAGCGATCCGACGGGTCGTTCATTCGTAGTCGATCCAGCGCACGAAGTCGGCGATACGCGGTACGCCGCCGTGATGCCCGCCGAGCGGTGGATCTTGGAGTGTCCCGAAGGGCGCGACGCGCACGGCGCCGATTCGCTCGGCGAGCGAGACGGCGGCCGCGTTCGGACGGACAACGCCCAGTGCCTGGACCGGGAGGCGATGCTCCGCAACATAGGCGGCGATCTCGTCGTCGTTGTCCGCACGAAAGACGGGCAGGACGCGCGGGAGCAGCGGTGGCGGCTCTTCGCGCGGGACGTCGAGGACGAGCGTAACGCCGCCCGCGCGGTGCACGTGTCCGCGCCCCCCGGCGGCGCGGAACGCCGCGACGTTGCGCCAGCTTGCGACGGCCATCTCGCGCGCGGGCGGGAGCGGCGCCGCTGGAAACTCGGTCGCGATTCGCGCGCACGCGGCGGCGAGCGGGTCGGCAAGCGCGAGTAGTCCGTCCCAGTTGCTTTCAACGAAGAGCGCATGCAGCGAGAGGCAGCCTTCGCCGTCATAGAGGAGCGCGTCGCGTACGATCTTGTCGGCGAGCGCGTCGTTGATCGTGTGAGCTTCGCGCGCGGTGAGCCGACCGATGCTCGCACGATGTCCGAAGGGCACGAAGCGCGTCTCGACGCCGCAACGCGCACGGATCGCAGAGAGTGCGTCGTTGCGTCCGAACGCGACCACGACGTCGGCTGCGGAGAGCAGCGCGGCTTCATCAGGATCGTTGCCGCCGTGCCAAGCGCGTGCCTGTGCCGCAGCGGCGAACGCCGGGTGCTCCTGTGTGAGCGTCGCGAAGAACTCCGCGACGAGCGCGTCGGAACGGTCCTTGACGACGACCTCGCACTTCGCGCACAGCGCGAACACGGCGGGGACGACGGCGACCCCGATCGTCGTATCGCTCGACACGATCGTGACGCGCTCGACGCCGCGCGCCCACGCGTCCGGGACGCCCTTGCGCGGTGCCGGCGCATCGAGCGCCGCGACGCTGCCGAGCTCCGACGTGATCGTGGCCTCGAGAGCGGCGCGCGTGATCCCCGAGAAGAGGCGATCGAGCGCGTAGTCGACGACCGGCTCGGTATAGCCGAGTCGCTCGATGATCGCGCGCGTTGCGCGGACCCGCGGAGCGAAGTCCGCGTTCGCCCAGCGTTCGGCGGCATCGACGATGAACCCAATGATCTGCCGCGCAGGCAGCGCGCGAAGCGTCTCAGCCACGGCGCGCGAGCAGCGTCTCTGCGTCGAGCGAGCAGCCGCGCAGCTCCGCACCCTGCTCGCGACCCAGCAGCACCAGGCCAGCCTGTCCAGAGCTTGTCGAAGGGATGATCGCCCCGAGGTCCTCGGTGTCGACCGCGATTACGGAGCCGCGATTGGCGAGATCGATGTGGCGGATCGCGCCGACGACGCCATCGGGGAGCGCGCGGCCTTCGCCGTCGACCACGAGCGCGCGCAGCCACGGCGGCGCGATCTTCACGCGCGGTTCGATTCGGTCGCGCGAGAACGGCGCGTCGTACCATTGCGACGAGAGCTCGGTCATCCCGTACTCCGCGACGATCGCAGGGATCGGTACGCCGAGGCGTTTCGACGCCTCGAGATACAACGTCGTCCGCTCGACGATCCGCGTTCGTCCCTTGAACCCGCCGGTCTCCATGATCCGCGAGCCGGGCGGAAGCGGGAGCGTGATGCCGCGTTCGACCATCGCGTCGAGCAGCGCGACCAACGCGAACGCGGTCGTCGCCAGGCACACCGGCGCGCCCTCGTCGCACGCGTGTTGCGCGTCGCGCAGGAAGCCGTCGATCTCCAAGCTGTCGCCGTGCAGATACCAGCCCGCCGCGCCCTCGCCGCGTTCTCGCGCGACGACGTCCATCATGAAGCCGAGCGAGCTGTGCGGACGTTCGCGCGGATCGGGGACGAGCAGCAAATAGCGCAGCCGTGCGCCGTCGGCAAGCAGCATGCGATCGAACGATGCGAGCAGCGCAGCCTCGTACAAATGCGTGGTCGGGAGCTCGTGACGTCCGCTGCGTTCGGCTTGCGTCGTGCCGCTCGTCTCGAACCACAGCGCCATCTCGCTTGGCGGAAATGTTGCCAGCCGTGCTTCTTTGAACGCCGCGGCCGGGACGGCTGGGATCTCATCGAGCCGCGCCGGGAGATGCGCAGAATCGATGCCGCGGCTGCGCGCGAACGCGGCGTAGGGCGCGTTGTTCGCGAGCTGATACGCGAGCAGATCCTGCGCGAGACGCAAGAACGCCGAGTCGTCGAGGGCGTACGACGCGATCGCGGCGAGGATACGCGCGTCGAGCGCGTCCACGTCAGCGAAGACGGCGCTTCGCCGTGACCAGCCCGGTGTTGACGCCGCCGAGCGCCAGGCCGCCGTCGAAGCGCGCCGACTCGACCTTGAGGCAGCGGTCGACGACGACGTCGAGCCCTGCGTCATCCGCGATCCGAATCGCCTCTTGGTTTATGACGCCGTACTGAAACCAGATCGCCTTCGCGCCGGCCGCGATCGCGTCGCGCGCAACCTGCGGCGCCTCTTCCGGACGCCGGAAGACGTCGACGATGTCCGGCGCACCATGCTCTGCCGTGTAGGCCGCGAGCGACGGATACGCCTTCACGCCGTCGATCTGCTGGAGCGTCGGGTTGATCGGCGTCACGTCGAACTTGCCGCGCGTGCGCAAGAAGGAGAAGACGAAGTAGCTCGGCCGCGCAGGATTTGCGGACGCGCCGACCATCGCAACGGTCTTCGAGCGATCGAGCAGTGCGCGCCGTTCGCTCGGCGTCTCGAGGATCATCCGCTCACCTTGACCTGCTCTGCGTGACGAGCCGCGGCACGCAGACCGCGCTCGAGATCCCACAGCAAATCGTCGACATCTTCTAATCCGACCGACAAGCGAATCATATCGGGTCCGATCCCAGCCGCGGCGAGCTCCTCATCGGAGAGCTGCTGATGGGTTGTGGTCGCTGGATGGATGACCAGGCTCTTCGCGTCGCCGACGTTGGCGAGATGACTCCACAGCTCGAGCGCTTCGATGAACGCGCGACCAGCCTCGCGTCCGCCGCGCAGTCCGAACGTGAACACCGCCCCGGCGCCGTTGGGAACGTAGCGCGAGGCGCGCTCGCATTCGGGGCTGTCAGGCAAATCGGCGTAGTTCACCCACGCGACCTCGTCGCGTCCCGCGAGGAACCGTGCCACGGCGCGCGCGTTGGCGACGTGCTGCGGCATCCGCAGTGCGAGCGTTTCGAGCCCTTGCACCAAGAGCCACGCATTCATCGGCGAGAGCGAGGCGCCGACGTCGCGCAACACCTCGGTCCGCGCGCGCATCAAAAACGCATACTCGCCGAACGTCTCGACGAAGTTCAGTCCGTGATAGCCGGGGCTCGGCGTCGCAAGCAGCGGATGGCGTCCGGCGCCCCACGGGAAACGTCCCGACTCGACGATCGCGCCGCCGAGCACCGTCCCGTGTCCGCCGATGAACTTCGTCGCCGAGTGCACAACGATGTCGGCGCCGAAGTCGATCGGACGGCACAAGAACGGCGTCGCGAACGTGTTGTCGACGAGCAGCGGGATCCCGGCCTCGTGCGCGACCTGGGAGAGCCCGTCGAGGTCGGCGATCACGCCGTTGGGGTTCCCGATCGTCTCGGTGAACAGCGCGCGCGTGTTCTCGCGCAACGCGGCGCGGATCGCGTCGAGGTCGTTGGGCGGAACGAACGTGACCTCGATCCCCATCCGCTTGAGCGTGACGGAGAACTGCGTGATCGTGCCGCCGTACAGGGCGGTCGATGCGATGAGGTGATCGCCGGCTTGCGCGACGCTCAGAACCGCGACGAGCTGGGCCGATAGGCCGCTCGCGGTCGCGACGGCGCCGAGCCCGTTCTCGAGGCTCGCAAGCTTCTCTTCGAACGCGGCGACGGTCGGGTTGCCGATGCGGGTGTAGATGTTCCCGTACGTGCGCAGTGCGAACAACTCTGCGGCGTGCTCGGTGGAGTCGAACACGAAGCTCGTCGAGAGATGGAGCGGAAGCGCCCGTGCGCCGGTTTCGGCGTCGGGCGGCGTTCCGGCGTGCAGTGCGCGCGTGCGAAAACCGAAGTTTCGCTCCGCCACGAGTTTACTGGAGCCGTTCTTTCTTACGGTGCGATGCGGTAAACGGCGTCCCGGGGTCCTTCGGGTCGCTCGTTTTGAGCAACCCGACCATGTCGCCGAAGTTTTCGGCGTAGCCGTTCATCGTCATCGTCGACGCGCCGTCCTTGACGGTGATCTGGAACAGGCGGCCGTCGAACGTTCCCGTGAAGGGAAGCTTCGCGCTGTTCGAGCGGACCCAGATCCCCGAAATCTGATCGCCCTGCTGCACCAGGTTGAGGTGCGAATAGATCGTCTTTCCACTTCCGTCGAGCGGCTGCAGTTGCACTTCCCACACGCCGTCCAGCGTCTGGAACTGCGGTGGCGCCGGGGTTTCCGACGCGCTCGGCTCCGGGCTTGGACCGCGTCCGCGTCGCCCGCCGCGCCCTGGCGCCGATGCCGGTGCTGACGATGCGGCGGGGCTCACTGCGGGGGAACCGACGGCGGGCCCCGGCGTGACGCTGCTTGCACCCGGCGCCGGTGGCGGCGGCGGTGTGATCAGTGGGCCCGGCGTTGGCGCGACTTGGGCGAGCGCAGTGCCGCCGAGAGCGAGGGTGGCGATTGCCGTAGCCGTGATCTGACGAAGGTTCAACGGGACTCCTCTACCGGGTTCTGACGGACTTCGCTCTATTGTCGCGACGGCGCGAGCAGGCCTTCGTCACGGTAACGCAAACGAGCGGCCGTAACCGCAGCTACCTAGGTCGCAGCGGGCTTTCTCTTTTGCTTACCGTCCAACGAATGAGGTGGTGGCGTTTGTTTCAAAAACGCTTGCTTGGCCTTTCCGCTGGGGTGATGTTGCTGACAGGGTGTGGCGGCGGAGGCGGCTCGTCCGCTGTCCCCAGCGGCGTCGTTGTCGCCACACCGAACCCGACCGCGGATCGTCCGTCATCCTACACCGCGTCCTACACGGGGACGCTGAAACAGTCGGTCGTCAACAATTTGATTTCGAGCTCGCCGGTCACGACCGCGACGGGCTCCACGGTGACCGCGAACGTGTCGACGTCGCTCGACGCGAACGGGAACCCCGTCTTCACATCGACGGAGAGTGACGTTTCGCCGCTTTCGACGCTCACGACGACGACGACGACGACGATGCAATACGCGAGCGCCAACGGTCAGATCACCGTGCGCGCGGTCAGCACGTCCGCGAAAGACTCGAACGGCGTCACGTACCAGACGAACTATCAGAACGCGCAGGGTGCTTACACGAACGGTGTGCAGACCGTGCTGCCGGAAGTCGCGGGCAGCTACACCTGGAACGACGCAAGCGAGACGTATACCGAGACCGATCCCGGGATCAACGTCACGTCGAGCGGCCAGCAGCCCAGCATCGTGAAAACGATCGACGGGCTGGGCGGATACTCGCTCACGCGCACCGAGCTCGCGTCGACCGGCTCGCTCGCGAACGACACCGCCTCTGCGGACGACGCGTTCAACGGAACGCTCGTGCTGCCGGCGATCCCCGGCGGACGAACCTTCACGTTCACGGCGCCGAGCGGCGGCACGATCTCGTACGTGTACGCGAATGGTGCCACCGGCTCGAAGACGACGACAACGGTGCCGAGCTGGATCCCGACGACGCTCACGAAGCCGTCGACGGAGACCGACACCGTCACGACGGGCGTCGCACTCGATCCGACGTGCACCCCCAAGCTGCTATACGCACTTGCGAACAAGGTCGTGCAAACGTTCACGACCGCCGACGCCGTCTACGGGACGCTCGAGACGAAGACGACGACCTCGTATGACGTCGCCGGTCCGGGTACGGTCTGCGCGATCGTCAACGACACGCTGCAAACGTTCTACGATTACAGCGCTGCACAAGGACCCGCGCCCCGCCTGTTCCCGGCCAACTCCGCGACGGTACCGGCCGAGGTGATCTCCTACACCGAGACGCTCTCGTTGCAGACGACGACGGCGTCGTCGACGTCGCGTGCAACGCAGTCCGTCACACCGGGCACCCTCGTGCCTTCCTCGCTCTTGCTTGCAAAGGTCCAACACCTCGTCCATCAACAGGCGATGCGTTCCCTGACGACGGTCCGCACCTTCGGAGGCACCAAGTGATGTCAGCGCTCACAGTGACGCGCCGAATTGCGGCGCTCGGCGCGATCGCCTCACTCGCAGCATGCGGCGGTGGCGGTGGTTCCCACGCCATCCCGACCGCGTCGGCGCCCACCGGTGGCCTCACGAACCCGAGCAGCGCCTCGATGGTGCAGACCCTCGTCGCACCTGCGAAGTTCTCGACGGCGGTCAAAGGCGCGCCCGCGACGTCCGTCGACGGGCTCGTGGTGCACGTCGTCGTCAACCTGCGCAACGCGCAGGCGCTGCAAGACTACGCGCGCGGCGTCAGCGACGCTAACGACGGCCGCTACCGTCAATTCCTCACCGCGAGCCAGATCGGCGATCAGTTCGGCGCGAGCGCGTCAGACTACCAGGCCGTCGCCGATTACTTCGCGTCGTACGGATTGCGTGTCGGCGGGTATCCGCAACGGCTTGCGCTCACCGTCGCGGGTCCGCGCACCGCGTTCGAACAGGCGCTCGGGACGACGTTCTCGTTCTACACGACGACGGAAGGTCATCAGATCGTCGCCCCGGCGTCGACCGCGATCCACTTCGCCAAACCGCTCCCGGTGACGTCGGTCGCGGGGATCATCAGCGACCCGCAGGCGATGCACCTGCAGTACGTTCCGGGCCTCGGCGGGCCGACGCAGAGCTCGATCGGGGGCGCCACGCCACAGCAAATCGCCGCAGCGTTCGATTATAACGGCGCGTACAACGCGGGCTTCACCGGCAACGGCATCAACGTCGGCGTGATTGGCACCGGGCCGATCGTACCGGCTGATTTCACGGTCTTCAAGAATACGTTCAACTGGACCGGGAAGGCAAACCTGACAGTCCGTGTCGGGACGTCGTCCGCCGCGGCGAACGCCTCGAGCTCACCGACGGCGACGCCGCCGCCGGTCACCGCGCCGTGCCGGACCAGCAGCAATCCGCAATTTCCGGCCGCCGAATCGCCAAGCGCGACCTGCAATCCGGAAGACGGCGAGACGCAGATCGACACCGAGCAGATCTCGCTCGCGAAGGATGCCAACATCCTCTATTACCTCACGTACGTTCCGGTCGAATGCAACAACCCGGCCGTCTCGAGCTGCCCGCAGCAGCCGAACGGTCTCGGCTACGCATATCAAGGTCTCGCCGAAGCGGACGATGAGATCCAGCAGGCGATCGCCGACAACAACGGCGGCAGTACGGGACCCGACGTCCTCTCATTGAGCTACGGCGGGCCGGAGATCCTCAACTCGTTTGAGGTGACGAACGGCGCCAACGGGTACGATCCGACCACACTGTTCACCGCTGAATTCGCCGCACTCGCCGTCGAGGGCGTCGCGGTCTTCGCTTCGTCCGGCGATCAAGGGTCGATCACGTGCGCACCCTACTCCATCTCGCTCGAGAACACGCCGTGCGTCTCATATCCGGGTGGTGATCAGAACGTCACGTCGGTTGGCGGTGTCTTCGCGCCGCTCAACAACGCCGGTCAGCTTGTCGGCGCAATTACCGCGTGGGGTCAGCAGACGGCGAGCGGCGGCGCAAGCGGTGGCGGCGTCTCAACGATCGTCCCCGCGCCCGTCTGGCAGACGGGCCCCGGGGTGAAATCGTCGGGCCGGAATCAGCCGGACGTCTCCTTGATGGGCGATCCCTACTCGGGTGTTGCCACCGTCCTCAACACGCCCTTCGGTGGGACCTCGCACGTCTCGATCTACGGCGGAACCTCCGTCGCGGCACCGCAGATGGCCGCGATGTGGGCGCTCGTCCTCGACGCCTGCCGGCAGACGCCCGCGTGCGTCGCAAAGGGCACGGGGCCCAAGCCCTACCGCCTCGGGAACGCCGCGCCGTACTTCTACAAGATCTACAACAACGCGACGCTCTACCCGCAGACGTTCTACGACGTCACCTTCGGAAACAACGCGCTGGTCGGATGCAGCCTGAACGGCTCGTGCCCGCCCGGGCCGAAGCCGACCCCGGCGCCCGGCTACACGGCCGGGACCGGGTACGACCTCGTGACCGGGATCGGTGTGCCATTCGCGCGGCACCTCATCACGGCCGTCGTCGGCGTCTAGCAAGCAGACGGGGCCCCGGGGAGCGATCCCCGGGGCCTCTTGCGCCCGGTGATAGAATAGGAAGGCTGTGAAGACCCAGGGTCACCCCAAATGGTATCCGGAGGCGAAGGTCACCTGCGCCTGCGGTGCCCAGTTTACCACCGGTTCGACGACGCCCACGATCTCGGTCGAAGTCTGCTCCAATTGCCACCCCTTGTGGACCGGCCAGCAGAAGTTCCTCGACACCGCCGGCCGCGTCGACAAGTTCAACCAGCGCGTCGCGCTCGCCGAGAAGAAGAAGTCGGAAGCCGCGGCCCGCAAGCGTCAGAAGCAGTCTGACCAGGAAGGCGTCACGGCGTCCGCTTAGCCGCTCCGTCCTGATTCGCGGAAGCGCGCCCGTCCTGCGGCGCGCTTCTTTCATTCTCGCTTTGGCGAGCTCAGCACATGCAATACACCGACCGCCTGGAGACACTCTCCAAACGCTTTGACGAGATTGACGCCGCCCTCACGGACACGAGCGGGGGCTTCGATCAGTCGCGCTTTACCGCGCTGATGAAAGAGCGCTCCTCGATCGAGGAGACGGTCGCGACGTTTCGCGCGTACAAGCGACTGCTCGCCGAGACCGAGGAAAACGAGGCGCTGCGCGCCGACAAAAGCGATCCCGAGCTCTCCGCGCTCGCTGAGGACGAGGCGCCGGCGCTGCGCGAGCGCCGCATCGCGCTCGAGGCCCAGCTCCAAGAGCTGATGCTGCCGCGCGACCCGAACGACGACAAGGACATCTACGTCGAGATCCGCGCCGGCGCGGGCGGCGACGAGGCCGGAATTTTTGCCGGTGATCTGTTGCGGATGTACACGCGCTTCGCCGAGTCGCGCAAGATGCGGGTTGAGCTGCTCAGCGAGAGCGAGAACGAAGCCGGCGGCTACAAGGAAGTCGTCGTCGCGATCAAAGGCAACGAACCGTACCGCTGGTTCAAGTACGAGTCGGGCGTCCACCGCGTGCAGCGCGTCCCCGCGACCGAAGCGGCGGGCCGCATCCACACCTCGACGGCGACCGTTGCCGTGCTGCCGGAGGTCGAGGAAGACGCGTCGATCGAGATCCGCTCGACGGACCTGGAGATCGATACCTACAAGGCGTCAGGCGCGGGTGGCCAGCACGTCAACAAGACCGAGTCGGCGATCCGCATCACGCATAAGCCGACGGGGATCGTCGTCTCGTGCAGCGAGGAGCGGTCGCAGCTGCAGAATCGCGAGCGCGCGATGGGGATGCTGCGCGCGCAGCTCGCCGAGCGCCAGCGCCGCGAGCGCGAAGAAGCTGAAGGTGCGCTGCGGCGCAGCCAGGTCGGCACCGGCGACCGCAGCGAGAAGATCCGCACCTACAACTATCCGCAGGACCGCATCACCGACCACCGCATCAACCAGAACTTCCAAAACATCAAGGCGATCCTCGACGGCGACATGGAGAAGCTCGTCGTGGAGCTGCAAAAGGACGAGAAGGCGCGCCTGCTCGCGGGGGAGACCTCTGCCGCGTGACGATCGGCGAGGCGATGCGGGACGCGGCCGTCCGCTTGGAGCCCGTCGGCGGGACGGGACGCCTTGACGCCGCGTTCTTGCTTGCGCACGCCGGTGGCGTCTCGCGCCAAGAGATGATCGCGCACCGCGAGCGGGAACTCTCGAGCGACGTCGCGGCGCGCTTCGAGGAGTTGGTCGCGCGGCGCGAACGCGGCGAGCCGCTGCCGTACGTCACCGGTGAGGCAGGCTTCTACGGACGGATGTTCTCCGTAGACGAACGCGTGCTCGTCCCGCGTCCCGAGAGCGAGCTGCTTATCGAGTGGGCGGTGCGTCACCTCGACGCGATCGGTCGTAGTGCCGGAAGTGCGGCCGACATCGGGACGGGGAGCGGCGCACTTGCGGTGACGCTCGCCTGCGAGTTGCCGAACCTCAACGTCTACGCCGGCGACATCTCGCAAGAAGCTCTCTCGGTCGCGCGCGGGAACGCGGCTCGCAACCACGTCTCGCAGCACGTGACGTTTGTGCACGGCGACCTCGCCGAACCGCTCCTGCGCTACGCGCCGTTCGACTGCCTGATCGCGAATTTGCCGTACGTCCCGACCAGCGAGATCGCTGCCTCACCCAACCCCGTCTCGTTCGAGCCCCGGCTTGCGTTGGACGGCGGGAACGACGGACTGGCACTCTACCGGAGACTCTTGCAGCGCGTACCGGCCCTCATTGCCCCGCGCGGCATCGCGCTCTTTGAAGCGGGACCTGCGAACGCGCGCGCTCTCGAGGAGCTCGTGCGAGCGGTCCTTCCCGACGCGGGTATCGAGACGGTGCGTGACTACGCCGACCTCGACCGATTCGTCGTCGCGCTCGTGCCCGAGACGCGGCGGTCGGTCGTCATGACGTAACCTCAAACTCTCAGCGCACGCAACGACGGCCGTTGAGGCTCAGCTTTTGCCGGCCGTCGGGCCATAGCGCGAACGGCGTCACGATCAGGACGTCATTGAGGCGAACGCGCCCGTCGTGCATCAGACCCTCGGCAGCGTTCTCGTTCGGCGCGATACCGAGTGCGACGAGAATCTCGGCGACGGTGTATGACACGTCTCCCGCCGAGTTGACGCGCGCAATGTGCTCTTGCGTGCCCATAACTTGCTCCAGTCGCGGGCTTTTCTCAATAACTACCCGAACCTTCACCCACCGGTTGCGTGCAGAAGAGAAAAGCACATGTGCAAGTCGCCGGACCTGAAGGGTGCGATATGTCTCATTCGGACGAAGCTCTCCGAGCGGACGAGCACGGCATTCTCGAGGCGTTGCCGACGATCGTCTTCGTCGCACGTTCCGGCGGAGTCGTCGAGTACCTGAACGAGCGCTGGGCAGAGCTTACCGGCGCGAGAGCCGACGGCAACGTGTCCGATGCTTGGAGGTCAGCACAGCATCCGGATGACTACGCACGACTCGCTCGATCGTGGCAGCGCGAGGTCGAGACGGGCGAGCAGTTCAGCGCTGAACTTCGGATTCGTTCGCGAGACGGTTCGTATCGCTGGCACCTCTTGACCGCGGTGGGTCGGCGTGACACCCAGCGCGGCAACGCGCGTTGGTACGGCACGATCGTCGACATCCATGAGCGCAAGCGGCTCGAAAGCACGCAGCGCTTTCTCTCCGCAGCCACAAAGGCGCTGACCTCGTCTCTCGACCCCAGCACGACGGTACGGAAGATCGCCGCGCTTGCCGTCCCCGATCTCGCGGATTTTTGCGATGTCTCGCTCGTCGTGGACCGTCGTCTTCATTCGGTCGCCTCCGCCGAAGTGCAGCCGCCGCGCGCCATGTGGATCCGCGAACTCCTCGCGCGACATCCCATGCTGGTGCTCCATCCTGAGTTCGGCCCGGGACGAGCTCTGCGGACCGGGGAGGGGGAAATCATCCAAGGCCTTCCGGCAGGACTCGAGCGGCAGCTCGTGGCGTACGGCGAGGACCCGCGTCTCTTTCGCGACGCGCCTGCACAATCGGTTTTGATCGTCCCGATGATCGCCGGTGGGGCGACGATCGGCGTCCTGACGCTCGCGTTCGCCGACAACACGCGTCGCTACGACGAGAACGATCTCGCCGTCGCGCAAGAACTTGCGGCGCGAGCCTCGACCGCGATTCAGAATGCGGAGGCCTACGAGTCGCAACGGGAATTGGCCAACGAGCTGCAGCGCGTGCTCCTCCCGACCGACGTGCCGGTCATCGACGACCTCGTCATCTCGACTTATTATCAACCGGCGGAAAGTGCTTCACGTATCGGCGGCGATTGGTACGACGCTTTCGAGATCGACGCGAATCGTCTTGCGTTCGCCGTGGGAGACGTCGCCGGGCACGGGACCCGGGCCGCGATCGTCATGGGTGAGATGCGGCAAGTGATGCGCGGCGGTTTGCTCGAGGGCGAAACCCCGCTTGGAGCCCTCAAGCGCGCGAACCGGCACCTCCTGACGCACCGTGGCGACGTTCACGTCACCGCGCTGCTCGCCGTCTTGGACGTAAGGACGCACGTGATGAGCTACGCGAACGCAGGACACCCGCCGGTGCTCCTGCGCGACCCGAACGGCACGGTCGCAGAACTGGGCCCGCACGGCTTCCCGCTGGGAATCGGCGTCGCGTACGAGCCGCTCGGCGCCGACGTGCACCTTGCCCCGGGGAGCGGCATCGTGCTCTACACGGATGGGCTGATCGAAACGCACGCCGACCTCATCGGGGGGTTACAGAGACTCAAGGACGTCGTGACCGCACTGCCGACGTTCGACGGCGAAAGCGCAAGCCGGATCGCCTCGCGCATCCTCTATCATCGCTCGCACCAGGACGATGCGGCGGTGATGACCGTCCTGCTCCCGGATTCCGCCTAAATGAGGCCTGCTCACGTTTTGAAGTAAGAAGGCGAGCGCTCTGCCGGCGCGGGGGCGGGTCCCGGGCGGTCGGCCGGAGAAGCGGAGCATCCCCCATGGCGAAGTTCATTTTCTTTACCGGCGGCGTCGTAAGTTCGCTCGGTAAAGGGATAACCGCCGCCTCGTTGGGGAGGCTCCTCAAGAGCCGCGGTGTGTCGGTGTCGATCCAAAAGCTCGACCCGTACATCAACGTCGACGCCGGAACGATGAACCCGTACCAGCACGGTGAGGTCTTCGTCACCGAGGACGGCGCCGAGACCGACCTGGACTTGGGTCACTACGAGCGCTTCATCGACGAGTCGCTCACCCGCGACAACAACGTGACGACCGGCCAGATCTACAAGTCGGTCATCGAGAAAGAGCGGCGCGGCGACTACTTGGGCGCGACGGTTCAAGTGATCCCGCACATCACCAACGAGATCAAGGCGCACGTGCTGCGCGTCGCCGAGCGCAGCGGTGCCGAGGTCTGCATCGTCGAGGTCGGTGGAACCGTCGGCGATATTGAGTCGCTACCATTCCTCGAAGCGATCCGTCAAGTGCGCCACGGCGTCGGCGACGAGAACGTGATGTTCGTCCACCTCACGTTGCTCCCGCACCTGGGCGCTGCCGATGAGCTCAAGACCAAGCCGACACAGCACTCCGTGCGTGAGCTGCGCGCGATCGGGATTACGCCCGACGCGATCGTCGTGCGTACGGGCTCCTCGCGCCCGATCCCGGTCGACCTCAAGGAGAAGATCGCACTGTTCTGCGACGTCTCCGCCGGGAGCGTCGTGCAGAACGGCGACGCGGCGACGATCTACAGCGTCCCGCTCAACCTCGAAGCCGAAGGGCTCGCCGAGATCGCGATCCGCAAGCTCGGTCTGGAGACGACGCCGCCCGAGCTCGAGGACTGGAGCGCGATCGTCGAGCGCATCCAGAGCCCGTCCTCACGCGTGCGGGTCGCCCTGGTCGGCAAGTACGTCGAGCTCAAGGATGCCTACATCTCGATCACCGAGGCGATCGCGCACGCCGGGATCTATCACGATGTCGCCGTCGAGGTCGTGCGCATCGACTCGGAGCGCATCGAAGCCGAAGGGCTCTCGGCGCTCGAGGACGTCGACGGCGTGCTTGTCGCACCCGGGTTCGGCGCGCGCGGCGTCAAGGGGAAGCTGCTCGCGATCCAGCACGTGCGCGAGAATCGCATTCCGTTCTTAGGGATTTGCTTTGGGATGCAGCTCGCTTGCGTCGAGTTTGCGCGCAACGTCTGCGGCCTTTCCGACGCGATGACCAGCGAGGTCGACGAGGCGACGCCGGATCCGGTGATCGACTTCATCCCCGAGCAGCGCAACCTCGACCTCAAGGGTGGGACGATGCGGCTCGGCGCGTACGAATGCGACCTCGAACCCGACTCGCTCGCCGCGGGCGCGTACGGCGCGCTGCACATCAGCGAGCGTCATCGCCATCGCTACGAGTTCAACAATCGCTACAAGCCGCTCTTCGAAGAGCACCGCATGCGCTTTAGCGGCCACCACCCGGTCGGGCCGAAGACCTCGCTCGTCGAGGTGATCGAGTTGCCGCAGAACATCCACCCGTGGTTCCTCGGCACGCAGGCGCACCCGGAGTACAAGAGCCGGCCGAACCGTCCCTCGCCGCTCTACCGTGACTGGATCGGGGCGGCGATCGAACACGCGGGCTCGCGTGCAGCCGGCGAGGACGGCGCTGCGCTCGTGCGGCGCTGAAGCCCGACGAGATCACCGTCGTCGTCCTCGCGCGTGACGAGGCACGGCGGCTCCCCGCGATGCTCGACCGGCTTCCGGCTGGTGCGCGCGTCTTCGTCCTCGATGCGGAGTCGGGCGACGAGACGGTAGCCGTCGCGCGTGAGCGCGGCGCGACGGTCGTCACGCGCACGTGGAACGGCTTCGTCGACGCGCGCCGCTTTGCGCTCAGCTGCGTCGAGACGCCGTGGGCGTTGATGCTCGACGCAGACGAGCTGCTCGACGAGACGTTGCGCGACGCGATCCTCACCGCGCCTGGTGACGTCGCGGGATACCGGCTGCGTCGTGCGACTGCGCTGTGCGGCGTGCCGGTCCACACCGCCGGATGGTCGAGCGAGCGCCTCGTGCGTCTGTTTCGCACCGATCGCGCTCGCGTCGAGGCAAACAGCGTCGCCGGCGAGGCCGATCTGCACGAGCACTGGGTCGTCGGTGGCCGGCTCGGCGAGTTGCCGGGAAGGATCGTCCACGACTCGTATCCGACGCTCGCCTCGCAGCGCGCGAAGCTCGACCGCTACACGACGATCGAGGCGGCGGCACTCGTACCGTCGCGCCGCGCGCTGGCGCGCGAGGTGCTGCTCTTCCCGGTTCGCTTCGCGTGGTCGATCCTGCGCTACGGCGGTTGGCGTGACGGTTGGCGCGGCTTGGTCGTCGCGTGGGAGAGCGCACGGTACCGCGTCGTCGTGCGCGCCAAAGCGCTGCGCAACCGCTGACGACCGTGACGCGCCGCCCGGACATCGCCTTGGACGTGCGTGAAACGTCCCATACGTCGGTTGGGATGCTCCAGTACGTGCGGATGCTGCGGCGTCTGCTGCCGCGGGTCGCACCCGATCTCGTGCTCGCCGAGTTCGGAAGCGGCGACAATTTCGATCTCGCCGAACAGGTCGGACTCCCTGTCACGGTCGCGCGCCTGCGCCCGCGGCTCGTGCACATCCCCACGCCGTACGTCCCGCGCGTCATCCCCGCACCGTACGTCGTGACGGTCCACGACGTGATCGACCTCGAGTTTCCGCAGTATGCGAAGAAGAAGGTCGGTCCGTACTGGCGGCACGTCGTCGGCCCAGTGCTGCGCGGTGCGCGCGCGGTGCTCACCGACGACGAAGCGACGATCGTGCTGCTCGCGCGCTATGTCGGCGTCGAGCCGACGCGGGTGCGCGTCGTTCCGCTCGGCGTCGACACACCGGAGCCGCTGCCCACGCCGCTGGTGCGGCCGCGTCCGTTCTTGTTCTACGCCGGGAACCATCGCCCGCACAAAGATTTGCCGACGCTGGTGCGCGCTTGGGCTTCGCTGCCCGAGCGGTACGCCGTCGATCTGCTGTTGACCGGCGACGTCGAGCCCGCGTTTGCCGGTACGCGGCGCGCGAACGGCGAGCTGATCTTCCTCGGCAAGCGCAGCGACGAGGACCTCTGGCGTTTCTACCGCAGCGCGGCGGCGTACGTGCATCCGGCGTTGCGCGAAGGGTTTGGTTTGCCGGCGCTCGAGGCGCTGCGCGCCGGGACGCCGGTGCTCGCGACCGCAGAAGCGACGCCGTCGGTGCTGCGTGCGCACGTCGAGCTGTTCCCGGCCGGCGACGCGGAAACGCTGCGCGCGATGATCGAGGGCGTGCTCGACGAGCCGGAGAGTGCGCACGTGCGCGCCGAGCGCGGACGCGAAGCGACGGCGTACCTGACGTGGGAACGTACGGTCCGCGAGACGGCGAACATCTATCGCGAGCTGATCGCGTGACGCGCGTCGCGATTGCATCGCGGCCGACGGCGCGTGCGTCAGTCGGAATGCGCGCCTATGCGCGCGCGCTGCTCGAACGCCTTCCCCGCGTCGCACCGGACCTCGCGCTCGTGCCGATCGACGCGCCCATCGTTACGCTCCCGCTCGCGCTGCGCGCCGCACGCGCCGCGCTCGTGCACCTGCCGTATCTCGAAGCGCCGCCGCTCGTGCCGCGCCCGTACACCGCGATGGTGCACGATCTGCTCCACCTGCGCTTTCCCGAGCAGTTCTCGCCACTGACTGCTGCATATTGGCGGCTCGTCGCGATCCCGCTGTACCGCAGCGCGGCACGCGTGCTCGTCAGCGATCAGCGCGTCGCCGACGATTGCGTCACGATGCTCGGAGTGCGACCCGAACGGCTGCGCGTCGTCCCCTTGGGGTACGGCGACGCCGTCCCGAACGCGGTGCCCTGGGAAGCGCAACGACCGTATCTCTTCTACGCGGGAAACCACAAGCCGCACAAAGGCTTGGAGACGCTGTACGCGGCGTGGCACGCGCTCGGCGACGTCCCGCTCGACCTCGTCCTCACCGGCCCCGATGAGCCGGACGTATGCGCGCGCTACGCGCGCGCCGCCGGGACGATCACGTTCCTCGACCAGGTCGACGACGCGACGCTCGCGCGCCGGTATCGTGGTGCGCTCGCATACGTCCAGCCGTCGCTCGCCGAAGGCTTCGGGATCCCCGCGCTCGAGGCCGCGGTCGCGGGGACGCCGGTCGTCGCGACGACGACCTCGGTGCCGGCGATCGTCGCGCCGTTTGCGGCGACGTTCGCGCCGGGTGATGCCGGCACGCTCGCGTCGCTCCTCCGCTCGATCGTGCACGATCCCGGGCGTTCGCGTGAGCGCGCCGCCGAGGGCGCCGTCGTCTTGCGCGCGTATACGTGGGATCGGTTCGCGGCGGAGACCGCCGCGGTGTTTCGCGAGGTGGTATGCTCCTGATCCGGTCAGCTCGCCCCGTCGTCGTGCTATGCGCGGCGCTCGCGCTGGCGTCGGCGCTTCCCGAGTTCGCGGCCGCCGCACCGCCGCCGAAGAACGAAGAAGCGCCGGTTCGCGCGATCGCGATCATCGTCAACGGCGAAGAGCTGCCGCGCGACCCCGCTCCGCGCGTGGTCTCCGGGCGGCTGATGGTTCCGGTCGTACGGATCTACAGCGCGCTGGGGATCGGGATCGCGCGCGAGGGCACGGAGATCGTCGCGTCGGCGCCCTCGAAGCGGATCGGGATCACGGTCGGCTCGAATCGCGCGTCGATCGACACGCGCACGGTGACGATGGATGCCCCGGCACAGACGATCGACGGCGCGACATACGTCCCGCTGCGCTTCGTCGCCGACTCGCTCGGCGCGCAGGTCAGCTACGATCCGAAAGCTGCGCAGGTCCAAGTCATCTCGACCGTCGTTGGACGCACACCCGGGCTCGAGCAACACAGTCCGTCGGGCTCGATGCAGGTCGTCGGTCAGGTGAGCGCGGTCGATCTCAACTCCGCGCCCGAGTCGATCACCGTCAGTCGCGCCGCGAGCACGCGCACGATTGCGATCACCTCCGACGCGAAGATCGTCGTGCAGGACGTCGTCACGCGAACCGAAGTTGCGGCGTCGCTCGCCGACGTGCACGTCGGCGACGCCGTCTCGATCATCTTGCGGCCCGACGGTCGCGTCGATCGCATCGTCGACCGCTACGCCTCGAAGGCCGGCACGATCGCCGCCGTTTCGCCGAGCGCGTTCGTGCTGCAGAGCGGCTACATCGTGCAGCCCGACAAATCGACGGTCATCACGCTCAACGCGCAGCCCGCGCAGATCTCGGATCTCAAAGTCGGCGACAGCGTCACCGTGCGCCTGAACCCCGACACGATGGAAAAGCGTCAGATCCTCGCGTCACGGCCGATGCCGTCGACGCCGCAGCCGTCGGGCACCGCGCAGATCACCGGCGTGACGGTTGATGCGCGCGGTCCCCTCAAGGCCGGCGACGCGTTCACCGTTACGCTGAAGGGGACGCCGGGCGGAAAGGCGAGCTTCGACATCGGGACCTACGTGACGGGTCTGCCGATGACCGAGGGACAACCGCCCGGGACGTACAGCGCACGCTACACAGTCCCCGCCGGCGTAAACTTCGGTCGCACGACCGTGTACGGGCACCTGACCGTCGGCTCGTCCACGGCACCGCGCGCCGAGGCGACGCAACTCGTCGCCGTCACGACGACGCCGCCGCAGATCGTCGAGATCGCGCCGGCCGGCGGCGACACCGTCAACAATACGCGGCCCTCGATCTACGCGACCTACCGTTCTCCGGCCGACGCCGGGATCAACGTGTCGAGCGCGCACATCGAGGTCAACGGGCTCGACGTCACCGCAGCGTCGACGCGCACCGACACGTTCATCACCTACACGCCGAGCGTCGCGCTCGCCGACGGAACGGTGACGGTCGTCGTCACCGTCGCCGACAACGCCGGCAACACGCAGCGCCGCCGCTGGCAGTTCCAAGTTCGCAGTCACTGAAAGCCGGGGACCATGCAAGACCCGAACTGTCTGTTCTGCCGGATCGTGCGACGAGAGATCCAAGCGCGCGAAGTGCTGCGCGACGATCACGTCGTCGCATTCCACGACGCAAACCCACAAGCACCGGTCCACGTCCTCGTCGTGCCGGTCCAGCACGCGGCGCATCTCAGTGATTTCGCCGCCAGCGCCGGCGATGAGGTGGCCGGCCGGATGTTGCGCGCGGCGGCGCAGATCGGCACCGAGTTCGGCACGAACGG
>CAZABL010000066.1:0-19681 GCA_964483365.1 uncultured bacterium
ATATTCCGGCTCGCGCAAGCTGTTGAAGAAGGCGCGAAAGCTGCCGGCGCGCAGACGCGCTTGTGTAAGGTACGCGAGCTCGCACCCGAAGAGGTGATTGCGACGCAGAAAGCGTGGCAAGACCACCGCATTGCGACGCAACACGTTCCGCAAGCAACGCTCGACGATCTCGAATGGGCCGACGGGTTCGCGTTCGGCTCGCCGACCCGGTACGGCGGTCCGGCGGCGCAGCTCAAGCAGTTCATCGACACGACCGGACCGCTGTGGCAAAAGGGCGGACTTGCCAACAAGGCGGCGACCTCGTTCAGCGGTGCGATGAATCCGCACGGCGGTCAAGAGTCGACGATCCTCGCGATCAACAACGTCTTCTATCATTGGGGCGCGGTCATCGTTCCGACCGGCTACACCAATCCGGTCATCTTCCAGGCCGGCGGCAACCCGTACGGGACGAGCAACACACAGGGCAACGACGGCAAGGTCGACGACGCGGTGCTGCAAGCGGCGCGCTGGCAGGGTGAACGCCTCGCGCACGTCGCGCAAGCGCTCGTCGGCGTGCGTGGCTCGCTGTCGGCCGCGGTCCCGGCCTGACGGTCAGCGCGTGTAGCGCGCGATGAGCGGTCCGAACTGCGGGTAGGCCGCGGTAAGCATCGAGCGCGTGGTGAGCTGAAAATCCGCAAACTCGAAGCCGGGCGAGACGTCGCACCCGACGAGCGCGAAGCCGTCGGGTGCGTCGATGTGCGCCGCGAAATGCGCGCCGGCGACGATCGTGGTCTGCAGGATGTCCCCCATGCCCAGGTTGCGCTGTTCGTAGCGGCCGTCGGCGCCGATCACCTCGATCACCACCGGGTCGCCGCGGTAGAAGTGCCACGTCTCGTCCGACGCGAGCCGGTGGAAGGCGGAGAAGCCGTCGCTGGTGAGCAGAAAGTAGATCGCCGTTGTCGCGCTGCGCGTCATCCCACGCGCCGTCGTCACGCGCTCCGCGCTGCGGTACGTCTCACGGTACCAGCCCCCTTCCGGATGGGGCTGCAGGTGCATGGCGGCGATGAGGCGCTGCGCTTCGACGTGCATGCAGGGGATTTCGACGCTCCGGCACGAGTACGCTCCGTCGTATGCAGCTCGCCCAGGTCATCGCCGCCGCTGCAGCCGTGCGCCTCACCGTCGTCTCCGGGACGCCGCAGAGCGCGCACGCATATGTCGCGCCGGCGGCACGGGTGTATCTGACCGAGTTCCGGCAGCAGCTCGTCGTTCGCGTCGCGGGCGCCGTCGAGCGGATTCGCTTCTCATGCGCGAGCCTACATTGTGATTTCGCACCGTCGGAGCAACCCGACACGGTCCACCGCGTCGACGAGAACGCGTACGACGTCGACGTACGTGACGGGAAGGCGTCCGTTACGCTGACGCTCGCGACGCCGACGCTCGGAACGTATCTCGTCACGGCGCGGCCTGCCGCCGGACACAGCAGCACGAGATCGGTGCGATTCGCGCTTACCGCGCGCTGAGGGCGTCTCACCGCCGAGTATCAGAAAAGTTTCTCAGCACCCTTACAGCGCCCAGTGCTGTTCTTAAGAGTGCAATGACCAATTTTACTCGCGCCGTCGGACTGCTCGCGGCGCTCGCGCTCATGGCTCCGCTGCCTGCCTTGGCGCAAGACGTTCCGAGCTACGCGCAGCCGGCGCCGGTGCCGTCGTATGCCACCGGCGACGAAGCAGTCCACGGCCGCATTATCAGCTTCAATGGAGCCTACGACCTCGCCGTGCGTGACGACCGAGGCTTCGTCGACAACGTTCAGCTTCACCAAGGGACCATCATCAACCCGACCGGGATCACGCTTGCGTCGGGGATGGTGGTGAGCATCCTCGGGGAAAACGACGGGTCGTATTTCGCAGCGTATGAGATCGACACGCCCTACACGTTCTATGCGGACGTTCCGTATTATGACGGACATCCGTGGTACTACTACGGGCCGTCCGTCGACCTCGGATTCTTCTTCGGAGACGGCGGATGGTGGCATCGAGACGACCGCTTCTTCGTCGGCGGGGGGCATGAATTTGTTCCACGCGAGCGCTTCGGCGGTGAACGCTTCGGCGGTGAGCGCTTCCATGGTGGTGACCACTTTGGCGGTGGTGAGCACTTCGGCGGTGGTGCGCACGTTGGCGGCGGTGGGCACTTCGGCGGTGGTGGTCACTTCGGTGGCGGCGGCCACGGCGGCGGCGGCGGCGGCCACGGTCACTGATCGCTTCGGCGGGGCGAGCGACTTGAAGTCGCCGCCCCGTAATGGTCCACATGTCAAAACGAGATGCGTCATCTCGTTTGACGTGTGGAATGCATTACGTGTGTGATCGCACGTATGCTGCACGGGCATGAAGAATCGCTGGTTCCAACTTGCCCTCGGCGTCGTCTGCATGATGGCGATTTCCAGCCCACAATACGTGTGGGCGTTGTTCACGAAACCGATGACGGCCGCGCTCGGCGTGAGCCTGCCTGCGTTGCAGGTCACGTTCTCTCTCTTGGTGATGCTGCAGGCGTTTCTCTCGCCGTTCCAAGGGTGGCTGATCGAGAAGTTCGGGACGCGCGCTCTCCTCGCGACCGGCGCCGCGCTCACGGGACTCAGCTGGATTCTCAGCGCGTACGCCGCAAACGTCGCGCAGCTCTACTTCGCCTACGGAATCCTCGGCGGCATCGGGACGGGGATCATCTACGTCGGCGTCGTCGGACACATGGTGCAGTGGTTCCCTGACAAACGCGGGCTCGCCACGGGACTCGCTGCCGCCGGTTACGGTTCCGGTGCGATCCTCACCACGATTCCGATCTCCGGCATCGTCGCAGCGTCCGGATACCGCCACGCGCTGCTCGAGTTCGGGATCATCCTCGGCGCCATCGGTATCGTCGCGGCGCTTGGGCTGCGCCGGCCGGGCGAGGCGCTGCGCGCGCAGCTCGCTACGAACACGAAGACGACCGCGAATCGCGAAAGCGTGCGCGACTACACGCCGGCCGAGATGGTCAAGACGCCGATCTTCTGGCTCATGTTCGCGATGATGACGATGATGTGCACCACCGGCCTGATGGTCATCTCGCAGATGGGCGCGTTCACGAAGGACTTTGGGATGGGCAGCGTCCTCGTGTTCGGGGTCGCTGCACTTCCGCTCGCGCTCTCGATCGACCGCATCACCAACGGCTTCACGCGCCCGTTCTTCGGCTGGGTCTCGGATCGCATCGGTCGTGAGACGACGATGTTCCTCGCGTTCTCGCTCGAGGGTGCGGCGGTGGTCGCGTGGCTCTTCACCCGCAACGACCCGACCGCGTTCGTGCTGATGTCCGGGGTCGTGTTCCTCGGGTGGGGCGAGATCTTCTCGCTCTTCCCGGCCACGCTGACCGATACGTTCGGGACGCGCCACGCGACGACGAACTACGGGATTCTCTACGTCGCGTTCGGCATCGGCTCGGTCCTCGGCGGTCCGCTCGCCGCGCTGCTCCACGACGCGACGCACTCGTGGATTCCGGTCTTCGAGGTGATCATCGCGATGGACGTCGCGACGGCGTTCCTCGCGCAGTTCGTCCTGAAGCCGGCTCGCCGCGCCTGGCTCGCATCGCCCCTGGAGCCGGTCGCGGAACGCGAACCGCACGCCGCGCCTGTCCTGTCGCAGGCATAACGAAGGCGTCCTGGTGAACCTGCGGAGCGTTCAAGCTCGCGGGGTTTGCTAGAAAGTCGATGCTCAACACGATTCGAGCGGTGCGCGGGATGGCCGTCGCGCCGCATGCTTTGCCTGCGCAGTCGGCCCTCTCGGTCCTGCGCGAAGGCGGGAACGCGGTCGAAGCGATGATCGCCGCCGCGGCGACGATCGCGGTCGTCTACCCCCACATGAACGGCATCGGCGGCGACGGGTTCTGGACGATCGCCGTCCCGGGCCGCCCGGTCGTCGGCATCGAAGGCGCCGGCACAGCTGGTCGCAATGTCTCGGTGGAATGGTACGCGCGCGAAGGCTACGCCGCGATCCCCGGCCGTGGCCCGCTCGCCGCGAACACCGTCGCGGGAACGGTTGCCGGCTGGGATCTCGCGGCGAAGCTCGCCGCCGAGATCGGCGGTCGCCTCTCCCTGCGGCGGCTGCTCGACGATGCGATCGCGTACGCCGAACACGGCATTCCGGTCACCGCGTCACAGTCGGAGAACACGCGGCGCAAGTTCGACGAGGTCGCGCCGCAGACGGGCTTTCGAGAACGGTTCCTCGTCAACGGCGACGTACCGCGGACCGGCTCGTTGTTTCGTCAGCCGGCGCTTGCGCAAACACTCGCGCGCGTCGCCGCGAACGGCGCCGACGATTTCTACCGTGGCGAGCTCGCGCGCGAGATCGCTGCCGACCTCGCCGCGGTCGGAAGTCCGATCACGCTCGACGACCTGCGCGCGTACCATGCACAGCGCGTCGTTCCGCTTCACCTCGAGCATAGCACCGGCGATCTCTACAACATGACGCCGCCGACGCAAGGGCTCATCTCGCTCATCATCCTTGGGATCCTCGACCGGCTCGACATCGGCGCGTGCGCGGTCGACGGCGTCGACTACGTTCATCTCGTCGTCGAGGCGACGAAACAAGCCTTCGAGGTGCGGGACCGCTACGTTACCGATCCCGATCACATGACGATCGATCCGCAATCGTGCCTGACCGAGACGTTCCTTGCGCCGTACGTCGCGGCGATCTCGCGCGAACGCGCGCGACCGTGGAGCGCGGGACGCGTTCCCTCCGATACGATCTGGATGGGGACGATCGACGAGAACGGCGTCGGCGTCAGCTTCATTCAAAGCATCTATCACGAGTTCGGCAGCGGCGTCGTCCTACCGAACACGGGGATTCTGTGGCAGAACCGCGGCTGCTCGTTCTCGCTAGACCCGGGCCACATCAACGTGTTGAAGCCAGGCAAAAAACCGTTTCACACCCTCAATCCCGCCCTGGCGCGCTTCCGCGACGGTGGCACCATGGTCTACGGGACGATGGGTGGCGACGGACAACCGCAGACGCAAGCGGCGGTCTTCACGCGCTGCGCCGTGTTCGGCCAATCACCGCAGGCGGCGATCACGAGCCCGCGCTGGCTCCTCGGGCGCACGTGGGGTTCCGCGTCGGACAGCCTCAAGCTCGAGCGCCGTTTCCCGCGTGAGGTCGTTGAGGGTCTGCGTGCGCGCGGGCACGACGTCGAGCTGTTGGACGATTTCGACGAGAGCGTCGGTCACGCCGGCGCGATCATCCGTCGCGCCGACGGGGTGCTCGAAGGCGGTGCAGATCCGCGCAGTGACGGGACCGTCGCCGCCTTCTAAAGGATCAGCTCGAAGAGGCGGGTCGCGCGCTCCCACTGCACGCTCTGTGGGTTTTTCACGTTGGGGTCGATGATCTTGAACCCGCGTGCCAACGCGACGCTGATCCCGCCGGCGACCATCGGCAGTCGCTGCTCCGTTTCCTCGCTCAACGGGTAGTCGAGCGGCGGAATCGCGAGGATCTCGTCGATGAGATCCCGCAGCCCGATGTCCTTGTCGAGCTTGCGGAACTCTTGCATGCAGTGCTCGAGCCCGGCCGCGATCGGCAGGTCCTGCGGCTCGATGATCTGGCGGACGTTCGCGTTCGCTGCCCCCTGTGCGCGATAGAGCAGATCGGCGATGCGCGCGTTGACGAAGTCCGTATAGCGCTTCACGTCCGCCCGGTCGATATCCAACTCGGCCACGGCACGGAAGAAGTGCTCGAACTTGGCGACGATGAGTACCGGCATGGCGATCCGTTCAGCTCTCGTCTGGGAGGGTCACCGGAACCGTCTCGATTTCGACACCGACGCGCATCGCGTCGTAGATGCGCCAGAAGACGTCCATCGCGTAGTCGCCGAGTTTGCCTGCCTCCGACATCTCGACGGGCTCCGCCGCCTGCAATGCTCCGGCTGCAAGTGTTGCGGCGGCCTGCGCAACATCGGTGTCCGGAACTCTCATTTGTCTCACGTTGCGCTCTCCTTCGTCGATCATCGTAACCACCGTGGGCGGCGCCGAATCGCGGAGCTTTGTATCACGGTGTATGTACGCTCTAGTGCATCGACGTACCACCGTCGCGATGCGAACAGTCGAGTGGCCCGAAATATGGTCGATCCCGTTCTAGGGGCTCGATACTTCTAGTGTTTCGGAGTACCACGGCGCGAGACGTTGCGTGATGGGAATAACGACGCAAATGCGCCTTTTGACAATCGCTACGATGAAAGGTTTCCTGTGATGGTCACTCACCTCGCGCGTGAATGGTGGATCGTCGCGGTGCGCGGCGTGCTCAGCATCATCTTCGGTATCATCGCGTTTCTGATGCCGGGGATCACGCTGTTCGTGCTCGTCGTTTTCTTCGGTGCTTACATGTTGATCGACGGAATCGTCGCGCTCGTCGAGGCCGTGCGCTTCCGCCACGACGGCGAAACTTGGCCGATGCTCCTCTTCGAGGGGACCCTCGGGATCCTCGTCGGTGCCCTGACGTTGCTGTGGCCAGGGATCGCCGTACTCGCTTGGCTGTACACGATCGCCGCGTGGGCCATCGTCACCGGCATCCTCGAGATCGTTCTTGCGATCCGGCTCCGCCGCGTCATCGAGGGCGAGTTCTGGGTCGGGCTGACCGGTGTCGCCTCGATTCTGCTCGGGATCGGGATGGCGCTCTTGCCGGGAGCCGGGCTGGTCGCATGGGCCTGGCTGATTGGCGCGTACGCGATCGCCTTCGGCGTCTTGCTCGTCGCGGCCGCGTTCCGGATCCGTCGGGCGGGCTGGACTGCGACGCCGAGCGGGCTGCATCTCGGCGGCGTGTGATGTCCGCAGCGCAACCGGCGATCACCGTCTTCGACACGTCCGTGCGGGAGTCGCACGAGTGGTTTGCGGACGTCATGAGAGAAACCGGCCTGGACGAACAACGGGCGCTCAGCGCGCTTCGCGCCGTGCTACACGCGCTGCGCGATGAGATGACGGTCCGCCAAAGCGGCCGCTTCGCGTCCGAGATGCCGGCGCTCGTCCGCGGGCTCTTCTTCGAGGGATGGGACCCCAGCCGACCGGCGGCGGACCACGATCTCGCCGGCTTTCTCGCCCGCGTCCGCGCGCAACTCCCCGCCGACGACGGATTCGACTACCTGGGTCTCACGCGCGCGATCATCCGCGTCCTCGAGCGCCGTATGCCCGTCCCGTCGACACAGATCAAGCGGGCGCTCCCCAAAGAGCTGCGGGCGCTTTGGCCGACGAGCGAGGCGGAGGAAACGGCGGAACGCCACGCTCGGCTCGTTGCAGAAGAAGGGATCGCGACGTATGAAGCGCTCCACGAGGAACGCGGAACCGAGCGCGGAGCGCCGCTGGCGCCGCATCAGAATCGTCCGCCCAGTCTACAACATCGCGGCGGTCCGTTGCCGAATATTAAGAAGTAGAGGTGAAGCGTCGTGGCGGTTACGCTGAACGAGAGAGCGTTCGATCATGCGAAGGAGCTCGTGCAATCCGGGAAGTTCGTCTGGGACGAACGCGACGAATGGAGCGAACATCAGCCGACCGCGGCTGAAGAGAACGAGTTTATCGCTTCTCACGGGATCGGTGAGTACGCGAAGTGGTACCTCGGGATCAACGACGAGGCTCGTGAGAACACCAAGGGCCGATACGAGTTCCCCTACGGTGATTTCACGCGGGTCCACCGCTGCGGAGTGTTGACTGCGGAGAGTCGGGCCGGGCAGTACAAGCACTACGACATCGAAACCGCGGCTGCCCATTTGCACGGGATGATCGACGCGGCGCACTCACGGGTCGAGCGCTGATCGCCAAGTCTAGCTATGGATGTTGCGACAAGTTCTCTCTTGCACGAGGGGACGGCGGCTGCAACAATGCACTCGATGATGAAGCGTTTCGGCTTGCTCCCGCTCTTGCTCGCGCTCGGTATCGCGCTTGCTCTCCCGACCGTCGCACGCGCCCAAATGGCGCCGACGCCGACGGCGAAAAACCCGCATTACTTCACGCGTGCCGTCAGCAGCGTGACGCTCACCGACGAGCAGAAGACGAAGATCGCGGCGATTACTTCGCAGTACCGGAAGGCGCACCCCGATAGCGCACCGCACGACAAGCAAGCCGAAGCGCAGTTCCACCAGGATATCTCGAACGTCCTTACGCCCGCGCAGCGCGCGCAAGTCCAAGCGCGCGTGAAGCAGCTACGCGCCGAAGGCGTCTCGAACCACTAGGCCGGTTCAGCGGCGGGGAAGGTGACGATCACGCGCGCACCGCGTGGCGTCCGATTCGCGAGCTCGATTGTTCCCTGTGCCGACGCGACGAGCGTCGCAAGGATCGCGAGACCGAGTCCCGACCCCTCGCGGCGCCGCGTTGTCTCGCTGCGCCAAAAGCGGTCCAGCGCGTGCGCGAGTCCGTCCGCGCTGAACCCGGGACCGTCGTCCTCGACGACGAGGCGCACCGTTCCTGAGCTCGCCTCGACGCCGATGTCGACGGTTCCGCCCTCATCCGCGAACTTGAGCGCGTTGTGAAGCAGTGAGATCGGCACCCGTGCGATCGACGCCGGGTTCCCGAGGACGATCGCCGGCGCGGCCGGCAGTGCGCGAATCGTCATCCGACGCGTGCGCGCGAGACTGCTCAGGCGTTCGACCGCACTCGCCGCGACCGCGGCGAGATCGACGGGAACGTCGACCCGCTCGATCCCTGCCTCCTCGCGCGCGAGAGCGAGCAAGTCGCTCGTGAGCGTCTCGATCGTATGCGCCTCGCGCAGAATTACGCCCATCACCTGGCGATATTCGGCATCGCTGGCGAGCCCGTCAACCGCGAGGTCCGCCTCCGCCATGATGACCGAAAGCGGGGTGCGCAGCTCGTGCGAGGCGTCCGCGCTGAAGCGGCGCTGACGCTCGAACGCGGCTTCGAGACGTCCGAACATGCGATTCAGCGTCGCGCAGAGCTCGGCGAGCTCACGCGTGGCCGGGACCGGATCGAGTCGCCGCGAGAGGTCCGTCGCCTCGATCGTGCGTGCCGTCGCCGCGACCGTTTCGAGCGTCTTCAACGTTCTGCGCGTCAGCAGATCGCCCGCAACGAATGCCGCCAGCACGATGATCGGGATCGCGATCGCGAAGACCACGGAAGCGCGCACGTCGGCATCGGCCATCGTGTCGACGACCCGCCACAGCAGCGCGCTGCGCTGCTCCGTTCCCGATCGCAGCGCCAACGCGACGACGCGAAAGTTCGTCGTTTGGTCGTGGACTTTGAGCACACGCATCGCGCCCGGCGAGGCGGCCTGGGAAACCAAGGCGAGCAGAGTCGTCGGAACCGGAGCAGTTGTAACGACGGGCGTCGCGCCGCGATCGAGGATCGCGCCCTCGAGATCACCGCGCGTCAACGACAGGAGCTCAGCGCGCGTGAGCGCCGGTCCTTCCCGCGCGAACACCAGCTGCAGCGCCGCCGCCGCGCTTTCGAGTCGCCCGTCTGCGATGCCGCGCTCCATCCTCGCCGTCAACGTGCGCGCGGTGAGTGCGAAGGCGACGATCGAGACCAGGACGATGAGGGCATGACCGACCGTGAGCCGCCCGCGCAGCGACCCCATCGGCGACCGCAGCCTCACGAAAACCGGTATCCCGCTCCCCGAAGCGTG
This sequence comes from uncultured bacterium, assembly GCA_964483365.1. GTDB lineage: Bacteria > Vulcanimicrobiota > Vulcanimicrobiia > Vulcanimicrobiales > Vulcanimicrobiaceae > Vulcanimicrobium. Next base: position 9,612 of record CAZABL010000066.1, read on the forward strand.
ACGATCCGCGGCGGGAGCCCGTCGACGTGGAGCTTCGCGCGCAAGCGGCTCACGTAGACTTCCACGATGTTCGACTCGACGTAGCGTCCGTGCTCCCAGAGCGCGTTCTCGAGCATCGACCGCGTGACGATCTGTCCCGCATGGCGCATGAAGTACTCGAGAAAGGAGGTTTCACGCATGGTGAGCGGGATCGCACTCCCTCCCCGCGTGACCTCGCGCGTGACGAGTTCGAGCCGGACATCGCCGACGACGAGCTCGCGCGCGGCGTCGCGCCACACAACGCGTGCGATCGAACGCAGCCGAGCACAAAGCTCGTCGAAGACGAACGGTTTGCGTAGGTAGTCGTTGGCGCCGGCGTCGAGACCGACGACGGTGTCCTCGACCGTGTCGCGCGCCGAGAGGATCAAGATCGGCGTCTCGTTGCCGCGGCGTCGCAATTCGCGGGTGAACGTGAAGCCGTCGACACCAGGAAGGATGACGTCGAGGACGATGGCGTCGTACCGATTCTCGCTGGCCAGATACTCTCCGCTGCGTCCGTCGTGCACGACGTCGACGACATGGCCGTTTTTGAGAAGTCCGCGTTTGAGAACCTGCGCGAGAGCTACGTCGTCTTCAACCAGCAGCAGATTCACGAGGCGTATCGTCCGGTCGGACCATTATGGTGGCCTTGTTGACCGCTTATGACGACATTAAGCGGTTCAGTGTCGATTCAGGTTCACGTGCGACGACTGCAGCGCCCGACTCTGCATCACCGGAGGTTCGTTACTCTTTTATGCGCATCGTCGCGTTCGCCGTCGCGTTTTTGGTTGCAGCCACGCAGTGCGTTTACGCACAAACACCCGGTACCACCACGCCTGGTGCCACGATCCGTGGAACGCTGCTCGATCAGCAATCCAACCTCCCCATCGCGGGTGCGACAATTGTCCTTTCGCGCGGCGACACCGTTGTCGCCCGGACGCAAAGCGACGGCGCGGGAGACTTCTCTTTTTCCAACGAGCCGCCCGGAACGTACGACGTGACGGTCGAGGCGACGGGCTACGGGCGGGCGCGGTCCTCTGCAATCGCGGTTGGTGCAAACGCTGCGACTGCGTCGCTCTCGCTGGTCCTTTCTCACGCTGCCAGCTCCAGCAGTCTGCGTGAGATCGGTCGGGTCACGACCGCAAATCCGGCCTCGAGCCTGCAAACGACCGCGACGATCACCCGGCGCGCCGATCCGCAGGTGATTCAGGACGAGAACATGAGCCGGCTTGGGAACGGCCTCGAAAACATCGCCGGTGTCAACCTGCGCAACCGCGACACGACGGTCGGCGACGACCAGACGATCGACATCCGCGGCCTCAAGCCCAGTGAGACGCAGGCGCTCCTCGACGGTCACCCGATCGGACCGCTCGGCGTCGAACCGGGGACGACGGCGACCTTCAACTATCAGGACTCGCCGCCGTTCGCGCTCGAGAACACGCAGGTCACCTTCGGTGCGGGCGCACTGAACTTGTACGGAACGAGCACGACCGGGGGAACGGTCGACATGCAAACGTGGAATCCGACGCCGACGAACCAGTTCGTGTTCCAACAAGGGTTCGGCGATCAAGGGAAGAGTTTCACCAACCTGCGCGCGACGGGGACCCTCGGGAAGCTCGGCTTCGCCCTCGTGAACGCAGTCGAAGGGACCACGGGGCCGTTCGCGCCGCAAACGATCACGTCGAACGGGGCGCTCGGGACGAACTTCACGTCGGCGAACATCGCCTTCAATACGTATACCGTCTCCTCGAACTACCTGCTGCGCAACGACCTCCTCAAGCTGCGCTATGACTTCTCACCGCAGACGCACCTGACACTCACCGGCTACTCGGCGACGTCGTACGACGATAAAACGGGGAACGGCGACAACGCGTACACGACGTATGCGGACCAGCTCTACATCGCGCCGGTGAAAACGACGGGACCGTGTCCGAATCAGGTTGCGGTCAAGACCGACGCCGGTACGTCATGCATGACGGCCCAACAATGGGCAGCCGCGACGACGGGACCGCAGTTCGCCCGTCCGACGTACCAGGCGATTGGAAATCAAGACTACCACGCGCGGCTCATCACGGCGGCGGGAAATCACAACATCACGCTCGACGGCTTCATCGACGCGTACAACCTCATCTACAATCGCAACCCGTCGACCTTCGACACCGCCGGCGGCTACTTCAACGGCGGCTTCAACCAGAACATCTACCACACGAACGGCTTTCTGATCTCGGACGACGTCGTTTTCCGCAATCATACGCTCGGGTTCGGCTACTACGCGCAGAACCAGACCGTCACGGGAAATCTGTATCAGGATCCGCTGCTGGGGACCCCCGGCCAGCCTGCGATCGTCCCGCGCCAGCCCGCGTCGCTGATCAACGACAACGTCTTCCTGCGCGACACGTACAACATCACGCCGAAGCTCACGTCGTACGCGAACGTGTGGGTCAAGTCGAGCTCGGTGACTCACGGTTCCTCGATCGACCCGCGCTTGTCGCTCGTCTATCGCCTTACCGATCGCGACGTGGTGCGCATCGCCGGCGCGAAATCCGAGGGTGACCCGGATCCGACGCTCGCCAGCGGTAACCTCAACACGACGCCGGCGAACATCAATCCGCCCTGCGGCGCCTATCAGGCGTACGAGAAGGCCGGCGGCACGGGACCGTACACCGGTGCGACGACGAACGTCGGCCAGATCGGGAACACGTCGCTGAGCCCGGAGCGCGCGACCGATCTCGAGTTGGCATACAGCCACCGCTTCAACCGTGACTCGCAGATCAACGTCGACATCTACGACACGAACGAAAGCAATCAGATCTTCAACGCGTCGGTCGCGGCGACGGGGTACGCCGGCCAGATTCCGGGCTATCTGCTCAACCAGTATTATCAGCAGATCTCGAGCCTGTGCGGCATCAGCAATCCGCAGCTGGGTTTCTTGAGCCTGACGCAAGCCTCGAATCAGTCGGCGGCGCGCTTCCGCGGTATTGAAATCACGGGCCGCGTCCGGATGACGTCGACGCTGTTCGCCGACTACGGCTATGACCTCCAGTCAGCTGTCCAGCTCGGTGTCCCTTATGCGCTGCTGCGCACGAACCCGTACGTCATCAACGGCGCGCAGATTCTCCTCATCCCGCTGCACAAGTACACGCTCGGCCTCGACTGGGCAACGCGCGGAGGACTGGAAGCCCGTCTCGACGTCGAGCATCTCGACAGCTACAACGGCCTCAATCGTCCCGGCTACTACGACGGAAACGGCTTCCTCAAATACACGGCTCACGGCGTGACGTTCACGATGGGCGTCTACAACGTCTTCAACACCGACGCGCAGATCTACGATTACGTCGGCGCCGGCTCGTACTGGGCCGAGAACCCCACCGTGACGCAAGCCGTCAACGCCTATCAGGAGAACAACGTGAAGCTGCGTGGTCTCACACCGCGCGCGATCGACTTCTCCATCTCCACCCGCATCTGATCTCTGAACGGACGCACGACACAGCCATGCAACGGTTCGCCCCGGCCGCACTCCTTGTGATCTCATCGCTCGCAGCCGCGCAATCGGTCTCCGCCGCCGGTGCGCCGATGCGCCTCGCCCGTACGATTCCTCTGCCGGCGACGGAGAGCGGAAAATTCGACCACCTCGCCGTCGACTCGAAGAGAAATCGCGCGATCCTCACGGCGGAGGCACAACACGCGCTCCTTGTCGTCGATCTGCAAACGGGTCGGTTGGTGAAGACCGTCGGCGGCTTCGGCAAACCGCATGCCGTCTTCTACCGTCCTGATCTCGATCGACTGTACGTCACTGACGGTGCCGGGTCGCTCGTCGTGCTCGACGCGGGAACGTATCGCGTCGAGAAGCGCATCGCGCTGCGCCGCGACGCCGACTCGATCGGCTTCGACCCCTCGCTGAAGCGTCTATACGTCGACAACGGCGGCCAGGCTGCCGGCCTCCCGTATTCGTTCGTCAGCGTCGTCGACACGACGTCGGAGAAGAAGCTCGCCGACATCCGCGTCGAGGGCGATACGCTCGAAGCGATGGCGCTCGACCTGTATCGCCCGCGGTTGTACGTCAACGATCCGGCGAAGAACGCCGTCGTCGTCATCGATCGCTGGACGCGTCGGCCGATCGCGACATGGCCGGTGACGCTGGCAAAGGACAACGTCGCGCTCGCGCTCGACGAGCAGCGCGAGCGGCTCTTCGTCGGATGCCGGAGCGGCAAAATCGTCGTCTTCAACTCGACGACCGGCAAGGAACTGCAAGCGTTTCCGACGCCGGCAGGTATCGACGACCTCGCCTTCGATCCCGCGCGGCGCCGCCTCTACGCGGCGGGAGACGGGGCGATCGCGGTCTACCAGGAGCGCGACGCCGATCATTACGTCGCGCTTGGCCAGGCCCAGACAGGGCCGCGCGCCGTGACTGGTCTCGCGCAGAAAGACGAGTACCTTACCGTCGTTCCGGCGCACGGAGTACACCACGCTGCGCTGCTCGTGCTGGCGATGAAGGACGCGTGGAAGACGCCGAACCCGGCTGCGCCGTTCGCATACGACCCGAACGCACCGGCTGCGGAGCGCCTCGTCATGACGACGTTGTCCGAGCACCCGTTCTTGCGCAAGCTCGGTTTGCATGGAATCAAGCCCGGAGAGTCGGTGAGCGTCCTGCTCGCAAACGGCAACATGACCCGCCGGGGGATTCGCACGACGGACGCCGACTTTGCCGCCGTTGCGAGCAAAAAGCAATACGCGCCGTTGATCCCGGACGGTGAGTACTACAACGTGAAGCTCCCCATGTTCGACGCGTCCGGACGCCGGATTGGGCTCATCGTGATGGAGATCCCCGCATCGGCCGCGCCGACATACGGCGCTGCAATCCAAAAAGCCGACGCGATCCGTGCCGAGCTGAGCCGTCAAATTCCCACGCTAAGCGCGCTCTTCGCCCCAGCGTAACGCCGCCGCTCGCACGGCAGGAGTGCTGCTCTCCAAGCCGAGTGACTGCGTTATGAAACTCAGCGCTCGCAACCAACTCGCCGGCACGGTTCGCTCGACCAAGCTCGGCTCGATCATGGCGGAAGTCGTCGTTGCGGTCGATGCGGCCACGGTCACTGCCGCGATCACGCGCTCGTCGGTCGAATCGCTCGGGATCAAGGAGGGCGACCGCGTGCGCGTGATCGTTAAGGCAACCGAGGTCATGATCGCGAAAGAAGACTAAACGCTCCTTCCGCACGTATCAACACGGAATGAGCGTTCTGAACGACCAGACGATTGCGCAGCGGCGGATCCTGTTCGGCCCGGTCGCCGAGGCCCTGGCGGCGGTCGCGCCGGCCGGGCCGGTCGTGCTGGTCGGATCTGCACGCACCTTGGCCCTTGTTGACGATGACGCGTTCAGCGGCGTCGCCGTGCACCGTTTTTCCGGATCACGCACGCACACGCCGCGCGAAGTCGTCGACGAGGCGGTCGCGTTCGCTCAGAAGCACAACGCTGCGAGCGTCGTCGCAATCGGGAGCTCGAGCGCGATCGACTTGGGGAAAGCCGTCGCGGACGCTTTGGGCAAACCGCTCGTGCTCATCCCGACCGCGCTCGGCGGCGCCGAAATGACAAGGGGTTACGGTGTCATCGAGAGCGACCGCAAGGGCGGTGGTCGCTTGCGGGTGCCGCCGCAGACCGTGATCTACGACGAAGCGCTGCTCGCGACGCTGCCGGACCGCGAGCTCGGGTCGATCGGCATCAATGCGTGGGCGCACTCGATCGAGGCGAGCTACGCGCGCACCGAGCACGAACTCGGTGGAGCCGCTGCCCTCGCCGCGGGCCGCCGGTTACCGCCGCTGCTGTTGCAAGCTGCGCAGAACCGCAGTCCGGAACTGCACCGTTCGTTGTTCGAAGCAGCGCATCTCGCCGGCTTTGCGGTCGACGTGCGGTCGATGGGGCTGCATCATGCCGTCTGTCACGTCATCGGAGGGCTGACGCTGATTCCGCACGGGATCAACAACGCGATCGTGCTCCCGCACGCGATCCGAGCCAACGCCCGAATCGCGCCGCAAGCCGTTGCGTCGGTCGCGGCGGCGTTCGGGATCCCGGATCTTGCGGCGCAGTCAGAAGCGATCTCCACCGCGTTCGGTCTCCCGCGGACGTTCGCCGAGCTCGGGGCACCGCCGGATCTCCCCGAACGTGCACTACCGCGCGTCATGGGGAGCCGTCTGCTCGCGAACAATCCGGCGCTCCCCGATCAAGAGGTTGTCGCGGAGTTGCTTGCGCGCGCCTATAACGGCTAACGGGATTTCCCAGGATCGAGTCCTGGAACCTCACAGGATCGGCAGCTATCGTCGTGGGGCCATGCGGATGCTTCTTCGAACGTCGCGCCTCTCTACGGCTGCAGCGATCTTTGTTGCCGCGGCGTGCGCGGTCGCCCCAAACGCGTCCGCACAGGTTCCCGCGCCGCTTCTGATCGGCCCCGGCCGCGTGGGCGCCACGGTGACGTACCGCCTCACGACGTCAGGCGGTCCGACCGGAAGCGTGCCCAATGTGCAGACGCTGGCGCTGCGCTGGAAGCTGGGGCAGAAAGTTGTCGTGATGCTGACGAGCCCCGACGACGCGCAGGCGACGCCGTACGTCGCGACGCGCGCCGCCGACGGCACGCTGACGCTCGACAACGCGACCCCAGGCGACCCAGGAGAACAACGCATCGCGATGGCCGTCGGCGTGCTGAATCGTCTCGACGGCTTCGTCGCCGCCGCACCGGCGGGCGTGAAGTCGTGGAAGACGACACTCGTCGTGCAACAGCCCGCGCCCCGCGCGAACCCCGCGGCGGTTGCTCCTGACCCACAGCGCACGCCGCAGCCGGTGACCATCCCGGTTGCCGCGACGCGCAGCGACGACACGACGGGGACGACTCTGGCCGCGTCAGGTTCGATCGATCGCACGATCACGCGTCCCGTGGGTGGCGGGTCACCGCGTGGCGGCGGTGGCGGAATGGGCGGCGGCGGCGGAACGGGCGGCGAGGGCGGAATCGGCGGCGGCATGGGCCGGCGCGGTGGAATGCGCGGCGGGATGGGTGGCATGGGAGGCGGCATGGGTGGGTTCGGCTCCGGCCCCAAGAGCACCAAGGTGACGACGCAGATCACCGTCGACGCGCACTTTAGCCGCGATGGTCAGCTGACTTCGGGGACGATCGTCGAGACGAATCAGGCCGCCGGCGACCAGGGCCAACAGGACCAACAAGATCAGCCGAACCCGCAGAGCCAGCCGCTGACGCGTTCCTGGAAAATCGAACGGGCGTCATAGGAATGTTCATGCGAACGCGGCTCTTCTCGCTTGTCTCTGCCGTCGTGCTGATGCTCGGAATCGCCGGTCCTACCGCAGCTCAGGACAATGGGGCGCAACAACCCCGGGCGAGTCGGGAGCTTCAGCGTATCCATGGGCCGCAATCGATCGATCAGGAACTTGCGCGCCTGAGGAAAGATCTGGAATTGACCCCGCAGCAGCAGCGTCAAGTTCGGCCTCTGCTTCAAGAGCACCACGACAAGATTCAGGTGCTGTTCGAGAAGAACCCGACATCGACGCGGCGGGAACTCGGCCCGCAGATTCATGCAATCAGCGACGAAACGCATCGTGAGATCCATGCTCTGCTTACCGACCGGCAGAAACAACTGGAAAGCGCGATGCAACGGCGGGAGCGTAACGGACAAGAAAACCGGCGACCTCTTCCACCCGCGCCGTAACGTCGGTCGTTTTGTAGACCGACCTTCCTTTCTAGGATTTCCCAAGAACGCCGCAGCGCGCGCGCAGCTTTTCTCCGTAGCGTCGAAGTGATGACGCCGTCGCTCTCTCGTGTCGTGCTCGCGCTCGTTGCGCTTGCGCTCGCCGCTCCCGTGCCTGTCGATGCAGCGCCGCCGATTGTGGCGTCCGTGAGTGTCGAAGGAAACCGGCACGTCCCGACCGATGACATTCTCGCCGTCATCACAACGAAGCCCGGCGATCCGTTCGATCCGGCGAAAATACAAAACGATCTGCGCGCGATCGCAGACCTGGGCTTCTTTGCCGATCAAGCGCCGCCGACCATCAAGCAGCGTCGCGACGGTGTCGCGGTGACGTTTCGCGTCGTCGAGAACCCCGTGCTCACCGCAATTCACTTCGAGGGCAACAAGGGCGTTTCGGCGGACACGCTGCAAGCGCTCATGGATAGCGCGCCCGGTCAGGTCTTCAACGTAAAGACGTGGCAACAAGACGTCCTCAAGATCAACAGCTATTACGACAAGGCCGGGTTCGGCGGACAACTTCCGTCGCACGTGATCAACGTCGACGTCACGCCACAGGGCGTGCTTACCGTCGCGCTGCAGGAAGGCTTGACGGTGCGCCATGTGATCGTGACATCGCCGCCGGGCGCGGACCCCGTTCTTCCGCCGAACGTCATCACTGCCGCGCTCGTGACGAAACCTGGCAACCCGTACTCCGACCAGCAGCGCGACCGCGACTACGAAGCGCTCAAGGAGCTCTACAAGAAGTCGGGCATGCAGATTGCCGATCTCGAGGCCGGCGTCGATCCCACGACCGTCGATCAGAAGGCTGGGACGGCGGATGTACGCTACACCATCTACGTCGCGCGCGTAGGCGCCGTCGAGATCACTGGAAACACGACGACGCACGACGATGTGATCCGCCGTGAGCTGCGCCTGCGTCCGGGAATGGTCATCACCGAGGCGGCGGTGCGCCGCGATTACGACCGCCTGCACAATCTCGGTTTTTTCGACAAGGTCGACTTCGACACGAAGCCGGGTGCCGATCCCAAACGCCCCGGGTACGTCACGCTGAACTGGCAAGTGAAGGAGCAGCGGACCGGGACCGTCAGCGTCGGCGCGGGCTACTCCGGCGGCGCGACCGGGACCGGTCTGACCGGCAACATCTCTTATTCGCAGAACAACATCAACGGGACCGGTAACGGGGCCTCGATCAAGTACGAGCGCGGCTCACAGCTCACCGATGCACAACTGTCGTTCACGATCCCGTATCTCGGAAAGACCGAGCGATCGCAAAAGTACAGTCTCACCACGTCGATCTACGACCAGCGCCAGCTCAATTACTATCCGGTCTACTATGATTGCTCGACGACGACCACGCAGGTGAGCGGGCTTGCGAACTGCCCGGTGAGCGGCAACCTCCCCGTCTCGCTGATTCCCGCGAATACCTCGAACTACGAGACGGTCAGCGGCATCACGTCGAATTATTTATCGCGCACGAGTGGGATCTCGACCACGCTCGGACGTCGTCTGAGCGACGTGTACACGGTCAAAGCGGGGGTGAATCTGCAGAGCATCCTCTCCTCTGCTACACTGCCGTCGGGCTACTACTTTCCCAACTCGACGGCGGCGTTATCCGTCGTCCCGACTTCGACTCTCTCGAGCTCAACGAGCGTGAGCACGGCGACAGGGATCGTCGCTCCATCGATTGCAACGATCAACTCTTCGACGCCCTATGCGCTTCATAGCCTCGTCTTCGGGCTCGCGGGCGACACGCGCAATGATGTCTTCAACCCGCGCACGGGCTTCGACGCCTCGCTCAGCGATGAGATCAGCAACAAGGCGATCGGGTCGGACTTCAACTATCAGCTGATCACGTTCGACACGGCGAAATTCATCCCGGTCGGAAAAGATTCGACATTCGCGCTCCACCTCAAGGCCGGCACCACGACGGGTGCGATCCCGTCGAGTAAGCTCTTCACCTTCTCGGATCAGGAGCTGCGAGGGTACTCGGATGTGTTTTACGGCACCGATATCTTGTTGGCTCAGGCCGAGTACCGCTTCCCGCTGACCGCCGACAAGAAGTTCTCGCTCGTCGGGTTTATGGACAGCGGTGGCTCTCGCATCCGCGGCGGCGAGTCGGTGACCAGCGACGGAACGACGACGACGTTCGTCTCCAACCTGAACAGCTTCACGTTCCATAGCGACGTCGGCGTCGGCTTGCGCTTCGACATCCCGCAGCTCGGTCTGCACACGCTGCGCCTCGACTTCGCGAAGGGAAGCAACGGTATGCACACGTCGTTCGGCATCGGCCAGAGCTTTTAGTGGACGCGT
>CAZABL010000066.1:19781-22397 GCA_964483365.1 uncultured bacterium
ACAAACCGGCGCGACACGCGCGCGATTCGGGTGCTATCGTCGACGCGTTCCGCAGTTAGTCAGTGATAATTCTAGCGACGATCTCGACGGTCTGGCCGCGGAGCGAAGTGTCAACGAAAACGTTCCTGTAGGAGAGAGCATCCTGGTGAACAGACAGTTCGATTTTGTCGTATGCGGAGCCGGCCCAGCCGGCTCGGTGATCGCTGGAAGGCTTGCTGCCGACCAAGATGTGAAGGTGCTGCTACTCGAAGCTGGAGAGAGCGACGAGGTCGAGCAGGTGATGGATCCCAACCTTTGGGTGAACGCTCTTGGCACCGAACGGGATTGGGGATTCATCGCTGAGCCCAACCCACACCTGAACGGACGAGCCATCCCCTACTCCATGGGCAAAGTGCTCGGCGGCGGTTCGAGCATCAACGTATGCGTATGGTCGCGCGGCCATAAAGGGAATTGGGACGACCACGCTGCCGCCGCAGACGATCCGTCTTGGGGGTACGACGCGATACTCGATCTGTACCGGCGCCGCATCGAAGATTGGAGGGGAAGTTCCGACCCGAAGTACCGCGGTTCGGACGGTCCGGTCTATGTCCAGCCTGCGGCTGATCCCCATGCGTTCTATATCGCTCTGCTGGACGCGGCCGAGTCGGCAGGGTTGCCGCGATTCGAAGATATGAACGGCCGCATCATGGAGGCCGACCGCGGTGGTGCCGTTGTCGACGAAATCGTGCGTGATCGAAGACGGCAATCGATATTCCGCTCCTATGTCTATCCACGCGTGAATCAGCCGAACCTAACGGTGTTAACGGGAGCCCTGGTGACGCGGATCCTCTTTGAACGGCAGCGTGCAACAGGCGTCGAGTTTCGCTTCGAGGGAAAGCTGCTGCGGGCCGAAGCCGCAAATGAAGTCATCGTCTCCCTCGGCGCTATACAGACACCGAAGTTGTTGATGCAATCCGGCATCGGCGACGAGGCGGAGTTACACAAGCATGGCATCCCGGTCGTGCAGCACCTACCGGGTGTCGGGCGCAATCTTGACGACCATCTCGCATTGGGTTGTATCTGGGAGTCCAGCGAAAAGCCACTGCCCACCGCACCCAGAGGCCAGGCGGCATGTTTTTGGAAGACGGACCGGGCGTTGGCCGCACCCAACTTGTTCATCTTCGGTTCCGGCGTGGCGTTCACCACGCCCGAGAATCGGACCCAGTTCAATCTTCCCGCGTCCGCATGGTCTCTGCTCGTCGGGATGTCGCCCGCTAGTCGAGGCTCGATTCACCTCACGGGTCCCGATGCATCCGACCCGTTAGAGATTCAGCCGAATTATCTGGCAGAACCGAGCGACTTGAAAGATCTCATGCTCGGGATCGAACAGGCCCGAGAGATCGGCAACGCGGCCGCCCTTCGGCCCTACACAAAGCGCGAAATTACGCCCTGGAACCAGAAGGCGGATCTGGATCGCTTCATTCGCAATGGTCTTAGCACGTATTGGCATCAGTGCGGCACGGCGAAAATGGGACGCGATCCCATGTCGGTCGTGGACAGTACGCTCAACGTGTATGGAGTAGATCGTCTGCGTGTCGCAGGCTCCCCCATCTTGCCCCGAGTGACGACGGGGAATACGATGGCACCTTGTGTCGCCATCGGTGAACGGGCCGCTGCTCTGTTGCAAGAGGAATACGCGCTGCGCCCCCGGGGGTGAGCCGGCACCACGCGAACGTGAGAGTTACGAAAGAGCGAACGATGTAAGCTCTGCAAATGCTCTCAAGACGGCGTGATCCAAGGTGGAATACGAGTGTCCGAACTCGTGCGAGATATAGAGGCCGCCGATGAAACCAGTACGGGACGTTACCCGCGCATAAAGCCAGGAGAGCCCGGCAAGTCGCCGGCGCGCGTAGATGTTCAGCATCGTTCGCTGCGCCGGCCGGGGCCAGAGATCCGGCGTTACGATATCTCCCGGGTTAAGCAAGTGCGGGTAGAGGTTAATAGCGGCATGAACTTCCGGTGTCTTCCCCATCTCTTCGACGACCTTTGCAGCGTCGTTCCGGCCTAGCCCCTCGTATACGGGAGACTCCCAAAGGCCGGATGCGCAACGGCGTTTCGTCCCGATCAGGAGTGCGCCGTCGAACCAATGACCGAGTTGCTCGGTAGCCGTCGCGAGAATTTCTTCAATCGATGTTGCCGTCCATAACGGTTCAGTAAGCCGCCTCAGCCGTGAGAAGGTCTCGAGGACGGCAGTCGAGTCGCCGCCCAACTGCATTCGGCCCAGCTCAGGTACAGCGAGCTGAGTCAGCTTTACTCGTTCCTCCGGCGTTACCATCAGGGCGTCAGCCAGGCGTTCCACTAAACTGACTGACGTTCGAATCGTTTCCGCCGATTCGAGCGAGGCATACCACCTGCGGCTGACCCCAATCGCTTCGGCAAGCTCCTCTTGGGTCACGCGCTTTCCCAGTCGCTCGGAATGGCGCAGGTACGGGCCGAGAACGAGCGCGTCAGGATCGATCCGACGCCGAAGGAAACGCACGAAGAGCGCACGCTCCGATCGCGTGTTACCGTTTTCGCGAAACACAGTGCTCATCGATAGTAGACGCGCAGAGCCTTCACGTCTGTAAGGTGGCAATT
>CAZABL010000067.1:0-22235 GCA_964483365.1 uncultured bacterium
GGCGACTCGGCCGGCGGGACGGCCAAGGGCGGGCGCGATCCGAACACGCAAGCGATCCTCCCGCTGCGCGGCAAGATCCTCAACGTCGAGAAGGCGCGTCTGGACAAGATGCTCTCGAACGAAGAGATCCGCACGATGATCACCGCGTTCGGTACCGGCTTCGGGGACGAGTTCAACCCCGACAAGCTGCGCTACCACAAGATCATCATCATGACGGACGCCGACGTCGACGGCTCGCACATCCGTACGCTGCTGCTCACGTTCTTCTACCGTCAGATGCGCCAGCTCGTCGAGCGCGGCTACGTCTACATCGCCCAGCCGCCGCTCTACGGCGTGCGCAAGGGCAAGCGGCAGTGGTGGGCGTTCACCGACGCGGAGTTGAACGGGATCTTCAACGGCGACGATCCGAAAGAATACACCGTCCAGCAGTTCAAGGGCTTGGGTGAGATGGACGCCGATCAGCTCGCGGAGACGACGATGGATCCGCAGCTGCGGCGCCTCAAGCAAGTGACGCTCGAAGAAGCCTCGGAAGAGGCCGAACGGATGTTCACGACCCTGATGGGCGATAAGGTCGAGCCGCGCAAGCTCTTCATCCAAGAGCACGCGCGCACGGTCCGTAACCTCGACCTCTGACGTTCGACCCGCACAGGGTGACATAAGCCTGCGGGGTTAACGTTTGCCGAGATGCCGCTCCGGGGACCTATTCTGCGGTGAAAGGCGTGAGAGCGTCGCGACGAACGGTGGCCATCGCCGCCGCGGTCGCGCTGCTCTTCGTCGTGCTTGTCGCCGCGCGTGGTCTGATCTTCCGCGCGCTTTTCTCGACCGCGGTCTCGATCGCGACCGGCTATCACGTCACGCTCGGCGGCGAGAGCGTCGGATGGAGCCACGCGACGCTGTTCGACGTCCACGTCACCAAGAACGGCGACCCCGTGCTCGATGCGCAGCGGGTCGACGTCGATTACGCGCTGCGCGATATCTTCCCGGGCGGCGCGCATCGCTATGGGTTCGCCGCGCTCGCGATCCAAAAGCCGGTGCTCACGATCACGCGGCACGCCGACGGCTCGCTGACCTTCAACCGGCCCGGCGGAACCGGCGCCGCGCCTCCGCCGCAGACGCGCAAAGCCGCCGCGCCGTACTTCTTCACGCTGCGCATTCGCGACGGCTCGGTACGCTTGGTCGATGAGGCGCCGCTGCAGCCCGACCTCGCGAACCAAACGATCGAGAACCTGAACTTGGACGCGTCGGTCAAAACCGACGCGCGCACGACCGCGAATCTGTCGGGCGTGCTGATCGGCGCGCGCGCACGAGGGGCGCCGGTGCAGCGCTTCCCGTTCGCCGAGCACACGATCATCGATACGCACCGCGGGATCGGGCTCAACCACATCGCCGCGCGGCAGTTTCCGCTGCGCGGCGTGCTCGGATACTTCATCCACTCGCCGTCGATGCGTTTCGACGACGGTGTGATCGACGACGTCAACGTGAACGTCTACGCACTCCAGCCGCACAACGGCGATCCGATGAACTACGAGCTCGGCGGGAGCTTGGTCTTGCGCGGCGGCCGCATTGCCGTGGCCGTGCTCGCCAAGCCGATCCGCGATCTGCAGGCCCATGTCCACATCGCCGGGGGTGCGATCGCAACGAGCGACATGAGCGGCAACGTCGGCGGAATGCCGTTGACCGGGCGCGGTGCGTTCTACGACATCTTCGGCAACGAGGCGCAGCTGTGGTTCGGGACGCGCGGCGACGGGAACTTGAGCTCGCTGCGTTCGCTCTTCGCGTTCGCCCAAGGGGTGCCGCTGAGCGGACCGCTGCACGTCGAAACGCTGCTCGCCTCCAAGCTGACCGACCCGCTGATCCGCAACGCGTTTCGCATCCCCTTGATCCAGTACGACCGCTATCCGATCCACAACGTCACCGGCGTCGCGGACGTGTACTCCGGCAGCTTGGTCGTGCACGGCGTCGACGCGCAGTTCGGCAAGGTGATGGCGCTGATGGGCGGCCGCATTCTGTTCGCGGCGGGCAAGCGTGACGACATTCTCTTCGCCGTCGACGCAAGCGGCCCGGGCCGTGAGTTGCCGTACGCCGACGCACTCGCCCCCGACGCGACGATTCACGCGACCTCGCTCGTCATGCAGCCGCCTGAGATCACCGGCTGGCTCGCACGCGGCACGATCAATGCGACCGGCCCGACGGACGGTGGGCTGACGTTCGCGGTGAACGAGAAGGGCGTCGGCGAGTTCGGCCCACTGTTCTTCACGCGCCGCGACGGTTCGTCGATCGCCGGCGGCTTCGAGCTCGACCGCCCGATCTCACAGAGCGCGGGGTGGCTGACCGCGCACAACTTCCAGCTCTCATCGCTGCGCGCGCCCGATCTGCCCGGCGTGATCATCCCGACGCTCCCGCCGATCGCAGGGCTGCTCGACGGGACGGTCGCCGCGGGCGGAACGCCGAGCCAGTTCGGTGTCGCGGGGAGCATGCGCGCGCGCAACCTGCGCTATCAGAACCTGCAGCTCGGCAACGGCAGCGTCCAGCTCGACGGCACGTTCAACGATCTGCGCTTGGGACACATCGCGGTCAACGGGCCGCTGGGGCACTTCACCGGCAACGGTGGCTTCGCCGACAACATCTTCGCGCTCGCCGGCACGTACGACGGCTCGCTCGACGCGCTGCAGCCGTTCTTCGGCAGCGGCGTGAACGCGACCGGCGGCGTCCACGGTCCGCTGCGCGCAGCCTTCATTGGGAATCGCATCGTCGTGCAGACGACCGGCGTGACGATGGCGCACGCGCGGATCCGCGGTGTCCCGCTCGACGCCGTCAACGGCACGCTGCTCATCCAAGGGAAGGCGCTGCGCATCGTCGCGGCCGACGCGTCGGTGCAGGGCGCGCACGCGGTGATGGCCGACGCGGGCGGACCGTTCCTGGTCTCTGCGCCCGGGATCCCCGCGGGGGCGCTGCGCACCGCGGGCTTACCGTTGCAACGCGGCGAGCTCGCGCTGTTCGGGCTTGCCGACTTGACCGGTGGCCCGCCGCGCTTCGACGGCTCGCTCGTGCTGAGCAACGGGTTTGCCGCCGGCTTTCCCATCAGCGGCGGCGCGAGCGTGCGCTTCGACGGGAAGGCAGCGACGGTCAGCAGCGGGGTCGCCGCGCTCGGCGCGACGTACGGCGGTTTCGCCGGGCGCATCGACGTCGCGTCGCGTGCGCCGATGTACGATCTGAACGCGAACGTCCCGCTCGGCGACATCGCCGACATTCGCCGCGCGCTCAACCTTCCGCTGCCGAGCCTCGAAGGGAGCTTCAACGCCGATGTGCACGTCGCGGGAAGCGGCGCGCAGCCGCGCATCGCGGGCGACGTCGTCGCGCCGGAGGGGGAATACAACGGGCTCGCGTTTCGCAACGCGCACGCCGCGCTCGAAGCCGGGCCCGGACGCGTCGTCGCGCGCAACGGCGCGATTACCGTCGGTTCGACCGTCGCGGCGGTGAACGCGTCGGCCGGCAGCGGCGCGTTCGATGTCAACCTGCACAGCAACAACGCCAACCTCGCCGACTTCGACGACTACTTCAACGAGGCCGAGACGTTCAGCGGGACCGGCCGTGTGGCGCTCGATCTGAGCAACGACGGTCACACGACGCGCTCGAGCGGAACGATCGGGCTGCGGCATCTCCGCTTCCGCAGCTTCGCCTTCGGCGACACCGCCGCGACCTGGTCGCAGCGCGCCGGTCACGTCACCGCCGCGCTCGACATCTTCGGCCAACACGGGACGCTCAAAGCGAACGGCACGATCGCGGCGGCGAACGGCAGTCTGCTCCATTCGTTCAAAGCGGCGCAGGTCAACGTGCGCGCGGCCGCGAGCAACGTCGATCTCGGCTCGTGGCTTCCGGCGTTCGGACTGAACGAGCCGATCCTCGGCCAAGTCGACGCGAACGCGACGGTCAACGGGGTGTGGCCGAACCTTGGCCTGGACGTCGCCGCGTCGCTGCGCAACGGTTCCGTGCTCGGCTACGGCGTGCGTTCGGGCGAACTCCATGCGCGCGGCGATGCCGGCCGCGTCGCGCTCTCCAACACGAACGTCGACCTCGGCTTCGCACGCTTCTCCGCGACCGGGACGTTCGGGTTGCCCCCAAGCGCGCCGCTCGCGCTCGCCGTCCACGCCGAGTCGCCGGATATCGGTAGGGCGCTCGCCACCCTCATGCCCAGGCAGCACTACGACGTCGGCGGCGCGCTGCAGGCCGACGCGCGCATCACCGGCACGCGTGCCAAGCCGCAGACGACGCTCGGCTTCAACCTCACCTCCGCGCGGTATCAATCGCTGTCGATCCCGGCGGTGCTCGGCAGCGTCGCGTATGACGGGAAGACGCTCGAGGTGCTCGACGCCGAGGCGACGTTCGCCAAAGGGAACGTGTTCTTGGCCGGTTCGCTCCCGCTCTCGCTGCAGCCGCTCGGAATCCCGCCGCACGCGCCGTTCTCGTTCACGCTCGCCTTCGGTGGGCTCGACCTCGTTCCGTTCGCGCCGTTTCTTCCGACGCCGAACTCGAAGCTCGACGGTCGGGTCGACGGGCGCATCGCGATCGAAGGGACCGCCGACGCGCCGCGTGTCTACGGTTCGCTCGCGCTCGCCAACGGCTACTACGTTTCCGACTTCGACCGCGCGCCGATCACCGGCGCGAACGCGACGCTCGTGTTCTCCGGGACGAGCGTCGCGCTGCAGGCGCTGCACGCGAACGTCGGCGGCGGCAGCGTTGACGGACGGGGCGAACTCGACCTCCCGTTCCCCAACGCGCCTGCGCGGGGCTATGCGGTGAACATCGTCGCGCGGGGCGCGCGGTTCGATCTGCCGCAATACGGGTCAGGGCAGGTCGACGGAACGCTCCGGCTGGCGCGCGTCGGCTCGCTCCCACAGCTCTCGGGGAACGTCACCCTCAACAACACACGGATCCCGTTCGCGACGATCGTGCATCAGATCGCTGCGGGCGGCGGTGGCGGCGGTGCGTCGGGAGGCGGACTCCCCTTCAACCTCGGCTTCGACCTCATCGCGACCGTGGGCAAAAACGTGCGCGTGACGGGCTCGATGATCGACGTGAGCGCGACCGGCTCGCTCGCGCTTACCGGGACCCTGCGTGACCCGCGGCTCGCAGGGACGATCGCCGCCGCGCCGGGCGGGATCTTCTCGACCTACAATCACGTCTTCCGCATTCAGGAAGCGAAGGTGACGTTCGATCCGGCCAACGGGATCGATCCGGTCATCGATGCGCGAGCGTTCGCGCACGTTACGAACCCGGATCCCGACCCGACCCGCAATGCGATCGGGAGCGCCGACATCACGATCACGGTCAACGGTCCGGCCGACCAGATCGCGAGTTCGGGCAACGGGATTCAGTTCACGTCGAACCCACCGTACGATCGCGCGCAGATCATCGGGTTGCTCCTGGACGCGTCGCTGTTCGGTGCGGTGAATTTTGGTCAGCAGCAGAACGGGACGTTGCTGCGTGGTGCGCCGCCCGTGACCAATCCGCTCCTCCCGCCCGGCGTCTCGCCCTACGCAATCGGAGCCCTCAACTTCAACCAGGAGGCGTTCTCACTGCTCAACGGACAGCTGACGCAGCGCTTCCTCTACCCGATTGAGCGTGTGATCACCGGACCGCTCGGCTTGAGCGATCTCGAGCTCACCATCGATTACGGCGGGCGCGTCGGTTATCAAGCCTACAAGCAGATCGGGCACAAAGACATCTACGCGAACTTCGGCCAGGTGTTGACGGCCCCGGTTCGCACGACCGCCGGCTTTACCGCGCGACCCGACGCGATCACCTCGATCGCGTTCAACTACTATCACCAAATCGGAGTGCCGTCGATCACGACATTTGGCAACGCCAGCAATTTCCTCTACGGCCCGCAGCTTGCGAAAGGCTTTTCACCACTCGTGGGGACAGGAGGATTCACCTTCACGATCGTTCGCAAGTACCCTTAATTCAAGAGGCCCTCCAAGGACGTTGTCGTACCATCGCAGCCGGGAACGCGCTGCATCCATTGCGCGTTCCAATCGGTATAGCAGCCCGGCGACCGCCTTCCGCGCTCCGGGTTCCCTCGCTTAGAAGGACGTCTCGCGCTTGTTCCAACGGCTCCGCCGCGCGCCGCGCATCGCGCTCGTCGTGCTCGCGTTCCTCGGTCTGGTGATGCCCACTGCGTCGTTCGCGCAGAATGCGCCCACCGTCGTCTCCGTTTCGGTCACGGGGAACGCTCACGTCCCGACCGATCGCATCCTTTCGGTCGTGTCCACCAAGGTAGGGGATCCGTTTGACCCTGCCAAGGTACAAAACGATCTCCGCGCGATCGCCGACCTCGGCTACTTCGCCGATCAAGCGCCACCGATCATCAAGCAGCGCCCCGACGGCGTGGCGATCACCTTCCGCGTGATCGAGAATCCGGTCGTCACGTCGATCCGCTTCGAAGGCAACAAGAGCGTCTCGGCCGACACGCTGCTCGCGCTGATGGACACCGCGCCGGGACAGGTCTTCAACATTAAGACCTATCAGCAAGACGTCCTCAAGATCAACAGCTATTACGACAAAATCGGCTTCGGCGGGCAGCTCCCCTCGCACGTCACCGACGTCAACATCACCCCCGACGGCGTGCTGACGCTCAAGGTCCAAGAGGGTCTGACGGTCCGCAACATCATCATCACGCCGCCGCCCGATGCCGACCCGGTGCTGCCGCCGAACGTCATCATCAGCGCGCTCGTCACCAAGCCCGGACAGCCGTACTCCGATCAGCAGCGCGACAAGGACTACGAAGCGCTGCGCGAGCTCTACAAGAAGTACGACCTCCAGGTCGGCGATCTCGAGGCCGGCGTCGATCCGTCGACGATCGACCAGAAGGCCGGGACCGCGGACGTGCGCTACACGGTCTACGTCGCGCGCGTCGGTGCGGTCGAGATCACCGGCAACACCAAGACGCACGATGACGTCATCCGGCGCGAGCTGCGGCTGCGTCCCGGCAATGTCATCACCGACACCGCCGTGCGCCGCGACTACGACCGGCTCAACAACCTGGGCTTCTTCGAGAAGGTCGAGCTCAACCCCAAACCCGGCCCCGATCCCAAGCGCCCCGGTCTCATCACGCTGGACTGGCAGGTCAAAGAGCAGCGCACCGGTACGGCGACGCTGGGCGCCGGCTACTCCGGCGGTCTGACCGGTACCGGTCTGACCGGTACGCTGTCGTACCAAGAGAACAACATCAACGGGACCGGGAACGGCGGCGCGGTGCGCATCGAGCGCGGCGCGCGCATCTCGGACGCGCAGATCCAGTTCACGATCCCGTACGTCGGCAAGTCGCCCAAGACGCAGAAGTACAGCCTGGCCGGGACGATCTTCACGTCCTCGCAGAACAACTTCTATCCGGTCTATCTGGGCTGCGCGCCGTCCGGAACGTCGTCGACGATCCTCGCGCAGTGCCCCACGCAGGGCCCGGTCCCCGTCGCGATCGTTCCGGCCGACCCGACCAACTTCAACCTGGTCAACGGGATCGTCTCGACGTACAAGTCGCGCTCGAACGGCTTCGGCGTGACGCTCGGCCGGCGCTTCACCGACTACGTCAAGGGGTCGATCGGCGCGAACATCTCGCAGGTCGCCGCCGCGGCGAGCGTCCCCAGCGGCTACTTCTTCCCGAGCACCACGAACTTCGGGACGACGCCGACGCTGACGTCGACCGGGCTCTTCGGCACGACGGTCGATCCCAACAGCCCGAGCGCGGCGCTGGGGATCGTGGCGCCGTCGATCGCCAACATCGACTCGACGCGTCCCTTCAACGTGCGGAGTCTGACGTTCGGGGTCGCCGACGACACGCGCGACGACATCTTCAACCCCCGGCGCGGCCTGAACGCCTCGATCTCCGATGAGGTGAGCAGCAGGTCGTTCGGGTCGGACTTCAACTATCAGCTCATCCAGCTCGATACGTCGAAGTTCTTCCCGGTCCTCAAGAACAGTACGTTCGGCGTGCACACCCGGGTCGGGCTCTCGACCGGGGCGATCCCGACCAACAAGCTCTACATCTTCTCGGACCAGGATCTGCGCGGGTATTCGAACCCGTTCTACGGAACCGACGAACTGCTCGGCCAGGCGGAGCTTCGGTTCCCGCTCACGGCGGACCGGAAGTTCTCGATCGTCACGTTTGTCGAGACCGGCGCGATGCGTATTCGCGGCGGGATGGCGGTGAACGGGACGGCGACGCAGGACCTGAGCAAGTTCACGTTCCACAGCGACGTCGGTGTGGGCGTGCGATTCGACGTCCCGCAGCTCGGACTGCACACGCTTCGCCTCGATTTCGCCAAGGGCAGCCAGGGCACGCACACCTCGTTTGGCATCGGACAAAGCTTCTAAACGTATGAACCAGCCCTTCACGCGCGGCCGACGAGCCGCGCTCGCCTTCGCTCTCGGCGCGGCGTTGTTCGCCGCGCCGGCAGTCGGCGCAACGGACGTTACGGACATCGGCTCGATCGACCAGACGGCGCTCGCGTCGTTGCCGTCGTTCCAGAACGCCAGCAAACAACTCAATCAATACGGCGCCTCGCTGCAGAAGCAGTACTCCGGCCGCGCGGCGCACGCGTCGCAAGCCGATCAGCAGCGGCTCGCGCAAGAGTTCCAGGGAAAGATGGCCGACAAGCAGCGCCAGCTGTTCGGCCCGCTGTTCGCGAAAGCGCAGACCGCGATCGCGTCCGTCGCGTCGTCGAAGAATCTCAGCGTCGTCGTCGACAAGCGGATCGTGATCTTCGGCGGCCAGGACATCAGCGGCCCGGTGCGTGACCTGCTCTCGGGCGTCGGCGATCCGGTCCCGCCGGTCTCGACCCCGCCGCCCTCGAGCGTCGGTTACGTCGATCAAGCGGCGATCGATTCGACCCCGAAGGTCAAATCCGCGACCGACGATTTCCTCAAGTTCAAGAACGACCAGGACAAGGCGTTCGGCGATAAGCTCAAGGCCGCCAAGACCGACGCTGATCGCAACGCGGTCCTCGCCGACTACCGCAAGACGCTCGACGATCAGCAGAAGAAGACGCTGCAGCCGATGGTCGATCAGACCCGCGGCGCGATCGCGGACGTCGCCAAGCAGAAAGGCTTGGTGCTCGTCGTCGACAAGGGCAACATCATCTACGGTGGGATGGACATCACCACCGCAGTGACCGACAAGCTCAAGTGATCCGTCCTCTCGCCGCGATCGTCGCCCTGACGGCGCTCGCCGCGTGCTCGCACGGCGCCAGTTCTCCGTCGGCTGCACCCTCGGGCAGCTCGAAGATCGGCTACGTGCGGATGGACGAACTGGTGCGCAAGCACCCGCTGTACGCACAGCTCGCGCAGTACAACCAGAGCATCGAGGCCTTCGATCTGCGCGCGACGGCGCCGAGTGCCGTCGCGCAAGGACCGGAGATCCAAGCGCGCGAGCGCGATCTGCAGCGACAACTCAACGCCGCCGCCGATCGCACCAAGAAGCTGCTCGACGAGAAGCAGAAGCAGTACCAGTCGCAAGAAGCTGCGGCGATCAACGCCGCCCTGCGCAGCGCCGGGACCGGCGGACCGGGTGCGATGCAGATCGCGGGCTCGGTCAACGCGACCGCGCAGCAGCAGACCGGCGGCGCTGCCACGCAAGCGCAGCGCGATCTCGAGAGCTATCGCGTGACGCTGCAAAAGCAGGGCGACGCGCAGATCGCGGCTGCGCAAAAAGCGCTCACCGATCGCGCCAGCCGCACCTACCGTTCCGAGGCCGATCGGCTGCAGGCCGGTGAGGCGGCGCTGTCGCTGCGGCTCGCCAACGAAGACTCGGCGCAACGCCTCGCGCTGCGCACCAAGCTCTCGTCGCTCGCGCTCGACGACGCGGCGCGCGAAGACGCGCAAAAGCAGCTCGCCGCGCTCGACCGCAAAGAAGCCGACGCGGTCGCCGCGCAGCGCAACCGCGATCAGCAGACGTTGACCGCGCTGCAGACGCAGCTGCGCGCGCAGGTGCAGACCGATCTGCGCAAGCAGGTCGACCTGATCCATCAACGCACGATGACGCAGCTCGCGCAGCGCCAAGCCGCCCTCGTCAAGCAGATGCAGGTCGCATCGACCGGCGGCGCGGTGGTGCAGACGACGGTCGTCAACGGCAAGCCGCAGCAGCAGGTGAACCCGAATCTCCCGCCGGCGCTGCGCTCGCGCATCGAGCAGCTCCACAACGATTATCAGAAGCGCTTCCAGAACGACGCGCAGACGACGATCGCGGATTTCAACAAGACGCGCGAGGACCTCTCGCGCCGCTACGCGCAGTTGCGCGGCGTCGACGCCGGCGCGACGGCGAGCGCGCAATCCCAGATCGCCACCCTCAAAAAGAAGCGCGACGATCTCTACACTCAGATCACGGCGCAGATCGGCCGCGAAGTGCGCGTGATCGCGCAAGAGCGCGGGATCTCCGTCGTTCTCACCGACGTCGTCGCGCCCGTGAGTGGCGTCGATCTCACGTCAGACGCCATGAAAGACATCGAAAGCCTGCACGAATGAAGAAGCCCGTCATCGCCCTCGGACTACTCGCCGCCCTGTGCGGCTGTGGGGGCCCGAAGCCCACGATCGGACTCGTCGACGTGCCGCGCATCACGGCGAACTGGCCGAAGTTCCAGAACTACCAGAACCAGCTCAGCGCCGACGCGAGCGCGCTGCAGCGTTCGTCGGCCTCGAATGCGCAGAAGGCGCAGCAGCAGGTCGCGCTCCAGCAGCGCTTCAACGCGGCGCAGACCGAGCTGACCGGCGAAGTGCAGGACGCGGCCAAGCAAGTCGCGGCAAACAAGGGCCTCAAGTACGTGTTCACGCGGCAATACGTCGGCTACGGCGGCGTCGACATCACACCCGACGTCGAGAAGATCCTCAAGATCGAGGAGAAGGCAACGCCGGCGCCGTGAGTCTGGGGACGCTCGGGGAACTCGCCGAGCGCACGGGCGGTCGCGTCGTCGGCGATCCGGCGGTAACGATCGAACGAATCACCGCTGTCGACGAAGCCGACGCGACGACCCTGACGTTCGCGGTCGACGAACGGTACCTGCGCGGCGCGCTTGCATCGAAGGCGGCTGCGATCCTGACCGACGCCGCGCTCGTCGACGAGCGCGAAACCTACGCCAAGCCGCTGCTCGCGGTGGCGTCGGCCCGCGTCGCGCTCGCCGCGCTGCTCGCGTCGCTCGAGCCGCCGCAGCCGAGCGGCCCGTTCATCCACCCGTCGGCCGTCGTCGACGCGAGCGCGAGGATCGGCGACAATGCCTGGATCGGGCCGCACGTCGTGATCGGTGCGCGCAGTAGCGTCGGCGCCCGCGCCGTGCTCCACGCCGGCGTCGTGATCGGCGCCGACGTGCGCATCGGCAGCGACGCGCTGTTCCATCCGCGCGCGTACGTCGCCGACCGCTGCATCGTCGGCGATCGCGTCGTGCTGCAAGCCGGCGCGGTGATCGGCAGCGACGGTTTTGGCTGGGCGTTCCTGGACGGGCGACTCGTGAAGATTCCGCAGATCGGGATCGTCACGCTCGCCGACGACGTCGAGATCGGGGCGAACAGCTGCGTCGACCGCGCGCAGACCGGCGTGACGTCGGTCGGCGAGGGGACGAAGATCGACAACCTGTGCCAGATCGGTCACAACTCCCGCATCGGCCGCCACAGTGCGCTCGCCGCGTTCGCGGGGCTCGCCGGGACGACGATCATCGGCGATTACGTGCGCGTCGGCGGACAAGTCGGGGTCAAAGGCCACGTCACGATCGGGAGCCGCGTCACAATCGGCGCCGGCTCGACGATCTGGGGCGACATCGAGGACGGCGTCATGGTGAGCGGCCGCCCCGCACAAAACCATCGCGACGAAGTACGTCTCCAGGCGTACCTTCGGCGGCTGCCGAAGCTGTTCGCCCGGGTCGACGCCCTCGAGAGCGGCCCCGACGAAGAACCGTGACATATCAAACGACGCTGCGCGATGCGCTCGCGTTCGAGGGGGTCGGTCTCCATACCGGCGTCCCCGCTCGCGTGCGCATCATCCCCGCCCCTGCCGGAAGCGGTCTTCGCTTCCGCCTCGACGACGCCGTCGAGTTCCCCGCGCACGCCCGCTACGTCGTCGAGACGGTGCGCGCGACGGTACTCGGCATGGGCGAACACCGCGTTTCGACCGTCGAGCATCTGCTCTCCGCGCTGCTTGGCTCGGGGGTCGACAACGCGTTGATCGCCGTCGACGGACCGGAGATTCCCGTCATGGACGGGAGCTCGAAGGTCTTCTGCGACGCGATCGAAGCGACCGGACTGGCGACGCTGCACGAAGCGCGCGAGCGTTGGATTCCGACGCAGCCGCAGATCTTCCGTGACGGCGACAAGCTGCTCGTCGTCGCGCCTGCATCGACATTCCGCGTGCGCATGACTGTCGACTATCCCACGCCGGTCGGCGCGCAATACGTCGAGGCCGAGATCACACCGCAGATCTATCGGCGCGAGATCGCGCCGGCACGCACGTTCGGCTACCGCGAGGAGGTCGAAGGGCTGCTCAAGCGCGGATTGGCGCAAGGCGGAACGCTCGAGAACGCCGTCGTCTTCGACGTCGACGGTCCGATGGCGCCGCTCCGTTTCGCCGACGAACCGGCGCGTCACAAGATCCTCGATCTGGTCGGCGATTTCGCGCTCTTCGGCGCGTACCCGCAGTGCGAGGTGATCGCGATCAAGAGCGGTCACAAGCTGCATGCGACGGCCGTGCGCGAGCTCGCGCCGGCAGCCGACGGCGCGAAAACCAGCCGCCGCCCCTCGCAAAGGTAACAGTCGCCATGCCGATCCTCGACGTGCGCGAGATCATGCGGATCTTGCCGCACCGCTACCCGATGCTGCTCATCGACCGGATCACCGAGATCGAGCCGATGGTGTACGCCAAAGGCTACAAGAACATCACGGCCAACGAGCCGATGTTTGCCGGACATTTTCCGGGGAATCCGCTGTTCCCGGGCGTCTATATGATCGAAGCGCTCGCGCAGCTCGGCGGCGCCGCGGTGATGCAGCCGGGCGATCTCGCGCGCAAGACGCCGTATCTCGCCGGGATCGACAAAGTGAAATTTCGTCGTCCGGTGATCCCGGGAGATCGGCTCGACATGGAGGCGCGCGTCGTCAAGACGCGGCTGAACATCGGCTGGGTAAGCGTCGAAGCGAGCGTCGAGGGCAAAGCGGTCGTCAGCGGCGACCTCATGTTCTCGATCGCAACCGATCCCTCGGCCTTCGCCTACGATGCGTCGGTGCTCCACTTGTGATCCATCCCAGCGCGATCGTGCATCCCAACGCCACGATCGGGAAGAACGTCGAGATCGGGCCGTTTTGCGTCGTCGGTGAGCACGTGACGCTCAGCACGGGCGCAAAGTTGTACGCGCACGTCGTCGTCACCGGCCGCACCACGATCGGCGAAGACACGGAGATCCATCCATTCGCCTCGATCGGCGCGCCGTCGCAAGACCGCAAAGCGGTTGAAGGCGAGGTCGCGTACACGACGATCGGCGCGCGGACGGTGATCCGCGAGTACGTCTCGGTCCATCGCGGGACCGCCGACGCCGGCGGCATCACCTCGGTCGGCGACGATTGTCTGCTGCTCGCATACACGCACGTCGCGCACAACTGCCGGCTCGGCAACAACGTCACGATGTCGAATCTCGCCCAGCTCGCCGGTCACGTCGTCGTCGAGGATCACGCGCTGGTCGGCGCCGTTGCCGGCGTGCACCAGTTCGTGCGGATCGGCCGTCACGCGTTCGTCGGCGGCTACACCAAGCTCGTGCGCGATCTTCCGCCGTACTTTCTCGCCGAAGGGAATCCGGCCGAGGTGTACGGCCTCAACGCGGTCGGCCTGCGGCGCGCCGGGTTCTCGCACGAAGCGCTCGGCGAGCTCAAGGACGCGTACAAAACGATCTACCGTTCGGGGAAGAACCTTTCGCAGGCGATCTCGAGCTTGCGTGAGACGACGAAGACCGACGAGGGAAGAGCGCTGCTCACCTTCCTCGAGACCGGTTCCGAGCGCGGAATCTTGAAGTAGCGCGGGACGAGCGAAGCGTGCGCGTCTTCTTCTCGACCGGAGAGGCGTCGGGTGAGCTTCTCGCCGCCGACCTGCTCGGGGCGATGCGCGCGCGCACGACGATCGACGCGCTCGGAATCGGCGACACGCGTCTCGAGCACGCGGGCGTGGACATCGTGCAGCGCACGCGCGGCTGGGCGTCGGTGGGCCCGATCGACGCGCTGCGCAAGATTCCGGGGATGATCGTCACGCTGTTTCGGATGGTCGCGCGCATCCATCGCGAGGCGCCCGACGGCGTCGTTCTGGTCGACTTCGGCGCGTTCAATCTGCGCTTGGCCGGCGCGCTGCGACGTACCGGCTTTCGCAAGCCGATCGTGTACTACGCGCCGCCGGCGGCATGGCTCGACAGCGAGAAGCGCGCGCGACTCGTCGCGCGCCGGACCGCAGCGCTCACGCTGTTCCGTCATCAAGCCGAGTTCTACCGGTCGCTGCAGCTCGCGATCGGATACGTCGGCCATCCGCTCGTCTCCACGATCCCTGCGCGGCCGGCGCGGCCTGCGCCGCCGCCCGACGGGGGGATGATCGCGCTGCTCCCGGGGAGCCGCGCCGGCGAGATTGCGCGCCACACGCCGCCTTTGCTCGACGCCTTCGCGCGGGTGCGCGAGAAACGCCCCGCGCTGGGCGGCGTGCTCGTCGCTGCCGACGACGACGCGCAGCGGACGCTCGAACGGCTGCTCGCGTTCCGCTCACCGCTGGGAATCTCGATCGTACGCGATGCGCGCGCTGCGCTCGTGAACTGCGACGCGGCCGCGGTCGCGTCGGGGACCGCCGTGCTCGAAGCGGCGCTCGTTCAGACGCCGGCGCTCGCGCTGTACGTCCTTTCCGACGCGCAGGCAAAGATCTTTCGCCGCATCTACCGCGGAAAATACATCACGCTCCCCAACCTCGTCCTCGACGAGCCGCTCGTCCCCGAGATCCTGCAAGAGAGCGTGACCCCCACGACGCTCGCCGCCACGCTGCTCGCGCTGCTGGATAATCCGCGCGGTCAGCTCGACGGCTACGCACGCTTGCGTACGGCGCTCGGTCCACCCGACGCCCTGCAGCAAAACGCCGACTGGGTGCTGCGCACGTTCGCAGAACATACGCTCGGCGC
This sequence comes from uncultured bacterium, assembly GCA_964483365.1. GTDB lineage: Bacteria > Vulcanimicrobiota > Vulcanimicrobiia > Vulcanimicrobiales > Vulcanimicrobiaceae > Vulcanimicrobium. The sequence goes on from CAZABL010000067.1 coordinate 15,168, forward strand.
TGCGGAGCGCCTTTAAACATGCGCCTCTATCATACGAGTGACATTCACGACCGGCGCCACATTGCGAAACCGATGCAGGCGCTGCGTTCGGCGCGTCCGGGCGTGTACGTCGACTGCGGCGATTCGCTGCGCGGATCGCAGACGGTCTTTCATCGCGGCGAGCCGATCATCGCGGAGCTCGACGCTGCCGCCGTCGACGTCCAAGCGATGGGGAATCGCGAGTTCCACTATCTGTTCGGCGCCGTCCGCGCGCGCGCGGCGGCGATGCGTCATCCGCTGATCTGCGCGAACCTCGTCGACACGAAAGGACGTGCGCTGCCGTTCAGCGCCGATCGCGTCGTGCAGCGTGACGACGGAACGCCGTGGACGCTGCGGTTCTTCGGTTTGCTGGTCGTGCAGTATCCGGAAGGCTCGCCGTGGGAGCGTCTCTTCGGCTGGCGTTTTCTCGATCCGATCGCCGTTGCCGAGCGAATCGCTGCCGCGACACCCCCGGAAACGACGCTCGTCGCGCTCTCGCACTTGGGCCTGCGCCACGACCGTCTGCTCGCGCAGCGCGTCCCGCGTCTGGAGCTCATCCTGGGCGGCCACAGCCACGACACGCTGCACGCGCCCGAGGTCGTCAACGGCGTTCCGATCGTGCACGCCGGACCGTACGGTGGATTCGCTTCGCGCACCGAGCTCGCGAAAGACGCCGGCGGACGCGCACGCATCGTCGATTTCGCGCTCGAGCCCCTCCATTGAAGACGGTCTTGTTCGTCACCAACGGCCACGGCGAAGCGGCGATCGCCGCCCGCATCGCGGAAGAGCTGCGCGCGCTCGCGCCGCTGCGCACCGAGCACTTCGCGCTCGTCGGCGAGCGGCTGGGCGGCGGCGCGTTCGTCGACGTGGGTCCGCAGCGCGTGATGCCCTCCGGCGGTTTGGTCGCGATGGGGAATCTGCGCGCGTTCGCGCGCGATCTGCGCGCCGGATTCATCACCCTGTTCGCACAGCAAGTGCGTTTTTTGCGCTCCGCGCGCGGCCGCTACGCGGCGGTCGTCGCGGTCGGTGACGCGTACGCGTGCCTGATGGCGCGGATGACGCGCAGGCCGCTCGCGTTCGTGGGGACCGCCAAAAGCGTGTACGTCGCGCCGTACGGACCCGGCGAGCGGCGCATCATCGCGGGAGCGCAGTGTATCTTCGTGCGCGATTTCGCGACCGCGGAGCAGCTGCGCGAGCAGGGCGTCCCAGCTCAGGCGCCGGGCAACGTGATCGTCGATCTGGTGCACGACACGACGCGGTCACGAACGGCAGTCGAGTGGCGCGCGCCGCTGCGCCTTGCGCTGCTGCCGGGCTCGCGGCCGCGCGCGTATGCTGACGCGCAGCGGCTCGCCGAGGTCGTCGCCGCGCTGCGCACGCGTGTCGGCCCACTCGACGCGGTGCTCTCGATCGCGCCGTCGCTCGATCCCGCCGGCTTCGCGCCGGCGATCGCGCTCGGCGATCTGCGTACGTGGAACGGTCCGCTCGACGGATTGTTCGCCGGCGCCACGCTCGTGATCGGGCAGAGCGGGACGGCGAACGAAGCCGCGGCGGCATACGGCGTTCCGGTCGTCGCGCTCGAGCTCGACGACGCGCCGCGCGACGCCTGGTATCGCAAGCGTCAGATCGGCCTCCTCGGCGAAGCGATGCTCGTCGTCCCCGGCGACGTCGCGCGCGCAACCGAGGCGATTGCCGCGCTCCTCGCCGATGAGCCGCAGCGTGCGCACATGGCGTGGGTCGGGCGCGAGCGGATGGGCGGGCCCGGCGGCGCGCACGCGATCGCGCAGGCCGTCCTCTCCTTGGTGACGGCGTGACGCGTTACGCGGTGGCCTTCCTGTGTGCGGTCGTCCCGTTGTACGGCACCTTCGCGGCGCTCGCTCCCGAGCGTCCGCCGATCCCGCCGCTCCTCCCCCGCGGCCTCACGATCGTGGTCGCGCTGCTCGTGCTTGCCGCGCTCGTCGCCGTCGTCCCGGCCGGATGGCGAGCCGCGCGGCGCGATTGGCTTACGTTCGGCTTCCTGGGCGGCGGCGTCGCGACGCTCGTCTCCGGGCTGGTCGGGTTCGATCCGCCCAGCGGGGTCGGGCTCGGCGTCCTCGTGATCGGCCAGGGGTTCGCCGGCCTCGCGCTCTCCCGCAGCGACCCGGCAACCGTCCGGCTGTGCACCCGCAGCTTCCTCTGGTCGGCACTTCTTGCCGGACTCGTTGCACTTAGCTTGCTTGCCTTGCGTCACCCCGTGGCATTGTACGCGTACAACAATGGGCGTGCCGTCGGAACCTTTCTCAATCCCAACGAGCTTGCCGCATACACGCTCGTCGCCCTCGGCTGTGCCGTCCCGCTTGCCGTCGTCTCGCGCGGCCGGGACCGGCTTGCGCTTGCCGTCTCGCTGGTGGCTGCGGTAACGCTTGCCGCGACGTTCTCACGCTGGGGTGCCTTCAGCGCGGTCTGTGGCGTCGCGGTCTACGCTCTGGCGACCCGCGCCCGCCGGCTGCTCGTCGCCGCCCTCGCCGTCGCGCTGCTCGCCTTCGCGCTCGACACGGCGGTCGGCACGCTGCACCACAATCCGCGCGACACCGAGGCACGGGCGGTCGCATGGCGTACCGGATGGTCGACATTCGCGCGCTTCCCGCTGCTTGGCGTGGGGCCGCTCGCTTACGCCAAGACGTACGACGTGCTTCGATCTCCTGACGCTCCCGGTCCGCGGACCCCGGTCGCCTTCGACCCCCACTCACTCGCGCTCAGCTTCGCCGCCGACGGCGGGCTTGTCGCCGTCGTCACGCTCACGATCTCCGTCGTCGTGCTGCAACGGCGCATCTTCGCGCAGACACGCACGGCGCGCGGCCCGGCGCGTGCGCTCGCGCTCGGGCTCGCAGCGGGCCTGGTCGCGCTCTACGTCGACTCGGCGATCAACACGATCAGCATCTTCTTTCCGCTCGGCTATCAGAGCGTCGCGCTCGCGCTCGGCGCGACGCGAGGTGACGATGCGTAGAGCGCTCGCGCCCCTCGTGCTCGCGGCGCTCGCAGGCTGCGCACGTTCTGCGCCCGTCAGCGGCCCGGCGAGTCCGATCGCCACGAAGCCCAGCCGCGCGGCGACGAGCTCGCCGACCCCGGTCCCGGTGCACGTGAGCGGCGAAGGGAACTCGAACCAGCCGACGATCCTCACCGAGACGGTGCACGGACGCCGCGTCTACACGATTCGCGCGCTGACGTTCAAAGGCGACATCGGTGGCTCGCAGGACGGGATTGCGACGCTCGAACAGCCGCACATCACCTTCGTCGACAAGACCGGAACGATAACGATCGCCGACGCGCCGAAGGCCACGGTGACACAGCGAGACAAGACGGTCGACATGACGGGCGGTGTGCACGCGCGGACGAGCGACGGAAACGTGTTGACCTGCGACGTGTTGCGCTACGACGGGCAGACCGAGCGCTTTCACGGCTCCGGGCACGTCGTCCTCACCGGCCCGACCGGCTTGCAGCTCGCCGGCAACTACCTCGAGGGTGACGTGCGCCTGCGCGACGTCCAAGTCACGAAGGATCCGCCGCGGTGAACGAGCGCGATCGCATCGTCCTGCGCGATCTGGTGAAGACGTACGGCCAGCGCACCGTCGTCAACGGCGTGAGCGCCGAGGTCCAGCGCGGCGAGGTCGTCGGCCTGCTCGGCCCCAACGGGGCGGGGAAGACGACGACGTTCTACATGGTCGTCGGTCTGGTCCGTCCCGATGCCGGGAGCGTCATCCTCGAACGCAACGGCGGCCCGCGCGAGATCACCGGCGCGCCGATGCACGAGCGCGCGCGCGCCGGTATCGGCTACCTCGCGCAAGAGAATTCGATCTTCCGCAAGCTCTCCGTCGGCGACAACCTGCGGCTGATCTGGGAGATGAACGGCGTGCCGAGCGCCGAGCGCGAACGGCGTCTTCCCGAGCTGCTCGCCGAGTTCGGGCTCGAAGACTTCGTCGATGCGCGCGGCGACTCGCTCTCGGGCGGCGAGCGGCGCCGCGTCGAGATCGCCCGTGCGATCGCGACCGAGCCGGCGTTTCTGCTCCTCGACGAGCCGTTCACGGGGATCGATCCAATCGCGGTGAGCGACATCCAAGCGATGATCCGCCAACTGCGCGATCGCGGGCTGGGCGTGTTGATCACCGACCACCAGGTGCGCGAGACGCTCGCGATCGTCGATCGTGCGTACATCCTCAACGACGGCAAGATCGAGGTCAGCGGGAGCGCACAAGACGTGCTCGACTCGCCGGTCGCGCGCAAGTTCTATTTGGGCGAATCGTTCCGGCTATGAGGAGCAGTTAGCCGGTGGCGGTGTTCTCAGGCCTGGAGCTGCGTGGTTTCGCGCGCGAGCATTGGTGGCCGCCGACGATCATGGATCGGTATTTGGTCGCCGAGCTGGGCGGACCGTTCGTGTTCGGCTTGTCGGCGTTCACACTGATCTTCGTCGCGACGCAATTGCTCGCGCTGGGACGGTTGCTCTCTGAAGAGCGCGCACCGTTCTGGGCGGCGGTCGAGTACTTCATCTGGCAGATGCCGCAGTTCGTCGTGCTCGCGATCCCGATGGCGATGCTGCTCGGGACGCTGCTGGCGATGCAGCGCCTCTCCAGCGACAGCGAGATCACGGCGCTCAAAGCCGGCGGTGTCTCGCTCTCGCGGATCGTCACGCCGCTGCTGATCGTCGGCCTCGTCGTCTCGTTGATCTCGTTGCTGCTCCAAGAAGTACTCGTACCGCTCGCCAACGATCAAGCCAGCTTCGTGCGGCAACAGGTGATCGAGCACGCCTCGCCCGCGCTGGCGAACTTGCAAGCCGTGACGCCGCTTCCCGGCGGCGGCAAGCAGGTGACGATCGCCGGTGCGTTCGACGTGCAGACGCAAGGGCTGCTCAACGTCACCGTGATCCGCTACGACAACCGCTCGCAACCGCAGGAGATCATCTTCGCCGACCGCGCCAACTACACGCCGCCGACGTGGCTGTTCCAGAGCGCGCGCATCTATCATTTCAACGGTCCCGAGGTCGCGACCGAGACGGCACCGCACCTCAGCGTCGACATCGGCGAGCGCCCGAGCCAAATCGCGAACCCGTCGCTGCAGATCAACGATCCTTCGCAGCTCTCGCGTGCCGAGATCAAAGAGCGTATCAACTCCGGCCAGCTCTCGCCGGCGCAAGTCGCGCACTACAGCGCCATCTATGCGGCGAAGCTCGCGTTGCCGTTCTCGGCCGCAGTCTTCACGTTGATCGCCGTTCCGTTCGGACTGCGTCCGGTGCGGGGCGGTGGGACGGGACTCGGCTTCGGCCTCGCGGTCGCGATCGTGTTCGTATACTACGTGACGTCGACGATCTTTCAGACGATCGGCGGCTTTGCGACCTGGCTCGCCGGTCCGGCGGCGTGGGCGCCCAACATCATCTTCGTGCTGATCGGCGCGCGGCTGCTCCGCCGCGCCTCGCGGATCTAGACCGTGCTCTCCGGGATTCTCGGCGTCCTGTTGATCACGATCGTCGCCGGCGGGATCGCGTACATCGGCGACCGGGTGGGCCATCAGGTCGGCCGCAAACGGCTCACGCTGTTCGGACTGCGACCCAAGTACACGTCGACGATCGTCGCGGTCGCGACCGGGATGGTCATCGCGCTCACCGTCACGATCATCGCGCTCGCCGCGTCGAACTTGGTTCGCACGGCGTTCTTTCGCTTGGGTCAAGTCAACGCGCAGATCTCGCAACTCGAAGCGCAACAGCTGGTACTACGCAACGAAGTGCAGCGTACGACGAACAGCCGCGTCGTACTGCCCGTCGGTCAGTTGATCCCTAATGTGCAGCCGCTGGTCGTCAACCCCTCACAGAACGACGACGTCCTGCTCGCCGAGCTCTCGTCGCTCTTCGATCGCACCGTCTCGCAGCTCAACCGCGACTTCCCAGCCAAGCAGCTGGGGCTTCGACCCTACACGAATCGTGCCAACGACGCGGAGATCCAAGCCAAGCTGCGCGACGAGATCCGCGCGATTCGCGACGCCGTTTCGCGCGGCGGTTTCCCCGCCGATACTCCGGTGCTGCTGTTGCCGGTGATCGGGCAGAATCTGTTCGCCGGCGATGCGCTCACCTTCGCGTTCGATCAGTTCATCGATCGCCGCATCGCCGCGGCAGGCGACGTCTTGGCCTCGGTCGACGTCCAAGGCGGGACACCGCTCAACTTGCTCGTCCTGCAGCGGCTTACCGCGGCGGCAAGCGTCGAGGCGGCACGGCGCGGGATGCCGGCCGGTTACGCCGTGAACGCGGCGGTCAACGGCCCGCAGGCCCAAGCTGCGCTCAACCAGGTCGCCCGGGTGCGCGGCCGTTACAAGCTGGTCGCCAAGTCGAGCATCGACCTCTACCCGCACTCGGGCGGCGTCCTGCTCGACATCTCGCTGGTGCCGCGATGACCGTCTTGGGACTGGACCCGGGGACGCGCAAATGCGGCTTCGCGGTCGTCGCGGGCTTGGAGGCTCCGTCGCTCTCGCAGGGGATCGTCCCGCTCGACGTGTTGCCGGTCCGCTTGCGCGAGGTCCTCGCGCGCACGCCGGCGGCGATCGCGGCGATTGGACGGGGAACGAACGCCGCCGCGGTCGCATCGATCGCGCGCGAGCTCGGGCTTCCCGTGGCGATGGTCGACGAGCAGGCGACCACGCTGCTCGCCCGCGAGCGTTTCTTCCGCGACCATCCTCCGCGCGGCTGGCGTCGCTTGGTACCCCGGGGAATGTTGCTACCCGATCGCCCGATCGACGACTACGCGGCGCGACTCATCGCCGAACGCTTCCTCCGTAGCACGGTCTGAGGGCAGGAAACCTTTCGCGCCTCTTGGTAGAGGCCTCTCGGCATGCGTTCCGATTCGAGCGCGTCCTCGTCGTGCCCGGCGTGGTGGATTCCACGACGGCACTTTTCCGTCGGTAACTGAGGTAGGGGCAACACGGACACCCGCCCACCGTACGGAGCGAGGCACGACCGGAGTCGGTGCGCAGTCTTCACTTCTCATCGGAGGACACGATGAAGCGTCTCGCTACCCTGGTCCTCGCAGCGGGCTT
>CAZABL010000068.1:0-18753 GCA_964483365.1 uncultured bacterium
GCAGCTCGCCTTCGGTCGCGCGGATCTTCGCGATCTTCTCTTGGAAGTCGGTCATACCGAGGCTGGTCTTGTCGAACAGCTCCCAGCCCGAACCGCCGCCTTTGACGACGCCCGCGCCCGCCAGTGCGACGCGTTCTTCGTAGACGTTCTCTTGCGGGACCAAGACGGTCGCGCCGCCGTCCGCGAGCCGATGGGGAATTTTCGCCGCGTCGAGCTTCTGAACGACCGCGCTGGCTTCGTCGGGCTGCAGATTCGAGAACAGGACGGCATAATCGGGGCCGCGTAAGCGCAGCGCACCGAACAAGCCCACACCCAAGACGAGAACACCGGCGATCGCTAAGAACGCGATGCGGTTGGCTCCGGATTGCGTGCCCCACCAGCCGCGTAAGCGGCCGGGGAACATCGCAAACGACGAAGTCAAACGATCCACACGCCACCTTTACGCGACATCCTAAGGATGACGCGCGGTATGCCGACCGTGGCCCTATTTTCAACCGGGCGTCCGTGCCCGGTACTAGGTAACGTATCGGCGAGAGGTTGTCGGTTGTTTATCGTCTCTGCCCCTGCAAGCGAGCGCACGAGGGAAGCGAAGAATCCGTAACCTCGCTCACACGGCCAAAGCCGAGCGTTCGGGGCCGATCGAGACGGCCGCGACCGGAACACCGGTGAGGGCCGCAATCCGGTCGAGCAACGCGCGCGCGGCGGCCGGGAGATCGGCGATCCGTCGGACGTCGCGCACGTCCTCACGCCAGCCGGGCATCTCCTCGACCTCGACCTGCAACGACGGATCGCCGATCGCCTCGATGCCACAGGGCGTACCGTCGGCACGGCGATACCCCGTCACGATCCCGATGCGGTCGAACCCCGAGAGCACGTCGAGCTTCGTGATGAACAGGCTGTCCAAGCCGTTGAGGCGTGCCGCGTAACGCGCGGCGACTGCATCGTACCAGCCGCAGCGTCGTGGGCGTCCCGTCGTGACACCGTACTCGTGACCTTGCTCGCGCAGCCGTTCGCCGCGCTCGTCGAGCAGTTCCGAAGGAAACGGCCCCGCGCCGACGCGCGTGCAGTACGCTTTCGCGACGCCCAAGATGCGACTGACGGTCGTCGGTCCGATGCCCAGTCCGATGCAGACGCCGCCGGCGATCGTGTGCGAGCTCGTCACGTAGGGGTACGTCCCGAACGTCACGTCCAACATCGACCCTTGCGCCCCTTCGGCGAGGACGCGCTCGCCGCGGTCGAGCGCCTCGTGCAGCCATGCGACGCCGTCGACGACGTGCGGAAGGATCCGTTCGGCGAGCGCGAGCGTCTCGGCGACGACGTCCTCTTCGCGCGGCACGTCATCGGCCGACGCGAGCAGCGGCCCACGCGCCAACAGCGCTTGCCGAATCTTCGTCGCGAGGATCGCCGGGCGCGCCAAATCGCCGAACGTGATCCCCAGACGGCCGACCCGGTCGACGTACGCAGGACCGATCCCCCGGCCCGTCGTCCCGATCGCAGCACTACCGCGCTGCTTCTCACCGAGGCTATCGAGGATCGCGTGATAGGAGAAGACGATGTGCGCGCGATCGGAGATGGCGATCCGCGACGTGTCGATCCCGAGTTTCTCGAGCGCGTCGAGTTCAGCAACGAGCCCGCGCAGCGATCCGACCGTACCGGCGCCGATCAGCAACCGCGCGCTGGGGACGAGGACGCCCGACGGGACGACGTGCAGCGCCAGCTTCGTCTCGCCGACCTCGATCGAGTGACCGGCGTTGTCGCCGCCGCCGAAGCGCGCGACGACGTCGTAGTCGCGCGCCAGCAAGTCGACGACGCGGCCTTTCCCCTCGTCGCCCCATTGAATACCGACACAGACGTCGACGGGGCGTCGCGGATCGGGCTCGGTCGTGAAGAGCGCCACCCTAATCGCCGCGGAAGTCGAGATCGGCCGTCGAGCCGACCGGCAGCGCCGGAACCCCCTCGAACGACGTCATCACGTACTCGCTGAAGAGCGCGTTGGGCCACCCGAAGTCGACCCGCGAGAATTTCGTGGGATCGTCGGGATTGAAGGACTCGTGGAGGAGATGGTCGCCGGGATCGGAGGCCAAGAGCTGCGTGAGCACGTCCCTCCTTTCGGCGTCGGTGACCGCAGTGAATCCTTGCATGAGCAAGGCGAGCGGCCAAACGTACCCATCGCTGGTGTGCGGTGAGCCGATCCCGCGTGCGTACTTGCCGACGTAGTACGTCGGGTCGTCCTTCGAGAGCAAGAACTTCCGCGTGTTCTTGTACAGGAACGAGTTCGCGGTCCCGTAGCCCAGATACGGAGCCGACAGCAACGACGGGATGTTGGCGTCGTCCATCAAGATCGAGTGCCCGAAGCCGTCGACCTCGTAGGCGTAGATATAGCCGTAGTTGGGCGTGAAGACCAGCCCGTAGGTCTGGATCCCGGTCTGCACCTCACCGCGCAGCGCCTTCGCGCGCTGCGCCTTGATGAGGTTGTGGTAGACGTTCTGCTCGATCTCTTGCAGCTCACCGAGCGCGACGACCGCCATCATCTCGGACGGGATCAGAAAGTTGTACGTGCAGGCGTCGTCCGACGGACGAAAGCCCGTCCAGATCATCCCGGTGTAGGCGGTGGGATTTCCCTTCCCGCCGTTCGCGAGCTCGCGCTCCGTGTAGCGCGAGTTGCGCGGATGATCTTGCTCGCGCTCCATCGTGTCGAGAGCCTTGTCGAAGCCGAGCGAGAGATCGGACGTGAAGATCGAGCTGTCGCCGGTCGCCTTCCAGTACGTCCACGCGAGCGAGATCGGATAGAGCAGTGAGTCGAGCTCGAACTTCTGCTCCCACACGCGATAGTCGAGCGTGAACGCGTTGGCGTACGGGTCGACCTGCAGATACTTGCCCATCCGCGCGATCACGCCGCGAACCAACGCCTGGACCTGTGGATCGCTCTTCGCGAAGAACAGGTACGGACGGACTTGGACGCTCGCGTCACGCAGCCACTCCGCCGGAATGTCGCCTGTTTTGACATAGGCGGTCCCGTCAGGCGCGAATGTGACCTGCTTCCCGTTGTCGAGGAGTGCCGCGCGGTACATGGCCTGAAGCTTGGGATCGTTGCCCGTGTATCCAGCCGCTGCGCGGGAGACGGCATCGAGCTCGATCGCCGCAGCGGGACGAGGCGAGAGCAACGCGAGAACCACGAGCATGCTAAGCAGCGCGTGAATCACAATGCGCATCACTACCGCCCACATACCATACGCAGCCGTCTTGTTCCTAGAGCGCGAACAGAATTATGACGCTTTTCGTTGTTTCTACGTGAGATCGGCGAGCGCGTCGCCCAGTTCGGCGCCGGCGCGTTCGCGCAGGACCCGATAGATGAGCGATGCGGGAAAGCCGAGCCGCTCGAGCTTGCGCGCCGCCGACTGATATGAAACGTTCGGTTGCACGCGGCGCAGCTTCTCGTAGGCCGCGAGCGCGCGCTCAGACTCGGGCTGCGTCGCCTCGGCGACGCGCGCGAGCGCGGCGTCGCGCGCGATCCCGCGCTTCACGAGTTCCGCCACCAGGCGCGCGTCACCGACCGCGCCTCGCTTCCCCTCGACGTAGAGCGTCGCGTAGAGAGCGTCGTCGAGCAGACCATCGCGTTTGCACGATGCGACGGCGGCGGCGACGACCTCGTCGGCGTAGCCCTTTCGCGTCAGCTTGTCGTGCAGTTGCGCCGCAGTGAGGCGACGCTGCGCGAGCATGCGCAGCGCCGCAACCCGTGCGGATCCGCTCGGCGCCGTTCTAGTCCTCGGCGTCACCACCGGCGGCTGCGCCGACGGGCTTGGCGACCCCGTTGGTCGAGACGCTCGCCTTGAGCGCCTCGCGGATCTTGGTCTCGATCTCCTCGGCGACGTCCGAGTGCTCTTCGAGGAACGCCTTCGCGTTCTCGCGTCCCTGGCCGATGCGCTGCTCGCCGTAGGTGTACCACGAGCCGGACTTCCCGATGATGTTGCGTTCGAGCGCGACGTCGATGATCGAGCCCATCTTCGAGATCCCCTTGCCGTAGGTGATGTCGAACTCGGCTTGACGGAACGGCGGTGCGACCTTGTTCTTGACGATCTTGACGCGCGTGCGCGAGCCGACGACGTCCGTGCCGACCTTGATCTGCTCGAGCTTACGCACATCGAGACGAACCGAAGCGTAGAACTTGAGCGCGCGGCCGCCCGAGGTCGTCTCGGGGTTGCCGAACATCACGCCGACCTTCTCGCGCAGCTGGTTGATGAAGATCATCACGCACTTCGAGCGCGAGATCGCCGAGGTCAGCTTGCGCAACGCCTGCGACATCAGGCGCGCTTGCAGACCGACGTGCGTGTCGCCCATGTCGCCTTCGAGCTCAGCCTTCGTGACGAGCGCCGCGACCGAGTCGACGACGACGACGTCGACGGCGTTGGAGCGCACGAGCATCTCGGCGATCTCGAGCGCTTGTTCGCCGGCGTCGGGCTGCGACACCAATAGGTTGTCGAGATCGATCCCCAGCGCTTGCGCGTACATCGGGTCGAGCGCGTGCTCGACGTCGACGAACGCCGCGGTCCCGCCGGCCTTCTGCGCCTCGGCGATGACGTGCAGCGCGAGGGTCGTCTTCCCGGACGACTCCGGGCCGTAGATCTCGACGATGCGCCCGCGCGGCAGGCCGCCGACGCCAAGCGCGAGGTCGAGCGCAATCGATCCGCTCGAGATGACGTCGAACGCCATCCGCTCCTGGATCTCGCCCATCTTCATGATCGAGCCCTTACCGAATTGACGCTCGATCTGCGCGAGCGCGTTGGTCAGGGCTGCTTGTTTCTCGTCGGCCATGATGCTCCGTAGTCGTCTGTCGGAATCTTGCTCCGACGGTATCGCGCCACGGTGCCATCTGGCTGGCACCGCCAAACAAGGCGCAGCGATTGATCACGACGTTCGGCTCGAACGGCAACCGAACCTATGTTCGATTGCCATTCTTCAAAAGACTTTACTTAATTAAGTAGTCCCTTATACTTTGAGCATGCTTCCGTTCGCGGCACTCGCAGATCCGACCCGGCAGCGCATCGTCGAGATGCTCGCGACGCGCGAGTACGCCGCCGGCGAGATCGCGCAGCGCTTCGACATGACCGCACCGGCCGTGTCGCAGCACCTCAAGCTGCTGCGCGACGCGGGGCTCGTGCAGGTCCGGCGCGACGCGCAGCGGCGGATCTACGCGCTCGACCCGCGCGGGCTCGCCGAGCTCGACACGTGGCTGACCCGCTTCCGTCGTTTCTGGAGCACACTCGCCGACAACGACGCGGTGCTTCGCACCTGACTCGTTGAAGGCGTCGTCGTGGAATGGCAGCAGCTCGAGTATTTTCGCGCGGTCGCGGCGCGCGAGCACGTGACGCGGGCGGCCGAGGATCTCTCGGTCTCGCAGTCCGCGGTGAGCCGCGCGATCGCGAACTTGGAAGAAGAACTCGGCGTCACGCTGTTCGATCGGCGCGGCCGCGCCGTCGTCCTCAACCGCTACGGCAAGCTTTTTCTTCGCCGCGTGCAGCGCGCGCACGAGGAGATCGACGAAGGGCGTCGCGAGCTCGCCGACGCGACGGGTTCGCAGCGCGGGATCGTCGCACTCGGCTTTCTGCACTCGCTCGGCGTCGAGCTCGTCCCACGCCTCATTCGTGAGTTTCGCGTCACGCATCCCGATATGCGCTTTCAGCTCATCCAGAACTCGGGCGAGTTCGTCATGGAACATCTCCACGCCGGCGAAGTCGACCTCGCGATCTCGGTCCCCGGCCTGTTCGAGCGCGGCAGCGAAACGTGGGCGACGCTCACGAACGAAGAGCTCTTCGCAACGGTCCCGCGCGATCACCCGCTCGCGGCGAAAACCGCGATCCGTCTCGAGGAGCTGCGCCCCTATCCGTTCGTCATGCTCAAGCTCAACCACACGATGCGCGTGATCGTCGAAGGGTTGTGCCGCAGCGCCGGATTTACGCCGAAGATCGCGTTCGAGGGCGATGACGCGGAGACGGTCCGTGGTCTGGTCGCCGCCGGACTGGGTGTCACGCTGCTTTCGGCGGCGCGGACGCCGCGCGACGACATCCATCTGATACCCGTGCATCCCAAGCCGGTGCGCACGCTTGGCCTGGGCTGGCTCGACGATCGTTACATGTCGCCGATCACGCGACAGTTCCGGGATTTCGTTCTAGAGCGGGCGCGCGACGACGTCTAGCGACGATCGCCGCTGCGGCATCGTGATCTCCGCCGCGCGCTCGCCGAGGTCGTCGAGATTGCGGCGCAGCTGATCCAGTGCGAACGCGACGCCGAAGACACGCGCGACGCTGACGTCGCCGCGGGCATGCTCGATCGCCTGCGCGCACGAGGTCAACGCGAGGTCGACCGCGGTGGTTGGCGGCGGCGGTGCGCCGGCCGTGAGCGCGTCGCCGGCGGCGTCAAGGTACGCGCTCAGATGCGCAGCGGCATCGTCGACGGCATCCGCAACCTGCGCCCGGATCGGCGCGGGCAACGGCTCATCTGCCGCTCTCCCGAGCATCGCGAGATCGTTACGCAGGCGCCGCAGCGTACGCACGAGCGGCAACGGATCGGCGGCATCGGTAAGGTGTTGCGCGCGCTCGCGTGCGACCTCGACAGCCGCGAGCTCGACCTTCGCCATCGCGCCGGAGATCGATTCACCGACTTCCAGAGCGGCCGCGGTATCGAGCCGATCGATCAGCGCGGCGAACACGATCACCGACTCCCTCGCGAACAGCTCGAGCGCGCGGCGCGTCGTCTTGATCAACAGTCCCTGCGCGGGCGCCGGCAACGCGACGGTGACGGCAAACGCGACCAGGCAGCCGAGTGCGATCTCGGCGATGCGGTGAACGGCGATGAGCGAGGCGCCTTCGCGCTGCTCGAACGACGCCAGCAGCACGATGATCGCGGTGATCGGCGCGATCCGATACTCCGGCTTGAGCGCCGCGACGATCGCCAACGGCGCGATCGCGACGGCCAGCGCGACGGACTCCGCGGCCGCGCCCGTGTGCGGGATCGACAACGACACCGCAACGGCCCAGAGCGCCCCGCCGATCGAGCCGATGAACCGCTCGACCGTCGCCTTGAACGCGCCGCCCAGACTCGGCTGGATGACGATGACGACGGTCAGCACTCCCCAGTAGCTCTGCGGCCACCGGAACAGCGAGCTGATCGCGAAGGTCACCATGGCGGCGATGAGCATTCGCACGCCCAAGAGCAGCTCGGCTTGATGACGCGACGTCCATCCATGGACTCGCGTCGCAATCGTTTTCGACGGTTGTGCGACCGTCGTCGCTCCTTGAAAGATCACTGCCAAAGGTCCTACATCGAGTGTACCACCGCCGCGCAGGTTGCTTCCAATAGAATCTGATTCTCGAACTCATGCGTCACGCGCATGAGCCCTGAGAAAAATAACTGCTACGCGGCGGCGCCGACCTCGAAGAGCGCTTTCGTGAATTGCGCCGGATCGAACGGCTCGAGGGCGTCGACTGCTTCACCCAGCCCGACATATTTGACCGGAACGCCGAGCTGATCGACGACCCCGACGAGAACGCCGCCTTTCGCCGTCGAGTCCAGCTTGGTCACGATGACGCCGGTGAGCTGGGTCGCCTCGTTGAAAAGTTTTGCCTGCGAGAGCGCGTTTTGACCGGTCGTTCCGTCGACGACGAGCAGCGTCTCGGCCGGCGGCGCCCCGGTCTCACGCTCGATCACGCGCCGCATCTTCTTGAGCTCTTCCATGAGGTTGGTCTTGGTCTGCAGCCGCCCGGCGGTGTCGACCAACACGACATCGGCGTTGCGCGCCTTCGCCGCGTTCATCCCGTCGAAGACGACCGACGACGGATCGGAGCCTTCGGCGCCGCGCACGTAGTCGGCACCGGAGCGCTGCGCCCAGATCGCGAGCTGTTCTGCGGCTGCCGCACGGAACGTATCGGCTGCGACGACGAGAACGCGCTTGCGCTGTGCGCGCAGCATCGTTGCGAGCTTGCCGATCGTCGTCGTCTTCCCGCTCCCGTTGACGCCGACGATGAGGATCACGGCAGGCCGCTGCGCGAGCGCGAGCCCCATCTCGGGGAGCGTCAGGAAGTTCTGCACGTCACGCCGGAAACGCGCGATCACCTGATCGCTCGTCTGGTAGCGGTCCTGTTTGGCGACCACTTGCAGCGCGTCGACGATCTTCATCGTCGTCGGGACACCGAAGTCGGCTTGCAACAGAAGCTCTTCGAGATCGTCCCACAGCTCATCGTCGACGGGGCGCTTCGCGAGCGCCAATTGCTCCAACTCACCGCCGAGCGCTTCACGCGTACGACTGAGGGCGGTGCGGAGCTTCGAGAACCAACTCACGGGGACGCGCTATTCCGCCCCGGCACGAGGAACTCCGGTTCGCCGTGCGGGGGCGGGCAAGCGCGGCACGGCTTAGTCGTCGTGCGTGGTGAAGTCGACCAGCAGGCTGTACGTGCCGCCGACGTGGTTGCATCCTTGCACTTCGGGCGCGAACCGCGAGAGCCGCGCGGCGAGCAGCGCCTCTTGGTCGATCCACGGGTTGCCGCTGGACTGCGCGACCTCGTTGGCGACCAGCGCACCGTCGGGATTGAGCTGGATACGCAGCATCGTCTTGCCGCTC
Source organism: uncultured bacterium (assembly GCA_964483365.1). Lineage (GTDB taxonomy): Bacteria > Vulcanimicrobiota > Vulcanimicrobiia > Vulcanimicrobiales > Vulcanimicrobiaceae > Vulcanimicrobium. The sequence continues at coordinate 8,615 of CAZABL010000068.1, forward strand.
ACCGCTTGTCCGGCGGCGATCGCCGGCAACGCGGGGAGATAGGCTTGCGATATCGAGGCCGCCGCCTCGCAATCGCCAAAGCTGCTCACGCCGACGTTCGCGTCGACGAGGGTCATGGTCGTGGCTGATGCCGCGTGGACGGACGTAGCGACGGCGGCCAGCGCGACGAACAAGCCGAGACGAAACTTGAGGGAACGAGCCGATACGCTCACGATGTACTCCTCCGAAACGAAGTGGTATGGACGGAGTCTGCGACGTCACGCTGTCATCACGCGTACCGGCCGGTTTCGCGTCGCTTACATCGCACATACGGCTGGCTGGGTAGAGAGGTTTCATGATCCTACGACGTGAGATCGCACCCGGCGTGCCTGTCTCGGCGCTCGCCTTCGGCGGCTACCATCTGGGCTTGATCCCTGACGAAGGCGAAGCGATTCGGCTGCTGCACGCCGCAATCGATGCCGGCATCGACTTCCTCGACAATGCGTGGGAGTACAACCACCACGTGAGCGAAGAGCGCATGGGCAAGGCGCTGCGCGGCGGCAAGCGTGACCAGGTCTTCCTTATGACCAAAGTGTGTACGCACGGCCGCGACGGCAAAGTCGCGATGCAGCAGCTCGAAGAGTCGCTGCGTCGCCTGGGAACCGACCACCTCGACCTGTGGCAGATCCACGAGGTCGTCTACGACGACGATCCGGCGCGTCATTATGCGGCCGGCGGCGCGGTCGAGGCACTCGACAAAGCCAAACGCGAAGGCAAGGTGCGCTTCGTCGGCTTCACTGGCCACAAGTTGCCGGCGATCCACCGCGAGATGATCGAACGCGGCTACCCGTTCGACACCGCACAGATGCCGATCAACGTTCTCGACCCGAACTACCGCAGCTTCGAGCGCGACGTCGTCCCGCTCTGCCGCGAACGCGGGATCCATGTCTTGGGGATGAAGTGCTTCGCCGAGGGCCGGCTGCTCGAGGCGGGCAAGGCTGACCCCGACGATGCGCTGCGCTACGCGATGTCGGTCCCCGGTGTCCTCACGACGGTCACCGGAATCGACTCACAAACGGTGCTCGAGCACCACATTCGCATCGCCGACAACTTCACGCCGCTGAGCGAGTTCGAGATGCAGCGCCTGCGCGAGAAGTACCGGCCGCTCGCGACGGACGGTCACATCGAGCTCTACAAGACGTCGATGAGCAACGAAGGCCCCGAAGGGCGGGCGCAGCACGGCTTCCCGCCAATGTCGCAGCTGGCGATGTAACCTCAGCGCACGTCGTCTTCGGTGATGTCGACCGCAATCAGATACGAGCCTCCGACGTGCACGCAGTTCTGCACCTCGGGACGATAGCTGCTCAGGCGCGCGCTCTCCATCGCAGCGAGATCGAGCCAGCGGTTTCCGCTCGAGTGGTGCATCGAAGCGCCGCGTAGCCTTCCGCCGGCATCGAGGTCGATGCGGACAAGCGACTCGCCGCTGGTGTGTGTTCCGCGCGCGATCTCGGGGACTTGGAAGAACGCGGCGTCGATTGCGGCGGGCGCGTCGGGCTGCCGGCACGACGTCGTGACGGCGGACGTTGCGTGGTCGGTTGGCGTGACGAGCACGATCGCGAGAGCGAGGACAGGAACGATCATGGCGGTTCTCCTTTCCGCTCCCAGACTACGGCGCTCGCCATCACGTCCGCGTCCGTGACGACCACGTATTGTTGATAGGAGCGCTGCGGAGAGCGGGCCGACCGCGACTCTCCGTGTCGGCGCTCGCCTCTGCGTGGCGCCGCGCAGAGCGTCCGTACTCGGCGCGCACAAGAACCGGTGGCTTCCACGACGCGGTGGTCCCGTGCGCGGCGATACGATGCCGGTACAAGGAGAAACCGCCATGACGACCACCGTCCGACCGTCCTCCGCCGACCGTCCCGACCTCTCGTCGCACCTCGTCCGCAACCCGTCGCGCCCGGCGACGACCTTCCCCGGCTGGGGCCCCAAGATCGGCCTGTGAACCACACGGAAACCCCACGCTCGCCCGGTATCGGTCCCGCGTCCCTGTCGCGAACCAGTTCCGCGAGGGCGACGCGGATGGTTTCCTCACCGGTCTTCTGCCGTCGGTTCATCGGGCGTGAAGCCGAGCTCGCGCTACTCGCCGAACGTTGGCGCGACGCAACGAACGGGACCGGCTCGATCGTGCTCGTCGCGGGGGAAGCCGGAATCGGCAAGACGCGCTTTCTCGAAGAGGCTCGCTCTCGGCTCGAAGCGCGCGGTGCGCGGTTCGCGTTCAGTCAGTGTTGGCCACTGGGTTGCTCGCCGCTGGGACCGATCGTCGACGTGCTGCGCCAGCTCAACGACAGCAGCCGGATGACGCTCGAGGCGGTGCCGCAACTGCGCAACGCGCTCGCCCGCATCCTGCCCGAGTTCGACGACACCGAAGGCCGGCAGCCCACCGGCGAAGATCGACGCGGCCAATATATCGCGATCGGTGATGCGTTTCGGCACTTCGCCGCGGCAGCTCCGGTGATCGTCGTCATCGAGGACGTTCACTGGTCGGATCTTGCGTCGCTCGAGTTTCTCACCTACGCGGCAGAGCGCGTGGCACGCTGGAACCTCGTGCTCGTCGTGACCTACCGCTCGGACGAGCTCAGCCTCCAGCATCCGCTCACCGCGGCGCTCAGCAAGCTCGGGCGGCACGGAGCGTGGCGCGTCGAGATGCGGCCGCTCTCCGAGACGGAGATGCGCGCTTTTGTCGCATGCGCGCTCGAAGGTCGAAGGCCGCTTTCCCCGCGGCGGGTTCAAGAAGCACTCGCGATCGTCGAAGGGAGCCCGCTTTTCGCGGAGGAGCTGCTGCGACAATGCGTCGAGATCGACGACGACGCGTCACTCGAGCTGCCGCTCTCGATTCGCGCCGCCGTGCTGGAGCGCGTCGCGACACTCGCTGCGCAAGATCGTGCGGTCCTCAGCTATGCCGCCGCGATCGGGCGGCGTTTCGACGCGCAGGTGCTGGCGGAGCTCAGCGGCCACTCGGTCGATGCCGTCGATCGCGTGCTCCATGCGGCGCGCGACCTGCAAGTCGTACGCCCGGTCCGCGAGAGCAGCGGCACCTACGTCTTTCGGCACGCGGTGATCCAAGAGTCACTGTACGAGGAACTGCTCCCGTCCGAAGCGCGACCGCTGCACGAGCGCATCGCAAAGAAGCTCGAGACACTCCCCGTGACCGATGACCGCATCCTCGAACTCGCGTATCATTGGTGGGCCGCGCGTCGCGCGGAGGAGGCCGCGCGGTACAACACCGGAGCGGGGGATCTTGCGGCGCGGCGCTTGGCGCATCACGATGCGGTCCGCTTCTACGAACGCGCACTCGAGTTCGTCTGCGCCGATACGGAAGCCCAGGCGCTGCTGTATGAGAAACTTGGGAAGGCGCTCAGCTCGGGAGACCCGGGAGAGCGGCCGGTGCGCGCGTTCGAGCGCGCCCTCGAATACTATGAGCGCGCCGGGAACCACGAGCGGTCGGCGCAGATTCTGTTCGACCTCTCCCGTCAATACTTCTACGCGCTGACCGACCCCGAGCAGGCCCGTCGTTTCGGAGAACGGGCTCTGGACGCGACTGCGGCGCATCCGGATCAGCCCATGCATTTCGCCGCACTCGCGAATTTGCTGCGGCATTACGCGCTCAGCGGCGATGTGGAGCGCGCCGAGCGCTACGAAGAGCTCGCGTCCGGATTCCGGGGCGAGCGCACGCCGTCGGCCGAGGTCCGTTTCTTCATGTATCGCGCCATCGTCCATGGACTCCGCGGACGAGTCCGAGACGTGCGGGACGACTTTGAGCGCGCAATAACGATCGCCACGGACGACCCCGATCCGGACACGCTGCCACTCGCCTGGCACAACTGCGGCGCGATCATGATGCACCTGGGGAAAATCGAAACCGCCGTGCACGCGTTCGAGACGAGCGTGCGGATCAGTCGCGAGCGTTTCCTCTCGAATCGCGAAGGCTTCAGCACCTCGTGCCTCGCGCAAATCGCGCTGGTACAAGGGCGTCTCGACGACGCGCGCCGGCTGTTATCCGAGGCGGAGCGCCTGACGATGGCGGTACCCGCGATACGGATGTGGTTGGCATGCGTTGGCGTGCAGCTGGGTCTCTTGCTGGACGACCCCGACCTGATCGACCGTTTCGCGCGCGAAGATCTCATCGAACAAGCGTTCCGCAGCGGAGAATCGCAGCGCATCGAGCCGGTCGCGGTCGTGTTCGCCGCACTCGCGCACGCGCGCGGCGATCCCGAGCGCGCCGCCGACCTGCTCCATCGTGCCGTCTCAGCCGTTCACGTCGTCCACATCCACTTCTCGCTTCCGCTCGCCGTTGCGCAGATGGGGCGCGCACAGGATGTGCCGCGCATGCGCGAGTTGCTCTCCCGATGGGCGTCGCCAGACGACAACGTCATCGCGAAGGCGTACCTCAAGCTCTTCGAGGCACTCGTCCGGCCCGACGAAGCCGCGATTCGCGTGTTTGCGACGGAAGCGGCCCACGCGTTTGGGGAAATGCGTCTGACGCACTTCGAGGCGATGGCACTGGAGGCAGCCGGCGGCCTCACCGAAGCGCTCGCGCTCTACCGCGCGATGGGGAACGTCTCCGATACGCGGCGGCTCGAAGCGCAGCTGCTTCCGCGCAACCGGCTTGGCCGTGCCAAGAACGAGCTGACGCCCCGCGAGCGCGAGATTGCCGACCTCGTCGCCGAAGGCCGGTCCAACCGTGCGATCGCGGAGCGGTTGGTGGTGAGCGAACGGACCGTCGAGACACACGTCGCCTCGATCCTCGCCAAGCTCGAGCTTGGCTCGCGGACCGAGGTCACGGCGTACGTTATCGCTTCCCAGCTTGACGATAGAACTGCACGAGGTCGTGCTTGAACGAGACGAGTGCGTTGCTGTTCAGGTACACCTCGTGACCTGACGGGAAGTACGCGTAGTGCACGTGCCCCTGCAGCGTCGGCGGCAGGTTCATGTGCCCGAGCAGGTACTCCGTTCCGTAGAAGCCGGTGGCGAGGTCGAAGTAGCCGTTCGCCGAGAGCACGTGGAGGTACGGGTTCTCGGTGAGGGCCGACTTGAGGTCGGCGACGACGCTCGGCGCCGACGGATCCTCGCCGCGCTGGTACTTCCAGCTGCTGTTGACGTTGTAGTCGAGGACGTCGTACGGGCGCGTGTCCTTGTACTTGAGGATGTCGTGCGCGTAGTGGTTGAAGGCGGCGACGAACGCGCTCGACGTGTTGGTGTCGGACGGGTCGTACGACGGATACGTGCCGTTCGGATCCATCTCGAACCCGCTGTAGCGTCCGTCGTAGCGGCCGACGTTGCGCCCCTCCGAACGCAGCAACTCTTGCATGAAGCGGCCGGGATCGAGCCGCAAGTTGGCGGCGTCGATGTACTGTTCGCTGATCCCGGTGTACGCGTGGATGCGCGAGATGATCGAGCGGCGCGTTGCGGCGTCGAGGCTGTCGCCTTTGAAGAGCGCGCTCGCGTACGGCCCGCCGGCGAACTGGCGAACCTCAGCGGCGAAGCGCACGAGATCGGGCGGGTTGCCTGGAACCTTGTGGTGATACCACGCGACGGCGGCTTCGGTCGGGAGATAGCCGATGTAGGCGTAGTCTTCGCCCGGCGTCGGGTTGATCGGGAGCAAGTTGTAGTCGAGTGCGGATGAGAGCAGCACGACGCCGCTGACCGCGACGCCGTCGTTCTGCAGCTTGTTCGCGACGTTCGCGGCGCGCGTCGTGCCGTACGACTCGCCGAAGAGATACTTCGGCGACCGCCAGCGCGCGTTCTGCGTGAGCCAGCGTTCGATGAACTGCGTGAACCCCTTCGCGTCCTCGTCGATCCCCCAGAAGTCGCTCGTCTTGCCGTGCGCGACGACGCTGCTCCAGCCGGTGCCGACGGCGTCGACGAAGACCAAGTCGCTCGTGTCGAGCAGCGACGACTGGTTTTCGACCAGCTCTGGGCTCGGGCCGGGCTGCGTGCCGTTGGCGGGGACGTTGACGCGGTACGGACCGAACGAGCCCATGTGCAGCCAAATCGTCGAGCTGCCCGGGCCGCCGTTCCAGAAGAACGTCACCGGTCGCGTCGCCGACGATGCATGGTCGGCGGTGTACGCGACGTAGAAGACGCTCGCGGTCGGCTCGTTGTCTTTGTCGCGCAACAGGATCGTCCCGGCGCGCGACGTGTAGGCGATCTGCTTGCCGCCCAGCGTGATCGTGTGGTGCGTGATCGCGTCTTTGACGCCCGGGACGGGGCGGAACTGCGGCGACGGCGACGGCGCAGGGTCCGCGCTTTGCGCGACTGCGCCGGCGGGAACCGCGAGCATGAGGAGCAGCGCGAGAAGGTGGCGTCGCATCTTAGTGCACCGTCGCTTCACGATAGAAACGAACGAGGTCAGACTTGAACGCCTTGCGCGCCTCGTCGTTGAGGTAGACCATGTGGCCCGACGGATAGTAGCCGTACTCGAGATGCGAGCGCAGCGATGGGGCCAGGTTGAGGTGTCCGAGCGTGTACTCGGTGCCGTAGAACGGCGTCGCGAGATCGTAGTAGCCGTTCGCGGAGAAGACGCGCAGATACGGGTTCTTCGTCATCGCGTCGCGCAGATCGCCGGCGACGTTCGGCGCGGCGAACGAGCCCTCGCGCCGGTAGTTCCAGTGCGCGCCGACGACCGGGTAGTTCGTCCCGAGGTACGGACGGTCGGCCTTGTAGCTGAGGTCGTCGCGGATGTAACGGCTGAACGCGCCGATGAAGGCATCGGTGAGCGCATCGTCGCTGGTCGGATCGTAGCTCGACGAGTCGTTCGTACGGTCGAGGGTGGGACCCGCATACCGACCGTCGAGGCGGCCCGTTGCGTCGCCGTGACCGAGCAGCACTTGCTCGAAGCGGCTGGGATCAATTCGCAAGTTCGCGCGATCGATGTACGCTTCGTCGAGCCCGGTGTACTGGTGCAGCTTTGCGATGATCCCGCGGCGCGTCGTGGCGTCGAGCGCATCGCCGCGCATCAGCGCCTCCATGTACGGACCGCCCGCGAAGGCGCGCACCTCGTCGAGGAACGGCCCGAGCGCGGCCGGCATCGCCGGCAGCTTCTTGTGATACCACGCGACCGCGGCTTCGGTCGGCAAGAACGCGATGTAGCCGTAGTCCTCGCCGGGCCCTTGACCGTCGTCGAGCGCGTTGAAGTCGAGCGCCGACGAGAGCAGCACGACGCCGTTGACCGCCATGCCGTCCTGCTGCAAGCGGTTGACGACGTTCGCGGCGCGCGTCGTCCCGTACGACTCGCCGAACAAGAACTTCGGCGACGCCCAGCGGTTGTTGAGCGTCACCCACTCGCGGATGATGCGGTCGTACGCCTTCGCGTCCTCGTCGACGCCGAAGAACATCTTCGGAGTGCCCTTACCGGTGATCTGACTGTAGCCGGTTCCGATCGCGTCGATGTACACCAGATCGGTCGTGTCGATCAGCGAATCCGGATTCGCGGCCAGCGGCGTTCCCGGTGGTGGCGGGGTCGCATTCGATGGGACCTGGACGCGTACCGGTGCGTACGAGCCCATGTGCAGCCACATCGACGACGAGCCGGGGCCACCATTCCACACGAACGTCACCGGTCGCGTGCGTGCGTCGGCGCCGTCAGCGGTGTAGGCAACCGAGAAGACGTTCGCGACCGGATCTCCGCTCGCGTCGCGCAAGGTGATCGTCCCCGCCGTTGCGGTGTACGCGATCGTCTTGCCGCCGATCGTCACGCTGTGGTGCGTTACCGCGGGGCCGGGATCGGCGGCGCGCGCCGACGGCACCCACGCGAGCGCCGTCACCGCGAAAAGGATCGCGGCTGCGGCAAATCTCCGAATTCTCACGGAGGCGCAGGTTCGCGCGCTTCCGCAGCCTTCCTATCCCGCGGCGCGCGCGTCGATAGAATAGACGAACGCGAGGACTTCGGCGACGACCGCGTAGAGCTCGCGCGGGATCGTTTGGCCGACCTCGAGCTTGGCAAGCGCCTCGACCAGCCCGGCATCCTGATGGATCGGGACGTCGTGCGCACGTGCGAGCTTGACGATCTCCTCGGCGGTGAGACCGCGCCCGATCGCGACGATCTCCGGCGGCTCGGGACCGGTCGGATCGTAGCTCAGCGCAGCGGCGGCCGGCCGCTGCGGCGCGTTGCGCCGCGCGTCGAAATACCGTGCGTTCATGCGGAGCGGTCCACCGACGCGTTCGAGTCACGCTCGGGTTGTCGCGTCGTGACCGCGATCGTCGTCGTCGTGCCGACCCGCGCCTGAGCGGAGGCGACGCGATAGCGCAACGATTCGAGTCGCGCGGTGAGCTCACCGAGCGCATCGCGAAACGCGCGCACGGCGCTCCCCGTCTCCGCGCGCACGTCGACCGTTACCTCGCGTCCAACCGTGATCACGTCGATCGAGATCGTCCCGAAATGCGCCGTCTCGAGGACGAACGCGATCCGAAAGCTCGCTGCTTCGGCGCTGCCGCCACGCTGCGGTCCGTCGCGCGTCACGCTGATCTTCGCAGTCTGCTGGCCGTATTGCGTCACGAGCGGGAGCGCGAACGCCAAGCCGTCCGGCTGCGTCGCGAGCATCGACGCTGCTTGTGTTTGCACCGCGGTCAGCGCCGTCAGCGCGCCGGCGAGTGCGGGCGCGAGCGTCTTCGGCGTCGCTGGATCGGCGGCGATCGTGAGGATCGTCTGCTTGAGATCGACGCCGAGCGCAGCGGCCCGTTCGCCCGCGACGGCAGCAGCGATCGGACGCTGCGCCGCGGCGGTTTCAGGCGGTGCAGCGTGTGAGGGCGGCGGTTGCGACGCAGGCGGTGCCGCAGGATGCTGCGCTTGCGTTTGCGGCGGTGGTGTTGCGACCGGCGGCGATGCAACGGCAGCCGGCGCTATTGGTTGTTGCGTTGACGGGAACGGCGGCTGCGGCGCGTCGAGTGGTTCGTTTGCGATTTGCGTCGCGGCGAGCAACGTGGCGAGCTTCGGCTCCGCACCCTGTACCACGTGATCGACGTACGCTGCGACCTGCGCGGCGAGCACGGGTGAGCGTGGATCGATCTTGCCGACGAACGCGAGCAGCGTGCGTAACGTCGCGACGTGCGGATCGGCGCTCGCGCGCGGGAGCGCGCGTTCGAGCGTGTCGAGCGCCGAGGGGAGACGCTCGGGACGCTGCAGCGCGAGCGTCGCGGAGGCAACATTGCTCGGCGTGACCGGGAGCTTGAGCGCGCGCAGCAATGCGACCGGCTCCGTGTACGCCTGCAAACCGCCCACTGCACGTTCCGGCGGCGACGGCGAGGTCGATGGTGCGAGCGCTGAGGGTGTCTTCGTCGAATTCGCGACGGCGTACGCCCCCGCGGGTGCGCGCCGCGCGACGGTTTCGATCGCCGGCGGCGCGACAAAGCGCGACGCTGCGGCGGGTGGCTGCGTTGTCGGCGCGGACGGCGGCGGTTTTGTCGCTGTCGGCGAGAGGAGCGGTTGACGAACACCGGCCGCCGCGGGACTCGCGGGGGTCGGCGGACCTGACGGGTGGACTGGCCGTTGCGGTGTACCGACCGCACCTATCGACGGTGACGGCGACGCGGGTCGTGCCGGTGTCGTCGTGCCATTCGGCGGAGTCGTCGTTGCGCGCAGCGCGGCGAGCCGCGCCTCGATCGGCGCCGGCGCGGGCGGCTGCTCGGGCCGTTGCGGCGCGCCGGCCGCACCGGGTGGCGGCGACGGCGGCGCCGAGCGCGCCGAGGCGACACCGTAAGCGCCGCCTGCCTTCGGCGGCACCACGACAGCCGCCGGCGCGGTACGCGAGATCGGCGGCGTCGCGGTCCCGCGCGGCACGATCAACGGCCGAGGACTCTCGGGAATCGGCGGCGCCGTCTTCTGCACCGGCACCTGCGGTTGTGCCGACCCCGCAGTCTGCGGCGGGGGCGGCGGGGGTGCACTCGGAGCCGGCGCCGTCGCAGGCTCCGCCACCATTGCCGTCATCGCCGGCACCGGCGCAGGTGATACTGACGCCTGTGCGGGCGGTGGCGGCGGCGCGGAGGACGCCTGAGCCGGAGCTGATGGTGCCGGTGCCGGCGCCGGCGTCGGTGATGACGGCACTGGTGGCGGAGCCTGCGGTCCATCAGTGGCGGCCGGAGGCGTGGCGGGCGTCGCGTCCTGA
>CAZABL010000068.1:18853-21556 GCA_964483365.1 uncultured bacterium
CGGAGCCTGCGGTCCATCAGTGGCGGCCGGAGGCGTGGCGGGCGTCGCGTCCTGACTCGCGGTTCCGACGATCTGGACCTGGATCCGGTCGCCGTCGAAGCTCGTCACCGAGACGCGCAGCGTTTCGCCGGGGTAGACGCCCGGCGGCAAGGAGGCCGCGACCCGGAATCCGGCGATCGAGATCAGGTCGCCCAGCCCGTTCGACGGGAGGACCGTCGCGTCCACGACCATCCCGGGCACAAGCACGTCGTGCAGCGCCGCCGCATCGGCGGCGAGTGCCGCGAGCTCCGCATCGACGAGCGCGGTCAGCTCGGCGACGCCGGCCGCGACCGGATCGACGCTCATCTCACGCGGTGAAGTCGATGAGGTGCGGGCCCTCGTCGAGCCCCGCCGCATCCTCGACGACCTCTTCGAACGGTGTCCGCGCCTTGCGCTCGCGGCGCTCGCCGGCGTGGCCTTGGCGGCGTTCGGAGTTGGGATCGATCTGGTTGCCGGCGACCTTCACGGTCTCGGTGACCGTCTCTTCGCGCGTCTCCACCTGCGCGGCGAACGCGGCTTGCGCCGCTGCTTGGGCCGCGCGCGGCGCCTCTTCGGCACGCTGCGTCAAGGGCGCCGTTTGCGATGCCTGCCAGATCGAACCTTGAATGTCGGTCGGACGGATCGCCACCGCGTCCTCCTTGCGTCAGCCCGTGGCGCCGACGTCCCCCGTCGTCGCCCCAGCAGTGTTCCTTCTCGTATACTTCTGCTTCACCGTGGGATCGCCCTCACGGTAACCAAGGTCAGAGCGCAGGGCCCGAAGCTTGGCCCGCAGATGGATGACCGCCTGGGCATGGATCTGCGAAACCCGCGACTCGGAGACGTTGAGGACCCCCTTGATCTCCTTGAGCGTCAGGCCCTCGAAGTAGTAGAGCGAGATCACCGTGCGCTCTTGCGTCGGCAGCTCGTCGACCGCGCGCACCAAGGCCGCCTTGACCTCACGCGACTCAACGGCGCTCGTGACCTCGGTACCGTCATCACGGAGCGTATCGAGCAGCGGGATCTCGTAGCCGCGTTCGTTCGGAAGAAACTCCTCGAGCGAAAGCACCGCCGTTCCGCGGATCTTTTGCATGAGCACGTCGAGCTCTTTACGCGTGAGCCCCATCTTGTGCGCGACCTCGTCCTCGGTCGCAGCACGGCCCAGCTCGACCTCGAGCTCCTGATACGTGCGCTCCAGCTCGCGGGCGCGCTGACGAACCGCACGCGGGACCCAGTCGAGCGCGCGCAGCGCGTCGAGGATCGCACCGTTGATGCGCGTGATCGCGTAGGTCTCGAACTTGACGCCGCGTGCGTCGTCGTATTTCTCGATCGCGTCGATCAGACCGAGGATGCCGTCGTTGATGAGGTCGTTGATTTCGACGTTGGGAGGCAGGTTGATGGAGATCCGCCCGGCCACATACTTGACCAGGTGGAGATATTTATGAACGATCTCTTCGCGACTGAGTTCGGTACCCCCGATCACATATCGCGGAGTGTCGCGGAGTGTCTTCACAACCTGCTCCCATGACGGAACGCCCGTTACCGTCGGGGCACCCGTTCAGCCCCGCCGGCCGTAGCTCCCGTCTCGAAAGCGCTTTTTGGGTTCGCGCTCGGTTAAACCGCAGTATAGATCGTCCCCGTCAACTCGCACAAGGTTCGTGGCACCGAGGTGAGCGGGACGACGCGATCGACGAGTCCGGCGGCCGCGGCGGCGCGCGGCATCCCGTAGACGACGCAGCTCGCCTCGTCCTGGCCGACCACGTAGCCGCCGCGTTCCTTAAGAACACGCAAACCGGCAACGCCGTCGTGCCCCATTCCCGTGAGAATCACTCCTAACGCGCCCGCACCGTAGATCTCGCCGACTGAGGTCGCCATCACATCGACGCTCGGGACGTGCAGCGATTTCGACCCGTCCTCTTCGAGCGCGACGACCACGCCGCCGTCGCTGGGACGCAGGCGCAACTGCTTCCCGGCGGGAGCAATGATGGCGCGCCCGGGCATGAGGGCCATCCCCTCGACACCCTCCGCGACGGAGATTTTGCTCGCAGCGTCGAGCCGCTCCGCGAGCGGTCGCGTGAAGCCGGGCGGCATGTGCTGCACGACGACGATCGGCACCGGGAACGACGCCGGCAGCTTGGGGAGAATCTGCGAGAGCGCGACGGGACCGCCGGTCGACGTGCCGATCGCGACGCATTTGAACGTCCCGCTGCGGGCCGACGGACGTGACGGCGGCTCGACCGGACGCGCCGGCGGTGGTTCGACGGGCCGCGGCGGCTCGACGACACGCGCCGCCTGCATCGCACGCAAATAGGCGCGGCGCGACCCGAAATGACGGACCTTCTCCACGAGCTCGCGTTGAACGTTGACGATGTCGATCAGCGCCGAGTCGGGCTTGGGGATGAAGTCGACGGCGCCCATCTCCAGCGCGCGCAGCGTCGTCTCCGCGCCCTCACGTGTGAGCGCGCTCACCATGATGATCGGCGGACCGCGCCGGTCGACGATCCGGCGCGCCGCTTCGAGTCCGCCGATCCCCGGCATCTCGACGTCCATCGTCACGACGTCCGGCGCGAGGCGCTCGACCATCGCGATCCCGTCTTCGCCGCTCGACGCCGTTCCGACGACTTGGATGTCCTCGGCCTTCTCGAGCATCTTCTGAATCGCGCGGCGCATGAACGCCGAGTCGTCGCA
>CAZABL010000069.1:0-11420 GCA_964483365.1 uncultured bacterium
CTTGATCCCGTGCACGATCAGGTACTCGGTGAGGTCCTCGGCCATCAACTTCGTCAGCGTCGTGACGAGACTACGCTCGTCGCGCTCGGCCCGTTTGCGGATCTCGTCCATCAGGTCGTCGACCTGGTGACGCGTCGGACGCACCTCGACCTCGGGGTCGACCAGGCCCGTCGGACGGATGATCATCTCGACGACTTGCGCCGATTTGCCCATCTCGTACGTCGCCGGCGTCGCCGAGACGTAGACGACTTGCTTGACGTGCGCGTCGAACTCGTCGTACGTGAGCGGACGGTTGTCGAGCGCCGACGGCAGACGAAAGCCGTGCTCGACCAGCGCGAGCTTGCGCGAACGGTCACCGCCGTACATCCCGTGCACCTGCGGCAGCGTGACGTGCGACTCGTCGATCAGCAGCAGCCAATCGTCCGGGAAGAAGTCGAGCAGACACCACGGCGTCGATCCCGGTTCGCGCCCGGAGAGCGGTCCCGAGTAATTCTCGACACCGTTGCAGTACCCGACCTCGCGCAGCATGTCCAGGTCGTAGCGCGTGCGCTGTTCGAGCCGCTGCGCTTCGAGAAGTTTGCCCTGGTCCCGGAAGAACTTCAGACGCTCTTCGAGCTCTTCTTCGATGCGGATGATCGCGCGGCGCAGCTTCTCTTCGGGCGTGATGTAATGCTTGGCCGGGAAGATCTTGAGCTCGTCCTTGGACTCGACGTACTCGCCGGTGAGCTGATTGACGACGTTGATCGCCTCGATCTCGTCGCCGAAGAACTCGATGCGGTGGACCAGCTCCTCGTCGACGCCGACGAACTCGAGCGTGTCGCCGCGCACACGAAACGTCCCGCGCACCAAGTTGATGTCGTTGCGCCGGTACTGCATCCCGATCAGCTTGCGCAAGAACGAGTCGCGTTCGACGGTCTGCCCGACGTGCAGATCCTCGGCCATCTCCATGTAGTCCGCGGGGGAGCCCAGCCCGAAGATGCACGAGACCGAGGCGACGATCAGCGTGTCACGACGCGTGAGGAGCGACTGGGTCGCGGAGTGCCGCAGGCGCTCGATCTCGTCGTTGATCGAGCTGTCCTTGGCGATGTACGTGTCGGTGTGGGCGATGTACGCCTCGGGCTGATAGTAGTCGAAGTACGAGACGAAATACTCGACCGCGTTCTTGGGGAAGAACTCGCGAAACTCGGCGCACAGCTGCGCCGCGAGCGTCTTGTTGTGGCACAGCACGAGGGTCGGCTTCTGGACGAGCTCGACGGTCCGCGCCATCGCCATCGTCTTCCCCGAACCGGTCACGCCGAGCAGCGTCTGGGCACGGTCGCCCCGCAGGATCCCTTCGGCAAGGGCCTGGGTTGCCGTCGGCTGATCGCCGGCGAGCGGGTACGACGAGACGAGCTCAAAGCGTGGCATGGAGATGCTCTTCTGCAACCCGGATGGCGATCCGTCGGCTGCGGCCAGGACACGGGGAGCCGCGAGACCAAGGGAACTGTGTGCTTCCCCTGTTGCGCTCAGGCGCCGTCCGGAGGCAGAAAGGGCTCGGCCGTGATCTCGAATCAAGCACCGCTTCTCTTCAGCGGAACCTCGAACCGCCTGCTCGCCGAAGAGATCGCGAAGCGGATGCAAACGCGCGTGGGCAACGCGCTCGTCGATCGCTTCAAGAATGACGAATGCCGTATCGAGATCCGCGAGAACGTCCGCGGCGCCGAGGTCTTCGTCGTGCAGTCGTTGTGCCGCTCGCCGCAAGGCGCGACGGTGAACGACTCGGTGATGGAGTTGCTGCTCATCATCGACGCGCTACGGCGCGCGTCAGCGAATCGCATCACTGCCGTGATCCCCTATTACGGCTACGCGAAGCAAGACAAGAAGACGAAAGGCCGCGAACCGATCTCGGCTAAGCTCGTCGCGAACATGATCCAGCTCGCGGGCGCGGAGCGGATCGTCACGCTCGACCTGCACGCAGCGCAGATCCAGGGCTTCTTCGACGTCCCCGTCGACAACCTGATGGCCGCGCCGACGCTGTGCAACTACCTGAAAAACGCGGGGCTCGAGGGCGACAAGATCGTCGTCGTCTCGCCCGACGCGGGCGGTGTGCCGCGCGCCGAGACGTTCGCGAAGCGCCTCAAGTCGTCGCTGGCCGTCATCATCAAGCGCCGTCCCGAGCCCGATGTCTCCGAGGTCACGCACATCGTCGGTGACGTGCAGGGCCGCATCGCCGTCGTCGTCGACGACATGATCTCGACCGGTGGCACGCTGGTCAAGGCAGCCGAGGCGCTCGTGAAGCGCGGCGCGGTCGACGTCTACACGCTTGCCACGCACGGGATCTTTGCGGGCGACGCGATCGCGCAGTTCGAGAAATCCTCGATCAACAAGGTGATCGTGACCAACACGATCCCGCGCACGATCGACTCCACGAAGGTCGAGCACCTCACCATCGCCCAGATCCTCGCCGACGCGATCAAGCGCATCACGGCGAACCGCTCGGTCTCCGAGCTCTTCGCGGCCGACGATCAGGAGCAGACCCCGCCGACCGGCGAGCGCGAGCTCTCCGTCGTGGCGGCGGTATAGCGATCCGGGAAGAGTGAAGCCATGTCCAAGAATCACAGCCTCTCGTCGCTGACCCTCCTCGCGCGCGACCATGCCGGAACGACGACCGCCAAGGCGCTGCGCAAGGCGGGCAAGGTCCCCGGCGTCGTCTACGGGCACGGGACCTCGACCCCGATCGCGATCGATCTCAAGGAGCTGCAAGACCTGCTCCTGTCCGGGAGCCGCAGCAAGGTCGTGAGCGCGACGGTCGCCGGCGCGAAAGACTCGGTACTGCTGCGCAAGATCGAGAGCGACCCGATCAACCGCAAGCCGCTCAGCGTCGACTTTCAGCGCGTCTCGGCGAACGAAGCGATCTTCGCGACAGTCACGGTCGTGACCAAGGGGAACCCGCGCGGCGTTCGCGAGCGGGCCGGGATCATGGACATTGTCACGCACACGCTGGAGATCAAGGGGCCGGCGCGCTCGCTCCCCGACCACCTCGAGGTCGACGTGAACGACTTGGACATCCACGAGCACATCACCGCAGGCCAGGTCCCGCTGCCCAAGGGGTTCACGCTTGTGACCGCGCCGGACATGATCGTCGTCTCCGTCGAGACGCATCGCGGCGTGTCGGGCGCCGGGTTCGACAACGCGGACGAACTGCCGACCGACGCACCCGAAGGCTAAAGCGCTCTGGACGACCTGTCGCTCATCGTCGGGCTCGGGAATCCGGGCCCGAAGTACGCATGCACCCGGCACAACGCCGGGTTCATCGTTGTCGACGCGCTCGCCGAACGCTGGGGCATCGGCGCGCGCGAATGGCAGAAGAAAGGCGACGCGCGCTATGCGCTCGCGCGGGCGGAGCGCGCCGTTCTGGTCGAGCCGCAATCGTTCATGAACCTGAGCGGGCGGCCGACGCAGAGCATCGCGACGTTCTACAAGGTCCCGCCGGAGCGGATCCTCGTCGTCGTCGACGAGCTCGATCTGCCGTTCGGGACGCTGCGCATGCGCGCCAATGGATCGGCCGGCGGCCACAACGGGCTCAAGTCGCTCATCGAGGTCTTCGGGCCGGACTTCCCGCGACTGCGGGTCGGGATCGGGCGCGGACACGCCGGCGACGCGATCGACCGTGTGCTTAGTGAGTTCTCCGAGGAAGAAAAGCGGGAGCTCCCTGCGATCATCGACCGCGCCGTCGAGGGGATCGAGATCTGGCTTCGCGACGGAATCGCGGCGGCGATGAACGTGGTCAACGTCAAGCCCCAAACTGCCGAAAGTTAAGAGGCGAAAAAGCTCGGAGAGGGGAGCTCAACTTTGGACCGCGTACGCCGACGATTGATCGATGAACCGGATCGTCGCAGCGATGGTCGCATTGAGCGCCTTCGTCTCGCCGGGCTCCGCCGCGTTCGCGCGTGACGCCGAGCCGTGCATTCAGTTGGCCTTCGTCCACCCGCACGCGCCGCTCATCGACCAAGCGAGTGCAAACTCGCTCTTCGCCGACGTAAACGCGAGCCGAGCCCATGCCGGGCTGCCGGCGCTCGCGCCCGATCCACAGCTCTCGCAGATCGCACTCGAGGTCGCGACCCGGATGGCGACCCGGCACTACTTCGGGCACACCGATCCCGACGGCATCACCTTCGAGCAACGCCTGCACTCCAGCGGCTACCGCTACCGCTTCGCGGCCGAGAACATGGCGTTCGATCAGGATGAGTCGCACGCCAATCGCGCCTTCCTCCACAGTCCCGACCACTATCGCAATATCGTCGACCCGCTGCCCAGCAAGCTCGGCGTCGCGGTCGTCTCCGCGGGGGACGGCGAAACGTTCTTCGTCGAGGAGTTCGCAAACTAAGACGAATCACCTAAACTCCACGAGCGCTTCTGTCGTTGAAAGGGAACAAGGAGGCATCATGGAGCTGCGTGGCCGCACGATGGTGATTCGCGTCGACGAAGCGACTCTCGGAGCCGAGGGCGCGACGTTCTTCGGCGACCTGGTCTTCCTCGGCAATCTCGGGATGCGGCCGGTCGTTGTCGCGCCGACCGCCGACGCCGCACGCGAGGTCGTGCGCACGATGAACCGCAGCGGCGACGCGGCGGTTGGGCTGAGCGGAGCCGACGCCGGGATGATCCCGGCCGCGTCCGACGAGAGGATCGGCAACGTCGAGACCAAGCTGCTGCGCACGCTGCTCGACGCAGGGTACGTCCCGGTGATCGAGCCGCTCGCGTTCGGGTTTACCGGCACCGATGTCGCCGTCGCCGCAGACGATGTCGCGCAAGCGCTCGCGAGCGCCGTAGGTGCGGCGCGCGCGATCTTCTTCAACGACGCGGGCGGGATCGTCGACAGCAAGACGCAGCTCCTCGTCGACCAGCTCACCCCCGCCGAGGCGTTGGAGATCGCGGAGGACCGCAGCCTCGCCGGCGATCTGCGCACGGCGATTCGCGCCGCAGCGCTGGGCGTGCGCGGCGGTGTCGGGGCTGCGCAGATCTGCGACGGGCGCGTCGCGCATGCAGCGATCGTCGAGTTCCTGACCGCGCGTCATTTGGGGACGCAGGTCGCAGGCACCGTCTACACCGGATGATCGTTCGCGCATCGCGCCGCTTCGCCGCACGTGCCGCGCTGCTCGCCGCGGCGATGCCGCTGTTGGCCGCCACGACGCCGATGCCGGCGCTGCGTTCCAGCGGCACGCTCGTCGTGCAAGCAAATGTCCAAGGTTCGCCGGTGAACGTCGGGGGCAACATTGCGCTCTATCACAAGGGCGCGCTCTACCGCCTCGATCTGCTCACGCTCGGCTTTCCGGGAACCGACCCGAACCTCTCCGCGCTCGCGTCGTCGTTGATCGGCCCCGGCGGCGTGTCGCTGCTCTACAACGGCGACACCGGACAGACGGTGGCGTGGTCGACGGCAAATCGTACGTACTACGAGATCGCTGCGGCACGTGCGGCCGGCGCGCCCGCAACAAAGTCCGCACCGGCAACGACGAGCGCGGCTCCGAGCGATCCGCTCTCCGTTCTTGCGAGCGTCGCGCAGACGTTGCAGAACGTGCAGACCGCGTCGATCATGCTCACCGGGCATCACGTCGTCAACGGCCATCCGTCGACACAGATCGACGTGCTGCTCAAGCGGCAGTTGCCAGGGAAACCGCTCGAGGACTATCACGCACAGCTCGCGCTCGCCGACGACCTGTGCGACTTCCCCGTCCAGCTCGCCGTCTCGAGCACACCGAGCTCGTCATCCGCGTTCGGCGGCTCGATGAAGCTCGACCTCACGAGCGTACAGCCCGGCGCGCCGGACGATTCGATGTTCATCATCCCTGCAGGCTACACGCGCGCGAGTTCTCTTTCGGGCGTACTCGGGCACGGCACACCCCAACCGCAGCACTAACCCCCCGTCATGTGTCACCCTGAGCTTGTCGAAGGGCGTCGCGGCGCAGCCGCCGTCTGAGCCTGTCGAAGACGACGGGGCACGACCGCTTCGACGGGCTCAGCGGGGACGCGCGCTTCGACAAGCTCAGCGTGACAGGGTTACGGGGGGCAGGGGTCGGCGGTGCCGTTTGCGAGGGCGATGCGGCGGCCGAGCGGTGGACGGTCGTCGAAGTACCAGCGGACGGAACGGCGGTCGCAGAGCGGGATCAGGTTGACGTCGGCGAGGCGGACGAAGGCGCGTACCGTTGCGGCCGGGTCGGCTATCGCGCGTAGCGCCTCGTAGTCGTTGCGCAGCTCGATGCTGCGCGCGTACGCGTTGTAGATCGGATATGTGAAGACGAGCACCAGGCCGAGGAACGTTCCGACGAGCGCGAGGCGCGAGAGCGCGTCGTCGTCGCGCCGGAATCCGACCCGATCGCTCAGCAACACCGCGATTGCCGCACTGAGCACGAACAGTGTGACGCCGAACAGCGTTTGACGCAGCGGGTCCTCGTAGCGCACGTGTTCGAACCCGCGCCCGAGGACGCTTCCGAGCTCGGGCGGCGTAAAATGCACGAGGTCGAGGTCACCGATCACGACGCGGCGCGTCGGACCGATCCCCGCCGCTCGCATCGACATCGCGTTGGTATGGTGTGATGTCGCGGTGACGACGACGGGCTTGGGCGGCCGCACACCGACCTGCGAGGCGACCGCGTTGCCGAGCGCGACGACAGTACGCGGCGTCGTCTTGTGCGCGGGGCCGAAGGGGAGCAAGGGTTCGACCATCACCGCACCGAGCGACCCGACATAGAGCACAGCGATCACGACGAGGTACCACAGACGCGTCCGCTCGACGAGCGCGAGCACACCCGCGACGATCGCCGCACCGAGCGCCGCGTCGAACACGATGCGTGCGAGATAGCCGAGAAACCACGCGCCGAACGGCTCGCTGGTGAGCACGCCGCTGAACGCGACGCGGTAATTCATCACCGCGAACGGAAACGACGCGACGGCTGCGAGCACGCCGAGGACCGCGCCGAAGACGAGCCGCTGCGTCGCGCGGCTGCGCGTGCGCCGTCGCAGCGCGTCGCGCAGCCGCGCGCCCGCCCCCGAGCGCCACAACCACCAGAAGGCGAGAATCTGGCTCAGCCCCCAACCCGCCGACGCGACATGGCGCAGATCGGCGAGCGCGCGTGCGCGGCGCTGACGGGCCTGATCGACGAGCAACGCCGCGTTGTGGGTGAGGAGCTGGCTGGTCGTCAGAGCGTCAACGCGCGCGTCGAGCCGTGTGCGCGCGCTCACCGCGTGGGGGAACGCAACGAACAGCGGCAACGCGACGAGCGCGGCGACGAGCAGCCGTCGCACGCTACTCAGGAGAGAACCGCGGGTGACACGTCGTCCGGAAACGACGCGGCGTGCTCTTGAGCAAACTGTTTGCGGAACTGCTCCCAGCCACGGAAGTTTCCCGACCACGTCTGCGCGTCGGTCCCGGGTGTCGCGACGTGCTCGAACGGCGACCAGTGACCGTTCGCACCGCCGGCGACGAGCCGTTCGTACAGATCGACGTCCTTCGCGATGTCGCGCTTGCCGTCGTGGGAGAGATACGAGACCCGCGCACAGCGAGCGACGCTGATCTGCTTGCGCTGCTCGACGTCGAGCATCGTCTCGTCGGGCTGAATGAGCGGCGTGTGCCAATCGCCGGGCGCGAGATGCTGCGGTGCGCTGGTCCGATACGCAACGAGCATCAGATCGGCGATGTGCTTGAGCTCGGGCTGTGCGTCCTCATGCGTACGCTGGGTGAAGAAATTCGCCCACTCCGTCGCCGTGATGATGACGGTGATCCACGCGAACGGCTCGAGGATACGGTTCACGAGCTGTTTGTGAAGATTGATCTCGCTCGACGCGAGACGCTCGGCGTGCACGAGCGCATCGGCGAGCGCGTTGCGCCATTCGTTCTCCGCCGCTTCCTGTGCGCTCGGCTCGAGCTGCTCGCGGGCCTGCATTCCGCTTTGGTTGCGCCCCCACCACAGCGGCATCGCGGGCTCCTCGCGGACCGCGTCGATCATCTTTTTGATGGGGATCGCTCTGCTGCTTGCCGCGTTGCGCGAGAAGACACGATGCGTCATCAGCTCGCTGTGGATGAAGCGCGGATAGCGCACCTCCATCGTGGTGAGTCTGACGCCCGCAGGTGAGACGCTGTCGAGGAGTACACGTGCGGAGAACCCCATAGCAAGCCCTTCGCCGCGTCCCATGGGAACCCTCAGCGTCGTGCAGCCAGGGCCGGCTCGAGCTGCGACACCGCAGCGTCGAAGACGATTCCCAGCGCTTTCTCAGCTGCCTCATCGTTGACGTGCCCGCTCGCCTTGAGCAACGTTATTCCTTCCGTGGTCGCAAACAGCGCGAGGAACACGGTGCGGAACGACTCCGGGACGTCGCCGCAGATGTCGAGCGCAAGCCGCGCGAACGCTTCGACGTGCCGCTCGAAGAGCGTACGTAAGCGCCGGCGCAGCACGGGATGGCGCGCAGCTGCGAGTTGCAGTTCGGCATAAAGCACCGGCGTCTCGGGATCTTCCCAACGGTGGCCGATGAAGCACTCGCGCAAGACACGGCGCCGCTCGGACCACTCCGAGATCCCAGCAACAGCAGCGCCGATCTGCGTCACCTTCTCCGCCATGCGCTCCTCGAGGAAGGTTACGTACAGGTCGTCCTTGTCACGAAAGTTCGAATAGACCGCGCCGCGCGTGAAGCCGGCCGTCTCGGCGATCTCCTCGACCGAGGCCGCCTCGTAACCGCGCCGGACGAAGACGCGCGCGGCAGCCTCGAGCAGCCGCCGCCGGGTCTCTGCGCGCTGCTCAGCTCGGGTCCGGCGCACGCGTGAAGGGGTCACAGGCACGAGTTTGTCGGTTGACACCGCGCCGGTCCTCCCGTAGCATCCGCTGGAACCATTTAGATACAGTAGTGTATTTGGATACGAAAATGGATGCAAGATCGGAACCCGACCCCAGCGAGCGGATCGACGTCGTCGAGTACGGCTGGCGGCGCGCGCTCGTTACGCTCGCCGTCATCACCGCGGCGATGATCGAAATCATCGACACGACGATCGTCAACGTCGCGCTGCCGACGATCCAAGGCAACCTTGGTGCGGATATCGCGCAAGGGGCATGGATCGTCACCGGCTACATCATCGCGAACGTCGTCGTCATCCCGCTCACGCCATGGCTGCAAACGCGCTTCGGACGACGAAACTACTTCGTGACGTCGATCGTCATGTTCACGCTCGCGTCGCTATTGTGTGGAACCGCGAACTCGCTTCCGGAGCTCGTTGCGTTTCGGATCCTACAGGGACTCGCTGGTGGAGGTCTGATCGCAACCGCGCAAACGATTCTGAACGACACGTTTCCGCGCTCGCAGAACGGCTTGGCGACCGGGATCTTCGCGATGGGCGTCATCGTCGGACCCGCCGTCGGCCCGGTACTGGGCGGCTTTCTCACCGACCAGCTGTCGTGGCGGTGGGCATTTTTCGTCAACTTGCCGGTCGGCACGCTCTCGGCGATCCTTGCCGCGCTGATGCTGCGCGATCCGGAGCGTCCCCGCAGCGTCCCGCTCGACGTCCCGGGTCTCGGGCTCCTCGTACTCGGACTGGGCTCGCTCCAGTACGTCCTCGATCAAGGGCAGACGAACGACTGGTTCTCCGACGCGAGCATCACGACGTTCGCGTGCTTGAGCGCGCTCGGTCTGATCGGCTTCATCATGTGGGAGCTGTTCGGGACACGCACCCCGATGGTCGATCTGCGCGTGCTGCGCTACCCGCCCGTCGCGATCGGTTCGGTGCTGAGCGCCGCGCTCGGCTTCTCGCTGCTCGGCGGCGTCGTGCTCGTCCCGCAATACGTGCAGTCGATCCTTGGCTTTACCGCGACGCAGAGCGGGTTGTTGTTCCTGGTGCAAGCGGGAACGAGCGGCGCGCTGACGTTCGTCGCCGTCGGGATGCTGGCCAGCGGAAAAGTCCAGCCACGCTATCAGGTCTTGGTGGGCTTCGTGCTGCTTGCGCTCGGCAACTGGATGCTCATGCACGTCGAGACGACCGGGACCGACTTTCACGCGCTGGTTTTCCCGCTCTTCATCTTGGGCGTGGGGATGTCGCAGCTGTTCGTGCCGATGACGGTCGCGTCGGTCGGCTCGGTCCCGACCGAGATCGTCCCGGGCGCCTCAGCGTTCACGAACCTCGCGCGGCAGCTCGGCGGAAGCGTTTCGACCGCATTGCTCGTCACCGTCGCGCAGCGCACGTCGACCGGTCGCTATGTCGATCTCGCGCAGTCGATCACGCTGAACAGCCCGGGGGTGCAAAGCTTCGTCCAAGCCCACGGCGGAGCGGTCACGAACAGCGTGGTCTCCGAACTGTTCTCGATCGTGCAAACGCAAGCGACCGTGCTCGGGTACGCCCAGGCGGCGCTGATCACCGCGGTGATCTCGTTGATTCTCGCACCGCTCGCGCTGCTGATGGGCAGCGCGCGGACTGGGGAGATCGCCGCGATCGAGTAGGACCTTCGACCGATGCCGCCTCCTCGTTGCGCCGGATATTCTGGCGCCAGCCGAGGAGGTGGACATGAACAAGCTGCGTGCGATGGCCGCGTTTGGCCTCGTGCTGACATCCTCTATGGTGGCCTGCAACAACGGCGACAACCACGGCGTAACAGCGGTTCCGAACGGCGTCGTGGCGACACTTCCGCCGACCCCGCCCCCCTCGCCGAGTGTCCGGCCTAGTGCGACGGCAACCGCGACCGCAACGGCGACGGGATCGCCGCGTCCGACAACGTCGCCGACCGTCACGCCAAGCGCATCGCCGCGGCCGACGACGTCGCCGACACCGGTCCCGACGTCGACGGCTACGGCGCTGGCGTGCGCCGCGGCACCTGCGGCCTTCGGCCCGACGTACTATACGCTGCTCATCGAAGCGAACGTCCCCGCCGGAGGCGGCGCGGTCACGCCGATCGCAAACGGCGCGAACTGGACGACGGAAGTCTTCAGCCCGGCGACACCGCCGCCGACGACCACGCCGGGACCAACCCCGACCCCAACGACGACGCCGACCCCGACGCCACCGCGTCCGTTCTACGTGTACGGCGGGACGTACCACGTGACGTCGACGACCGCGCCGACCGACGGATGCGTCACGCTGATCACGACCATCGACGGAAGCCCGATTCGCGGTCAGACGTTCTCGGCGCTCGGCAGCGGAAGCCCGAACCCACCAGCGACGCTGTTCACCGTGACGGCGACCGGCTTCGGTGCGATCACCGCACTGTCGCTTAACGTCTCGCCGAGCACGAACACGAACGGAACGTTCACGCTCAGCAACGGCGACTCCGGAAACATCGCGATCACCAGCGTCCAGACCGTCCAACTCCCGCTTTCGCGGATTCGGATTCCGCGGTAACGACCCGCTGTCACCCTGAGCTTGTCGAAGGGTCGCGCGGCGTAGCCGCCCGCTGAGCTTGTCGAAGCGG
>CAZABL010000069.1:11520-21467 GCA_964483365.1 uncultured bacterium
GCGCGAATGCGATCACTGTTCTCGCGGATTCGTATCCCGCGGTAACAAACCGATGTCACCCTGAGCTTGTCGAAGGGTCGCGCGGCGTAGCCGCCCGCTGAGCTTGTCGAAGCGGTCGACGCCTTCGACGAGCTCAGGCAGGCGCGCAACGCGCGCCACCGCCCTTCGACAAGCTCAGGGTGACAACGATGCTTCGATGCCGTGGAGCTTGTCGGGGTTCCGGGTGATGTAGATTGCGCGGATGCGATCGCCGTCGCTCTCGATCGCAATCGTCGATGCGATGCCGTCGGGGCCGAGCGTGACGAAGCCCGGCAGCGTGTTGATCGATGCCGGGAGGACGGCGGTCGCTTTCGTGGTCCCTTTGCGCGTGATCCCAACCAGGAAACGACCGACGCGATCAGGACCGACGAGCGGGTTGAGCGCGGCGGTGGCCTTCCCGCCGCCGTCGCTCAAGAGGACGACGTCTTGCGTGAGCAAGCGCTGCAGCGCGGCGAGATCGTCTGCCTCGAGGGCAGCAAGGAACGCGTCGCGCAAATGGAGCGCCGCCTCGCGTCGCACCGGCGCGCGGTCGCGCAGCTCGCGCACGTGCTCGCGTGCGCGTGACGCGAGCCGGCGCACCGCGACCTCACTTCGCTCGAGCGTCGTCGCAATCTCAGCGAACGGCACGTCGAGAACGTCATGGAGCAAGAATGCCGCGCGCTCGAGCGGCGAGAGCCGTTCGAGCGTCAGGAGCAGCGCGAACGAGACGTCGTCGGCGAGCGTCGCCGCGGCTTGCGGATCGTCGCGCGGATCATCGAGGACCGGCTCCGGGAGCCACGGCCCGACGTAGACCTCACGACGCGCACGTGCTGCGCGCAGGCGATCGATCGCGAGCCGCGTGACCGTTGTCCGTAAAAACGGCAGGTCGTCTGCGATCGACGCGCGGCGCAAGGCGTCATCCCAGCGCAAGTACGCTTCTTGGACGACGTCTTCAGCCTCCGCGTGATCGCCCAGCATCCGGTAGGCGTGCCGGACTAGCACGCGGCGATGCGCCTCGAACCGCTGCGCCGCGTCGCCGCTCACGCCGGGACCAACGCTCGTGGTGCGACCTCCGTCCCGGCAATGCGCACCTTCGTGCACGCTTTGCCGTACCCCAGCGCGTACTTCAGCGTCGGGTATGCTTGCGCAGCGACGATCGCGTACGCAAGCGAGATCAGTGCGCGGCGGCCCCAACGTGCGAGGATCTCTTCGCGCACGGCGCCGTCGTCGGCACCGATCAACGCCGCGCTCGCAAGGTCGATTCCGAGCCGCACCTCGTGGCTCACCGCTTCGCGGTCGCCGGCGACGAGCGCACGCAAGACATCTGGTGAGACGCCTTCGCGCTCGGCCATCGAGGTGACGAGCTGCGCGCACGGCCCGCAGTCCGCGGCGAGCACCGCGGTGATCTTCGCCCCGTAGTAGACGTCAAGCGGGACGTCGCGCCGGTACGCCGAGACCTTCCCCAACGCCTGGAGCGGCGCGAGCGCCTGGAGTCCACCCGCGTCGAAGATCTCGTGCACGTAGCTCATGTCATAGTCCATCGACCGTTCGAGCTTGTCGATGCGCCCGTGGACGATCCGATTCAGCATCATGCCCACCAGACGAGATGGACAGCTGAAACGTGACATCCTCTCACCCGTCAGGGAGCAGGTTATTGCGAGAGGGAGGGCTTCTTGGCGATCGAGCGGGCCGGGTTGCCGACGACGCGGTCGCCGGGTGGGACGTCGCGGATGACGACGGTGCCGGCGCCCGTCATCGCGTTCTCGCCGATCGTGATCGGGGCCACGAGCGACGAGTTCGTGCCGATGAACGCGCCGGCACCGATGATCGTGACGTTCTTGTTCACGCCGTCGTAGTTGCAGGTGATCACACCCGCACCGATGTTCGCGCGCTCGCCGACGTGGGCGTCGCCGACGTACGCGAGATGACTCGCCTTGGCCGCGTCTCCGAACGCCGTCTTCTTCATCTCGACGAAGTTGCCGATGCGCACGTCGGCGCCGATCACGTTGCCGTCGCGCAGATGCGCGTATGGTCCGACGACGGTCCGATCGCCGATCACGGTGTCGGTGATCACGCTCTCGCAGACGCGCACGTCGTTCCCCAGCGTCGCGTTGCTGAGACGCGTGTTCGGTCCGATCACGCAGCTTACGCCGACGCAGCTTCCGCGCCCGATCGTCGTCCCGGGAAGGATCACGCTGTCGCCGCCGATCGTCACGCCGGGCGAGAGGTACGTCGTCGCCGGGTCGACGATCGTGACGCCGGCACGCATGTGGCTCTCGCAGAGGCGGCGATTGAGGATCGCGGCGGCGTTAGCGAGCTCGACGCGATCGTTCACACCTAAGACGCTGTGGTACTCGGTCGCGGTGACCGGCGCGACGCGCTTTCCAGCGCCGATCAACAGCTCGACGGTGTCCGTGAGATAGTACTCGCCCTGCGCGTTCGCGTTGCCGACCTTGACGATCGTCTCGCGCAGCGCCGGTTCGTCGAACGCGTAGATCCCGGCGTTCATCTCGTCGATCGCGAGCTGCTCAGAACTGCAGTCCTTCATCTCGACGATCCGCGCCACCGCGTTGCCGTTGCGGACGATGCGGCCGAAGTTCGACGGCAGCGGCATCCGTGCCGTGACCAGCGCAAGTGCGGTGCCTGCGTCGGCGTCGACCGCGGCGAGGACGTCCTCAAAGATCGCGCGCTCGACGAGCGGCATGTCGCCGTACGCGACGACGAGCGTGCCATCACTCGGCGGGAGGGCGTCGAGCGCGATCCGCACGGCGTGGCCGGTCCCGAGCTGCTCGTCCTGCACGACGGTGTGCAGACCGAACGCGGCGAGCAGCGGGTCGAGCTCGGGGTTGGTGACGACGACGACGTCGTCGATCCGCGCACCGTGCAGCGCTTCGAGCACCCACCACAGCATCGGCATCCCGCACAGCTCGTGCAGTACTTTCGGGCGAGCGGATTTCATCCGCGTCCCTTTCCCGGCGGCGAGGACGATTGCGCGTGCGCTCATACCGCCGCCATCTGCGGCTGCGGAATCGGCAACGCCTGCCATTCTTTCTGTTCTTTAGCAGAGACGCCGCCGACGACGTCGAGCGCGACGCGTAAGCGCTCGCGCACCATGTCGCGGCCGAGCAGCTCCATCGAGTCGAACAAGGGAAGCGAGGTCGTGCTGCCGCTGATCGCGATGTAGTACACACGCGAGAGGTCGCGGAACTTCACGCCGAGCGTCTCGCCGACGCCCTTGAGGACGCGTTCGATGGTCGCCTTGTCGAATGCGCGCTCCGCGTCAAACCGCCACATCGCGAGCGCGAGCGCCTTGCGGATCTCGTCGGGCGCGAGCTTCGTCCCGGCAAACTGCTCCTTGCTCAGCGCGATCCGTCCGGCGAACAGGAAGCCGGCGAGCGGCGCGAGGTCGCTGAGCCGCTCGATGCGCGACTTCGCCAGCTCGGCAATCGCGTACAGCCGCGAGGGCGTGAAGTTCCACGCCTGCGTGCGTGTGAGCAGCTCCTCGGTCGAGAGATCGCGCAGGTACTGCCCGTTGAGCCAGTCCAGCTTCGCGATGTCGAAGACCGGACCGCCCAGCGAGATGTGCGAGAGATCCAGCCGCGCGACCATCGTGACGAGATCGAACTTCTCCGCGCCTTCGCCGCCGATCCCGAGCAGCAGCCCCAAGAAGTTGAGCAACGCTTCCGGCAGATAGCCCATGCGCTGGTAGAACAAGATCCCGGTGGGGTTCTTGCGCTTGGACAGCTTGGACTTATCGGGATTGCGCAGCAGCGGGAGGTGCATGAACACCGGCGGCTCCCACCCGAAGTACGCGTAGAGCAGCAGATGCTTGGGGGTCGACGGGAGCCACTCTTCACCGCGGATCACGTGCGTGATCTCCATGAGGTGATCGTCGACGACGTTGGCGAGGTGATACGTCGGCAAGCCGTCAGACTTGAGCAGCACCTGCATGTCGACGGTCGCGTACTCGAACGGCACCTCGCCGCGTGCGAGGTCCTGCACGATCGCGACCCCTTCGTTCGGGACCTTCATCCGCACGACGTGCGTCTCGCCGGCGGCCGCGCGGCGCTCGGACTCTTCCGGCGCTATCGCCAGACAGTGGCCGTCGTACTTTTGCGGCAGGCCGGCGGCGCGCTGCGCGGCACGCATCGCCTCCAACCGCTCGGGTGTGCAGAAGCAGCGAAACGCGTGACCGTTGGCAAGCAGCTCGTCGGCGTAGCGGCGATAGATCGCGGAGCGTTCGCTCTGACGGTACGGACCGTGCGGACCGCCGACGTCCGGACCTTCGTCCCAGCTCAGCCCCGTCCAGCGCAACGCTTCCAGGATCGCTACTTCCGACTCGTGCGATGAGCGCTGCTGATCGGTGTCCTCGATCCGCAGCAAGAAATCGCCGCCGTGCTGTTTGGCAAAGCAGTAGTTGACCAGGGCGACGTAGGAGGTGCCGACATGAGGATCGCCGGTCGGCGACGGCGCAACGCGGGTGCGAACGCGCCGCTTGTGGATCGGAGCGCTCACGCTAACCGACGAGCTCGCGCCGCTTGCCGCACTCGCGTTGGACGAACGTGATGATCTCCGAGAGCGGCGCGCCGGGGGTGAATATCTCGCGTACGCCGAGCGCCTTGAGCTCGGCGGCGTCGTCCGCCGGGATCGTCCCCCCGCCGAAAAAGACGATGTCCTCGGCGCCCTGCGCTTTGAGTTGCTCGACGACGAGCGGGAAGAGCGTCATGTGCGCGCCCGACAGGATCGACAGGCCGATCCCGTCCGCGTCTTCCTGAATCGCGGTCTGCACGATCTGCTCCGGCGTTTGGAAGAGACCCGTGTAGATCACCTCCATCCCGGCGTCACGCAACGCACGCGCGATCACCTTCGCGCCACGATCGTGTCCGTCCAGGCCCGCTTTGGCGACGATGATACGCAGAGGACGAGCGGGTGCAGTGGTTGGCATTAGAACTGGGTGGTCTCCGTGTAGCGGCCGTAGACGTCGACCATCGCGTCGACGATCTCGCCTTCAGTGGCGACGGCCTTGACGCAATCGATCAGGTGCGGCATGACGTTGGCGTTTCCGGCGCACGCGCGCTTGAGCGCGGCGAGCGAGGCTTCGACGGCGGCGGCGTCACGATTCTCGCGGACGCTCTGCACCGCGCGCGCTTGCCCGCGCTCGATCTCCTGGCCGATCTTGAGCAAGTCGATCGCTTGCGTCTCGTCGGGACGCTCGAACGCGTTGACGCCGACGATGACGCGCTCGCCCGACTCGAGCGAACGCTGGTAGCGGTACGACGCATCGGCAATCTCGCGTTGCGGGTAGCCGGCTTCCACTGCCTCGATCATCCCGCCGAACTCGGCGATCCGATCGAAGTACGCAAGCACCTCGCGCTCCATCTCTGCGGTGAGCGCCTCGACGTAGTAGGAGCCGCCGAGCGGATCGACGACGTTGGTGACGTTCGTCTCGTAGGCGAGCACCTGCTGCGTGCGCAGCGCGATCTCGACCGACTTCTCGGTCGGCAGCGCGAGGACTTCGTCCATCGAGTTGGTGTGCAGCGACTGCGTCCCGCCCAGCACCGCCGCCATCGCTTCGTACGCGACGCGCACGATGTTGTTCTCCGGCTGCTGCGCGGTCGCGCTGCACCCTGCGGTCTGCGTATGGAAGCGCAGCTGCCACGAACGCGGGTCCTTCGCACCGTAGACGTCACGCATGCGGCGCGCGTAGATGCGGCGTGCGGCGCGGAACTTCGCGATCTCTTCGAAGAAATCGATGTGGCTGTTGAAAAAGAACGAGAGCCGCGGCGCGAACGTGTCGACGTCCATCCCGCGCGCGATCGCCGCTTCGACATACGCAAAGCCGTCGGCGAGCGTGAACGCGAGCTCCTGCGCGGCGGTCGATCCCGCTTCGCGGATGTGATAGCCGCTGACCGAGATCGTGTTCCACTTGGGCATCTCGCGCGTGCAGAACTCCATCATGTCGACGATCACGCGCATGTGCGGACGCGGCGGAAAGATCCACTCTTTCTGCGCGATGTACTCCTTGAGGATGTCCGCCTGCAGCGTGCCGCCCAGCGCGGCGCGCGGGATCCCCTTGTTCTCCGCCGTCACGATGTACTGCGCGAGCGCGATCGCGGCCGGTCCGTTGATCGTCATCGACGTGGTGATCGCACCGAGGTCGATCCCGTCGAAGAGCGTCTCCATGTCGCGAACCGAGTCGATTGCCACGCCGCACTTGCCGACCTCACCGAGCGCCTTGGGGCTGTCGGAGTCGTAGCCCATCAGCGTCGGCATGTCGAACGCGACCGAGAGCCCCATTTGCCCTTGCGAGAGCAGGAAGTGGTAGCGCTCGTTGGTCTGCTTGGCGTTGCCGAAGCCGGCGAACTGCCGCATCGTCCACAGCCGCGAGCGGTACATCGTCGGATGGATCCCGCGCGTGTACGGATACTCGCCCGGCACGCCGAGATCGCTCGTCAGGTCGAGTTCCGCGACGTCGGACGGCCCGTAAACGGGCTTGAGCGGGACGTCGGAGATCGTCCGGTCGACCGCGCCCGAGCCTTTGCCGGCGCGCGGCAACGCTTGGTCCGCCTTCGCTTCCCAACGGTCTTTCAGCTCACGGTACTCGGGGGTCTCGTCCGGCCCCAGGCCGGACGCGCGATCGATCACTTTCGCCACGCGTCGAACTCTCCTCAGGACAATCGAAGCTCTTCGACAGCTTGCCCCCGCATCCCGGACGTCATCACCGGCGTACGCAGCACCGTGACGCGGTCGGCAGGGACCGCTTCGCGAACCGCTTCGGCAATCTGCTCGAGCAGCGCACGCCGCGGTACGCTGCGCCGGGCAACCAAGCGTACGCGGCGCGCTGCACCGGCACCGGCGAGCGCGCGGATTGCGATGGTGCGCTCGATTTCGTCGGAGAGCGCGAGCGCCGGGACGAGCGTGACGCCGTATCCCGCCGCCACGAGGTGCAAGAGCGTCTCCAGGCTTCCGGCGCGCACGTCGGCGGGTGCGTTCGCGGCAAGCTCGGGGGCATCGCAAACGGCGAGAACCTGATCGCGCAAGCAGTGACCGTCGCTCAGCAGCATCAGCGTCGTGGGGTCGAGCTCGTCGGCCGCGATCGTCTCGCGCTGTGCGAACGGGTGCCCGGGCGGTGCCGCGACGTGGAGCGGTTCGTCGAAGAGCGCGAGCTCGACGAAGCCGTCGCCCGGCGGCGTCGCGATCAGCGCCATGTCGAGCGTCCCGTCGCGCAGCCGCGCGAGGAGACCGGCGGTCTGATCCTCGACGATCGCGACGATCGCGCGCGGCAACCGGCGGCCGATCGTGGGAAGGGCGAGCGGGAGCAGCGACGGTGCCACGGTCGGAATCATCCCGAGGCGCACGCGTCCCCGCAGTGGATCCCGCTGCGCTTCCGCCGCCGCCTCGAGGTCGGTCATCGCGTCCACGACTCGCCGCGCGCAGGCGAGGACCTCGGTCCCGCCGCTCGTCACCCGAACGGCACGTCCGTCGCGCTCGAACAGCGAGACCCCCAGTGCCTCCTCGAGCTTACGGACTTGTCCGCTGAGCGTCGGCTGGCTGACGTCGCACGCCTGGGCGGCCCGGGTGAAGCTACCCAGACGCTCGACGGCGAGGGCGTATTCGAGATCGCGTAAGTTCATCGTTCTTGCCTATCGGTCGAATAGATTCCATTGGCTTGAACGATGCTCCTTGAGCCGGTAGAGTTGCAGCACCGTGAACACCAAGGGAGATTCGATGAAGAAGCCTCGTCTCACGACGACCGCCGGCGCGCCGATCGCCGACAACCAGAACAGCATGACCGCCGGGCCGCGCGGGCCGGTCCTCCTCGAGGACTACCAGCTCATCGAGAAGCTCGCCGCGCAGAACCGCGAGCGCATCCCCGAGCGCACGGTCCATGCGAAAGGCTGGGGCGCGTTCGGAACGCTGACGATCACCAACGACATCACGCGCTATAGCAAGGCGAAGGTGTTCGAGCGCGTCGGGAAGACGACGCCGATGTTGGCGCGCTTCTCGACCGTCGCAGGTGAGCTCGGTGCGGCAGACGCGGAGCGCGACGTGCGCGGCTTCGCGCTCAAGTTCTACACCGAGGAAGGCAACTGGGATCTCGTCGGCAACAACACGCCGGTCTTCTTCGTCCGCGATCCGTACAAGTTCCCCGACTTCATTCACACGCAGAAGCGCCATCCGAAGACGAACATGCGCTCGCCGCAGGCGATGTGGGACTTCTGGTCACTCAGTCCCGAGAGTCTGCACCAAGTCACGATTCTGTTCTCGGACCGCGGCTTGCCGCAGAGCCCGCGCTACATGAACGGCTACGGCTCGCACACCTACAGCCTCATCAACGCCGCAGGCGAGCGTTTCTGGGTGAAGTTCCACTTCAAGACGCTGCAGGGCCACAAGTTTTGGACCAACGCCGAAGGAGCAGAGGTCGTCGCGAAGACGCGCGAGTCGTCGCAGGAAGATCTCTTCGGCGCGATCGAGCGCCAAGAGTTCCCGCGCTGGAAGATGTTCGTGCAAGTGATGCCCGAGCGCGATGCGGAGAAGACGCCGTACAACCCGTTCGATCTCACGAAGGTGTGGCCACACGCTGATTACCCGCTGATCGAAGTCGGGATCGTCGAACTCAACCGCAACCCCGAGAACTATTTCGCGGAGATCGAACAGGCGGCGTTCTCGCCCTCCAATAAGGTCCCCGGGATCGGGTTCTCGCCCGACAAGATGCTCCAAGCGCGCGTCTTCTCGTACGCCGATGCGCACCGTTACCGGCTCGGCACGCACTACGAGCAACTCCCCGTGAACGCGCCGCGCTGCCCGGTCCACAACTACAACAAGGACGGCGCGATGCGGTTCTTCGCGAACAACCCCAACCCCGACGCGTACTACGAACCCAACTCGTTCGACGGTCCTTCGCAGTCACCGGAGTTCAAAGAGCCGCCGCTGCGTGTCTCGGGACCCGCGGACCGCTACGATCATCGCGACGGGAACGACGACTACAGCCAGCCGCGCGCGCTCTATCAGAAGTTCGACACAGCGCAGCGCGAACGGCTGTACGCGAACATCGCAGCCGCGATGCAGGGCGTTCCCGACGCGATCGTCGACCGCCAGCTCGCGCACTTCGAGAAGATCGATCCCTCGTACGCTGCGGGTGTCGCACGCGCGCTAGGTCGCGTCGGAGCCGCGGCCTAGCGCAAAAACGTCTCGAGCTCGGGGATGAACCGCTCGAATGAGTCCCGCTGAAGCGAGTGGCTTGCATCCTCGAACACGACGAGGCGGACGTGCTCTCCGCCGCGCGATTGAGCGTACGCGCGGTCGTCGGCGGAGAACACGCTTCGCTTGAGCCCCGCGACGGCCAGGAACACGGGCCGGGGATAGCCGTCGAGGAGGCTCCGAAAATCCCAGCGCCCCGCGTCGATCCCGTTCTCTTCCCCCAGAGCGGTGATCGGCGCGAGCGTGATGCGGCGCGCCGCGTGGAGCTTCGCCTCGATCTCGATCTCCGGGAGCGCGGCGTTCTCCGCGCGGATCGTGCGCTCGCGCTCGTCGAACGACAGCGCGAGCAGCTTTTCGTACTGCGGCAGCACGCTCTGCGCCCACACGCCCGCCGCGGCGTAGATCATCGGCTCGATCGCGACGACGCGATCGAGAGCGATTTCGCGTCCGGCGCCGAGCGCGACCGCACCGCCCCACGAATGTCCTAGCACCGCGTGGACCGGCTCGCCGAGCGATGCGACGACATCGCCGCAATCGGCGACGCTGCGCGCAAAGCGCATATCGCCGACGTCCGCACTCTCCCCGTGTCCGCGCTGATCGTACGCGACGACACGATACCGATCGGCGAGATACTCACCGATGCGCGCCCAACCGTACCGCGACGAGCCGAGGCCGTGGATACCGACGAGAAGGGGGCCGCTGTTGCCCCACTGCCGGAGCGTCGTCTC
>CAZABL010000070.1:0-21016 GCA_964483365.1 uncultured bacterium
GTCTTCGTGCGCAAGCCGTGGGCGCCGCCGATCGACGGCTTCATCCGCGTGACGGTCGGCACGGCTGCGGAGCGCGCTCGCTTTGCGGAGGTCTTCGCCGAGGCACTGGACCGTGTGCGGGAGAAGGCAATCACGTGAGATACGCCGTCGTATCGGACGTACACGGCAACATCGAGGCGCTCGAAGCAGCGCTGGCCGTGATACGCGATGACGACGCGGTGCTGTGCTTGGGAGACATCGTGGGCTACGGGCCCAACCCCAACGAGTGCGTCGAGCGGATCCGCGCGCGCGCGACGGCGACGGTGCTCGGCAATCACGACGTCGCCGCGATCGACGATTTCGGCTTGGCGTATTTCAACCCGGCTGCGCGCGAGGCGATGAAGTGGACGCAGAGCGTTCTCACGGCGCAGAACCGTGACTGGCTCGACGGCCTCGGTTACGAGTTTCGCATGCCCGAGTTCTTGCTCGTGCACGGCGCGCCGATCAACTACTTCGAGTACATTCTCGACAAGGCTGCGGCCGCTCGCGCGTTTGCGGCGACCGACGCGCCGTTGATCTTCGTCGGCCACACGCACATCGCCGAAGTCTACGCGCTGCAGCCCGACGGGTCGATCGAGCATCAGCATCTGCAACAGGGCGGCGAGGTCTCGCTCGCAGAGGGTGTGCGCTATCTCGTCAACGTCGGGAGCATCGGTCAACCGCGCGATTTGAATCCGCGCCTCTCGTTCGCGATCTACGACCCGCAACAGCGCAGCGTGGCGATCGAACGCATTGAGTACCCGATCGCGCGGGTGCAGGAGAAGATCGCGTCGGTCCAGCTTCCCGACGCGCTGGCGCGCCGGCTCCTCGTCGGTCGCTAAGGCGAGCAGGCGGGAGTCCCTACGGAGGGCCGGAACAGGTCCGCTGTGCTTCGACTTCGTCTTGCCGCGTCCGCGCTTGCGCTCGCGTGCAGTCTCCCGCTTCTCGCGGCGACGCCGGCACCGGCACCGCGCAACGACTACGCGAACTCCGCGTTCACCGCGCCGCTGAGCGCCGGCCTCAAGGCGTTCTACACGCGCGATTTCGCAGGCGCCCGCAAGAATTTCGCGGCCGCGCTCGCGGTCGTCCCCGACAATACGCTCGCGCTCTCGTTCCTCAACGCCGCCGTTTCGCACATCCCCGGCGAGCTCGACGCGCTGACGAACGACGAAGAAGACGCGCTCGCAAAGAAGCCCAAGGATCCGCTCGCGCACGTGCGGCTCGCCTTCTCGTACATGTTCGCGTCGCTGACCGGCCGCAACCGGGACGTCGACGCGCGCGAGGAG
This sequence comes from uncultured bacterium, assembly GCA_964483365.1. Lineage (GTDB taxonomy): Bacteria > Vulcanimicrobiota > Vulcanimicrobiia > Vulcanimicrobiales > Vulcanimicrobiaceae > Vulcanimicrobium. The sequence goes on from CAZABL010000070.1 coordinate 1,305, forward strand.
CTCAACGCCGCCGTCAATCTCGACCCGACCTCGCAAGCGGCGCACACGGGCCTGGGGATCATGCGCGAAACCGAGCGCAGCGCGAACCGCGCGAAGACCGAGTTTCTCGCCGCGATGAACACCGACCCGCAAAACGTGCTCGCGCGCGAGTATCTCGCGCAGATCTACCAGATCGATCTCAAGGATCCGCAGCGGGCGCTTGCGATGATCATCAACGTTCCGAACATGGTCCCCGACTACGCGGACATCGACTTCCATCTCGCGTCGGTGCTCGAGGATCTGCAGCAGTACGACGGCGCGATCACGTACGCGACGCGCGGACTGCAAACCGACATCGGACACGTCGGTGAGGCGGGTCAGCACGGCTTCACGCTGCTGGCGCGGATCTATCTCGACGAGAAGAAGGTCGACGACGCGCGCCGCGTCCTCAAGGCGTCGATCACCGCCGGGACGGACGTCGCGTATGCGAGCACGCTGCTCAAGAACATCGACGACGGCAAGTACGGCAAAGGCGAATCGCCGGCGCCGATCCCGACCAAGAAGTGAAGGGCGACCTGATCGACGACGGCCGCTGCTTCGCCTGCGGCCCCTATAGCCCGGACGGCTTGCACCTGCGCTTCGAGCCGCTCGACGAGACGTCGGTGCGCGCGCGGATCACCTTGGGGCCACGCTTTCAAGGCTGGCGTGGGATCGCCCAGGGCGGGATCGTCATGACGCTGCTCGATGAGGCGATGGCACACGCCTGCGGTCTGGCCGGTGAGCGCGCGATGACGGCCTCGATGCAGACGCGGTTTCGCGCGCCCGTCCCGCTCGGCATCCCGTTGGTCGTGACCGGCTCGCTCAAATGGAAACGCCGCAACGTCCTGGCGCTCGAGTCGAGCGTCGCGGACGAGAACGGCACGGTATTCGCAACCGCCGAAGGGTCGTTCGTCTCCGGCGGTCCGCTCGGCGAGGCGCGGCTGGGGAGCCCCGGCGTGCAGCCGAAGTAGCATACGAAGATGGTGATGGACCGAGCGCAGCAGGATCGTGCCGTAACTCCAGTCGTGTTGCGAGGTCGGACCGGGGGCCCCACGCTTCGCGTGGGGGGCGCGCAGCCGGGGGCGGAGCGCCGTGCCTAAGATGAAACAAGCCCGCGTCGCCGCTAAGGCGGTCGCGGAGGAGAAGCGTGAGCCGGCGCTCGACAATCGGCGCGCGCGTCACGAGTACGAGAAGCTCGAGTCGTTGGAGGCGGGGATCGCGCTGCAGGGGAGCGAGATCAAGTCGATTCGGCGCGGCAACGTGTCGATCAACGAAGCGTTCGCGCGCTTACGCGATGGCGAGCTGTACCTCGTCAACTTCACCATCCCGCCGTACAAGGAAGCCTCGTTCTTCAATCACGAGCCGAATCGGCCGCGTAAGCTGCTGCTGCACAAGGAGCAGATCGACCGCCTTGCGGGCCGCGCCGCGGAGAAGGGCCTGACCCTCGTGCCGTGGCGGTTGTACTTCAAGCACGGCAAGGTCAAGATCGAGCTCGCACTCGTGCGCGGCAAGAAGCTGTGGGACAAGCGGCGCGACATCCAAGCGCGCGACGTCGAGCGCGAAGTGCGCCGGGAGACCGCGCAGCGACGATGAGGGGCGCGCGCCCGGAGCGCGCCCTCGATGTCGAGATGCGCCGTGTCGCGGCGCTCCCGGCCGGCACCCGCGCGCTGGTTGCATGCTCGGGTGGCCCCGATTCCGTTGCGCTGGCCTCGCTCGCTGACCGCGTCGCACGCGAAGACGACTGGGGTCTCGTGCTTGCGCACGTCAACCATGCCGTACGTGCGAGCAGCGACCAGGACGAGTGCGTTGCGCTCTCCGTTGCCGCCCGATTCGGCCGCTCGATTCGACTCGCCCGACTCGGCGGCGATATTCGTGACGAAGCCGGCTTACGTGACGCTCGCTATGCCGCGTTGCTGGAGATCGCGCGTGCCGAGAATGCGCGCGTCATCCTGACCGCGCACACGGCGGAAGACCAAACCGAGACGGTTCTGCTCGCGCTCTTCCGCGGCACCGGGCTCGACGGGCTCGCCGGAATGGCGGAGCGCCGCTTGCTCAGCGAGGGGGTCGAGCTCGTGCGGCCCCTCTTGCGTATCGCGCGCGCCGAGCTGGCGACCGAGCTGCGGCGCGCCGCATTGCCCTACGCGGTCGACCCGACGAACGACGACCACCGCTACCGCCGCAACGCGCTACGAGCGCACCTGTCCGCGCTGCGCGAAGACTTCCCGCACCTCGACCGCGCCGTTGCCCGCTGCGCCGAGATCGTTCGCGACGAGCTTGCAGCGACCAGTCGGGCGAGCGACCGTCGCGCGCTGCGCGATCGGCTGCGGTCGCAGGGCGCGCTGGGAGACATCACCTTCACGGCTATCGAAGCCGTGCTCGGTGCAGCCGACCAAGAGCCTCCCGCCCGGGATCGAACGAGTCCTCTTCTCCCCTGAGGAGATCGCGGCGGCGATCCGGCGCATCGCGGGCGCGATCGCCCGGGATTACAGCGGGCAACCGGTGCTCTTGGTCGCCGTCCTCAAGGGCGCGCTGTTCGTCGTCTCCGACCTCGCCCGGGCGCTTGCAGAGGAGGCGAGCGGACCCTCGGAGGTCGCGCTCGACTTCATCGCAGTTTCATCGTATGGCAACGCTCACAGATCCAGCGGCGAGGTTCGTCTCGTTCATGACACGAGCCGCTCTGTCGAAGGACGGCACGTCATCATCGTCGAGGACATCATCGACAACGGCCACACGCTCGCGTACTTACGGAATCTTTTCCGCGCCCGCCAGCCTGCATCGCTACGCACGGCGGTCCTCCTGGACAAGCCGTACCGCCGTGCAGTCGAAGTGTCCTTAGATTACGTAGGATTGACGTGTCCGGACGAGTTCGTCGTAGGGTACGGGCTGGACTACCAGGAACGGTACCGGACCCTCCCGTACGTCGCGAAGCTGCGCTCCGAGATCCTGCCACTTTAGTCGGGATCGCCCCAGGGCCACCAAATCACGCCGCGGTGTGTCTAACCGAGTAACGTTCTCAGGCTAGAACGGTAAAAGGGTCTCGCAATACATGGGTAAGCACCTCAAGAGCATCCTCGTCGTCCTAGGCATCTTCATCCTGGTGATCTTCATCGTGGATAAGTTGGTGCTTAGCCCGACGACGAATCAGTCGCTGTCGTACTCGGCGTTCTACACCCGCGTTCAGGACCATCAGATCAAGAAGGTCACGATCTCTGGCCATGAGATCACGGGCGAGACGGCCGACAACCAACGCTTCACTACCACGTCGCCGCCCGACGATCGCGATCTGGTTCCGACTCTCCGTTCGAACGGGGTCGACATCAACGTGGTCAACACGCAGTCGACGCCGCTGATCGGCTACGTCTTCCAGTTCGTGCCGTTCATCATCATGGCGCTGCTGCTGATCTTCATCTTGCGGCAAGCGCAGAGTGGCGGTAGCCAAGCGCTTTCGTTCGGGCGATCCCGCGCGAAGCTGCTGAGCGAGAACCGGCCGAAGGTGACCTTCGCCGACGTCGCAGGCGTCGAAGAAGCAAAGGAAGAGCTCGGCGAAGTCGTCGAGTTCCTCAAGTACCCCAAGAAGTTCCAGGCGCTGGGCGCACGCATCCCCAAGGGCGTGCTGCTGCTCGGTCCGCCGGGCTCCGGTAAGACGCTGCTTGCACGCGCAATCGCGGGCGAGGCGGGCGTCCCGTTCTTCTCGATCTCCGGTTCGGACTTCGTCGAGATGTTCGTCGGCGTCGGCGCCTCGCGCGTCCGCGACCTGTTCGAGCAAGCGAAGAAGTCGGCGCCGTGCATCATCTTCATCGACGAGATCGACGCGGTCGGCCGCCAGCGCGGCGCAGGCCTGGGCGGCGGTCACGACGAGCGCGAGCAGACCCTCAACCAGCTGCTCGTCGAGATGGACGGCTTCGATCAGAACACCGGCGTCATCCTGATCGCCGCGACGAACCGCCCCGACGTTCTCGACCCGGCGCTGCTGCGCCCGGGCCGCTTCGACCGCCAGATCGTCGTCGACCGTGCCGACGTGCGCGGCCGTCAGGCGATCCTGGGCGTGCACTCGAAGAACAAGCCGCTCTCAAAGGATGTCTCGCTCGAGACGCTCGCGCGCCGGACCCCGGGCTTCTCGGGTGCCGACCTCGAGAATCTCCTCAACGAGGCTGCTCTGCTCGCCGCACGCCGCAACAAGTCGGTCATCGACATGATCGACTGCGACGAAGCGATCGACCGCGTGATGGTTGGCCCCGAGCGCAAGTCGGTCGTGATGTCGCAGCGCGAAAAAGAGAACACGGCCTACCACGAGTCGGGCCACGCGATCGTGGGCGGGCTCACGCCCAACTCCGATCCGGTCCACAAGGTGACGATCATCCCGCGCGGCATGGCGCTGGGGATCACCTGGTCGCTCCCGGACGAAGACCGGCACTCAATGACCAAGAACGAGATCCTCGCGCCGATCAAGCGCGCCCTCGCGGGCCGCATCGCCGAGGAGATCAAGTTCGGCGACGTCACGACCGGTGCGTCGAACGACTTCGAGAAGGCGACCGAGCTGGCGCGCCGGATGGTGACGCAGTACGGGATGTCCGACACCCTCGGACCGATCCAATACGGTCGCGGCAACCATCAGGTCTTCCTGGGGCGCGACTTCGGCGAAGATCGCAACTACTCCGAGGAGATCGCCGGCAAGATCGACGCCGAGGTCCGCAAGATCATCGACTCGTGCTACACCGACGCGCGCATGATCCTCGAGAAGAACTGGGACAAGGTCGAGCGCATGGCCAACTCGCTGCTCGAGCACGAAACGGTCGAGACCGAGGAAGTCCTCGCGATCCTGGCCGACAAAGCCTGGCCGCCGGCCAAGCCGAACGCCCCGGTGGCAGAGATGCCGATCGCCGCCTCGACACCCGCGGAGCCTGAGCCGCGGCCCGAGCGCCCGAAGCGCCTTCCACCGACAATCTCCCCGGAACCCGCGTGAGCGGTTTCCGACGGCAAGTAGGGGCCGCGGTTTCCGCGGCCCTTCTCGTATCCGTTCTCGCGCCGGCAGGCGCACAGGGCCCGACGACGCCGCAGCGCAGCGGGACCCTCGCCAGCGGCGTCAGCTACACGATCGCGCCCGACACGGCGCAAACAGGCGCAGCGATCGCACTGTGGTACCGTGCGCCCAACGCCGGGTTCGACGCGACGCCGATGCCCGGGCTCGCGCGCCTCGCCGCCGTGACGGTTGCCGGGTCGAACCCCGTGACCGGGACGCCGCTGGGGCAGCTCGTGGCGCGCTATGGCGGCCGCCTTGCGGTCGCAGCGTATCCCGACAGCGTCGCGATAACGGCCGTGGTGCCGCCGGAGCACGTCGCCGACACCGTGCGTGCGATGACCGGCGACTACTTTGCCCCCGTGACCGACGCGAAGGGGCTCGAACTTGCCAAGCGCGAGGTCGGCGACGATGCGCTCTACGCTTCGTTTGACCCCGAGCAGGCGCTCGAGGACCAGTTGGGCGCGGCGCTCTTCGCCGCGGGCCCGCTGCACGACGGGACGATCGGCAAGGCGCAGGCGATTCAGCAAACGACGCTCGACCGTGTCCGCACCTTTGCTGAGCGGGCGTTCCGGCCTGACAACGCCGTACTCGTTCTTACCGGCAATATCGCCCCCAACGCGTTGGACGCGGTCGCGTCGCGTGCCGGCGGCGCGGGTGCCAGCGCTGCGGAGGCGGCTGCGACGCAGAGTCCCCTGGCGAGCCCAGCGAGCCTGCAGAACGCGGGGAACGTCGACGGGATCGGCCTGGGCTGGGTCGGGCCGCCGATCGCCGATGAGGGCGCGGCGACGGCGCTCGACTTCGTCGCCGACGCGCTCTTCACGTCGCGCACGGGACTCGTTCAGAAGGCGCTGGGGCCGAATAACAAAGCGGTGGTAACGGGAAAGTTCGTCACCTACCACAATCCGGGCGTCTTCCTCGTAACGATCTCCGGTGACGGAGCTGCCGCCGCACGGCCGGTGGTCGAGCGTGTCCTCAAGAGTGCCACAAAACCGCTAGATCCGCAGACGTTCGCGACGGCGCGCGCCGCCTTCGTGTACGACGTGCTGAGCAGCAGCGCAACGCCGAGCGACATCGCCGACACCTTCGGTTGGTATACGGTCGAGGGAAACCCCGGCTACGCGCCGAGCGCCGGTACGAGCGGTCGCGGACGCTATCTGCAACTTGCCGAAGGGTTGACGCCGCAGAGCGTTGCTTCGACCGTCGCACGCTATCTCGGCGCGACGCCTGCTGTTATCACGCTGGTCAAAGCACCGGCGACGCCGGCCGCGAAGACGCGCTCGTGAAACGTCTTCTCGCGTTGTTCGCAGCGCTCGCCGCCTCGACGTCCGCGGCGCTTGCCGCACCGGCAACCAGTGTCGGCGACGCCGGTGGTGCTCCGATGTACGCTCGCGCCGACGACGCGGTCCCGCTCGTCGGCGTCGAGCTCGTCGTGCGCGCCGGAACCGACCGTCAGAGTAGCACGCAGAACGGGCTTGCCGCGCTCGTCGCCGAGACGATCCTACGCACGCCGGTCCCGTTGGCGAAGACGGGTCAGCAAGTCACGTTGGGCGACGCGGTCGGCGCAATGGGTGGTTCGCTCTCGTACGCCGTTGCGCCGCGCTACGTGCGTTTTTACCTCGAGGCGCCACCCGATGCGATCGGCGCGATCGCACCGGTCGTTGCTCGCGTTCTCGCGTCGCCGTTGTACGACACCGCGACGCTCACCGCAGCACGCAATGCGCTCAACGATCGCATCGGTGAAGACCAAAAAAATCCGGTGCTCGTCGGACTCGAAGCGGTCCGTACGTCGTACTATCGTGACGGCGCGGGACAGCCCTCGCTCGGCACGCCCGCCACGCTCAGCACGTTGGCCGCCAACGACGCGCGCGCGTTCCACGATCGCTTCTACCTGCGCAGTGCCGCCTTCATCACCGTGGTCGGACAGACCGGTCGCGCGACCGACGGCGCCGCACGTGCGCTCGTCGCCGCACTTGGCCCGGGAACCGCGCCCGCCGAGCCGCCGCTCACGACGCGTCCGTTCGAGAAGGAACCGCGGCGCATCGTCACGCGCCGTGACGTTTTCGCACCCTACGTCGTGCTCGGATTCGCCGCGCCGCCGCTGGCGGACAAAGACTTCGCAGCCACGCTCGTGATGCGCTCGCTGCTCCAAGACGTCTTCGACAGCGAATCCGCGACGACGCCGACACCGCTTCGCCGTTCGGTCGGCGCGATCTACGGCTATGACGTTGCTCCGGCGGCGTTCGCACTGTGGATCAACGGGGCGCGCCTGGATCCGTCGACGGCGCTCGGCGCGATCGCCGCGGTCCTCAAGGGAACCGCCGGGAAGCCGCTCTCGGCAAGCATTCTCGAGCGCTACAAGTCGAGCGCGCGCGGGCAATGGCAATTGGAAGCGACGACGCTCGACGAGCGCGCGTGGGAGATCGGTGGCGCGGTGATGCTCGGACTCGATCCGGGCACGGCGGACACGATCCCCGCGCAGATCGATGCCGTGACGGCAGCCGACGTGCAACGCGTCGCCAAGCGCTGGTTCTCGCAGTTCGACGTCGCGCTCGTTCTGCCACGCACCGGGAGCGGCGGCTGACCACCGCACTTGTTCACGACTACCTCAACCAGCGAGGTGGGGCAGAACGAGTCTTCGCGCACTTCGTCCGCGCGTGGCCCAACGCTCCGGTCTATACGACCATCTACGACGAGAGCGCGGTCGGGGATCTCGTCCCGGCCGCGCGCGTCCACACCTCGTTTCTGCAGCGTTTTCCGCTAAAATCGCGGGCGTTTCGGCTGTACGCGCCGTTGTATCCGCGCGCCGTCGAATCGCTCGATCTCTCGGCGTACGAGCTCGTGGTTTCGTCGACGACCGCGTGGGCGAAGGGCGTGCTCACCCGCCCTGACGCTGTTCACGTCTGCTATATCAACACCGTCTCGCGTTTCGTCTTCGACGCGCAGCGTTACGTCGGCGGCTTCGGGATCGGGACGTTCGCCGCGCCCGTGGTGCGCACGCTCGCGGCGTGGGATGTGCGTGCGGCATCGCGACCCACGCGGTTCGTCGCGAACTCGCGCAACGTCGCCGAACGCGTACGCCGCTGGTACGGCCGTGACGCCGACGTGTTGCCGTGTCCGGTCGACGTCGACCGCTTCACGCCGGGCTCCGGCGACGGCGGGTACTACGTCGTCGTCTCGCGGCTGTTGCCGTACAAGCGCATCGACCTCGCGATCGCGGCGTGCGCGCTCGCCGGGGTTCCGCTACACGTGATCGGAAGCGGCCCCGACGAGAAACGCCTCAAAGCCCTCGCGGTCGGGTCGGCGACGACGTTCCACGGCGCGGTCGACGACGCGACGCGCAACGCGATTGTCGGTGACGCGCGCGCGGCGATCTTGCCGGGAGAAGAAGACTTCGGTTTGGTCCCACTCGAGGCCGCTGCCGCCGGCCGCACGACGATCGCCTTCGCGGCCGGTGGCGCGCTGGAGACGATCGTGGACGGCGTGACCGGCAGGTTCTTTCACGAACAGAGTCCGAACGCGCTTGCCGACGTGATCCGCAGCTTCGACCCGAGCGGCTACGACCCGCACGCGTTGCGTGCGCACGCCGAGGCGTACCGGCCGGAACGTTTCGTCGCGCGCCTGCAAGCGATCATCGACGAGACCCTCGCCCGGCGATGAGGCCGACACGCTCGGTCGTCGTCGCGGCTTGCGTGTTCGCTCTCGTCTACGTCGCACTCGACCTCAACAAGCTCTACGCACTGCGCTACGGTGCCGACACCGGAACGATGCTGCAATTCCTCGCCGGCGAAGCGCACGGGCGCGGCTCGTGGAACGGCGCGGAGTATCGCCCGCACTTGCAAGTCCACGACTCGTGGGCACTCCTCGCACTCGTCCCGCTCGTCGCTGCGTTTCCGTCGGCGCAGACGCTGCTCGTCGCGCAAGTCCTTGCAGTCGCGGTCGCTGCGCTCGGTGTCTGCATGTTTGCGCGCGCCTGCGGCGCTAGTCGCGGCGGCGCCAGCGTCGCCGGAATCGCGTACCTGCTCTCACCGTCCGCCCAGGGGCTTGCGTACGGGAACGTGTTGGAAAACGTCTTCGTGCCGGTGCTTGCCGCGTTTGGCGCGGTCGCGGTTCGAAGACGCGCGCTTCTCGTCGCGCTTGTGCTCGCGCAGATACTGCTCGGGCTCAAGGAAGACGAAGCGCTCTTCGTGCTGTGGTTCGGCGCGGCGGTCGCAGTGTGGTGGGATCGCCGCATCGGACTGGCGCTTTGCGCGCTTGCCCTCGTCAACGGCCTCGCGTTCGTGATATACGAGCTCGTCGCGAACGCGCACGCGTCGATGCCGGCGTATTCGTTGCACGTCGACGACCCGGTGCTCAAGCTGCTGTTCTTCGTCTCGCTGCTCGCGCCGTTCGCATTCGCGCCGTTATGGCTCGGGCGCTGGGTGCTGCTCGGCGCGCCGCTCGTCGCCGAGCTGATCTTCAATCGCCCGTGGGCCTATGCGATCACGCGCATCGGGATGCACTGGACCGCGCCTGTCTTCATCGCCGCCGCGCTCGCCTCAGCGTACGTCGTCGCGCGGCGCCCGCGTTTCGCGACACCGATCCTCGTGTGCGCGATCCTGTGCGCGCTGACGATCAACGACACCGCGCTCAAGATCGGCCGCTGGCCGTACGTCGTCGATTGGCACGCCTACGGTGCCGCCGTCGCACTACGCGACAGCCGCACACCGACCGTCGTCCCGCGCCATGACGAAGGCGTCTACGCGATCGCAGCCGCAAACCCGAACGTCACGCTCGCCCGCTACGACCCCGGCGAGCAAGGCTATTGCCCCGCCTACGACACCAACGCCCGCGCCTTCTTCGCATCGCTGGGAATTGGTACATGGCCGCCACAGACGACGCTTTGCCAAGGCGTCCCTGTTCCCGTAGCTGTCGGCACGCACCCGGTGTCACGCTGAGCGTGTCGAAGCGCGCGTCCCCGCTGAGCGTGTCGAAGCGCGCGTGCCACGCACCCCTCGACAAGCTCGGGGAGGACGCGCGCTTCGACAAGCTCAGCATGACGGGGCCGCGGGACGCGTGCGCGTGAACCCGCGCCTTCAGGCTTGGTGGAAGACCGTGACTCCGACGACGGTGATGAGGTTGAACGTGCCGTGCGCGATCATCGTGGCGATGAGCGAGCCGGTGCGGTAGTAGACGTAACAGAGGACGGCGCCGCCGGCGGCGAGCGGGAGAACGGCACTCGGTGACGTCTTGTCGTAGTGCGCGAGGCCGAAAAGGATCGCCGCCAACGCACCGGCAGAGACCGGCGGCAAATAGCGGAGCAGCGCGTTGAACACGAAGCCGCGGAACGTCATCTCTTCGATGAAGGGCGCGGCGACGACGGCCATCACGCCGAAGGCGAACGCGGCACCGCCGTGCGCGCCCCTGAGGATGTTGACGGCGGTCTCCTGGACATGCAGGTGCAGGACGCTCTCTTCGATCGCGCCGACGACCGAGGCGGCGACGAACATCGCTGCGGCTCCGCCGATCCCCCACAGCACGTGGATCGGGCGTGCGCGCAGGCCCAGTTGGCGCAGCGAGCGGCGCGCGAGGCGTGGGAGCCCGTACACCAGCAGCACGGCGAGCGGGACGTAGACCGCGAACTCGCTGCCGACGACGACCGTGGCCGGGATCGTCGCCATCGTGAATCGCCCGAAGCGCGCAACGGTGAAGATTGCGACGACGATCGCCGTGACGAAATAGACCGCGGCCCAGGCGAGCGCGAACAGCAGCGAGCGCCACCAAAGGAAGGCGTCAGGCGGCCAGCGCGTCGGTGAGAGCGGCGAAGGTGCGGATGTCGAGCGTTTCACCACGGACGTCCGGATCGAGCGAGAGGGATGCGATTGCCTGCGCGATGCGCTCGCGCGGGAGACCGAGCGCGAGCGAAAGCGAGTTCGCGAGCGTCTTGCGGCGGTACGCGAACGCACCACGGACGACCTGTTCGAAGCGCGCGCGATCGCCGACTTCGGCGGCCGGGTGCTCCCGGCGACGCAGGACGACGACCGACGAGACGACCCCGGGCTGCGGATAGAACGCACTCGGCGGGACGGTCAGCGCGCGCTGCACCTCCATCGTCAGCCCGACGGCGATCGTCAGGCTTCCGTACTGTGCGGTCCCGGGTTTGGCCAGGAGCCGGTCGGCGACGTCCTTTTGAATCATCGCGACGATACGCTCGGGCGGATGCTCGAGCGTCGCGAGGGTCACGAGCGTCGGCGTCCCGACGTTATAGGGAAGATTCCCGGCCGCGCGCCATGGGCGGTCGTCTGCCCACGCGGCATAATCGAACGTGAGCGCATCGGCCTGTCGGATGTCGACGGCGCGGAGATCCTCACGCCCCTGCAGCACCGCGACCATATCGGGATCGACATCGAACGCAGTGACCTCTGCACCCAACGCAACCAGCGCCGCGGTGAGCGCCCCGGTCCCCGCGCCGATCTCCAGCACGCGATCGCCGGGCGCATCGACGGCGAGACGCGCGATACGCGCACTCGTTTTGCCGTCCATCAAAAAATGCTGCCCGAATCGTTTCTTCGGACGGATCCCCCGCGCGCCGAGCAAGGCGCGCGGGTGCGTGCGCTGGTTGTCTATTTGAGCAGGTAGACCGTGATGGGCCGGCGGCCGAAGCTCAGCGCGTCGGACACCGAGTCGAAGCCGAGGTCAATTCGATTTCCCACGATCGCGCCGCCGGTGTCACCGGCGATCGCTTGGCCGTAGCCGGGGATGAACATGTGCGTACCCAACGGGATCACGCGCGGATCGACCGCGACGATACCATGACCGGCGGGTCTGCCGATCGCCGTCACCCCACTGCAGCCACCGCAGCTCGCGGTATACGCCGTCGCCATCATCGAGAGAGCAGCGCTCGCCATCCGCAGGGTGCTGCTGATCCCGCGCTCGGCAAAGCGCGAGAGTGCGGCGTAGTCGCCGATCCCTTCGGCGACGATCTTGACCCTGGGGGCGCGGAGTACCCGGGAAGCGAGCGTCGTGCGGCGCACGCCGGAGCGGTCCGGGGTCCGGCTGAACGCGTACGCGATCTCCTTGACGCCGGGGCGACCGGGGTCCACGACCTTCGTCTTCCCACGGGCAAGGCCGAAGGCCAGCCGCTTCTCGACGCGCGGCGCGATCGGCGAGCGGACCGCTGTGGTCCAATTATCGATATGCTGAACGCTGACCGTCTCGTCGCTCACCAGGGGTGAGGCAGGTGCCGGCGAGACACGATCGTGCTTGTCCCAGACGATGCCGCGTTTGGCAAGGAGCTCCGCGACCGTCTGGGCGGCGATGCGGATCGGGGCCTGCTGGCCGTCGACGACGACGGTCACGGGAAATGCCGCGCGATACTCGACGGTCTCACCGTCGGTCAGGGGACTCTGAGGATCGACGCTGAGCGCGTCTTCGGGAGCTCGGGAGATGCCGTTCTCGGCGAGGAGGTCCCCGGCCGTCTCAGCGTGGGTCTCGAGCGATTGGGTTGCGCCGTCGCGGATCAGGGTTACGTGCTTCGCTGGGCCCGGAGCGGCGACTGCCGCAAGGGTTTTTGCGACCCGGTCGGTTGCCGAACCGGCACCGAGCGGGAGGAGAAGTCCCAGGGAAAGCATGCCCGTCGCCGCGAGGGGTGAAGGTCGATCGTTGCGGATCGCCCGACTCCTTTCTCGTGCGGAGGGTGCGTTCCACCGAGCCCGGATCAAAAATCCGTGCGTTGGCAGTTCGCACTCGACGTCGTAGCGGTGGTCGGCGAGCCGGATACTGGGCCACCCGCCCAGAGATTGGCTCGGTCGAATGCCTCTAAGAACAAGGTGCTCTTAGTGAACTCGGGCACTGTAGCACAGGGGTCGAGACCCCGTCAAATACTCGGGTCACAGATAGGAGGGTATTCCTTCCTACCCGGACTCCAGGAGGCGGCGTCCGCGCCGGAAAGAGCATCCGCGTGCGCGTCGCGTTCTTCAGCGAGTGCTATCGGCCGATCGTCAACGGGATCGTGGCAAGCATCGACGCGTTGCGTGAGGGACTCCGCGAACATCACGTGGACGTGACGACGATCGCGCCGCACTTTCCCGAGTATGTCGACGATGGTGACGACGTCGTACGCATCCCGTCGTTGCCGCTCCCGACACCGACGGCGTATCGTTTGTGTCTGCCGATTCTCTCGTCGCACGCGTTGCGCGAGATCGACGTCGTGCACGTGCATTCGCCGTTCGTCACCGGATGGATGGGTGCGCGCTATGCACGCCGGCACAAGATTCCGTTGGTTTTTACGTACCACACGCGGCTGGATGCGTATGCGCACTACGCGCCGTTCGAACGACACGTGACGCAACGTGCGATGAACGCGCTCACGCGCCGTTTCGCGAATCTCGCCGACGCAGTAATCGTGCCGACTGCGGCGATGCAACGCCGTTTGCGCGAGATCGGCGTGCGCGTGCCGATCGTCGTCGTGCCGAGCGCGATCGACGTCGCGCGTTTCGCTGCAGGCGAACGCAGCGACGCATTGCGCGCGCAGCTCGGTGCGTGCGACGAGCGCACGCCGCTCGCGCTCGTCGTCTCACGGCTCGGACGGGAGAAGAACGTGGAGCTCGCGCTCGAGGCGCTCGTCCGCGTCCCCGACGCTCACCTCGCGATCGTAGGCGAAGGTCCCGAGCGCTCCACGCTGGCGGAGCGCTGTGCGGCGCTCGGGCTCGAGGAGCGGGTGCGCTTCACCGGCGCGCTGCCCCGCGAGCAGCTCCCCGACGTCTACGCCTGCGCCGACGCGTTCGTCTTTCCGTCCACGACGGAGACGCAGGGGCTCGTGCTGGCCGAGGCGCTCACGGCCGGTTTGCCGATCGTCGCGGCATATAGCGAGGTGTCGCAAGAGGTCGTGGGGCCCGAGCGCGTCTTCGCTCCCGATCCCGACGCGCTCGCCGCCGGGTTGGCCGACGCATTGCGTCGGGGTCGGGACATGAGTGCCGTACATTTGGCACACGAGCGCTATACCGTGGACCTGCACGTGCGGCGAATCCTCGAGCTCTACCGGGAGGTGCTCGCCGCGAACGTCGCTTGACATCGAACGTATGTTCGATCTAAGATTGAAGCAGGAGCCATGCCGCAGACTACTCGTCACCGTTCCGCCGACGTCGCCGTCGGTTACGCCGCAGACCCGACCGGGCACGGAATCGCCTACGCCGCGATCGCGACCGGGACGGGCCGGGGCGTCGTGCGGATCCCGTTCAGCGCCGTGAAGCTCGCAGCGCTCGAGGGCCGCGAGTTCGGGTACGCCGCGGTCGGCGCTGTCGCCGGATACCTGCGTGGCCGTGGATTCACGCGGGTTCGCCTGCGGATCGGAGACGAGCTCGTCGTCGGTGAGCTTGCCGGCCGCCGCGACGTCCCGCCGGCGCTCGCCATGGCGTACGTCAAGACGAGCTGCGCACTGCACGGCTTCGCGGTCGCGCGCGTCGAACGCGCCGAACCGGTTGAAACGCACGAGCTCGAGACGCGCGCCCGCGCCGATATCGCGGCCCGCACGCCGGCGGCGGCCTAACCGTCGCCTCCGGCGCGCCGATCTTCCCGTCGACGTCGTCGCCTTGTCACGTGCGCTGATCGGCAAGCTGCTCGTCCGCGAGCTCGACGGTGAACGGCTCAGCGTGCGGATCGTTGAGTCGGAAGCGTATCATCCGCGAGACCCGGCGTCGCACTCGTACCGTGGGATGACGCGCCGCAATCGTGCGATGTTCGGCAAGCATCTGCTCGCGTACGTCTACTTCATCTACGGCGCGAACTGGTGTCTGAACATCTCCGCCGAGGAAGAGGGGGTCGGCGCCGCCGCCCTGATCCGCGCCGGTGAGCCGGTTGAAGGCGTCGAGACGATGCGCGCCCTGCGTGGCCGGCCCGGTCTGAAGGATTACGAGCTCGCACGCGGGCCTGGCAACCTCTGCCGCGCGCTCGGAATCGGCCCCGAGCTCGACGGTGCCGATCTCGAGACCGATGGCGGCCTCTGGATCGAGGACGACGGGTCGGCGCCGGAGGTCGGAACCAGCACGCGGATCGGGATCACCAAGGCGGCGGAGCACCCGCTGCGATTCTATGCGCGAGGGAATCCGAGCGTCTCCGGACCTCGTGCCTTGTCGCCCTGAGCGGCCATGTGATAGACTTCCGTCGTCCCACGTCCTCGCGACGCGGCGATTTTCTCGTTCTTGGCGCTGCGCGCGGACGAGTGGCCCCGGCAGCCTCGCCGGAGTGCCCCGTCTCGCGAAGCGCTCCGACTCCCCGAGGGAGCAACTCCGCTGCATTTCGACAAAGGTCCCCAGTCTAACGGCCGCCCAGAGGGCGGCGGCCGGCGCCGCCGCTCGCGGCGCAATCGTCACCGCTTCAACGAGGGCGGCGGCGCACCGGCGCAAGGTGACGTCTTCGCGCAGCCCGAGTTTCCGCAGCCGGTCGGGCCGCCGCTGCTCTCCGCCGAGCAACTCGCGGAGATGAGCAAAGCCGAGCTCAACGAGCTCGCCAAGACCTTCGAGATCGAGAATCCGACCAAGATCAAGAAGGACGACCTCGTTGCGCAGATCCTCGAGATTCAAGCGCAGCGCAGTGGCCTGGAGAAGGCCAACGGCGTCCTGGACATCCTCCCCGAGGGCTACGGCTTCTTACGGCGCGAGGGCTATCTCGTCGGCAACGACGACATCTATATCTCGCAGTCCCAGATCCGGCGCTTCGAGCTGCGCCGCGGCGATCTGGTCGCCGGCCAGGTGCGCCGGCCGAAAGAAAACGAGAAGTACTACGGGATCGTCAAGGTCGAGACGATCAACGGCTACGCGCCCGAAGCGCTCGCCAATCGCCGCGTCTTCGAGCTGCTCGAAGCCGAGCCGCCGACGCAGCGCTTCACGCTCGAGACCCGTGGCGACGTCGCGACTCGCGCAATGGACCTGTTCGCGCCGCTCGGCAAGGGGCAGCGCGCACTGGTGCTCGCGCCGCCCCGCACGCAGAGCAGTTCGCTCCTCGTGAAGATCGCGCGCGCGATCGAGAAGAACGAACGCGAGACGCACGTCATCGTGCTGCTCGTCGATGAACGGCCCGAGGCCGTGACGCACCTCCAGCGCACGCTCGAGTGCGAGGTCGTCGCGACGACGTTCGAGGAGCATCCCGAGAGCCACGTGACCGCCGCGGAGCTGGTCTTCGAGCGTGCAAAGCGTCTCGCCGAGCTCGGCCGCGACGTCGTCGTGCTCGTCGAAGGGTTCACGCGACTGGTGCGCGCGTACGCGGCGCACGCCCATCACAAGGGCGGGTTCGGTACGATAGACCCGGCGACGTTGAACCGTCCCAAGCGCATGTTCGGCGCTGCGCGCGCGGTCGAGGGCGGCGGTTCGTTGACCGTCGTCGCGAGCGTGAGTGCCGGGAGCACGGCGCTCGACACGCTCGTCGTCGACGAGTTCAGTCCCGCGGCGAACGCCGAGATCGTCCTCTCGCGCGAGCTCGCCGAAGCGCGCGCGTATCCGCCGGTCGACCTCGTCCGCAGCTTCAACGCGTACGAGGAGCAACTGCTGAGCGAGATCGCGATGCACAAGGTCGGCGACTTGCGCCGCGCGCTGGCCGGCGTGTCGAGCGTCGAGGCGTCCGAACGGATCTACACCGCGTTGGGTCGCACGCAGCGCAACGACGAGTTCGTCACCGCGTTCGACCTCGCAAAGGTCTGAGACTCCAGAAGTTCCTCGCGTCGGCGGGTGTCGCGTCCCGCCGGCGCGCGGAAGAGCTGATCGCCGCCGGTCGCGTCACGGTCGGCGGCCGCATCGTGCGCGAGCTCGGAACGAGCGTCGACGAGGACGCGCGTGTCGAGGTCGACGGGCGCGTCGTGCGTCCGGCGACGGAGAAGACGTACGTCGTGCTGCACAAGCCGGCGGGTGTGATGACGACGATGCGCGATCCCGAAGGGCGCCGAACGGTCGCGCAGATCGTGCGCAACGCCGGCGTGCGCGCGCGCGTCGTTCCGGTCGGCCGGCTCGATTACGACACGAGCGGCGTGCTGCTGCTCACCGACGACGGCGAGACGGCGAACGTGCTGACCCATCCGCGCTTCGGCGTCGAGAAGACGTACCGCGCGACGGTGCGCGGCCGTCTCGACGGCGATGCGGTCGAGACGATCCTGCGCGGCGTGCGCCTTACAGAAGGGCGCGCGGCGCCCGCGCAACTGCGCGTCGTCGCAACGCGCCGCGACGTCTCGCTGATCGACGTGACGATCCATGAAGGCCGTAATCGTCAGGTGCGCCGGATGTTCGAGGCGACCGGTCATCCCGTCGTCGCGCTGACCCGCCTGCGTTTCGGCCCGATTGCCTTGGGTGCTCTCCCCGTCGGCGGGGTTCGTATGCTCAACGAGCGGGAGCGCGCGGCGCTTGCGCGCATCGTCTCGGAAGCACGCGAGGCGACCGTGGAAGAGAGCGAGTAAGCATCCAGTGAAAGAGGTTGACGAGTAACCGTGCGCGTGCGTGGAATTCGAGGCGCGATCACCGTCGCGCGAGACGAGCCCGGGCTCATCCTGGACGCGACCGAGCGCCTTCTGCGGGAGATCGTCGACCGCAATCCGTTCGTTCCGGAAGACGTTGCATCGGCGCTTTTTACGGTCACGCCGGACCTGGTCTCGGAGTTTCCCGCCGCGGCGGCGCGGCGGATGGGGTGGACGCTTGTGCCCCTGCTGAATTTCACCGAGATTGGGGTACCCGGACGTTTGGAGCGCTGTATCCGCGTGCTCGTGCACATCAACACCGAGCTCGGGCAGGACGAGATCGAACACGTGTACCTAGAGGGCGCGACGGTGCTCCGCCCCGATCTCATCGGCCGCGCCTGATGACGAGGACTCTTGCGCCGCTACGGGAACCGACGGCGGCGCGACCCACGTTTGTACCCAGTATGTTTGCGTCTCGAGGTACCATGGCTGACCGCACTTCTCGCACCCTGCTCGTGCTCGCGCTCGGAGTCATTCCGCTCGCGTCATTGCCGTTGGCGGCGTCGGCGCAGACCAGCGTCTTCTATTCGCCGCCGAAGGTCGTCAAGCAGGGGACCAACGCAACGCCGATCGCCGGCAGCGGCACCGTCCGCGTGCAGGTGTTCGTCAATGCGAACGGTTCGGTCGGTGCCACGAAGATCCAGCGTTCGACGAATCCCAAAGACAACGCCGCCGCGCTCGAGATCGCGAAGACCTCGCGCTACAAGGCCGGGGCGCGGGACGCCAAGCCGGTCGGCGCGTTCTACACGATGGATCTCAAGTTCAACGGGACGCAGGTCGTCAACGACACGGGCTCGACATCGAGCGCCGTCACGACCGCGAACACGCTGATCCGCAGCGGCAACTACGCCCAAGCCAAGTCGCAGCTCAACACGTACCTCGCTTCGCATCCGACCGACGGCAACGCACAAGCGCTGCTCGGCGTGGCCGACTCGTTCACCAACGACGCAGCCGGCGCGGCAGCGGCGTTCGACAAGGCGGGGACGGTCCCGGCGAACTTCAAGACCGTCGCGGTGAAGGCGTACAGTGACGCGGCCGCCGACGCACTCAAGAACAAGCAGGCCGATCAAGCCGCCGCGTACGCGCAGAAGTCGATCGCGCTGCAGCCGACCGCGAACGCATACTACGTCGAAGGCATCGCCTACGCGAACGCGCAGCAGTACGACAAGTCGCAGAGCGCGCTCGAGCAGGCCAAGACCCTCGCACAGAGCGGTCACGCGGACGCTGCAACGCTCAACGCGATCGACACGCAACTCGTGTCGGCGTATCTGCTGGGCGGTCAGGAGCAGAAGGGTCTCACGCTCGCGCAAGATCTCAAGCGTCGCGACCCCTCCGCGAACGTCGACGTCGCCGTCGCTGCGTATTACAACCAGCAGGCGCAGGCTGCAGCGAAGTCGGGCAACACCGCTGCTGCGGTCGCGGCGTACGAGAACGGCGCGAAAACGTCACCCGCAAACGCGTCGGTGCTCTACACGAACGCGGCGCAGATGCTTGCGCAAAACGCGAAGTCGAAAGACGACTGGACGAAGGTCAAAGCGGAAACGGACAAGGCACTCGCTGCCAATCCGAATAGCGCGCCGGCGAATTATCTTGCGGGAATCGCACTCGGTAACAGCGGTGATCTCGCGGGCGCGAAAGCTGCGTTACAAAAGGCCAAAGCGAACGTTGGCTCCGACGCCCAACTCAGCGCGCAGATCGATGCTCAACTGGCCAACCTCGCCAAGCTGGGACAAAAGTAGTGGCAGCGCGTAGTAGGAATGTGTGGCGGGACGGCCAACGTTAGGCCCGCGTCGGGCGACGGGTCCCGCCGTCTTTCGTTATGCCCGGCCCCAGACGGCTCCGGACGAGCGGCCGTCATCACGTACCCATAAGATTCGGAGGCGTTACTAGACCTCGTGGACATCAACGGATTCTTCGGAACGATCGTATCAGGCGGCCCTGCAATGTGGGCGTTGCTGCTGTTGTCGATCATCGCCATCGCCATCGTAATCGAGCGGCTGCTCTTCTTCGCGAGCCAGCACTCCGATTCCAAGGGCCTGCTGCGCGCAATCGGTCAGCGCATCGCTGCCGACGACCTCGCGGGCGCCATCAAGATCTGCCGCCAGAACAAGGGGATGCTTCCCAAGATCCTCGAGTTCGGTCTGCAACGCGGCGAGAAGAACCGCGCCGACATCACCGACGCGCTTTCGATCGCGCTGATGG
>CAZABL010000071.1:0-20510 GCA_964483365.1 uncultured bacterium
CCAGCTGCGAGGCCGTCATCCCGGCCTCGCTCATCGCCCCGCGCAGCTGGTCTCCGAAACGCTCCACGATCCCTTAGACTCGCCCGGGTGGTTAACAGTTGTCAAGTCGAGCCCGCGGTGAGGGCGGGAGGTGCTTGGCTCGCTCGTCTTGCTTGCAAGGTCGCATCGATGTTCTCCACGCAAAGCCGCCGACGCACGGACGTGCGCGCATCGAGGTATATCAATTTGCGCTGAGCGCACCGTACGCGCGTTTTAGACGTTGCGTTGGCGAATGTCCATGTCACGCTGCGCGTAAACGATCACGTTGCGCACCGACGATGCACTTAGCACGGTCGGTGATCTTGCCGTGCCCTCAGCGTACATGCCGCCCGGGTCATATGCATCCGGCCGCGCGGAGCCAGGGTTTCCGTGCCATCGAGAACCCTTTTCCTACGTACTGATCCGCGAAATGTCCGCCGGGCGTTATTCGCGTTGATCTGGTCGAGACATCATGCTTACATCCGCGCAATCATCCACACCGACGCACACGCGATATCCCCGAAGGCTCCTCGCCCTTCTCAACGCCGGTACGCTCCACGATTTCGAAGTTGCGGCGCGATCCGAACTGGTCGCGCCCCTCACGACGAGACAAGAAGGTATCTGGCTTTTCGAACAACTCTCGCCGGGAACGTGTGCGCATCATTTCGCCCAAGCGTATCGCGTTCGCGGTACTCTCGATCGCGCCGCACTCGGGCGCGCATTCGACGCCCTTGCGGCGCGGCATGCAATCTTGCGCGCAATGTTCACGCAGGTC
Source organism: uncultured bacterium (assembly GCA_964483365.1). GTDB lineage: Bacteria > Vulcanimicrobiota > Vulcanimicrobiia > Vulcanimicrobiales > Vulcanimicrobiaceae > Vulcanimicrobium. The sequence continues at coordinate 794 of CAZABL010000071.1, forward strand.
GACGGCCAGCCCACGCAGGCTGTGGCCAGAGCGGGACGCATGCCGCTCGAGCAGATCGATCTCGCGTCCGTGCCGGCCGAACTGCGCGAGGAGTTCGCGTCAGAGCGGTGCAAGGCGTTCGCATCATCGCCGTTCGACCTCGAGCACGGTCCGCTCGCACGCGCGCAGCTTATCGCGCTCGCGAGGAGCGAACATATCGTACAGATCGCGCTGCACGGTCTCATTGCGGATGAAGCATCGCTCGAGATCATCTGGCGCGACCTCGGATTGCTCTACAGCGTGGAGCGCGGAGAGGACGGCTCCTCGATCGCGGGGTTACCGATACAGTACGGCGACTTCGCGGCTTGGCACCGGCAATTCGTTGAAGGACCGGCGCTCACGGCGCAGCGCGCGTATTGGTCGGAGGCGCTCGCCGCCGGATTGCCCCGGATGTCTCTTCCCTATGATCGCAAGCCTCCACAGGTCTCTGCGTGGAAGCGCGACCGCGTCGAGACGCGCCTCGAGCAGAGCGCCATGGACGCGTTGGCGCGAATCGCTGACGCCGCCGGGTGCCGAACAGACGTCGCGCTGCTGACGGCATTCGTGGCGTTCCTTCACCGCTATACCGGCGATCGAACCGTCAGCACCGGCGTCGCGTTCTCGGGACGAACGCTTCCGGAGAGCGCAGAGCTGGTCGGCTCGTTCTCCAACACGGTGCTCCTGACGGCGACCGTCGACCTCGACGCGACGTTCGTGGAGGTGATGCGGACCGTCGCGGAGCGCGAGCGCGAGGCGTACGAGCATCAAGATGTTCCTGTCGAACAGGTGATGCAGACGCTTCGTGCGCGTGGCGACGCGAGCCGACTGCAGACACACTTCGCTGTGCGAGAGCAACGACCGATCCCGCTGATCCTCGCGGATGCCTCCGTCGGCCTATACACGACATTGAGCGCGACCGCACCCGCCGATCTCAGCTTTGACCTGCGCGACGGCGATGAGCCGGTGATTGCGGCACAGTATGATGTGGAGTCGTTCAACCGCGCGACGGTCGCGCGCATGGCGGCGAACTTTGCGACCCTCATTCGCGCGATCGCCGCAGATCCGGCCGCTCCAATCGGAACGCTGCCGGTGGTGGCCGAAGTGGAGCGGCGCCTCATCGTCGAGACCTGGAACGCCACGCAAGCGCCCCGCTCAGAGCCGCAAACGCTCCATGCTCTTGCGGAGAAACAGGTTCGTCTCCGCCGGGACGCACCCGCCGTCGTCTTCGCGGACGAAACGCTCACCTATGACGATCTCGACCGGAGCGCGAACCGCATGGCGCGCTCGCTTCGTGCGCTCGGTGTCGACCGAGGATCGCTGGTCGGTGTCTGCCTGGAACGATCGATCGACGCGGTCGTCACGCTGCTCGCCGTCGTCAAGGCGGGGGCGGCGTTCGTCCCGCTCGATCCCTCGTATCCGGACGAGCGCCTCACCATGATGCTCTCGGACGCCGCTCCTCGCGTGCTGGTGACGACGCGAAGTCTCGCGGAGCGGTTCCCGAAGCTGCCGTCAACGACCGTCATGACGGTCGAGGATGCGCGTATCGCGTCGGAGGCGGAGTCGGGCGACATCCTCGAGGAGATCGCTCAACCGGACGACCCCGCGTACGTGATCTACACGTCCGGTTCGACCGGCGTCCCCAAGGGCGTAATCGTGACGCATCGGGCGGTCTGTAACACCCTGCTCTCGGCCTGCGCCGACTTCAGCCTGACGGAACAGGATCGGATCATCCAACTTGCGCCGTTGAGCTTCGATCCCTCGGTTTTGCAGATCTTCGGATCGCTCGCCTCCGGGGCGTGCGTCGTGCTTCCCTCGTCGGCCGACAACCGCGACGTCGCGTCGATCGCGCGCGACATCATCGCTCACCGCGTCACCGTGCTGTGCACAGTCCCCGCGTTGCACGCCCTTTTGCTCGATCTCCTCGAGCCGGACTCGGGACACGCGCTACGCGTCATCATCTCTGGAGGTGCGCCGCTCCCCGCGACGCTGCGAGAACACGCCGCATTCCACGGCGTTCCGATCTACAACGTGTACGGCCCGACGGAAGCGTCGATCCAGATGACGTCCTATCGTTGCGATCCCAACGACACCGAGGACGTGATACCGATCGGGCGGCCAAGCGAGAACGCGCGCGCGTACATTTTGAACGAGTACCGCCTCCCCGTTCCGATCGGTGTCGTGGGCGAGCTGTACATCGGCGGAACCGGGGTTGCGCAAGGCTATCTCGGCCGCCCTGAACTCACTGCGGAGCGTTTTCTCCCCGACCCGTTCGCGGGCGTCCCAGGTCAGCGCATGTATCGCACCGGCGACCTCGCGCGCTTTCGCGCAGACGGCAACATCGAATTCGTCGGCCGGCTCGACGAGCAGGTGAAGGTTCGCGGCGTACGGATCGAGTTGGGTGAGATCGAGGCCGCACTCAAGCGGCATCCGGGCGTCTCGTCGTGCGCGGTCGTCTTGCAGAAGCGCGACGGCAACGAACGTTTGGTCGCGTTCGTCGTCCGCCGAGACGCGCGCGAATGCGATGTCGCAGAGCTGCGCACGCTCGCGCGTGCGACACTTCCCCCGGCGGAGCAGCCCTCGGCAATCGTCATGCTCGACGCGTTGCCGGAACTGCCGAACGGCAAGGTCGATCGCCGAAGCCTCGCAGAGCTGCAGGTGTCGGATCCGGCGCGACAAGCGGATTCCGCGCCGGCGGTCGCCTGGAACGATTCGCTGATGCTCTTTTTGATCGACCTTTGGGAAGAGCTGCTCGGCGTCGACGCGATTCGAACGAGCGACGATTTTTTCAGCCTCGGCGGCCATTCGCTGCTCGCGGCTCGTGTGATCGCGCGGATCGAAGCGGCGTTCGGGACGCGTCTGTCGTTCTCGACGTTCTTTGCAGATCCGACAATCGCCGGGCTCGCGCGGGCGATCCGCAGCAAGGAGCGCCAATCGTTTGAACCGATTGTCGCGGTCCAGGCGAGCGGAAGTCGGATGCCGTTCTTCTTTTTGCACGGCGACCAGACCGGGATTGGACTGTACGCGCGGCGTTTCGCCGGCGCGCTCGGCGAAGACCAGCCCATCTACGTGATCCCGCCGCACGGCGCCGACGGCGGAGCGGTTCCGGCGACGATCGAGGAGATGGCGCGCGACCATCTGCGGCTCGTCAGAAGCGTTCAGCCCGTTGGCCCGTATCTGCTTGGCGGGTACTGCTTCTCCGGTGTCGTCGCTTTGGAGATGGCGCGGCAGCTGCGCAATGAGGGCGAGGAGGTTTCGCATCTCGTCATCGTTGGGGTCGAACGGATTCGCACGACGCGCTTTGGTCACGTCAAAGATACCGTCGCGAGGATTGCCGGACGTTTCGGGATTCCGGAAGAGGTGAGCCGGCGTTGGATCGCATCGCGCGTCGACGACGCGCGTCGCGTCTGGCATCTCGTCAGGCCGCGCTCGCCTCGTACGCAGACGAAGCTCGTTTGGCCGGATCCGATAACGGCGCATGTCGAGGCAGCGGAAGCACAAGCGCTTCACGCATACGTGTTGCGCCACGTCCCGGTGCGCGCGACGATGTTGTGCCCACGCGCCGACGCCGGTGACGACGCGGCTCCAATCTGGCGCAACTGGAAAGGTCTGTTCGCGGCGCTCAACGTGCGGTTGATCCCCGGCAGCCATACGGGCGCGCTCACCGAGCATCTGCCGTCCCTCACCGCCGAACTGCGGAACGTTCTAGAGGCTACGGCTCGAACCGCCCGCTGAAGTCGCGTATCGTGAGCGGCGGGAAGGGCCCCGCTACTGCGATCGCTGCGGCGTAGCCGTCGGCAATCGCAACCGACTGCACCGACCACGCACTGTTTGCAGCGCGCAGAACCTGCGTGCCGCGCATGCGCTGCAGGCCCTGGCCCATCGCCTTGAGCAGCGCTTCCGTGCGCGTCCACTGCGCGAAAAAGGCAGCAACGCGATCGGCAGGATGGAGGGCGCTGATTTCACCGGCCTCTTCTTTGCCGAATACGGTTTGCGCGATGGTGAGGATGTCGATGTCGTCGCGTATGGCCTCGACATCGACACCGATCTCGCGCTTTCCACCGATCGCAACACACAGCAGATCCGCTGAGTGCGCGACGTTGAAACGCATGCCGCCGTCTACGAGGTAGGGCTTTCCGTGTGCGCCGTACGCGAAACGGAGCTCCGCCGCGGCAGTGCCGAGGTAGTCAGCCAAAATCCGCCGTGTCACGCCTCGCGTGAAGACGAAGCGACGTCGATCCCGATCGAAGCGAAATCGGCGCGACGCGTCGATCTCGTCCGCGGACAGCGTCGTCTCGAAGCCGGCCAACAGAGGCGAATCGACATCGACCCAAGCGCGCCAGCACTCCACCTGCGCGGACGGTAGCATAGCCGGTCCTCGCTTGTCCGTTGAGTCCACGGGCTCAGTCCAAGGCGACGGGGCTTGCATTTTAACGATATATCGCGTAAGATCGCGATATGAAACATAAAGTCTTCGGTGGCCATTTCGGCCACCATCACGGCGGAGGTCCGCGGGGCTTCTTCCGGCGCGGCTTCGGCGGTGGCTGGGGTCCGCGGACGCGGCGCGGCGGGATCAAGTTCCTCGTCCTCGAGGCGCTGCTCGAGGGACCGCGGCACGGCTACGAGATCATCGGCGCGATCGAACAGAAGCGCGGCTTCCGGCCGAGCGCCGGCTCGATCTACCCGACACTTCAGATGCTCGAAGACGGCGGCTTCGTCAGCAGCGCCGACGTCGAGGGCAAGCGCGTCTACACGATCACCGAAAGCGGCCGGACCCTCCTCAACGAGCGCGCCGACGACTTCGACGGCGGCGAGGACGAGCCGGACGCGACGGATCGGCTACGCGGGGCCGCGATGAAGCTGGGCGCGGCGGTCATGAGCGCGCGCGGCAGCGACGAGGCGACGCTCGATCGGATCCGCGAGATCCTCGATCGCGCGCGAAAAGACGTCTACGGCGTGCTGGCGACCGACGAGCGCTGAAGCGCGGCGCGCAGCGGCGCCGGCAACCGTGTCGGTCGCATCGTGAGGCGGTCGAGTGCGGCGAGCACGAGCACGCCGTCCGCGAGCCGCAGCCCGTCAGCGCGTTCGATCGGAAACGCGAAACGCAGCGAAGAGCCGCCGACTTTCGTCAGCTGTGCGGCACACACGACTTCGTCGTCCATGCGTGCCGGCGCGCGATAGTCGATCGCGAGATGGACGCGCGCGAGCCAGATTCCCAGCTCGTCGGAGAGACGCTGGTACGTGAATCCCTCGGCGCGGAAGAACTCGCCCTCGGCGCTTTCCATGAAGCGCAAATAGCGCCCAAAGTAGACGATCCCCATCACGTCGAGATCGCTCCACCGCACACGGTCGCGCACGGACGGCCCGCTCAACACGCGGCGCTAGATCTCATACGCCCACGCAACCTCGTCGGCCGACGGTACGCCGTTGTCGCGCGCGTACGCCAGCGCCGCGCCGCGTGCATAGCGCGCGACCGGATCGACCTCGAGGTTGACGCGATCGCCCGGCCCTTTCGCGCCGAGCGTCGTGCGTCGCAGCGTTTCGGGGATGAGCGCGATCGTGAAGCGATCGTGCACAACCGACGCGACCGTGAGTGAGACGCCGTCAACCGCGACGTAGCCTTTCTCCACGATGAACGGCGCAAGGTCGTCGGGGAGGACGATGTGCAGCCGCGCGCCTTGCCCTTCGGGCTCTTTTTCGAGGATCGACGCGTTGCCGTCGACGTGACCGTAGACGAGGTGGCCGCCGAGACGGTCACCGAGCCGCAAGCTCAGCTCGATATTGAGCCGATCTCCGGGACGCAACGCATCGAACCCGGTACGCCGCACCGTCTCGGGGATCACGTCAAAACGCATCATGCGCTCGTCGAAAGCGACGACGGTCAGACAGACTCCATTGACCGCAACGGAGTCGCCGAGCACCACGCCGTCCGCGATTGCCGCGGGAGCCTCGACGCTGAGCGTAAGGCCGCGCGCCTCATCGCCGTCAAGCGCGGCCACGCGACCGTCAAACGCGATCAGCCCCGAGAACACGCTTTGTCATCCTGAGCTTGTCGAAGGGCTCGAAGGGGACACACTAGCCGAAAGCAAGACATCGTCGCCGACGCGTTCGATGCGATCGATCCGCCATCCGTTCAGCCGTGCAAGATCGGCGCCGGCAACGACGGGGACCGCCGTATCGCTCCTCAAGAAGACAGGCGCGACGAACCACAGCGCGCGCTGCACCAGCTCGTGCGAGAGAAGTCGCCCCGCGAGCGTCGGTCCACCCTCGCACAGCACGGTCGCGATCTCACGTTCGCGCAGCGCAAGAAGAGCGGCACGGAGATCGAGCTGCAGTGCATCCTTGTCACCGACGTAGACGACATCGGCGGCGCGTTCGAGCAGCGCGAATCGCTCCCGCGCGCCGCGCGGGGCAAGCACGATCGTCGGACGATACGCATCCGGCGGAGCGTCGGCGGGCGGCGCCAGGACACGGCTCGACAGCGGGATCGGATCCGTCTCGCAGACGACGACGCGCGTGTAGGGCTTGCGACGCGTCACGTTCGGGCGGACGGTGAGCTGCGGATCGTCGATCCGAATCGTCCCCGCGCCGACCATCACGGCATCGTGCTCGACGCGCAGCTCGCGCACACGTTCGCGCGCGAGCGGCCCGGTGAGCCACCGTTGCTCGCCCGTGCGCGTCGCGACGAAACCGTCAAGCGACATCGCCATCTTCAGCGTGACGTAGGGGCGCGGCTGCAGGATCGTCCACGCAAAGCGTTCGACGAGCTCCTGCGCGCGATCGTACTCGATCACGTCGACGCCGATCCCCGCCTCGCGCAGACGATCCACCCCGCTTGCGGCGGTCTTCGGATTGGGATCGAGCGTGCCGACGACGACGCGTGCGATCCCCGACGCGATCAGCGCTTCGCTACACGGCGGTGTCGCGCCATGATGATTGCACGGCTCGAGCGACACGTACGCGGTGGCCCCGCGCGGGTCGTTGCCGCGCGCACGCGCGTCGCGCAACGCCTCGACCTCCGCGTGCGGCTCGCCGCGACGGTGGTGCCAGCCTTCCCCGAGCGTGACACCGTCACGAACGAGAACGCAGCCGACCGGCGGATTTGGCGATGCATCGGCGATCGTGCGCGCCGCGAGCTCACATGCCCGCGCGAGATACGTAACTTCAGACGTTACGGCTGGACCTCGACACCCTTCCAGAACGCGACGAACCCCTCGATGTTCTTCGCCTTCTCCGACGCCTGCGGGTAGTACCACGCCGCGTCCTTGTTCTGCTTGCCGTCGACCGCGACCGTGTAGTAGCTCGCGGTTCCCTTCCACGGACACACGGTGTGCGTTTCCGAGGCCTGGAAATACTCCGACTTGATCGTATCGGGCGGGAAGTAGTGGTTTCCTTCGACGACTTCGGTTTGCTCGCTCTCGGCGAGGACGGTACCGTTCCAAATCGCTTTCATCGCACCGCCAACGACCGCATGCCTGCAGCGTTTGGTTCCGCCCGGGCCAGGACGACGATCTGGCCGACCGTGATCCCGGCGCGGCGCAGCGTCAGCGCCGCATCGTGCAGCGTCGCACCGGTGGTGCAGACGTCGTCGAGCAGGGTGACCGTCGAGGGGATCGAGTTCGAGGGACGGAGTCGAAAGCGATCGACGGCCGCGAGACGGTCGCGTCGGCTGCGTCCCTCTTGCGGCCGCCCCCGTTTCTCGAGCAGCTCGACGCACACGAGACCGCGCACCTCGGCGAGTCGTCGCCCCAGGGTGACGCTCTGATCGAAGCCGCGTTCGGCGGCGCGCCGACGGGTCGTCGGGAGCGGTACCAACGCTCCTACGACCGGCGCATGTCCGAGTAACGCACAAAAGGTGTCCAGCGGATCACGTTCCCCGCGCTTCATCGCGACGATCGCGCGCCGGAGCGCACCGTCATACGCGCCCAGGGCGAATGCCGGGATGCAGTCAACCCAAAAGCGTTGCACGTGAGCCGGCCGCGGCGCGCACGCCTCGCACAGCGCGGGCCCGGGCGCCTCGCAGCCTGCGCACAACGACGGGAAGAGCCACGAACGTAGGAGGGCGAGCACGACGATCGTTCACGCGCTTCGTCGCGATCGTCGAGGGAGATCGCTAGGCGGCGGGCTTGGGCGCAGGCTCTCGCAGCGCGAGGTACGCGCCGACGACGTCGCGATCGCCGAGTCCCTCATCGAGGGCACGATCCCACTGGGCCTCGAGCGATTCGGCGACGGGGAGCCGTTGGCCGGCATCGCCCGCAGCGTCGAGCGCGAGGTGAAGATCCTTCGACGCAAGCGTCAGGGAGAATTCCGGATCGAACTGCTCGCGCTCGATCTTGCCGAGCTTCGCCAACGCCCATGGCGTGTTCAGCGCGGTGCTCTCCAGGCACGCCGCGAAATCGGCGAGCGGAACATCGAGCGATTGCGCGAGTGCGGCCGTCTCCGCGATCCCCTCGCCGAGCACGGCGAGCCACGTGTTCATCACCAGCTTCATTCGCGAGCCGGTGCCCGCACGTTCCCACCGCATCGTCTTCTGACCGAGCACGGAGAACACCGGCGTGAGCGCGTCGAGCGCACGTGCGGGACCGGACGCGAGGATCAGCAGCTTTCCTTGTTCGGCCGGAATCTTCGAGCCCGAGACCGGCGCGTCGACGAACACGACGTCGGACCGCTGCTGCGCTAGCGTGAGTGCTCGCTGCGTCCCGTCGACGCCGATCGTGCTCATCTGCAGCCAGATCGCGCCGCTGCGCATCGCAGCGAGCGCGTCCGGCATCGTCTCCTCGATCGACGCGATCGTCGGCACCATCGTCAGGACGACATCGGCGTTGCGGACAGCGTCTTCGGCGGTCTTTGCGATCGTCGCACCCGTGCCGCGAAAGCGCATCGTCGCCTCGCGCGAAACGTCCCATACGCGCACGCGAAAGCCGGCGGCAAGCAATCGTCGCGCGAAAGCGCGGCCCATCGTTCCCACGCCGAGAATCGAGATACACTTCACCGGCATCAGACCGCGACTCCGGCATTCGCAAGCGCTGCCTTCAGTGTTGCGGCGCTACGCTCGAGGCCTTTGCGCTCTTCCTCGGAGAGCTGTGGTTCGAGGATCTGGACGACGCCGCGAGATCCGACGATGCTCGGTAACGACAGCGTGACGCCGAACTTCTCCGAGTAGCTTCCGATCGGGATGACGGCCCCTTCATCGCGGACGATCATCTCGCTGATCCGCGCCGAGACCATGCCGATCCCGAACTGGCTTGCGTCGTTCCCTTCGATGATCGCAATGTTCGCGTTGCTGACGTCGGCTTCGAGCGCCCCTTTGAAATCGTTGTGCCCGATGCCGCGCTGCGTAAGCGCGTCGAAAATTGGGACTCCCTCGACCTGCGCCGTCGACCACACGAAGACTTCCGATTTGCCGTGCTCGCCGAGGACGTCGGCGGTGACCGATTGCGGGCTGACGCCGAGACGCTGCGCGAGATGGAGCCGGAAGCGCAGGCTGTCAAGGTACGTCCCTGTGCTGAGCACGCGATCGTGTCCCGCCAAATGACGCGTCAGATCGGCGAGCGGATCGGGCGGATCGCTAACGACGAGGAGCACCGCGTCGGGTGCTGCACGGACGACGTGCGGCACGATCTCTTCGTAGACCGGAACGTTCTGCCCAAGGAGCTTGAGGCGTCCTTGAGGATCTGTCGGATCGGTTGCGCCGCCCGCCTTTTCGTTGACCCCCGCGGTGATCATCACGACCGCCGATCCAGCAAGATCGCCGTACTCGCCGTCGCGCACATCAACGCGCGCCGACAGCGACGCGCCGTACCGCATGTCCGTCGCGACTGCAACGGCGCGTGGCCGCGTGCGATCGACAAGAACGATCTCGCGCGCAAATCCACGCATGATCGTGGCAAGGGCACAAGCAGTGCCGACCCTGCCCGCTCCCACGATTCCGATCTTCATACCATCAAAGATAGTCGGGTCGACGTTGCGTGTCTGCTAAGTTCCCGTTTACACTGGAGCGTTACTCGAGCACGTGCAACAGCTGCTCGGGGACGATCGGAAGATCCCGCACGCGTACGCCGACCGCATTGTAGACGGCGTTTGCGATCGCCGCTGCGACTCCGGTCGCACCGAGTTCGCCGATCCCGCGGGCACCGATCGGGCTCGCGTACGGATCGGACTCCTCGACGAAGTGGGCTTCGAGGTGCCCGATGTCCGCGTTCACCGGAACGAGATATCCCGCCAAGTTCTTCGAGACGAACCGTCCGAGCGTGCGATCCGTCTCTGAGCGCTCGAGCAGCGCTTGCCCGATCCCCCAGATCATCCCGCCGGTCATCTGGCTCTTCGCGGTTCGCTCGTTGACGATGCGCCCTGCACTGTACGCGCCGACGCAACGCCGCACACGAACGAGCCCGAGCGACGCGTCGACGCCGACTTCAACGAACACGCCGCCGAAGCCGAACATTGCGTACTCCGCGTTCTCCGGGACGAAGCGTCCCTCGGCGGTGAGCTCGCCGCCCCCGCGTGCCGCCGCCGCACCGTACTCACTGGGATCTTGCGCGCCGAACTCCGCGAGCAGAGCGCGCAGTCGCGCTGCCGCGTCGACAACCGCGGAGCCGAGCCCCATCGTGCTCGAGCTGCCGTACGTCGGTCCCGCCTCGGGAAGCGTCGTGTCACCTAACTCGATCGTTGCGAGGTCGGGATCGACGCCGAGCGTCTCGGCGGCGAGCTGCGGCATGATCGTGCGAATCCCCGTGCCGATCTCCTGCGCACCCGCGCGGACGAGGACCGTTCCGTTTGCGCGCATCGTGACGGATGCGACCGACGGCATGCGGTACGTCGTCATCAGACACGACGCCATCCCGTAGCCGACCCAAAAATCACCGTCCCGGACCGTAAACGGTCGGTCGACTCGCTGCGACCAACCGAAACGTTCAGCCGCCAAAAGATAGGCTTCGCGCAGCCGTTTCGAGCTGAACGGGCGACCGGTGAGCGGATCGCGCTCGGCGTCGTTGCGCAGCCGCAGCTCGAGCGGGTCGAGCCCGAGCCGCTCGGCGAGCTCGTCCATCGCCGACTCGAGCGCGAAGTTGCCCATCCCTTCGTTGGGTGCGCGCATCGCGGTTGGCTGCGGGAGTGCGAGCTTGACGACGCGGTGCGATGTCGCGATCGCAGGACAGCGGTACATCGAGCGGGTTCCCGCCGCCTGATACTCGGGAAACGCATCGAGCAGCGCGTTCGCGTACGTGACGGCGTGGGTGATCGCCACCAACGTGCCGTCATGACGCGCGCCGATCGCGACGTCTTGGGCCGTCTCGGTTTGATAGCCGTGCGAGGTGAAGCTCTGGGCACGCGTGAGCACGAGCTTGACGGGACGTCGGATGAAGCGCGCGGCAACCGCGGTGAGAATCTGATGCGGCCACACGTAGCCCTTGCTGCCGAACCCGCCGCCCAAGTAGTGCGAGATCACGCGCACGCGTTCAGGCGCGACTCCGAGTGCCGTCGCGATAATGAGGCGGACGCCCCACACATGCTGCGTCGCATCCCACAGCGTGAGATCGCCACCGTCCCACACCGCGACCGTTGCAGATGGTTCCATCGCAGCATGATGGCGATACCCGGTCGAATAGCTCTCTTCGACGCGGACCTCCGCGTCACGGAACGCAAGCTCCGGATCGCCGGTGCGCGTGTCCGGCTCGTCGTAGCCTTCCACGATCTCGCCTTCGTCGAGGCCTTGCGCCACCTCGACGCGAGCGGGCTCCGGTTCGATCTCAGCGTGCACGAGCGATGCGCCGTACGTTGCACGCTCCAGTGAGTCGGCAACGATGAGCGCGATTGGCTGTCCTTCGTAGGTGATCTGGTCGTCCTGGAGCGGGATGAACGCCTGTCCCGCCGGCGGCGTCAGCGCGCCGAGCGGCGCGAGTTTTGGCGCGTTGCGGTAGGTGATCACCGCGAGCACACCAGGCGCGCGTTCCGCCTGGGCCGTATCGAGCCGCACGATCTTCCCGTGCGCGACCGGGCTCGTCGCGAAGGTCGCGTACGTGAGCCCTTCAGGAAAATGATCGGCGGTGTAGTCGGCCGCGCCGGAGACCTTGACCTTACCGTCCTTGCGCGCGAGCGGCGGCCCGATCGTCGAGGTGGTAGTAGTGGTGGTCATGCGGTCGCTCCGATCTCGGTCAGTGCGCGCACGACGGCCCGTTTGGCGAGGTCCGCCTTGAAGCCGTTCGCGCGTCCCGGCTTCGCATCGCTGAGCGCGCCGCGGAGCGCCGCACGTATTGCCTGCACGGTGAACGACTCGCCGCGCAGCGCGCCCTCGACGTCGCGAAGGCGCCACGGTTTCGGTGCGACACCGCCCAACGCGATGCGAACATCACGTACGGTGCGCTCGTCGAGATCGACCGCAACGGCAGCTGAGACGAGCGCGAACTCGTACGACGCTCGTTCGCGGACCTTGAGGTAGTGCGATCCGTGCGCTGCCGCAGACGTAGGCACGGTGATTGCCGTGATCAGCTCGCCGTCGCCGAGCGTCGTCTCGCGGCGCGGATCGTAACCGGGTAGGCGATAGAAGTCCTCGAATGCGATCGCACGCTCACCGTGTGCGCCGGCGACATGGACGACCGCATCGAGCGCCGCCAGCGCGACGGCAACGTCCGAGGGATGTGTCGCGATGCAGGCTTCGCTCGTGCCGACGATCGCAGCGGAGCGGTCATAGCCGTCAAGGGCGGCGCAGCCACTTCCCAAAGCACGTTTGTTGCACGGCACCTCCGTATCGGCGCGGAAGTAGGGGCAGCGCGTGCGCTGCATGAGGTTGCCGCCCATCGTCGCCATGTTGCGTAGTTGCTGCGAGGCGCTCGCGACGAGCGCTTCGACGATCGCGGGGTAGTGGGCGCGAACCGCAGGATGCGCAGCCACATCGGTCATCCGTGCGAGCGCACCGATCCGCAAGCCGTCCTCATTCTCGGTGATCGACGCAAGGCCGGGAAGGCGGTTGATGTCGATCACGCGGGCCGGAGAGGTGATCCCCTCCTTCATCCAGTTCACGAGCTCGGTCCCGCCCGCGATCACGCACGCGTCACGCTCGCTGTCGAGCGTCGCGAGGACGGTTCCGATATCGGCGCCTCGCTCGTACACGAACGTCTGCACGATCAGACCTCCGCGGCTTGGCGCAGCGCCGCAACGATGTTCGGGTAGCAGCTGCAGCGACACAAGTTGCCGCTCATGCGCTCACGGATCTCCTCGTCGCTCGCCGGGATGATCGGCGTGCGGAGATCGCGCGTCACCGCGCTCGGGATCCCGGCGCGCAGTTCGTCGAGCACCGCGACCGCGGACATGATCTGTCCCGAGGTGCAATATCCGCACTGGAATCCGTCGTGATCGATGAACGCCTGCTGTACTGCGTTCAGGGCACCGTCCGGCGCGAGGCCTTCGATCGTCGTGATGACGTCGCCGTCGTGCATCAGCGCGAACGACATGCAGGCGAGGACGCGGCGGCCGTTGACGTGCACCGTGCACGCACCGCACTCTCCGCGGTCGCAGCCTTTCTTCGTCCCGGTCAGCTGTAGGCGCTCATGCAGCGTGTCGAGCAGCGTTGCACGCGGATCGACATCCAGCCGCTGCTCCTCGCCGTTCACCGTCAGCGTCACCGTCGTCGTCGTCACCGTCGTCGCCATCGGTCACCCTCCCGTCGGACTCGAGGGCTTCGCCATCGGGTATCGGCGTCACCCTGAGCTTGTCGAAGGGCCCGTTTTCGCTGAGCCCGTCGAAGCGATCGTGACAGGGAGCGGCGTCAGGGTGAGGTGGCAGCGACCGAGGGTTCGTTCGCGACGATTGCGCCGTCGAGGACGGTTTCGGGGGCGACGCTGTAACGTTCGCCGACGACGGTGTCACGGAGCGTGGCGCCGGCGCCGATCTGCGCGCCGTTCCAGATGATGCTTCGCTCGAGCGTCGCACCGTCGCCGATCGTCACGTCGTCGCCGATGATGCTCGGGCCGGCGACCCGGACCTTGGCGCCGATCGTTGCGCGTTCGCCGACACGCACCGCACCGTCGAGACGCGCGCTCGGATGCACGCGGGCGCTCGGTGGGACGCCGGTCGCGCGTGCGCCGACCGGTTTGACCCGGCCCTCGACGACGTCGGCGTTCGCTTCACGATACTCACCCGGCGTCCCGACGTCGCGCCAATGCGCGCCGCGCAGCTCCATCCCGTAGAACGGAAGCCCCGCCTCGACGAGCTCGGGGAACACCTGTTTGCCGAAGTCGTAGAACGTATTCGCGGGGATGCGCGTGAAGATCGCCGGCTCGAAGACATAGATCCCCGTGTTGGCGAGCTTCGATTTCTCGGTGCCCTTGGCGGGCTTTTCCTGGAACCCGGTGATCCGTCCGTCGTCGTCGAGGATCACGACGCCGTACTGGTCGACCTCTTCGACCTGCAGCAATCCGATCGTCGCGAGCGCGCCCTTCGATTTGTGAAACCGCACCAGCGCGGTGAGATCGGCGTCGGTGAGATCGTCGCAGCCGACGACGACGAACGTGCGGTCGAACCAGCCGTCCATCTGCTTGAGGGCGCCAGCGCTTCCGGTGAGCTCCTTCTCTTCCAGATAGTGCAGCTTCACGCCGTAGCGCGATCCGTCGCCGAACGCAGCGCGCACCGCGTCCGCCAGATAGAAGACGTTGATCGCGACCTCGTCGTACCCGTGTGACGCAAGCCACCTCATCACATGGCCGCTGATCGGTTCTCCCGCAACGGGTACATTCGGTTTGGGAACTTCTTTCGTGAGCGGATAGAGCCGCGTGCTCATCCCGCCAGCAAGAATCATCGCACGCATGTTAGCGCGGCGCTCGCTCCATGACCATGGTGCTAGTGCTTCCCTTCTTTGCGCCCAGTCAATGCTTCGCCGAGGGCGTATATGGCGAATTGTGGCAGTGCTAACTGTCGACGCCAGCGGCTCGGTTCTTTTGCTAGGCGGTACGCCCACTCGAGCCCGGCGCGCCGAAACGCCGCGGGTGCCCGCACCACGTTGCCGGCGTAGACGTCGAGCGATCCGCCGACGCCCATGCCCACGCCGCAGCCGGTCGCGCCGAGCCAGCGCGTGAGCCACAGCTCCTGTTTCGGCGACCCGAGTCCCGCGAGCAGCACGTTGGCGCCGCTCGCGCGGATTTGCTCGGCGATCGCTGCGCTTTCGTCATCGCGGAAATAGCCGTTGCGGGCGCCGACGATCAGCGCGCCAGGATACTTCGCGCGTAGCGCGTCGGCCGCGCGCTGTGCCGTGTCTCCGGCGCTGCCGAGGAGGTAGAGTCGCACGTCGCTGAGCGACGCGGAGCGAGCGGCGAGCTCGCCGACGAGCTCGACACCGGTGACGCGTTCGTGCAACGGTCCGCCGCGCAAACGCGAGGCGAGCAACAAGCCGATCGTATCGCACGTCACCAGCGCCGCGTCGTTCGCGATGTGGCGGAACGTGGGGTCGCGCCGCGCCATCATGACCATCTCGACGCCGAGCGTCACGACGAGCGATGGGGTCCCGCCATTTGCGAGCGCGGCGATTCGCGCGACGGCCTCATCGCGCCCGACGTCGTCGACGCGCGAACCGAGCACCCAGAACGACTTCACCGGTACGGTGCGAGCAGCGGCTCCAGCGTTGCTTGAAGCGCCTTCGGCATCTCGCCCAGCGGCGAGCGACAGGGTCCAACGTCGAACCCGAACGTGCCCATCGCCCACTTCACCGGGATCGGATTCGTCGTCGCGAACAGCGCGTTGAACAACGGCGCGAGATCGCGATGGATGCGCGCGGCCGTCTCGACATCACCACCGTCGAACGCTTCGGCCATCGCTTTGAGCTCGCGGCCGACGATGTGGGCAGCGACCGAGATGAGTCCGTACCCGCCAACCGAGAGCGACGGCAGGAACATGTAATCATCGCCCGACCAGAACGTCACGTCCTCACGTTCGCGTTCGCGCAGGATCGCGGTGAACTGGTTGACGTCGCCGGTCGACTCTTTGATCCCGACGATATTCTGGTGCCGCCGGCAGAGCTCGGTGAACGTCGCCGGCAGCATATTGGCGCCGGTGCGGCCCGGGATGTTGTAGATGATGACCGGCAGCGACGTCGCCTCGGCGATCGCGCCGAAGTGGATCAGCATCCCGTCCTGCGTCGGCTTGTTGTAGTAGGGCACGACGGCGAGGATCCCGTCGACGCCGCACTGCTCGGCCTGCTTCGTGAGCTCGACGGAATGGTGCGTGTTGTTGCCGCCCGTCCCCGCCACGACGGTTCCGCGCGTACCGAGTCCGCGCTTGATCTCGCGGAAGAGCTTCAGCTTCTCGTCGGTCTCGAGCGCGGGTGACTCGCCGGTCGTCCCGCTCACGACGACGCCGTCGTTGCCGCGCTCACACAAGAACTGCGCGACCCGCACCGCTTCGCTGACGTTGACCTCGCCGTCGCGATCGAACGGCGTGATCATCGCGGTCAGCAGACGACCGATCTGCTTCATCGCGCCACCGTCCCGCGGCCCAGACCGAACGCCTCGTGCAGCGCCTGCTCGGCGCGATTGGCCTGCTCGAGCGGCACGAGGATCGAGATCGTGATGTTCGAGTCGGTCGAGTGGATGATCTCGACGTCCGCGTCGGTGAGGGTCTTCACGACGCGATACATGACGCCGGACGTTCCGCGCATCCCTGCGCCGACGACCGAGATCTTCGCGCAGTGCGGACGCATCCGCAGCGCCAGGTTGAGATCGGCGAGCGCCGGGCGAATCCGGTCGGCCGACTCGTCGTCGCAGATGAAGAACACGCCGGCGTCGTTGACGTTGATCATGTCGATCGAGATGCCGTTCTCAGCGATCCGCGCCAGAACGTCGGTATCGACGTCGGCACGATCGAGGTCGTCGGTCAGCCCCTGAATGATGCGGCAGAACGTGACCTCGGGAATCGTCGTAACGCCCGAAACCGGACGATCGCGATCGACCGGTGCGTCGTCGTCGATCGTCGTACCGACGTTGCTGCGCAACCCTTTGACGACGTACGGCGTGCGGGTCGCGTGCGCGAGCTCGGCAGCCTTGTGGTGCATCACCCTCGCACCGTTGCCGGCAAGCTCGACCATCTCGGCCTGCGTGACGCGGTCGAGCGCGTGTGCGCCCGCGACGCGACGCGGATCGGCCGTCATGACGCCCGAGACGTCGGTGTAGATCTCAACAGCTTGCGCGCCGAGCGCGTCGCCGAGCGCAATCGCGGTGAGGTCGCTGCCGCCGCGTCCGAGCGTCGTGATCGCACCGTCACGCGTCCCGCCCTGAAAGCCGGTGACGACCGGGATGATGCCGCGCTCGAGGAGACGCCGGATCGGCGCCGGGTCGACGTCGATGATCTCGGCATCGCCGTAGTTCTCGTCGGTCTGCACACCGGCTTGCAGTCCGGTCATCGCCTGCGCCGGCGCACCCAGCTTGCAGAGAAGCTCGGCGAACACCGCCGACGAGATCATCTCGCCGCACGCCAAAAGCAGATCGCGATTCGGCCCGTCGAGCGTCGGACCGACGAGCGAGAGCAGCGAGTCCGTCGCGTACGCGTCCGGCGTGCGCCCCATCGCCGAACACACCACGACGGGCTGCTCACCGCGCCGTTGCGCGTCGAGCACGCGTGAGGCTGCGATCTCCCGCAGCTCGGGATTGGTGAGCGAACTCCCGCCGAACTTGAGAACGGTGACGCTCACAGCGAAGCGACCTCGGCGAAACGCCCCTGCTCGATGAGCAACTGCAAGATTTGCACGCCGTTCGTCGCCGCGCCCTTACGCAGCTGATCGCCGACGACCCACATCTGGAAGCGCGTGTCGGTCGTGTCGCCGGATTCCGGACGCACGCGCGCGACATGCACCAGATCGGTGTCCTCAATGTCGCGCGGCGTCACGATCCCCGACTCGTGCAACACGACGCCGGGCGCATCGCGCAACGCATCGTGCAGTTCTTCGACGCTCGTCGGCGTCTCGGTCTCGAAAAACACCGCTTCGCTGTGCGCGCGCAGTACCGGAACGCGCACCGTCGTCGCAGCGACGACGAGATCGGGCCGTCCGAGCATCTTGCGCGTCTCGGCCGCGACTTTTTGCTCTTCGCCGGAATCGCCGTCACCGAGGAAGCTCCCGATCTGCGGGACGACGTTGCGGAAGATCGGCGCCGCGAACGTCCCGTCCGGTGACTCACCGCGCTCTTCCTTGGCGAGCGCATCGAGGCCAGCGCGACCCGCGCCGCTCACCGCTTGATACGTCGCAACACGAACCGCGCGCAACCCGACGGCGCGTTCGATCGGCGCCAGCCCGACAGTGAGCACGATGGCGGTACAATTCGCGACCGGGAAGATCCGATGCTCCGGCTTGACGGCGTGCGGATTGACCTCGGGGATGAGGAGCGGGACGGTCGGGTCGAGCCGGAACGTCGACGAGTTGTCGATCACGACGCCGCCGTTGTCCGCGATCGCGCCGGCGAGCTCGGCGCTCGCGTCGTCGCTGGAGGCGAAGAACGCGACGTCCGGGCGGTCGGCGATGAGTCGCTCGCGCGTCGCGACGGCGACCGGATACGACGTCCCGCGGAACTGCACGCCGTCGGCGCGCTCCCGCGACGCGTACGCGAGGAGCGTCTCGACTGGGACCTTGCGCTCCTCGAGAACGCGCAAGATCGTCGACCCGACGACCCCCGTCGCTCCGACTACCGCGACCTTCATGCCAGCATCTTCTCCACTAAACTGTCGAGCCCGATCACGAGCCCACTTTGTTGGCGTACCGCCCGCACCGCGGCGACGATCCCCTCGGCAAACGACTCCCGTCCGAGCGAGTCGTGCCGCAGGGTAAGCGTCTCCCCGGTCCCTCCGAAGATCGTCTCCTGGTGAGCGACGAGCCCCGGTAACCGAACGCTGTGGATCGGTGGGACGGGCGCCCCGGTTTCAGCGATTCGGCGCGCCGTGAGCTTGGCCGTTCCGCTGGGCGCGTCGCGCTTTTGGTCGTGGTGCAGCTCGATGATCTCGCTGCGCGGGAAGACCTTCGCCGCCTGCGCCGCAAAGCGCATCATCAGAACGGCGCCGAACGAGAAATTCGGGATCAGCATCGCCGGAACGCCCTGCAGATCGCAGTCTTCTTCGAGCACGACGACGTCCTCGTCGGTCCAGCCGGTAGCGCCGATCACGGGCGGAATCTTCGCGTCGATCGCGGCGCGCGCGACGTCGATCGTGGTCGGATAGACGGTGCAGTCGACGACGACGTCGAGCCCGCGCGAGATGAACGTCGATAAATCGTCGTCGGTGAGGACGCCGTAGATCCGTTCCCCGGCAGTGCGTGCAAAGGCGGCGGAGAGCTGTAAGCCCTCCGCCGCAACGATCGCTGCGCACGCGACGCGCCCGAGTCTCCCGAGCGCGCCGGCTACCCCGACGCGCAGCATCGCGTCGGGCTAGACCTTCTCCAGCGGCGCGTACTTGAGCATGACCATTTTTTGGCCCACGTTCGGGAAGTTGATCGTGAGGAGCCCATCGCCGCCGGCACCGGCAACGTCGACGACCGTGCCCTCGCCCCACTTGGGATGACGGACCTTGTCGCCGGCACTCAAGTTCATCCCGACGCCCGCGCCGGCGTTCTCGTGGATCGAGACCTCACGCCAACGGCCACCGCCCGGACGCTGCCCGATCCCGACCCCGCCGATCGCTTCAACCGACGGCATCTCCTCGATGAAGCGCGACTTGGGATGGCTGAACGTGTTGCCGA
>CAZABL010000072.1:0-20450 GCA_964483365.1 uncultured bacterium
GATGTAGTCCGCCGCGAGCACGAAGATGTTCGCGAACCAGAACAGGAAGAACGCGCCGAGCGCAAATGCGAACGGGCCCGCCATCTCGCGCAGCACGTAGGCGTCCATGATCGGAAGCCTGACCTTGCGCGGGAGGACGGCACGGGCAAACGCTGGCGTTCTCACGCCGGGGAAGGTAGCCACGGTTTAGCGGAGGTCGGCAACGACCCGATCGACGTACGCGCGGGTCTCGGCGTAGGCCGGAACCCCGTGCGCGGCATCGACGGCGCCCGGGCCGGCGTTGTAAGCAGCCAGCGCGAGGCGGACGTTTCCTTTATAGCGGTGCAGAAGGTCGCGGAGGTAGCGGGTCCCCGCGGCGACGTTCTGTACCGGATCGAAGGCGTTCCCGACGCCGTACTGACTAGCGGTCCCGGGCATGAGCTGCATGAGTCCCTCTGCGCCGACCCGTGAAATCGCGGCGGGATCGCCATGCGACTCGGTGTCGATTACCGCAAGAACGAGTCGAGGGTCGATCGCGTTCACTGCCGCGGCGTGCCGCGCCATGCCCTGTAGTTGCGTAGACGGAAGCGAATGCGGGCCACCCGGCACGAGTCCGCCGGCGCTGCATCCGCTCAAAAACGCCACAACGAGGCAAAGCGTGGTCCAAAGTGAGCGGGTCACGTTGTCGGGCCGTTTCGCGCGGTCCAGGAGCCCCGCCTGTGTCGGGCGTCCCCACGACACAAACACCATACGAACGCACAGTCTGTGCGCAGATCTGTGGAGAGCGAAGGACCCGCTACGGTTGCCGGGCGGCAACCGGTGGGATATAGTGGGTCAAAGTGGTGCCAAATGGGACACAGTGGTAGATCGTGTCGGATCGACCTCTGTTCACTGGTTCGGTGGAGCACAGCCTTGACGACAAGGGTCGCTTGGTCGTGCCCGCACGCTTCCGTGAACGCCTGGGCGCCGGGTTCTTCCTTACAATCGCACAGCCGGATCCGTGCCTGGCGCTCTATCCAGCGGCGACGTGGGGCGATGTCTGCCAGCGGCTCGAGGCAGCGCCCGTGAAGGACGCAGCCTTTCGCAGCTTCGTGCGCTACCTGTTCGCCAATACCGAGGAGGTCAGCGTCGACGCCCAGGGCCGGCTCGTGATTCCGGCCTCGCTGCGGGCGTGGGCCGGGATCGAGAAGGACGTCGTCTCCATCGGCTCCCTCACCCGGGTCGAGATTTGGGCGAAGGACCGATACGCCGCGCACGAGCGCGAGCGCGGCGAGCTCCCCGACCTCACCGCTGAGCTGGGGCTGTTCTAGTGCATGCAGCCACATCTCTCAGTTCTGGCGGCCGAGTCGATCGAGGGGCTCGCGGTTCGGCCCGACGGGACGTACGTCGATGCGACATTCGGGGCCGGCGGGCACTCGGCGCTGATCCTTGCCGCACTCTCGCCGCGCGGGCGGCTGATCGCGTTCGATGCGGACCCCTCGGCGGGCGCGCGCGCGATCGCCGACCCGCGTTTCACGTTGGTGCACGCGAACTTTCGCGAGCTGGCGGAACAGCTCGATGCGCTCGCGATTGCGCAGGTCGACGGGGTGCTGTTCGACTTGGGGGTCAGCTCGATGCAGTTCGATGAGGCCGAGCGTGGCTTCTCGTTCCGCGTCGCGGCGCCGCTCGATATGCGTATGGATCCCTCGCGCGGCGAGAGCGCTGCGGAGTGGCTGCAGTCGCACGACGAGCGCGAGATTGCGGACGCGATCTATCAGTACGGCGAGGAACGCGCGTCGCGTCGCATCGCGCGCGAGATCGTCGCGCGTCGCGAGGCCGGACGTCCGGTTGTCGACACTGCCGACCTGGCGGCAGTCGTCGCGCGCGTGGTGCGCGGCGGCCGCATTCATCCCGCGACGCGCACGTTCCAAGCGCTGCGCATCGCCGTCAACGACGAGCTCGGCGCACTGCGTGACGGGCTCGATGCCGCACTTACGCGTACGGCTGCGGGCGGGCGGGTCGCCGCGATCAGCTTCCATTCTCTCGAGGACCGTATCGTGAAGCACACCTTCCGCGACGACCCGCGCACGCGCGTCGTGACGCGCAAGCCGATCGTGCCCAGCGACGATGAGGTCGCGACGAACCCCCGCGCGCGCAGCGCGAAGCTGCGGGTCGCCGAGGTCGTAGCGGTCGGAGACGAACCGCGATGATCGCGCCGCAACGGATCATCACCGAGGCGCCGCGCCGCGTCGAACGTGCGCGCACCGCGACGCGCCGTCGCCGGCGCAGCCGTCGTGCGATGCACGGACCGCTCGTCGCCGTGATCGGCTTTGCGATCGCGATCCTCGTCCCACTGCTGGCGTACGTCTCGCTCACCGCGAACCTCACCTCGCTGAGCTTTGCGATCGCGCGGGCCGATCGCGAGCGCGCCGCGCTGACCGACGAGACGCAGCGGCTCGACGACCGCATCGCGCGTCTCACCTCGCCGGACCGGCTCGCCGGGCTCGCGGCGCAGCTGAAGATGCGCGATCCCCACGTCTATGCCGTCGTCAACCTCCCGGTGACGAAGGCGCAACCCAAACCAAGCGGCTTCGCCCTTCTCGGGTCGTGGCTGAGCGGGCAACGATAATGCTCGCGACGCATAGCGGCGGACAGTAATGGCGGCGCGTGCATTTGCGCGCGTCGCACCGGCTCGGGCGAAGCTTTCGCTCGTGGCGGTCGTCGTGCTGGCGACAGCGTTGGCGTATCGGCTCGGCGACGTCCAGGTGCGCCAAGGACCGCATCTCGCCCGCGTCGCGCTCGCGCAGCACGACGAAACGGTCGACTCGTTCGCGCGGCGCGGCGCGATCCTCGATCGTGACGGCGGCGTGCTGGTGCGATCGCTGCCGTCAGAATCGATCTACGCGGTTCCGACCGACGTCACCGATCCTCATCAAACGGCCCTGAAGCTCGCGCCGATCCTTCGCAAACCGGCAAGTGCGATCGAAGCCGTGCTCGGTGATCACGTCCAGTTCCGCTGGCTCGCGCGCAAGGTCACGCACGACGTCGCCGAGCAGGTACGCGCGCTCGCGCTCAGCGGAATCGAGACCAAGTCCGAGGAGACCGGGCTGCGCTTCAACGCGTCGGGGCGCTTGGCGTCGACTGTCGTCGGCTTCACCGGCACCGATGAGAACGGCCTGGACGGTCTGGAGTATTCGCTCGACGCGGTGCTGCGCGGGACGCCCGGCAAGATGCGGATCGAGGCCGACAACTTCGGTCACGCGATCCCGTTCGGCGCGACGCAGATCGTGGAGCGCGCCGTGCCCGGCAAGACGATCCGCACGACGCTCGACCCGTATCTGCAATTCGAGGCCGAACGGCTGCTGCGTGCCGACGTCAAGCAATGGCACGCGCGCGCCGGGAGCGTCATCGTCATCGATCCGTGGACCGGCGAGCTGCTCGCGGTCGCGAACGTTCCGGATTTCGATCCCGCGCGCTTTGGCGCGTACGGGAGCGACGCATGGCGCGACCGCGCGATCACCGACGCGTACGAGCCGGGCTCGACGTTCAAGCTGATCACCGCTGCTGCGGCACTCGAGAGCGGCAAGGTTTCCCCAAGCGCGCGTTTCGCTGCGCACGACGTCATCCAAGTCGGCGGTCACCTCATCCATAACGCCGAGGACGGCTTCATGGCCGGCACGTCGAGCAGCGAGTCGATCGACGACATCATCGCTTACTCGCACAACGTCGGCGCAGCCGAGATCGGGCTTGCGATCGGCCAACGCCCGATGAATCGCATGATCCACGCGTTCGGCTTCGGCGAGCCGACGCTGGTCGAGCTTCCCGGCGAGAACCCGGGGATCGTTCCCCCGCTCGAGGATTGGAGCGGCTCGTCATTGGCGACGATCTCGTTCGGGCAAGGGATCTCCGTGACGCCGCTGGCGATGGCGCGCGCATACAGCGCGATCGCGAACGGCGGAATCCTCATCCGTCCGCGCATCATCCATGCAATCGAAGACACGAGCGGCAATGTCGTCTACCGTTATCAGACCGAGGTCGAGCACCGCGTCATCTCGCAGCAGACGGCCGCTCGTCTGCGCGGTTACCTGCGACAAGTCGTTATGCGCGGGACAGGCAAAGGGGTCGCCGAGCTGCCCGGCTACACGACCGCGGGCAAAACCGGGACGGCGCAGGTCGAGGAGAACGGCTACTACCGCTCCGGCGCGTACGTCGCGTCGTTCATCGGAATGATCCCGGCCGAGCACCCTCGTTACGTCATCCTGGTCAAGATCGACCGCCCGCAGGGTTCCTATTACGGCGGCGTCGTTGCGGCGCCGGTCTTCGCGCAGCTCGCGCGCGCTGCGATGCTCCACGCGGGAATCATGCCGGCAACACCGCCCCGCTTGGTCCGTAAGCGTGTCGTCGCGAAGGTGACCCCGTGATGCGAGAGACCTCCCGCCTCGTCGCCGCCCTCCCGGGCGCGCGTACGATCGGAGCGCTCCCGCCGACCGTGGACGCGCTCGCGAGTGACTCGCGCGCCGTTCGGCCCGGGACGCTCTTCGTCGCGCTGCGCGGCGAGCGCGCCGACGGGCACGCGTTCGTCGACGACGCGGTCGCGCGCGGGGCGGCAGCGGTCGTTGTCGAGCGCGCGCCGGAGAGCGAGATTCCCGCGATCGTCGTCGACGACACGCGCGTCGCTGCATCACGTCTTGCCGACGCGTTCTACGATCATCCGTCGCGCGCGCTGCAGATCATCGGGATCACCGGGACCAACGGCAAGACGACGACGACGCATTTGGTCCGCGGGATCCTCGAAGCCGCCGGAATCTCGTGCGGCATCGTCGGGACGCTCGGAGGATCGCTGCGCGAGCAGAGCTGGCCGCTCTCGAACACGACGCCGCTCGCGCTCGAGCTGCACGGGCTCCTCGCGGCGCTGCGCGATGCGGGTGCGCAGGCCGTCGCGATGGAGGTCTCCTCGCACGCGCTCGCGCTGCGCCGTGTCGCCGACGTCCGTTTTCGGATGGGCGTGCTGACGAACATCACGCGCGACCATCTCGATTTTCACGGCACGATGGACCGCTACGTCGGGGCAAAACGCGCCCTCTTCGATCTCACCGACGATGCGGTGCTCAACGTCGACGATCGCTACGGCCGCCTGTTCTGGGACGAGCTGACCGCCGATCGTACGAAGCGCGTCGTCGGCTATTCGATCGAGGGAATGCCGGAAGCGACGCTCGCCGGCGTCGACCTGCGGCTCGAGGGTGACGGATCGCGGTTCCGCGTCGGTGACCAGGAGCTCTCCGTCGCGCTTCCCGGCCGATTCAATGTGCGCAATGCCCTCGCCGCAATCGGCGTTGCACGGATGATGGGTATCGACGACGCGACGATCGCGCGCGGGCTCGCCGCCGTGAAAGCCGTTCCGGGACGGATGGAGCGCATCGGCGCGTTCGGGATCGACGCAATCGTCGACTACGCGCACACGCCCGACGCGCTCGAGAACGTGCTGCGCGCGGCGCGCGAGGCGACCAAACGCCGCTTGATCGTCGTGTTCGGTTGCGGCGGCGACCGCGATCCCGGCAAGCGCGTGCAGATGGGCGAGATCGCGGCGCGTCTCGCCGACGCGGTCATCGTCACCTCGGACAATCCGCGCACCGAAGATCCGATGACGATCGCGCAGACGGTCGCGAACGGCTTCGACCACACCGAGATCGTCCTTGATCGCCGCAGCGCGATCCGCCACGCGATCGAGCAGGCACAAGCCGGCGACACTGTCGTCGTGGCAGGAAAGGGACACGAGAACTACCAGATCGTCGGCGACGAAAAGCGCCCGTTCGACGATCGCGACGAGGTGCGCATCGCATTCGAAAAGCGCGCCCAGGCACTCCGCCAGTGACGGTTCCGACGTGAGATTACCGATTCGCGACGCTATCGCTGCGACGAAAGCGCGTGTCGTCAACGAAGACAAACTGCCGTCTTCGTTGCTTGTGCAGACCGATTCGCGGGCGATCGAGCGTGGTGCGACGTTCCTTGCGCTGCGCGGCGAGCACTTCGACGGACGCGAGTACGTCGGGCAAGCGTTCGCGCGGGGCGCGGTGTGCGCGATCGTCGAAGATCCCAGCGTCGTTCCTGACGGGCGTTCTGCGTTGGTCGTCGCCGATACGTTGCAGGCGTACCTCGACTTAGGAGCTCTCGCACGCAGCCGCGTGCGGGGACCGGTCGTCGGGATCACCGGCAGCACGGGAAAGACGACGACGAAGCAGTTTCTCCTCGGGCTGCTGCGCGGCGCGGGGATCGCCGCGACCGCGACGCCGGAGAACGAGAACAACGAGGTCGGCGTCGCCAAGTTCCTCTGCGGCCTCGAGGACGGCGATACGCGCGTTGCGATCGTCGAGATGGGCGCCCGCAAATACCGCGACCTCGATGTGCTCGTCGCCGCGGCGAAGCCCGACGTCGGCGTGCTCACCAACGTCGGTGAGGCGCATCTCGAGATCATGGGCTCGCACGAGCGTATCGCCGAGACGAAGTGGGCCGTGCCGTCGGGGTCGCGGCGTGCGGTGCTGAACATCGCCGATGACGCCTCGCGCGAGCGCGCGCCCGGGCTCGCGGTGCGTCCGATGTGGTACGGGATCGACGAGGAGCGTCCGCTGCAGGGCGAGCGCGCCGTCGTCGTCGCGCCCGAAGCGGTGTGGTGCATCGACGAGCAGGGCACGACCGAGACGCATCATATCGCGATCCGCTTCCCCGGCGACCACAACCGCCGCAATCTCGCCGGCGCGTTCGCCGCGGCGCTGCTGTGTGGTGCGTCGTCGGACCGACTCGGCGAGGCGGTCGCGACGCTCGCGCTCCCGGCCGGACGCTATGAGATCGTCGAGCTCGAGAACGATGTGCGGCTGGTGTTCGATGCGTACAACGCGTCGCTCTCGGGGACGCTCGCGACGCTTGCGACGTTCGGACGCGAGGAGGCGGAACGCCGCATCGCCGTGCTCGGCAGCATGGCGGAGCTCGGCGACGATGCGCCGCTGATGCACGAGAAGATCGGCGAGATCGCCGCGACACGCGCGCACGTCGTGCTGTGCGGCGGGCGCTTCGCCGCCGACACCGCGCGCGGCGTGACCGCAAAGGGCGGCACGGTTGTCCGTTACGACAACAACGAGGCGGCGACGGCGTGGCTGCGCGACAACGTGCAGAGCGGCGACGCGATCTTGCTCAAAGGCTCGCGCGTCTACAAGATGGAGGAGATCGCGCGCGCCCTCGGTGCGGAGATCTTCAACGGATGATCCCCGTTGCTGTGCGTGAAGACAACCTCCCTGAGGGGATCGTCGCGATCCCGGTGCGGACGCGTTTGATCGCGCCGGGCGACGATCTGCACGTGCTCGTCGGCGATGCGATCCGCGGGATCGCGCGCGCCGGCGACACCGTCGTCATCGCCGAGACCGGTGTCGCGATCGCGCAGTCGCGCTTCATCCCCGCCGAATACATCCGGCCGTCGCGCTTGGCGCTCACGCTCTCGCGCCGCGCCGGCGCGTTGGCGACGGTGAATCAGCCCGAGTCGCTGCAGCTCGTGATCGATCAGGTCGGTCAGCGCAAAGTCCTGTGGGCGGCGATCGCGCACGTGGTGGGCCGCTTGCGTGGGAAGCGCGGCGTCTTCTACGAGATCCTCGGCGAGGCGATCGCCGCGATCGACGGCTACACGGGAACGCTGCCGCCGTACGAGCGCGCGATCGTACTCGGACCCGCCGAACCCGATCGGGTCTCGACCGAGCTCGCCGCATCGCTCGGCGTCCATGTCGCGATCGTCGACGCCAACGACCTGCACCGCGCGAAGACGCTCGGCGCGTCGCCGGACCTCGACCGCGGCGCGGTCGAACGCGCGCTGCTCGGGAACCCGCACGGCAACGGCGACGAGCAGACGCCGATCGTCATCCTCACCTGGCGCGGTGCGGGTCCGAACCCGCTGGTGCGATCATGACGTGGCTCTGGTACGGCGTCGCGCTGCTCGCGACGTTCGTGCTCGCCGAGCTCGCCGGTCCGCGGCTCATCGCTGCGCTCACGCGCGGCTCGGCGCGACAGACGGCCTACGAAGACGCGCCCAAGTCGCATCAAGTGAAGACCGGGACGCCGACGATGGGTGGGATCCTGTTCGGGATCGCACCAATCGTTGCGCTTGCCTTGGCGCCGACGCGCACGACGCTCGCGCTTGCCGTGCTCGTCTACGCGTGCATGGCGATCGGCGCCGTCGACGACCTCGCCTCGATCCGGAAACAGAAGAACCGCGGTTTACGCGCGCTGCCGAAGCTCGCGCTGACCGCAATCGCCGCCGTCGTGTTCCTGTTCGTGCTCGGGAACCAGCCGACGGTACTTTTGGGGATCGGTACCGTCCCCGCATGGCTGTGGTACACGCTCTCGCTGTGCGTCGTCCTCGCGACGACGCACGCGGTTAACCTGACCGACGGACTCGACGGGCTCGCCGGAGGAACGATCATCCCGCCGCTCGCGGTGCTCGTGTTCGTCGGTTGGCGCATCGGGATGGGCGACGTCTCGCTCTTCGAGCTCGCGACGATCGGCGCGGTGCTCGCCTTCCTCACCTACAACCGTCATCCGGCGCGCGTCTTCATGGGCGATACGGGTTCGCTTGCATTGGGCGCTGCGCTCGCCGGCGGCGCGATCGTGACGGGAACACACCTGTT
Source organism: uncultured bacterium (assembly GCA_964483365.1). GTDB lineage: Bacteria > Vulcanimicrobiota > Vulcanimicrobiia > Vulcanimicrobiales > Vulcanimicrobiaceae > Vulcanimicrobium. The sequence continues at coordinate 8,625 of CAZABL010000072.1, forward strand.
CCTTCCACTCATTGGCGGCGTGTTCGCAGCCGAAACCTTGAGTGTGATCGTGCAGGTCGCATCGTACAAGGCGACCCGGCGGCGCGTATTCCGGATGAGCCCGCTCCATCATCATTTCGAGCTCGGCGGGTGGCCGGAAACGACCGTCACCGCACGATTCTGGCTCGCTTCGCTCGTCCTCTCCCTCTTAGGCTTCGCCATCATCACGCAGACCGCATGAATCCATCGACGAGCGGTCGCTTCGACCGCACCGACCATGTTCTCGTCATCGGGCTCGGCCGTAGTGGCCGCGCAACGGTTGAAGTGTTGCGCGGACGCGTCGGCACGATCGCCGCGACCGACGAAGCGCCATCCGAGAGTCTTCACGCTGCGCTCGACGAGCTGCGCGCTGCCAACGTTCCCTTCGTTCCACCGGACGCGATCGACGGGGTGCTCGAACAGACGACGGTCGCGGTTCTCTCGCCGGGCGTTCCGCTCAACAGCTCGCTGGTCCGCCGCATCCAAGCGGCCGGCATCCCGGTGTTCAGTGAGGTCGAGGTCGCGTACCGCATCGGACGCGCGCCGATCGTCGCGGTCACCGGCACCAAAGGGAAGACGACGACGACCGCACTCGTCGGCGCGCTGTTCGCGGCCGCCGGAAAGACCGTGCACGTCGGCGGCAACATCGGGAACCCGCTGATTCGCGAAACGGCCACCGCGGCACCGGACGACTGGGTCGTCGCCGAGGTCTCCTCGTTTCAGCTCGAGTCGATTCGCTCGTTCAAGCCGCGCGTCTCGTTGATCCTCAACATCACGCCGGATCACCTCGATCGGTACTTCTCGATGGAGGAGTACACCGAAGCGAAGTTCCGCATCTTCGCCAATCAAGGTCCGCGCGACACGTTCGTCGGCAACCTCGACGATCCGATCGTCGCCGGTGCGCCCGGTGAGGACGGTAATCGCATCAAGGCGCGCGCGCTCTGGTTCGCCGGCGAGCCGCACCGCGAGTCGACGCTCTATCTGCGCGCCGGCAAGACGATCGTGTACGCGCCGCCGACCGGCGATCCGCGCCCCGTCGACATTCTCGACGTCTCCGAGATCCCGTTGTTGGGGCGTCACAACGTCGAGAACGTGATGGGCGCGGTGCTCGTCGCGCTCGCCGCGGAGCTTCCGATCGAAGCGATCCGTGAAGGCGTGCGCACGTTCCGGCCGCTCCACCATCGGCTCGAGCCCGTCGCCGAAGTCGACGGCGTGCAGTACGTCGACGACTCCAAGGCGACGAATCCCGGTTCGGTGATCGCGGCACTGCGCGCGTTCGATCAGCGCGGGATCGTGCTGATCGCCGGCGGCAAAGCGAAAGGGACCGACTTCGCCGAGATGGGCAAGGTCGCGAGCTCGCGCGCGAAGGCGGTCGTGCTCATCGGCGAGGCGGCCGACGAGATCGGTAGCGTCGTGCGGCGCGCGAAAGTCGAGCGCGCCGCGTCGATGGACGAGGCGGTCCATATCGCGAGCAAGCTCGCGTCACGCGGTGACGTCGTCCTGCTCTCGCCGGGCTGTGCGTCGTTCGACATGTTCGACTCCGCCGAGCACCGCGGCGAGCAGTTCGCCGGCGCGGTGCGCAACTTGCAGAACCTGGCCGGTGCACGCTAGCGCGCTGCGTTCGGCTGCGCGTACGCACGGCCGCGCCGCGCGCCGTTCCGGACCGACGTCGCCGGCAGACCCGCTGCTGCTCGGCGCGGTCGCGCTGCTCGTCGCGCTCGGTCTGGTCATGGTCTTCAGCGCCTCGAACGCGACCGCGCTGGTCGACTTCCACGACAGCTTCTATTTCATCAAGCACCAGGCGCTCTATCTGCTCGCCGGTCTGGTGTTTGCGTACGTCGCCTATCGCGTCGACTATCGCAAGCTCAAGACGATCGCGCCGGCGTTGGTCGGGATCACCTTCGTACTGTTGATCCTCACGCTGATCCCGCACGTCGGACTCGTCTCGGGCGGCGCACGGCGCTGGCTCGGGTTCCACGCGCTCTCGTTCCAGCCGTCGGAGCTCGCGAAGCTCGCGCTCGTGCTGTTCCTCGCCGCGAAGCTCTCGCAGATGGGTGAGGGGATTCTCTCACTCTCGAAGGGCGTCGTCCCGGTGCTGTTCGTGACCGCGCTGCTCGCGATGCCGATCTTCGTCGAACCCGACATGGGGACGGCGTCGCTGTTGATCTTTACCGCGTTCGCGGTGCTCTTCACCGCCGGCGCGCGCTTGGAGCACCTGATCATGGCGCTCTTCGCGATGCTGCCGCTCGCGCTGATCGCGATCTACTCGTCGGCGTACAAGCGCGCGCGCATGTTCGCGTTCTGGGATCCGTGGAAAGATCCGCAGAACACGGGCTTTCACATCGTGCAGTCACTGCTGGCGCTGGGCAGCGGCGGGATCTTCGGCTTGGGACTCGGGCAGTCGCGGCAGAAGTACTTCTATCTGCCTGAGGCGCACACGGACTTCATCTTCGCGGTGCTCGGCGAGGAGCTGGGCCTGCTTGGCGGTCTGCTCGTGATCGCGCTGTTCGTCGTGTTCGCCGTCCGCGCGGTCGATCTCGCAATGAAGGCGCCCGATCGTTTCGGTTTCCTGCTCGTGATGGGCTGTACGTTCCTCATCGTGATCCAGGCGTTCATCAACATCGGCGTCGTCACGTCGTCGTGGCCGGTGACCGGCGTCCCGCTCCCGTTCATCTCGTTCGGTGGGACCTCGCTGATCGTCTCGCTCGTCGCGGTCGCGTTGATCGCGAACGTCGGCCGGTATCGCGTGCGATGAACGGCATCGCCTCGCTCGCGGCCGCCGTCCTGCTCGCCGCCACCACGTCGTCGCCGATCCTCGTCGCGCTCCCGCGTGGCATCGTCATCACCGACGGCTCGTCACAGCGGTATGCGACGGCCGGTGCGTCGACCTCGAACTATCGCATCCTCGAGACGCTTTCCGACGGCAGTGTCGCGATCTCGTTCAGCGATGCGGGTGCGGTCGGCGTCGAGACGATCTCGCCGTCGCTCGCATCGCGTGCGATCAAGACGTTGCCGCCGGGGACGATCGTCGCGCCGAGCGTCGACGGTTTTCTTGCCAGTGACAGCGGCGGGTTGACGCGCCGCTACGACGCGGGCGGCTCGATGGTCGGCGCGCCGATGCCGGTGTCGGTCAGCGATCCCGCCGCGGCGCTCGGTCTCGCCGGCGCCGTCATCATCTCCGGCGGTGGAACGCTCAGCTCTTACGACAACAACGGCAGCCTGCGGCATCAGACGCAGGCCGACGCGATCTCGCTCGTCCCGCTCGGCACCGATCGCTTTGCGGCAATCGAGCGGCGCTCGAACCAGGTCCGCATCTACGGCACCGATCTTTCGCAAGTCGCGGCGCTCTCGCCGAGCCGCACCGCGCGGCTGCTCGCGGGCTCGCCCGACGGAACGCTCGCGGTGCTCGTCGGTGACGCCTCGTGCGTCTCGGGCAACGGCGAGATCGACGTCTATTCCGACGTGACGAAAGATCCGTCGGCGCGCATCCCGATCGCGTTCGTGCAGCCGCGTGCGCTCGCGCTTGCGCCGGACGCGACGCTCCTCGCCGAGGGCGGATGCCGCGTGAACGAGGGCGTCGTCGGGGTTTGGGGGCGCGACGGCTCTTCGCGCGGCACGATCCAGCTGCCGGATGCCGCCGTCGGCATCGGTTCCTTCGCTCCCGCCAAACCGTGATGATGACGGTGGCCTTCACCGGCGGTGGGACCGGCGGCCACATCTACCCCGCGCTCGCGATCGACGACGCGCTGCGCGCGCATTTCGGCGCAGACGGGTATGAGGCGCGCTTCTTCGGGAATCGCAAGGGACTCGAAGCGACGCTCGTCACGACGATGCCGATGCGCTTCGTCCCCAGCGCCGCGCTGCAGCGCAAACTTTCCCTGGGGACGCTGCGCACAGCGTTTGCGAACCTCGCGGGCGTCGTCGTCGCGCTGCGCGAGCTGGCGCGCTTTCGCCCACAGGTCGTCATCGCAACCGGGGGCTACGTGTGCTTTCCGGTCGTCGTTGCGGCGCGGACCTTGCGTGTCCTGCGCGTGCTGCACTGTCGCATCGCGTTGCTCGAGATCAACGTCACGCCGGGCTTGACGAACCGTCTGCTCGCGCCGCTCGTCGATGAAGTCTGGACGACCTACGCGGCCTCGGTGCAGTCGTTCGGGCGCAAAACGGTCGTGACGGGGACGCCGGTGCGCGCATCGCTCCGGCAGCTCGCCGCGCCGCCGGTCGCGCGCGAGCGGCTCGGGTTGGAGCCGGGCAGCACGACGATCGTCGTGATGGGCGGGAGCCAGGGGGCGCGCTCGATCAACGAGGCGGTCGCGGCGCTCGTGACGCGCCGTACGCTTCCGTCCGATTGGCAAGTCTTGCACGTGAGTGGGGAACGCGACTACGCGTACATGCAAGCCGAAGAGCGTGAGCCCGCGCACGGCAACCGGGTGCGGCTCGTTCCGTATCTGCCCGACCCCTCGGACGCGTACGCCGCCGCCGACGTCGTGATCGCGCGCGCCGGCGCCTCGACGCTCGCCGAGCTCGCGCAGACCGGCGCGCCGTCGGTCCTCATCCCGTATCCGTTCGCCGCCGAGCAGCACCAGGCGCACAACGCGGCGCTCTTTGCCGAGGCCGGCGCTGCGGTCGTGATCCCCGATAACGAGCTCGACGGCGACCGCCTATGGTGGACGCTGCGCGACGTGCTCGAGCGCGACCGCAACGCCGCGATGCGGACAGCGGCCCGCTCGCTTGCGCAGGACGATGCGGCAGACACGATCGTTACGCGCGTTGCGCGGGTTGGCAACGACAGCGCGACGAACGGGGCGACCCCGTGACGCTTCGACAAGCTCAGCGCGAGCTGACGTATCACCTCGTCGGAGTCGGCGGGATCGGGATGAGCGCGATCGCGCGGCTGCTGCTCGCGCGCGGCGCGCGCGTCAGCGGCTCGGACGTACGCCGCTCGCCGCTCGTCGCGCGGCTCGAAGAAGAGGGCGTCCAGGCGAGCATCGGCCATCGGGCGGAGAACGTCCCGGGCGACGTCGACGTCGTGGTCGTCTCGTCGGCGATCGCGCGCGACAACCCCGAGTTCGTCGCTGCGCTCGAGCGCAGGGTGCAGATCGTCACGCGCGGCGAGATGCTCGCCGAGCTCGCCAAGGGTCACAAGCTCGTCGCCGTCGCCGGGACGCACGGTAAGACGACGACGACCGCGATGCTCGCGAGCATCTTCGAGGAAGCAGGTTTCGCGCCGACGGTCGCGGTCGGCGGGGTCCGCGTCGACACGGGGACGAACGCGCGTGCCGGCGCGGGGACGTGGTTCGTCACCGAGAGCGACGAGTCGGACGGCTCGTTCCTCCATCTCTCGCCGACGATCGCCGTCATCAACAACATCGAGAACGATCACATCTCGTCGGACGCCGAGCTCCCGCAGCTGCTCGAGCAGTTCTCGATCTTCGTCAACAAAGTGCCGGCAAGCGGTCGCGCGATCGTCGGGACCGACAACAAGGCCAGCGCGCTTGTCGGCAAAGGCGCGCTTTCGCCGGTGACGACGTTCGCAACGCGCGGCGATGCCGACCTCACGATCGATGAGCTCGCGTTCGTCGAATTGGGTTCGCGCTTCCTGGTGTACGAACGCGGCACGCCGCTCGGCGATCTGCGACTGTCAGTCCCCGGCGAGATCAACGTGCAGAACGCACTCGGGGCTCTCGGTGCAGCGCGCGCGGCAGGGATCCCGTTCGACGCGATCGCGCGCGCGCTCGCGACCTTCCACGGCGTGCGCCGCCGCTTCGAGATCGTCGGACGCGGTGCGATCACCGTCGTCGACGACTATGCGCACCATCCGACCGCGATCGCGCAAACGATCGCGGCGGCGCGCGGCTACGCGCACGGTCCGCTCGTCGTCGCTTTTCAACCGCACCGTTACACGCGCACCGCGTACCTCAAAGACGACTTCGCGCGCGCGCTCGGCGGGGCCGATCGCGTCTTCCTCGCGCCTGTCTATGCCGCAAGCGAAGCGCCGCTGCCGGGGATCTCGGAACGTTCGATCGGCGAGCCGCTCGCCGCGAGTGGCACCACCGTCGACTACGTCGACGATGTCGAGGATCTCGTCGAACGCATCCCGCGCGAAGCGCCGGAGGGTGCGCTCGTCCTGATGCTCGGCGCGGGTTCGATCTCCGCGGTCGCGCACCGGCTCGGTGAACGCGTCGCTGCCGGCAACGGCGTACGGGCAACGTCGGCGGGGTGAAAACGGTCCCGTTGCTCGACGACGACGATCGCGCCGCGCTGCGCGACCGTTTCGCCGAGCGTGTTCGCTTCGATGAGCCGCTTGCGCCCTTCACCTGGTGGCGCATCGGCGGCCCGGCCGACGCGCTGATCGACGTCGCGACGAGCGACGAGCTCGCGTTCGTCTTGCGGCATGTCTTCCGGCGTCGCCTTCCGATGTTCGTCCTCGGCTCAGGCTCGAATTTGCTTGTGGGCGACGGTGGAATTCGCGGTCTCGTGCTGCGGCTCGACGGCGAGTTCGCCGGGCTCGACGTCCGTGCCGACGGCGATGCGATCGTCGCTGAGGCGGGCGGAAGCGCATCGCTGCCGACGCTGTGCACGCGCGTGGCGACGCTCGGCGGCACCGGCGTCGACGGACTCGCCGGTATACCCGCGACCGTCGGCGGCGCGATCCGCATGAACGCCGGGACCGATCGGGAGATCGGCGAGTTCGCGCGTACGGTCGTCGTCCAGACCCCCTCGCGCCCCGACCCGCATCCGATCGACGTCGGCTGGCAGTACCGGCAAACGTCGATCCCCCGTGACGCGATCGTGACGCGCACGACCCTCCGCTTCGAGCGCGGCGACCCGGCAGCGGTCCGCGAGCGGCTCCAAACGCGCCTGGTTCGGCGCAAGGCGACGCAGCCCGTCGCGCTCCCCAACTCGGGGTCGTGCTTTCGCAATCCCCCCGGCGATCACGCCGGCCGGCTCATCGAGGCGCTCGGGGCCAAGGGCTGGCGTGAAGGCGGGGCCGAAGTGTCCACCTTGCACGCCAACTTCATCGTGAACACCGGCGGCGCGTCCGCACGCGACGTCGCCACGCTCCTCGCCCGGGTGCGACGAGCGGTCCAGGAACGGTTCGGCGTCGACCTCCACCTCGAAGTACACCTCGTCGGAGAGTTCGTAGACACCGAATGCCTAGCCTGAAGGTTGCCGTCGTCATGGGCGGTCCGAGCTCCGAACGCGAGGTCTCGATTCAAACCGGGACAGGCGTGATGCGCGCGCTCACCGCGCTCGGTCACGACGCGCGTTCGCTCGATTTCGACGGACGGTTCGTCGAAGCGATTCGCGAGCTGCAGCCCGATGTCGTGTTCAACGCGCTGCACGGGCGCGGCGGTGAGGACGGCACGGTGCAAGGACTCCTCGAGTGGATGGGGACGCCGTACACCGGAAGCGGTGTCGCCGCGTGCGCGCTCTCGATGGACAAGCACCTCACGAAGAAGCTGCTCGCCGCCGAAGGGCTCCCGACGCCGGCGTGGGACGTCTTCGACCTCACCGGCGGTACGCTGCCGCTCCTTCCGGGTTCACTGAACTTGCCGATCGTGGTCAAGCCGCGCTCGAGCGGTTCGGCGGTCGGCGTGCAGATCGTCAAGACGCACGAAGCGTGGACCAAAGCAATGATCGACGCATCGTCGCGCACACCCGAAGTGCTCGCGGAAGAATACATTCCGGGCCGTGAGTTCACGTGCGGTGTGCTCGGCGAAGAGGCGTTGCCGGTCGTCGAGATCCTTTCGCAGGACGAGTTCTACACGTACGACGCCAAGTACTCGCCGGGCGGTTCACGTCACCTCGTCCCTGCGCCGATCGACGGTGATTTGAGCGCGCGCCTGCAAAATCTCGCGCTCACCGTGCATCGTCTGCTCGGGCTGCGCGATTACTCGCGCACCGACTTCATCGTCACCAAAGAGGGACGTCCGACGATCCTCGAGATCAACGCGCTGCCGGGACTCACGGCGACGAGTCTGTTTCCCGACGAAGCACAACATGCTGGGATTTCGTACGAAGCGCTCGTCGAGCGCCTCGTGCAATACGCGCTTGCGCGCGGCACCGACGTTCGCGCCGCATAAACACACGCGCGCTCGCTGACTCTGGTGTGGTTGCGAGGCGCGTTTCACGCGTGTATTCGCGCGGTTACAACGTTGGCGTGAAACGCACTCTCTTCGCAACAACACTCATTGCTGGTCTCAGCATGCTCCCAGCAATTGCTTCCGCCGACGTTCTTCCGATCAGCGTCGAAGGCGGCTACATGCACACCAGCGACGGCTCATCGTCCGGAACGGTGATCGGCACGCTGCATGGTATCGGGCCGGCGCTTCCGTTCACGCGCCCGCAGATCAGCGTCGCATTCCCGCTCACCAGCGGCGGCCGCCGCTTCGCCGCGACCGCGGAGGACGTGGTCCATCTCCCCGCCGGCGTCTACGTCGGCGCGGGAATCGGTGCGGGACGGCTCGATCTTCCGCTGCGCACCGGTGTGCTCTATGACATCCTCGGCGGCGTCCGCGTCGCAAGTCACGTCGATCTCACGGGCCGCTACTACAGCGGGTTCAACAACTACACCGGACAGGGCACGTTCGTCGGCTTAAACGTGCACCTCTGAGACGTAGTCGGTGAGCGCGAGGGAGACCGCGCGCTCATCGTCACCGTCCCGCACGCGTAGCGCGACGCGCGCAGTCGTGGGATCGCTGAGCGCTTCGCGGATCGCTCGCAGCGAGAGCGCACGAGCCTCGCGGCCGTCGAGCGAGAGAAGGACGTCACCGTCCTTCACTCCGGCGGCCGCGGCCGGCGTTCCGGGACGCACGTCGAGCACGACCGTCTGATCGTCCTGACGGATCAAGAACATCCCGGAGCGATCGAGGTGATCGGCTTGCGCGAACGCCGTGCTCGGTGTGAACGACGCGCGACCGCGCGCAAGGTCGTACGTCACGACGAAACGCCGCAGCAGCCGTTCGCCGACGTTTCCGCCGACCGAGCCGTGTGCGAACGCGCCGTCGGTTTGCGCGGTGAAATCGCCGATGACGTCGATGCGCTGTCCGGCGACCGTCACGGAGACTGGCCCGAGGCGTCCGCGCGCAGGACCGCCGATCCCGTAGCCGTCGACCCCGACCGCGGTCGTCGCACGCGCGGCGATCTCGGGATGCGCGGCGAGGAACGGGCGCGTCAGCGTGACCGCGAGCCGCGAGCCCGTGTCGAGCTGGCAGGTCGTATCGATCGCGTCGAGGCGGCACGGAATCGCGGGATGGCCCTCGTCGTCGATCGAGAGCGGAAGGTCACCGAGGGGACCGCTTCCGCGCGGCGCGAGGCTCATCGTCCCGCCGGTGGCGTCGATCGTCACCGTGAAGCGGCGCAGGAGCGCGGGTCCGATGACGCCGTCGATCGGTTCGCCCTCGGCGACGCCAAAAGTCGTACCGATCGGGAGCACGACGAAGCCGATGTTGGCGAGCGTCGCCGAACCCAGAGCGAGCTGCGGGATCCGCGTGGTGTACGCGGCGACCGCCCTGTCTCCGACGCCGCTGACGCGGATCTCCCGGCCGTGGCGAAGGTCGAGCTTGAGTGCCGCCCGGGCGTCGAGGATCTCGCCGCCGGAGGTGTCGACGACGAAGCGCAACGGCGTCCCGTCGATCGTGACGGTGGTGAAGAGGTGATCCCCTTCGCTGCGGATCGGGACCGTGACGGACGCGGGGCGGGACGGCTGGGGCGAAGGCGCGGCACCGAACAATGCCAGCGCCGCGACGAGAGCGACGAGGGAACGCACGTCATGTGTTACGCGAGGGAGGCGTCGCGCGTTACGCGGAAAGCTTTGGTGTTATGGCCTCCACCGTCGTGAATCCGGGTCTCGAAGGCGTTGTCGTCGGCGAGACGGTCCTCTCCAACGTCGAGGGGGAAGCCGGTAGGCTGACCTACCGCGGGTACGACATCCACGACCTGGCGGCGAACGCGACGTTCGAAGAGGTCATCCATCTGCTGCTGTTCGGCCACTTGCCGACGCACCAAGAGCTGATCGACTTGCGCGCGCAACTCGGCGCGCGACGCGCGCTGCCGAGCGGCGTGCTCGCGATCATGCATGCGATCCCGCGCGACGCCTGGCCGATGGACGTGTTGCGCACCGCCGTCTCGGCCGCCGCGCATTTCGTCCCGCATCGCCCGGACGGCGCGCACGAAACGTCGGTCGACTCGGCGATCGACCTGATCGCGAAGTTCCCGACGATCGTTGCCGCCTGGGATCGGATGCGCCAGGGCCTCGACCCGGTCGCGCCCGACCCGAGCCTGTCGCAAGCCGCGAACTTCCTCTATATGAAGACCGGCGAACGCCCGATTCCCGAGGCGGAGGAGGCGCTCGACACCTACTTCGTCTTGCTTGCCGACCACTCGTACAACGCCTCGACGTTCTCCGCGCGCGTCACCGCGTCGACCGGCGCCGACATCTATTGCGCGATCACCGCCGCGGTCGCGACGCTCGCCGGCGATCTGCACGGCGGCGCGCCGAGCAAGGTCATGACGATGCTCGAAGAGATCGGGCTGCCGGAGAAGGCCGAGCCGTACGTGCGCGAGCTGCTCGGGCGTGGCCAAAAGATCATGGGGATGGGCCACCGCGAGTACAAGATCCGCGATCCGCGTGCGCAGCGGCTCGAGCAGATGGCGAAGAACCTCGCCGAGCGGTCGCACACGAAGTGGTACCTCGTCGCGCGCGCTCTCGAAGACGCGTCGAACAAGGTGCTGCAAGAGCTCAAGCCCGGCAAGCGGATCTACGCGAACGTCGAGTTCTACACGGCGCCGACGCTCAGCGCGCTCGGGATCCCCGGCGACGAGTTCACTTGCATGTTTGCGTGTGGTCGCATCGCCGGCTGGTCGGCACACGTGCTCGAGCAAGCTGCGAACAATCGACTGATCCGTCCGCAGGCGACCTACGTCGGACCCGAGGTGCACCCATTCGAGCCGATCGCGCAACGGCGCGGGACGAACGGCAAGGCCGCCGGAGCGCTCAACTGAGTCGAACAGCGCACATCGCGCGTGAAACGCGCGAGACGCAGATCGATCTGCGCCTCGCGCTCGACGGCGGCGAGATCGCGATCGCGACCGGCGTCGACTTCTTCGACCACATGCTCAACGCGCTTGCGACGCACGGCGGCCTCGGCTTGCAGCTGCGGGCGCGCGGCGACGGGATGGACAACCATCATCTCGTCGAGGACGTCGGGATCGCGTTCGGTCGCGCGATCGACGAAGCGCTCGGCGACAAGCACGGGATCGCGCGCTTCGGCTCGATCGCCGTCCCGCTCGACGACGCGCTCGTGCAGTGCGCGGTCGACCTCTCCGGACGCCCGTGGCTCAACTACGACGTCCCGTTCTCCGTCCCGGCGCTCGGCGCGCTCCCAACCGAGCTCGTCCCGCATTTCTTCCGCAGCGTCGTCGACCACGGCAAGTTCAACTTGCACTTGTTGCGCTGGGCCGGCACGAACAACCACCACCTGTGCGAAGCCGCGTTCAAATCGTTCGCCCGCGCCTTCGCACAAGCCAAGCTGCTCACCGGAAGCGCCGCAATCCCCTCAACAAAGGGATCCCTAAGCGAAAACACCCGCCCCCTGTCACGCTGAGCTTGTCGAAGCGCCCACCCCCGCTGAGCCTGTCGAAGCGCGCGTGCCGTGACTGCTTCGACAAGCTCAGCAGGCGGTGTTCCACCGCACGACCCTTCGACAAGCTCAGGGTGACAGGTTCACCCGCCCAGCCTAGCCCCCCGTGTCACGCTGAGCTTGTCGAAGCGCGTTCCCCGCTGAGCTTGTCGAAGCGCGCGTGCCG
>CAZABL010000073.1:0-19973 GCA_964483365.1 uncultured bacterium
TCGTTCTCCGTTCACGAGCAACGTCATGACGCTCTACACGATCGGTTTCACGCGCTCTAGCCTCTCTGTCACGCTTCGACAAGCTCACGCTTCGACAAGCTCAGGGTGACAAGCGGCGAGGAGCGCGGGCGGCCGCAAAGGAAGCAAGCGCTATGCTGCGCGTGGTTTTCTCGGCGGCGGCTTCGTGCGTCCTCAGCGTCGCGGGGATCGGCAGCGCGATCGCTCAGGAGCCTGCGTCGAGCCCGACGGGCACGAGCTCCTGTCGACCGTCCGTCACCGCGCAGACGCCGATTGTCGGGACGGAGTACGGCATCGGAGGACACGTCGTCGTCGAGGTTGGTCTCGACTCGACGGGCAGCATTGTCTCAACGCGCGCCGCAGGATGGTCAAGCAAGGTGTTCGTTCCTGCTGCATTGTCGATAGCGCGGCAGAGCACATTCGCGGCGACGGTCCACAACTGCGCTTCGGTTCGTGGAACGTTTGACTTCAACGTCGACTTCCCGGTCCCGTCGCATCTGCCGGCGCTCCGCGTCGACCCGGTCGCATATTTGCCCGGGACGTGGCGCTGCGGTGTCGGGTTCGAGCAGTCGCGCACGCTCGTCTTCGCTCGTGACGGAGACGGCCTCGATCTCTCGGACGGCGCAACGACCACTTCCGCAATCCCTGACCGCTATCGCATGTGGCGGATCCGGCGTGACGGTGCGCTCGTCGCCTGGGCGTACCCTTGGGTAGACGACGAGTGGGTCTGGTCGTCGCAGCATACACAAGACCCTTCGTGGCGCTTCCGACGCATCGATGAGGTCACGTTTGCTTTGACGACGCGTCAGAGCCCGTCGGTCGCTGAGCGCACCGAACGCTGCACGCTGGTCCCGAAGACACCGTCCTCCTAAAGCGCGGAGACTCCGTTCGGCGATCCGTTCCCCGACGGCGCATCGTATCCGGCAACGGCCGCGCAAAGATACGTCGCGCACGAGCCGTTCGCACCGGCAGCGATATCATTGAACCCGCCCGCGTTCGCGTAGAGCGAGGCCGCGTTGAGCAGCGTGCTTTTTCCGTTCCCTGCGAGCGCGATCGCGCCGGCGATGATCGGTGCCGAGATGCTCGTCCCGCCGTACGTGCGCCAACCCGGCATTTGCGAGAGGTAACTATCGTAGACGGCGACGCCCGGGTTCGGATCGGCGAAGGCGGCGATGTCGTTCATCGTCCGATTCGCGCAGCCCGTGTCGTGCTGCCAACTCGGCTTGGGGATATAGCTGCTGCAGCCGCCGCCGCTCCCCGCCCAAACCGTCTCCGACCACCCGCGCGCACTTCCGTCGCGCGCAAGCGACGTGCCGCCGACGGCGATGACGTGCGACGATGCGGCCGGCCATCCCGCGCCGTACCCGTTGTCGCCTGCGCCGAAGACGAACGGGACGCCGATCGCATAGCTCGCGTCCGACGACGCCTCGGATGAGAACTCGGCGATGCTATAGCTGTTACTGACGACCGTCGCGCCGTGCGCCACCGCCGTCTTCGCCGCGGCGAGCAACGCGGATGGTGCATCGATCGGCGCTTCGACGACGACGATCTTGCAGTTCGGGCAGACGGCAGAGACGACGTCGACGTCGAGTGACGCTTCTTGACCCCAGCCTTGATTGCCGCCGAGCAGCGTCGTGAGCAGATTGGTGACTTTCTTGAAGCAGCCGTTTGCGCTCGTGCACGGCGGAAGGCCGAAGGTCGAGCGATAGACGGCGAGATCCGATTCAAGGTCAGGATCATCGTAGGCGACGACGATTCCAACCGTCTGTCCACTCCCCGCGGTCGACGACGGGAGAGCGTACGCGCTTTGCAAGTCCGTGGGATGGAGCCCTGGCAGCGCCGAGCCGGGCGTGCCGGCCGGTTCTCCCTGCGGCCCCGCTCCAGCGAGCACGTGACAGGTGATGCCGAGCGTCAGACCGCACGCGAGCGCGCCGACGTCATTGACGAGCGCGCCGACCAGGCCAATGTTGGCTGCCGGTGTCGGTGAGTAGATGGGGACGGCTTTCGACACCGCCGGCGAGCGAGATCCCGGCGGAAGCGCTCCGCCCCCGTCGGCCGAGCACGCAGCCAGCAGCGACACCGCGACGAGCGCGGCCCACGTGACAGTCCGTTTCACGGTGCATCTCCTTGGATTCGCGAGCGAACCTCGACCAGAGCGATCATGGCATCGACGACCTCGGGGTCGAATTGCGTGCCGCGGTTTGCATCGAGCTCGTCCATCGCGCGGCTGGGGGCGAGCGGGAGGCGATAGGGACGTCGTCCGATCATCGCGTTGAAGCAGTCGGCTACGGCGACCAGACGTGCGATCTGCGGGATCGCGGATGCGCGCAGCCCATCCGGATATCCGCGCCCATCGAGCCGCTCATGGTGGCTGCGTACCGCCGGCGCGAACACGCGGAGCCGCGGATCACGGCGAATGATCGCTTCTCCGGCGGGCGCGTGTCCACGCATCACCCGCCATTCGTGCTCGTCGAGTGAACGCGGCGCGTCAAGGATCGCCAGCGGCACGCGAAGTTTTCCGATGTCGTGCAGCAGCCCGCTGCGCGCCGCGAACTTCACTTCGTCGTCGTCGAAGCCAAGCCGGCGCGCAAGCCGCGCGCACCACGATGCGACCGCACGCGAATGCTCGGAGGTCAACGGGTCGCGCTCGTCGAGCGTCCGAATGAAGACAGCGATGCGCGCGTCGATTTCGTCGACCGGCTCTTGGGCTTGTAGCCGGATCGGCCGCCAATGTTCGCGCACGATCGCGTCGAGCTCGAGCGCGAGACGATCGAACTCCCGGCCGACGACCGGAACTCCGAAGTCGTCACGCAGCGCGGCGGCGAGGAGCAGCGGAAACTGCACGAGCAGATCATGAAGCTCGGCAACGTCGCCATACGAAGAACACACGCCGCGCAGCCAGCGGACGAACTGCTCGCGGCCTTCGTCCTCCTCGGCGGTGCGCAGTCGGGTCACGTATGCATCGGCGATCGCGTCGACGATCAACGATGAACCCCCGATGCTCCGGCGCCGTCGCGCCGCGCGAGCGAGCGCCTCGGAAGGCACGGCGGCAACGCTGCGGATCGCGCTCACGACGCCAACGGGAGCGCGGCGAGCAGCTTCGCGAACCCTCCCCAATCGTGCGCCCACAGGTCGTCGAGGACGGCCAACATGTCCTCCGCGCTCGCAGCTCCGTCGATGCGCCTCGCAACGACGTCGACCGCGTTCGCCAACGGTACGACACGATCGGCGGCTCGCGCGTCGATCGGCGCAGCGAACGCAGCGCCGGCAATGAGAGCAGCCAGGCGCGCCGTCACAGCCGCGCGGGCGGCGTAGACCGAGCAGCGGTCGACGCGCGCGAGCGCCTCTTCGACCGCGTGAAGCGCGATCGTTGCCTCCTCCCGAAACCCGGCGGCTGTCGCATAGAGCGCGAGCTCTGCGTGACGGAGTGCCTCGCGATCCGCATCGCCGTGATCGGTTCCGCTCGGTGCCAAGAGCTCGTAGGCTTGCCCAAACGCCCCAGCCCAAGCGGCGATCAGCGCCCGGGACGACAGCATCGCGTCTCGCGGCGAGCCCGTCCCGCTATAGTAGAAATCGAACTCCGCGAGGTTACGATCGAGCCGCTCGATGCCGTCGCAGTCGCCACGGTCGACGAAGGTCTCTAAGGCGTCCGTCATGGCGTGCAACTGAAACTCGAGGTTTCCGATGCGAACGGCGCAATCCCAGAGCTGCTCGATGTACGGCAGCGCTTGCGACGGACCAAACCTTTCGTACGAAAGGTTGATCAGAACGCTGTAGACGCCGAATTCGATGACATAAAGGTTGTTGGCGCGCGCAATCTTTGCCGCTGCTCGTGCGTATGAGCTCGCGTTCTCCTGATCGCCGGCATAGAGCTCGACGTATGCGGCGCGGGCGAACACATAGGCTTGAGTCACCGGGGTAACGGCGTCCGTGAGCGCGAGCGCGGCGGCGATAGCCGTGCGTGCGTCCTTGGCGCGTCGTGCGACCAGGTAGGCTTGCGCGAGCAGCGATCCGATCAGCGCCCGTTGTTCGGTTTCCAGCGCTGGGTCCGCAAGGTAGGGCTCGAGCAACGTGACAGCGTCGGGGCGGTCGCGGCGGACGAGATCACGCGCGAGACGGTAACTCGCTTCAGCGGCGAAGCGCGGCGTCTCGGCGATTGCGATCGCATGGCGAAACCACGCTTCGGCTGCGTCGCTGCGACCCAGACGCGACTCACGCGTCGCACGCAACAGGCACACGACCGCGTCGTCGTTTTCGGGATCCAGGAGCGTCAGCGCGCTGTCGACCGCCTCGACCTCCCCGCAATCTTCGAGAACGACCCCGTGTCGGTGCAGGAGGGAGCGCGGGCGCCCGGACGCCTGCAGGGAGCACGCCAACCGCAGCGCATCGCCGAAGCGGCCCAGCGTCTCCAACGCTTCGACCGATGCGTCGGCGACCTTCGCGAACAGCGCGTCACGTTCACCTAGGCAGGTTTCGGCTTTGCGACGTAGCCGGTCGTCGTAACGGAACGTATCTCCGACGCGATGCACCAAGAGACGTTCGAGCCGTCGTTCGGCGTCAAGCAGCGGCTGGAGCGCGAGCCCGAGCGCGCGCGTGACCTTCGCGTCGAAGCCATGAAAGAGACATGTGCGGTCGAGGAACTCGCGCTCGTCGTCGCTGAGTTCGCGTAGGATGATCGCGACCGGATCATCGCCTGCTTCAGCGATTCGGCCGGTGCGAATCGCGTACAGGAGCTCGAAGAACCGTCCTTGCGATGCGCTGTGTGCACGTTCGATAATGTCGGCGGCCGCAAGTCCGCGCGCGCGCGCGGCCTCGCGCGCTTCATCGAGCGTCCAGCGGAGTTCGTCGGAGCGTAACGGTGGCGCGGTGAGATCGTCGGCGAGCCAACGCGGGATCGGCAGGTCGCCGTCTTCTTCGCTCCCGACCAGGACGCAAACGGAGCTGCCTGTCTGCCGCACGAGTGCTTCGACGAACTCGGCGAACGTCGCGATGTCGGGACCGAGGCGATGAACGCGGTTGACGACGATCGCCACTTCACGTCCCTCGAGGTGATGCCTGAGCCAGCGTGCGAGGATCGGCGCGGAACGCGAACGCTCTGCGGCTCGCGCGTATGCGCTGGGGAACGAAAGTCTCGCACCCGGAGCGACGTCGCGCAGTGTCTCGCACAGGTCGCGAATCGCCTCGCGAAAGGTGTGCTGTGTCGAGAGCTCGAGCAGCACGGCCGACGACTCGCCGGCGACGTACTCGCGGAGAAGAGCGCTGCGACCGTAGCCACCGGCCGCAACGACGACGCCGAGTGGGCGACGTGCGAGATCAGCCAGCCGGCGAAGAAGTCGCGGCGGGGTCGCGAGATACGTCGAGCTCGGCCTTCCTTTGCGCACGGGGGGCACTCCATAGCCGTCGTCACCCGCCAGCGTCGGTACGTACGGTTATATCATGGAGTGGCGCCGCTTATACACCCGCTCGTGCAAAGTCACCACGACGTATTACGCGTTGCGTCTTTACCCTGATCGGTGAGCGCACGCAACGGCATGCGCTCACCGTTGACGCGACGTCGCGTCGCGCTTAGTAACCGAAGTCTTGGCGGTGTACGGTTTCGATGGGGTGGAACGGTTCGGGCGAGTTCGAGTCGATTTCGTTGGCGGCGACACGGTCCGGACCGACCGAAGCGCCGAGGATCGTGACGTTCATGCCGGGGAGCAGACGCGCGCCGAGCGGATTGATGATCGTTCCTTGGTGGAGGACGACGGTCTCGGTGTGCTTTTGGTTGTCCTGGAGTGTCAACTGATACTTGCTATCGACGCTGACGATCGTTCCCGTGATCGGCCGCCCGTCTTCCGGAGCCGCCTGGATCGCCAGGGGCGCCGCGACGGCGAGGATCAAGGCGGATGCTGCAAGGGCGGTTTTCATATCTCTACGATACAAGCGAAAGCAGAGTGAAATCTGCGAACTCGTGTCGCTCTTCGGTGACGATTTAACGGGTTCTGGGCCGGCGAGACGGAACAGGCAAGCGATGATCAGTCGCGTTCGGCGCGCCGTTTGTGCGCTGCTCTCACTTTGCGTTCTCCTCGGTGCGGCGCCGGTTGGCGCACAACAGTCTGCAGCGATACCGACGATCGCTGAAAAGACGCGCGGCATGGAGCGCAAGGACGGGCTCTTCCCTCTGTACTGGGACGCACAAGCGGGAAAAGTGTGGATCGAAATCCCGCAGATTGGTAGAGAATTTATTTACCAAACGTCGTTGCCGGGCGGGATGGGCAGCAACGACATCGGGCTCGACCGCGATCAGCTTGGCGAGACGCGCATCGTTCGCTTCGACCGTAGCGGACCGCGCGTGCTGCTCGTGCAGCCGAACCTCATGTTCCGCGCGAACACCGACAGCAGCGACGAACGCGCCGACGTCGCCGATTCGTTCGCGCAGTCGGTGCTGTGGGGATTCACCGTCGCCGCGGAGAGTGACGGACATGTCCTCGTCGACGCGACTGACTTCGCGCTGCACGACGCGCACGGCGTCGTCGACGCGCTCAAAGCGGCAAAGCAGGGGACGTTTAAGCTCGACGCGTCGCGCAGCGCACTCTACCTCCCCAACCTCAAAGCGTTCCCGCGCAACAGCGAGATCGAAGCGACGCTGACGTTCACCGGCGACGATCCCGGTCAGTATGTCCAAGACGTCACGCCGACGCCGACCGCGATCACCGTGCGTGAACGGCAGTCGTTCATCGCGCTTCCCGATCCCGGCTACGCACCGCGCCGCAGCGACCCGCGCGCCGGCTACTTCGCAACGCAGTACCAAGACTATTCGGCACCGCTCGGCGTGCCGATGACGCAATCGTTGATCTGGCGCCACCGGCTGCAAAAGGCCGATCCAGCGGCGGTGATCAGCGACCCCGTTAAACCGATCGTCTATTACGTTGATCGCGGCGCGCCCGAACCGGTTCGCACCGCGTTGATCGAAGGCGCGCGCTGGTGGAATCAGGCGTTCGAGGCGGCGGGTTATCGCAACGCGTTTCGCGTCGAGGTCATGCCGGAAGGCGCCGACCCCATGGACGTGCGGTACAACGTGATCCAGTGGGTTCACCGTGCGACGCGCGGTTGGAGCATGGGACAGAGCATCGTCGATCCACGGACCGGTGAGATCATCAAAGGCGCGGTGATCCTGGGTTCGCTGCGCGGCCGGCAAGATTGGCTGATCGCCGAGGGACTTCTCGCACCTTACAAACGCGGCGACGAACATGCGGACGCGGCGCAGAAGATGGTGCTCGCGCGCCTGCGCCAGCTCGCTGCGCACGAAGTCGGACACACGCTCGGTCTCGCCCACAACTTCATCGCCAGTGCAGAAGGCCGCGCCTCGGTGATGGACTACCCGCCGCCCGAAGTAGCTCTCACCAACGACGGACGGATCGATCTGAGCGGTGCCTACGCGACGGGAATCGGCGCGTGGGACAAGGTCGCGATCACCTACGGCTACGCCGATTTCGGCGTCGAGAACGCGGCGGCTCCGAAGCTCGACGGCATCATCGCAAACGCGCGCAAGCGCGGGCTGATCTTCCTCACCGATCAGGACGCGCGTCCCGCCGGCAGCGCGCATCCGCAAACCCATCTCTGGGACAGCGGCTCCGACGCGACGGCGGCGCTTCTACACGAGATGCGCGTGCGGCGGCTTTCGCTCGACCATTTCGGCGAGAGCGTGATCCGCACCGGGATGCCGGTTGCGACGATGGAAGAGGCGCTCGTCCCGCTCTACCTGCATCACCGCTATCAAGCGGAGGCGGCGACGAAGCTGATCGGCGGCGACTGGTACACCTACGCACTACGCGGGGACGGCCAAGAACCGCTCCGCCCGGTCGCTGCCGCCGAGCAACGCCGCGCGCTCGCTGCCGTTCTCGCGACGGTGACGCCGGACGCGCTCGCTCTCCCAGCGTCGGTCACCGATCGGCTCCCGCCGCGCCCGCATACGTATCCGGCGACGCGCGAGCTCTTCCCACGCTATACGGGGCTTGTGTTCGATACGGTCTCTCCCGCCGCATCGGCAGCCGACATGACGTTCGAGCTGCTCTTCAACCCGCAGCGTGCGGCGCGTCTCATTGAGCAGCACGCGCTTCACCCGGCGCTCCCCGATCTCGACGAGGTTCTGGCGCAGACGGCGGACTCGGTCTTTGCGACGACCGGGCGTGATGGGTATCACCGTGAGCTCGCGCGCGCGGTGCAGCGCTCGATGGTCGATCGTTTGATGGACCTCGCCGCTACGGCGACGATGCCGCAGGTACGCGCGGAGGCGGCGTACCGCCTGCGCGCGGTGCGTGCGCGACTTCACCCGAGCGCGCACGCCGACGACGCGGAGCGCGCACACGAACAGCTCCTCGCCGACGACATCACGCGCTTTCTGACGCGTCCGTGGCAACCGACGGAACGTCACACGCCGCTGGCACCACCGCCGGGTATGCCGATCGGCGACGAAGATCCGGATTAGCTGGGAAGAGGATGTAACTTTTCTGGCAAAAAGCTGAGAACGGAAAATTCTTCCGTTTTCACGCCGTTTGAAAGGTTCGTGAAAGGAAGCGCTCTCGATAATGCACTGACCATGACCCCGCTTCGGATTGCCGTCACGCAGGTTCATCGCTGGGTCGGTCTCACCGTCGGCCTGATCGTGGTCTATCTCGCCGTCACCGGTGCATGGATCGTCCTTCGTCCCGCCGAGGACCGGGTCACCTATCCGCACATGATGGTGATCCCGTCGTGCACGCGTCCGCTGCCGGTCGACAGCATCGCCGCCGCTGCCGCTCGCTACCATCCCAAGGGTCACGTCATCTACGTGTGGCTCTACGGCTCGCCGACCGCGTCGACGATGGTGCGCTTCTCGAATCAGGATCAAGTCTACGTCGACGGATGCACCGGAACGGCCCTCGGCCAGTTACCTCGTTACGGCGGATTGTTCGGCACGGTCGAGGCGCTGCACCGGTTCAAGTTCATGGAAGACGCGGGCGGCATGCTCATCATCGGGTACGCGTCGCTGCTCTTTACGGTCGTGCTCATCGTGGGCGGTGTGTTCCTGTGGTGGCCGCGTCGTTCGAGCGCGTGGAAGAGCGCGCTGAAACTGAATCCTCGTTTACGCGGCCGAGCGTTCACGCTGAACCTCCATACGACGGTCGGCGTCTACTCGAGCATCGTCATCTTCGTCGTCGCGTTCACTGCCGTTCCGCTTTCATTGAACTGGGCGAAAGCGACGCTGTACGCCGCGACGCGCTCGACCGAGATCAAGGAAGGCGGGCCGCGCAAACTCCCTGCGCTCAAGCATCACGCGGCGACATCCGGCGCAGCGACGGCTTCCAAGACGATTTCGATGCAACGGGCGTGGGAAGAGGCGCGCGGATTGATCGGCGGGCCGTTCAACTGGGCATCGCTGCGCTACCCCGCGAAGGGAAAGCCGACAGTCGAAATCGCGCTGGTGCCGCAAAACGTCCCGCATAGTGACGCTCGCAGCTACGTCTACATCGACCCGCGCAACGGGAAGGTCGTCTCGTACCAGCCTTACGAGGCGATGAGCGTCGGCTCGAAGCTCTACTTGTGGATGCTTGCGCTCCACACCGGTCACTTCGGCGGCGCGTTCGTTCAGGTGCTCATGCTGTTCGGGATGATCGGCGTCGTGGCACTCGGCTATAGCGGGATCGAGAGCTTCGTGCGAAAGACGTTCCGGCGGCCGAGAGTCGCGCCGGCATCGGCCACGATTCTCGTTCGTGTCGCGCGCATTCGTGATGAGGCGGAAGAGATTCGCTCGATCGCGTTCGTGAGCGCGAACGGAAAGCCGTTGCCGCCGGTGTCGGCAGGCGCGCACATCGACGTACGCCTCAAGAACGGTCTCATGCGGCAGTACTCCTTGACGAACGGACCCGAGGATACCGACGCGTACCACGTCTCGGTGCGCCTTGCGCCGGACTCACGCGGCGGTTCGATGGCGATGCACGAGCTGCGCGAAGGCGAGACGGTCACGATCAGTGCGCCGCGCAATCACTTTCCGCTGCAGGACGGTGCCCAGCACCATCTGCTGATCGCCGGTGGGATCGGTATCACGCCGCTCTACTCGATGGTCCGCCACCTTCGGGCATCGGCCGGTTCGTTCGCGCTGCACTACTTCACCCGATCCGTCGCTGCGACGGCGTTCCACGAGACGCTTTCCACGGGCGACGACGCGGCGACGGTCGAGTTTCATTACGCACTCGAACCAGCGCAGGTGAAAGCGGCGCTGGAAGATCTGCTGCGTGAGCGGCCGGACGGAGCGCACCTCTACATCTGCGGGCCGGCACCGTTCATGAATCTCGTGCATGAAGCAGCATCCGCTGTCTGGCCGGCCGACGCGGTGCATTGCGAGTACTTCGCCGCCGATCCGCTCGCCGACAAGGGACCGCGCGACGCGTTCGAGGTGACGCTCGCGCGCAGTGGCGGAACCTTCGCCGTACCGTCGGAGGCGAGCATTCTGCAAGTCCTCGCCGATTGCGGGCTCGACGTCCCTCGCTCGTGCGAACAGGGCGTATGCGGGACGTGCATCACCGGCGTGCTCGAAGGCGAGCCGGATCACCGCGACGTGTTCCTCACCGACAGCGAGCGGAAATGCGGCGACAAGATCCTCGTCTGCGTTTCTCGCGCGAAGAGTCCCCATCTCGTCTTGGACATCTGATCCTACCTGCAGCAAGGAGGCAAGGAGATACCGTGTTCCGTCATCTTTCGCGCGTACTAACGGTGCTCGTCGCGGGCGCCGTCTGTGCGTCCGGCGCAGCCGTCGCCGCTGACACCGTCGCGGTGGACTCCAACTTGCTGGCGTATCAGCCGGCGGCCGCAGTCGCGCCGCCCAAGGGCGCGAGTTATGTCCTGCGCGACGGCTCGATTCGCATCAGCGGCGCAGAGCACGCACAATACATCCTCGAACGGCTCGATGCGCTGTTCACGAAGACGCATCCCGGAGTCGCGTTCGCGCCCGAGCTCAAGGGCACGGGCACGGGAATTCCGATGCTCACCCACGGCGTGACGCCGTTCGCGGTGTTGGGCCGCGCGGTCACCCCGATCGAGCTGGTGCCGTACGAGAAGATCGTCGGCGAGAAGCCGCTCGAGATCAAGGTCGCACACACGGCGTACGCCTCGAAACAGCTCGCGACATCACTCGCCGTGTACGTCAACGCTGCGAATCCGATCGACAAGCTGTCGCTGGAAGAGGTGACGCGCATCTTCACGACCGGCGATCCGAGCGGCGACCTCACGTCGTGGGGACAGCTGGGCGAGTCGGGCGAGTGGAAGAGCGCGCCGATCATTCCGGTCAGCGCGTTCGCCTACGGCGGATTCGGGAACTATGAGGCGGTCAAGTTCCACCATCGACCGTTCGCTCCCAACGTCGAACAATATCCGGATACCGCGGCGATCCTCAAGCGGGTCGCGCAAGATCCCTTCACGATCGGTATCGCCGCGACGGGGCGGACCGATAGCGGCGTGAAGAGCATCGCGCTCGCTGCAAAGTCGGGCGGTACCTACTCGAACGCCAGCAACAGCGATGTGGTCGACGGAACGTACCCGTTCGGGCGCTATCTGTACTTCTACGTGCGCCAGGAGAAGGGCAAACCGATCGACCCGTTCGTCAAAGAATATTTGCGGCTGGTCCTCTCACGAGACGGACAGCAAATCATCGCCTCGCAGCCGGGCGGCTATCTGCCGCTGACCGCGCACGAAGCGGCAGCCGAGCTGGCGAAGCTGGAGGAGACGAAGTGAAGCGGGTTCTTGCTGCGATGGTCTGCGCGCTGGCTGTGTCCAGCGCGACGGCTCGCGCCGACGTCGGCGGACTTCTCCCGTACGAACCACACCCCGTGACCGTCCCGAAAGACGCGCCGTACCTGCGGTCGGACGGCTCGGTCTACATCGTCGGCGACGACGGGACGCAAGAGGTCATGGACGCGCTCGACGCGCTCTTCATCAAAACGCATCCCGGCATCAAGATCACGTTGCTGCTGAAGGGATCGTCGACGGGGATCGGCGGGCTGACGGCGGGCGTCTCTGCGATGGCGCCGATGGGGCGGCCCGGCTGGCCGGACGATCTGGCCGCCTTCAAAGACATGTACGGCTACATGCCGACCGACATTCTGATCGGCTACGACGGCTTCACGCATCCCAAGCACAAGAGCCCGCCGGCGGTGTACGTCAACGCCAAGAACCCGCTCACCGGATTGACGATGGCGCAAGTCGCGCGAATCTTCACCTCGGGCAGCGGCAAGGGAGACATCACGCACTGGAATCAGCTGGGTCTGCAAGGCGCATGGGCGCATCGCGAGATCCATCTGTACGGACCTCGTGACGACGGCGCGCTGGCGACGACGCTGCGGAAGAACCTGCTCGGGAACCGTCCGTTCCCGGCGCGCTACGAGACGTTCGATCATCTGGCCGACGTCGTCAAGGCGGTCGAACAGGATCCGTACGGGATCGGGCTGGTCGGATTCTTCGACGCAAATACGGTCCCGGACGTGAAGCTCGTCCCGCTTGCGACCGCCGACGGAAAGCCGTACGTGCTGCCGTCGTATGAGAACGTCGCAGCCGGAAGCTACCCGTTCGCATCAGGCCTGCGGATCTACGTCAATCGACACCCGGGCGCACCGCTCGATCCGTTCGTGAAAGAGTATCTGCGCATGGTGCTCTCACGCGAGGGGCAGGCGATCGTCGCTGCGGGCAAAGACACCGAGCAAGGCTTGGTGCCACTCGATCCCGCCACCGTCGCGGCCGAGCTCGCCGCGTTGAACTAGCCCTAGGCGCCGCTTCCGAAGATCTGATCGAACTCGTGCGACGCCTGCTGGTAGTCGTTCGCGTTCGACGGATCGCTGATCACGATCCGCATTTGGCCGTTCCACACCGCGGGATTCGTCGGCTTGACGTCCTTGCGGCCTGAGGAACGGCCGAGTGCGGAGACGACGAACTGCTGCGTATCACGCGACATCGCCCAGCGCTTGAAGAGCAGCGCGGCGTTCGGGTGCGGAGCACGCTGCACGACGCCGACCGCGTTGACTTCGGCGATCGTCGGCGGCGCGTTCACGAAGTCGATGGGCCGGCCGTCGTGCTTCTGACGCGCCGCGTCATACGCGAACGCGTTCGCCGCAGCGACGTACTCGCCGTCGGCCGTCGCGTTGAGCGCGAGTTGGTGACTGGTGACGAGGTGCGGCTGGTTCGCCGCAAGGCCGCGCATGAGCGCTTGCGCCTGCGCCGCGCCAAGCGTCTTCTTCATCGCGAGATACCACTCGTAGGAGTGGTTGAAGATCGCAAACTGCCCGCGCCACTCCGGTCGCGTCAGGTCCGCCCAGTTGTGCGGCGGAGTCAGCTTGGCGGCTTTGAGCTTGTCCGGATTGAAGACGATCGCGTCGGTGTTGATCAGGATCCCACCGAACATGCTGTCTTTGTCGAGCGCGGCCGGGATGTAGTCGCGCTCTTCCGCGACGCGTTGTGAGGCGAGAATTCCCAAGCTCTTGAGCGCGTACATCTGGAGCGTCGGCGACATCGCGAGATCGGCGTTGGTCGTTCCCGAGCGCTGCTCGACGAGCAACTTCGCGGGGATCTGGTTGCTCTCGAGCCGCAACACGTGGACCTGAATCCCGTATTGCGCTTGGAACCGCTGCGCGAGCTTGTTCGAGTCTTCATTCGAGACCGAGCTGTAGACGACGACGTTGCCCTCGGCGCGCGCTTTGGCGATCAGCGCGGCGTCGCCGACCGGATCGCTCGCCGAGTTCGCGGGTGAAGCAATGAGCATGACGGCCAGCGCGGCTCCGAGCGCGCCGAGACGAAGCGGCGTTCTCATGCGGGCACCGCCGACTGCATCAGGGCGACGGCGTCGGCGGCGTTCATCACGCGCGCCATGCGTGGGAAGACGCGATCCATGAAGAAGTCGTGGTTGCCGTCGCGATGGCTCCAGCAGGCATCGCGTACGACGACGATGCCGAGATCGAGATCGCGCGCGGTGAACGCGGTGCTCGCAATCCCGACGTCGGTCGACAGTCCCGCAAGGACGATCGTGTCGATCCCGCGCGAGCGCAGGTTGAGCTCGAGCGAGGTTTGGAAGAACGCGCTCCAGCGATGCTTCGGAACGACGACGTCGCCTTCGATAGGCTCGAGTCCGGCGGCGATCGCCGCACCGGACTCGCCGCGGCGCACGATCGGACGGAACGGCTGGACGCCGTCGGTCCACGGTCGCAGCTCCATGTCGGTGTCACGTAACCGGCTGACGACATCCGAACCGTCCGGCGCGTGGCTCGCGGCGGGATAGAAGGTGCGCAGACCGGCGGCGCGCGCGCCGGCAACGAGCTCGCGCAAGTGCTCCAGGAGGCGTCGCTCGCGCAAGACTTCCGCTTTCTGCGGATCCTTGGGATGGACGTAATCTTGGAGGACGTCGAAGAGCACGAGTGCCGTGCGCTCCTTCGTCAAGCGTGGATCGAGCCGTTCTTCCGCGGTCATGCTTACTCCATACGGACGTTTGCGTGGAAATCGTAGTCGTCGTGCTTGGTGCACGAAAAGCACCACTCGACGGAGCCCTCCGGCGCCTTGCCGTTGAGGTGCCGTCCGAGGAACATCGTGAGCTCGGCCCACGCCGCGGCAGCCTGCCGGCGATGATACCGCCCCGGCATCGTGTCGTTGAGCCAGCCGTGCGGCGCGTCTTGGAAGACGGTGATCGCGTACGTGCGGTTCGCCTCTTCGAGCGCACCGCGCAGACGAAGCACGTGGTCGATCGAGATCGCGTGGTCGCGTTCGCCGAACATCCCCAAGACGGGCGCACGGCCGCGTGCGATGAGCTCGCGCAACCCAACCGGGAAGCGCTCGTGCGTTTCCCACTCGCGATCCTGCGCAGCTCCATACAAAACTGCGCACGCACGCAGCGGGTGTGCCGCGTCGTAGACGAGGGGAAAGCGTCCCGTCTGGCAGACGCCGACCATCGCGAGCGCGTCGATGTCGGAACGTGGGTGCGCGGCGAGCAGCGCGACGACGCTCTCGAGGTCGGCAAGCGTCGCGACGTCGTCGCTGGGAACCTTGATGTCACCACGATGGAGAGCGTCCTGATCGGGGACCGCGTGGAACAGGTCGGGCGCCGCGACGAGGTATCCCTCGAGGGCGAGCCGCTGCGCGAGCTCTTGCGTGTGCCGCACGAGACCATAGCGTTCGTGCAGCAGCACGACACAGGGACGACGCGCAGCGCCGGGCGGCTCGGCGAGTAGGACGGGGACCGCGCGCGAGCTCGTCGCGAGAGGTAGTGCGAGATCGGTCAAGGGCCGACACTTCCTTGGCGTCCGCACGCTCCCTGCTATTCGCTATAACGAATGGTGGGAGCTTCCACACCTTCGGTTTCTGAGTATGATGGGTCGAAGGGGGTACGGATCATGATCACGACGGCGATCTCGCCGTTACAACGATTCGTGGAAGCGATCGCGCAACGCGACTTCCGCGGCGCCGGTTACACGCTTGCGCCCAGCGTACGATTTCGGGCGCTACTACCGCAGGGGCTGTGCGTGGGAACGGGCGGCGCCGAGTTGACGGAGTATTTTACGACCTGGTTCGGTGACGCTGACGAGTTCGAGATGGTGAGTAGTCAGCTCGATCGTTGTGGTGATCGACCCCATGCCGCGTACCGCCTCTACATGCGGCGCCGCGGCGTTCGCTACGTCTGCGAGCAACATCTCTTTGCTACCGTCGCGCACAGCGGCGTCGTCGAACTCGACGTGTTGTGCTCGGGTCTGCGCCGTCGCGACGAGGCGGTTCACTATCCGCGGGTGTAGATGAACGCCCAGGTGCGTGTGCCGCCGTCGACGTCGACCATCGCGATGGAGCGCTTGAGACCTGACTTGGCCGTGGCACGGTCGGCGCGCTGTAGCTGCTCCGGACTCACCGGAACGACGATCCCGTCGAGCGTCGCGCCCGCGACCCGTCCGCCGATCGCGAGCGTCTCGCCGTCGGCATCGCGCCACCCGTCCAGTCGCGCGGTATAGGCGGGAGCATCGACGCCGAGCAGTTGACGGCGCCGTCCGGCGTCGGCGTACGCTGCCGGGGTGAAAAGCAGAGGTCGCTTGCTGAGACGATCTTCCATGACATCCTCCGAGTAGCGGACAACCGTTTCCGCCAGCCCATCCTAGCGCAACGTTGCCCTGCCGTGGCGGAGGTTGATGAACACTTGCCGGGCTCTTAACGGCCCCGTTGCAAAGGCGGCCTTGGCGAGGGCGAGAAGTGCTGCCGCGT
Organism: uncultured bacterium; assembly: GCA_964483365.1. GTDB lineage: Bacteria > Vulcanimicrobiota > Vulcanimicrobiia > Vulcanimicrobiales > Vulcanimicrobiaceae > Vulcanimicrobium. Next base: position 16,258 of record CAZABL010000073.1, read on the forward strand.
GCAGGTAACGGCATTCGTCGACGTCCTTTCGCATTGGTGCTTGGCCGCGAATCCGGCCCTCGCCGCATTGGAAGCGACCCTCGCCGACGACGTGCGGCTCGAGATCGTGATCGCCCCTCTCGCCGAGGGTCAGCCGGTCGGGTTCACGCACGAGCAAGAGGCGTGGTTCTATCGTCGCGGCACCCTGGCGTACGGAACGGCGCTCGCCGCCACGTGGTGCGAAGGGGTCGAGACGTCGACCTGGCACGCCAACGCGGCGACCGCAGCAGCGATCGCAGCGGGCGCGAACGCGGTGACGATGACGCGCCGCGTCTCGCATGCGGCGATGGTCGAAGGCCGCATGCTCGGGCGCGAAGTGGAAGCCGTGCGCTGCGTCGCCGCGCTCGCCGGGCTCGACGAAGCGCAACTCCGCGAGGCGATGCGCAGTCCGGCGCTCGTCGCGGCATTGCACGAGGGCAACGCGCGGCTCGGCAAGCTCGGATGTAACGAACGTCCGAGCTGGGAGCTGCGCAACGACAACGGCGATTTCGCCGTGGTGCAAGGCGTGTGGCAAGCGGAAGCGATCTTGCCGCTGGCACGTTCGTTGCTCGAAGACGAGCGCGCGTACAAGCGCGCGGGTGTAGCGCCGAGCTGATGCTGCTCGGTGGCGACGCGATCGTTCTGGCCGGAGCGACGGGCCGTGTCGGCGGCGCGACGCTCGCGACGTTCGTCGCCGAGGGTGCGCGCGTACTCGTCGTCTCGCGTTCGCTCGAGCGCGCGCGCGCGACGATCGACGGGTTGCTCGACGACGCAGAGAGCGGTGCCGCCGTCCCGTTCGCGGCCGATCTCGCCGATCCGGACGCCGCAGCAAACACGATCGATGCGTGCATCGAGCGCTTCGGACGTGTCGATGCCGCCGTCAGCCTAGCCGGCAGAGGACGCACCGGACCGCTCGTCGAGTCGACGCTCGAAGACCTGCGCGCGAACCTCGTCGCCTTCACCGAGACCGCGTACAACCTCACGATGCCGGCGCTGCGCGCGATGTTGCGGCAGCCGTATCGCGACGGCGCGCGGTCGCGCGGGCGCCTGCTCGTCGTGACCGCCGGCTCGTCGAAGGACCCGGCGCCCGAGCGCGGGCTGTTCGGCGTCGCGAAAGCCGGCGTCAACACGCTGATGGCGGCGATCGCGCGCGAGCACAAAGCGGACGGGATCGTCTCGAACGCACTCGTGCTCGGCGGCGTCGCGACCGAAGCGGCGCACGCGTATCTCGATCCCGCGGAACTGCGCGCGGCGGCGACGCCACAAGAGGTCGCCGACGCGCTCGCCTTCCTTGCCAGCGATCGCGCGAGCGGGATCAACGGGGAACTCGTCGATCTCAACGCGCGCGAGGTCGACTGAGCGCTTGTGATGACGTCGCTGCACAACATGTCGGCCTGGGCCCTGTTGTGCAGCGCATTGATCCTCGCCGTCGCGTTCGCGTGTGCGGGTCGACTCGTGCTGCGCCGCGTCATCTCGAACGCCGACATCTTTCAGAACAACGACGTCGCCGGGGTCATCGTCGCCGTCGTCGGCACGATCTACGCGGTCCTGTTGGCGTTCGTCACCGCGATCGTGTGGCAAGAGTACGACGCGACGCAGCAACGCGTCGCGCGTGAAGCAGCCGCGTGCGCAAACGCCTGGCACCTCGCGTCTGCGGTGCCGAATCCGCTCGGCCGACGGCTCAGTGACGCGATGGTGCAGTACGCACACGTGATGATCGATCAGGAATGGCCCGCGATGCGCATCGGCGCCGACAGCCCGCTCAGCGAGCAGATCCTGACCGAGACGATCGGTTGGGTCGCTTCCGCCACGCCGCGCGACGCGGGGCAAGCGAACCTGCAGGCGGCGCTGCTGCGCGATCTCACCGAGATGCACACCGACCGCCGCGCGCGGCTCGCGGACAACGTCGCAGCGATCTCGCCGTTCCAGTGGGCCGTCCTCGCGATCGGGGCGCTCGCGCTGCTCGCGTTCTGCTACCTGATGGGCGGGAAGAACGAACACGTCATGATGTTCATGACGGGCGCGTTGGTGTGCGTCGTCGTCTCGGTGTGGGTGCTGATCTTCGAGCTCGACCTGCCGTTCCGCGGCGATCTCGGGATCGAGCCGACGTACTGGACGATGTTTCTCACTCGCGTTGCAAGCGGCTAAAGGGAGCGTCCGCGCCGCGGCGTAGCGTGCCCCATGGCGAATCATCACGATCCGTTCACTTGCCGTTGCCCGCACGGCGGGTTCGATCCCAGCCTCTTCGCAGGCGCGTTCCAGCTCATGGGCCGGCGCAGCTTTCTCGCCGGTCTGGGCGCTGCGGTCGGGGCCGCCGTGTGGCCCGGCGCGGCTCGTGCTGCCGACGCCGTGACGGTCTTGCGCTCCGCGCGCCTCTTCGACGGTGTGCAGCTGCACACGCCGGGCGTGCTCGTCATCAAGGGCGCGAACATCGTCTCGACCTCCGCGGGTGACGCGCCTCATGACGCGACGGTGATCGATCTGGGTGACGCCACGCTCATGCCGGGCCTGATCGACGCGCACACGCACGTCGCCGACTGGGTCACCGTCTCGACGTATCTCGCGCAGCCGGGACGCTCGGCGAGCTCGGTTGCGGAAGCTGCGCTCCAGTCGCTGCGCAACGCGCACGCGATGCTCGCCAACGGCTTCACCACGGTGCGCGACGTCGGCGGCGGCGAGGGGATCGACTTGGCGATGCGCGACGCGATCGCCAAGGCCTTCGTCGTTGGCCCGCGCATCCTCGCGGCCGGGCCGTCACTCTCGATCACCGGCGGACACGCCGACGCGAACGACATCCCGGCGTACGTCGAGGTGTCGCACGAGATCGAGTCGGGCGTCTCGTTCGGGCCGTACGGCTTTCGTCAACGGGTCCGCGAGCACGTCAAACGCCATGTCGACCTCATCAAGATCACCGCGACCGGCGGCGTGCTCTCGTACGGCGACGTCTTCGATGTCCCGCAGTTCAATCTCGACGAGATCCAAGCCGTCGTCGACGAGGCGGCGAAGTTCAGCCTGAAAGTCGCGGCGCACGCGCACGGCGATCCGGGGATCAACATGGCCGTCAAGGGCGGCGTGCACTCGATCGAGCACTGCACCGGCGTCAAAGACGGCACGCTGCACGAGATGAAGCAGCGCGGCACATGGATGACGCCGACGGTCTGGGCGCTCGACTCGATCCTGCAGCCCGGCAATCCGAACAAGATCTCGCAGAACGGGCTCGACAAAGCGCACGCCGCCGCGCTCATCCGCAACGAAGGGATGCACCGCACGATCGCGGCCGGCGCGAAGATCGCCTACGGCACCGACGCCGGCGTCTTCCCGCACAAAGAGAACAACAAAGACTTCGCGCTGCTGCAGTCGATGGGGATGCACCCGCTCGACCTCATGAAGTCCGCAACGTCCTGGGCCGCCGACTGCATCGGAACCCCCGACCGCGGTCGCACGACGCCGGGCAACCTCGCCGACATCGTCGCCTTCGCCGGCGACCCGAGCACGAACGCCTCCCTGCTCGAGAAGGCGCCAACGTTCATCATGCTCGGAGGAAAGAAACTCGACCGCGCCGTCCTGTCATGAGGATATCCCCGTCATGCTGAGCTTGTCGAAGCATCCCGCGGCGTAGCCGCCCGCTGAGCTTGTCGAAGCATTCGTGGCACGACGTCCTCGACAAGCTCGTGCTTCGACAAGCTCAGCAGGCGGCG
>CAZABL010000074.1:0-19691 GCA_964483365.1 uncultured bacterium
CTGTCGAAGCGCGCACCCCCGCTGAGCTTGTCGAAGCGATCGTGGCACGACGTGCTTCGACAAGCTCAGCATGACGGGGGCGTGACGACGTGGCGATAACTACTTGAGCGCGGAGCCGAATATCCGGTCGCGCACGGCGGCAGGCAACAGCGCGACGACGCTTCCCGCGCGGGCCTGCGCGCCCAGCAAATACCGAGCGCGGGGATGCCGCGATGTCAGTGCGTGCAGAATTGCGTTGGCAACGCGCTCGACCGGCATTCCGATGCGTTCCTCTTGCTCGGTGGCGCGGAAGAGGGCTTCTAACACATCGCCGTAGTGCTCGGTCGCGACGGGCCCGAGCATCGCGAGCAGCCGGTCCCGGCTCGCGCGCCCCTTCGCCCAGATCGGCGTCTTCACCGCACCGGGCTCGATCAGCGAGACGCCGATCCCGGCGGGCGTGAGCTCGAGGCGCAGCGCGTCGGAGATCGCGCGTAGTGCGAACTTCGAGGCCGCGTAGGGCGCCATCAGCGGAAACGCGATGCGGCCGGAGATCGAGCCGACGAGCACCACGCGGCCGCGCGTCAGCCGCAGTTGCGGCAAGAAGGCTTGCGTGACGGCGACCGCGCCGATCACGTTGGTCTCCAGGACGCGGCGCAGCTCGGAGACGGGGAGATACTCGAGCGGACCGCCGACCGCGATCCCCGCGTTGGCGACGACGCCGCGCAGCATCAGTCCGCTCTCGTCGACTTCCCGCACTGCGCGCGCGATCGCGTCCGAATCGGTCACGTCGAGAAAAAGCGGACGAATCTGCGGTGTTGCTGCACTCAGCCGCGCGAAGTCAGTCTCGTTACGTACGCCCGCGAAGACCGTGAAACCGCGCGCGGCGAGCAGCTCCGCGCTTGCGGCACCGATTCCGGTTGACGCACCGGTAATGACGACGGCTTCGCTCGTCACGAGATCCCCGAGTTCACGCGCGCGGCGCGCGCGTCGCGGTTGAGGCGTTCCTGAATACGAGGGTGCCCGAAGACGAGGTCGACGAATCCCGGGAGCAGTTTGACCAAGAAGACGACCGGACGATAGCTGAACGGAACGATGCGCTTGCGGCGCGGACGCCGGATCGCGGCGACGATCGCGTCGGCGACGATCTCCGGCGGGGGGAGATTCTGCATCGCGCCGTTCATCGACGTCGCCACGAACCCCGGTTCGATCAGCGTCACGCCGATGTTGTACTGGCGCAGCTCCCGTCGCAATGAATCGTTGAGACCGCGGAGGCCGAACTTCGAGCCCGAATAGACGCCCATGACGGCGGCTTCGCCGGCGATCGAGCCGACGTTCACGATCGCGCCGCTACGTTGTGCGATCATCGTCGGGAGCGCGGCGTGGATCAGTTGTGCCGGGCCGAGCAGGTTGACCGCGAGGACACGCTCGATCTCGAAATCACGCGTGTCGACGAACGACGGACTCGAGCCGATCCCGGCGACATTGACGAGCACGTCGATCCGGCCGTACGCGGCGAGCGTCGCGGCAACGAGACGCTTGACGTCGTCGGGTCGCGTGATGTCGATCGGGACGCGCAGCACGCGGTCGCCGTGCCTTGCGAGCTCGGCGACGAGCGCGTCGAGGAGCGAATCGTCGGGCGCGGCGAGGACGACGCGCATCCCCTGGGCGATCAGCGCGCGCACCGTCGGCACGCCGATCCCGCCCGACGCACCCGCGACGATCGCGACGCCGTCGCGCAGCGGTGCCGCTTTAAACACGGTGCCGCGCAAACAGCGGAGCGACGAACGGCCGCACGAACCACGGCATCGTGCCGCGCACCACGACGTCGACCTGCGGATTGGGGGACGTGACGAACGCGACGAGCGACGAGCGGTGCAAGTCGCCCCGCAGGTCTTCGGAAAGCGGGAAGAAGAGCGCCACGTACAAGACGATCCACACGCCAACGAGCGCTTTCGCGATGCCGACCGCCGCGCCTCCGATCCCGTTCCCGATCCCGATCACGGGCAGCTTCGCGATGCGCGAGAGCGCGCCGGAGATGACGAGCAGCGCAATGTAGACGAGCGCCGCGAAGGCGGTCATCCCGATCACGTGCGCGGAACCCGGCCCGAGATGCAGCATCGACTCCACGTAGCCGTCCAGCGTGCCGGGATAGCGTAGCGCCGCCCAGATCGCCGCCACGAGCGCGATGAAGCCACCGATCTCGGAAACGAAGCCGCGCTTATAGCCCTTGAGGGCAAAGAGGAGCGCGATCCCGCCGATGACGAGATCGGGCCACGTCATCACTGGCGAGGTATCGCCCCGAAGCGCTCGCGCAGGGCCGCGATCACGCGCGCGATCGCTACGTCGGCTGCCTCGTCCGTGAGGGTCGCGTCGTCGCTCTGCAGCACGATGCGCAGCGCAAGCGATTTCTTTCCGTCACCGACCTGCGGCCCGCGATATTCGTCGAAGACCGTTGCGGAGCGCACCAACTCTTCGCTGCGCGCAGCCTCGGCGAGATCGCCGGCGAGGACGTCGAGCGGGACGACGACGGCGAGATCGCGGTCGACCGGCGGGAACTTCGACGGTTCGACGTAGCGGCGCACGGTGTGCGGGGGAAGCGTTTCGACGAAGATCGTCGCGAGCGCGGTGTCGTCGGCGAGCTCGTACGCGTGTGCGAGCCGGGGATCGACGACGCCGACGAAGCCGACCGTCGTCTCGCCGACGACGATCGCCGCCGTCTTACCGGGGTGCAGGGACGCAAACGTACCGCGGACGACACGCGGATCGGCGCCGGTTACCGCGCGCACCAGCGCGAGCACATCCGACTTGAGCCGGCCGAAGGCCTCCGGTCCGCCGGCATGGAGCACCGTGAGATCGACGCGTTCGTGCGGGTCGGGTTGCGCGGCCGCGAACACGTGACCGAGCTCGAAGACGCGGTAGGGGCGCAGCGCGCGATCGCGCGCGGCGAACGACAACAACGCCGGCGCGAGCGAGAAGCGCATCCAGCGCTGATCTTCGCTGAGCGGGTTGACGATCTCGACCGGCTCGTCGATCGCGATCCCAGCGTCACGCCAGGTCTGTGCGACGCTTCCCGACTGCAGCGAAAGCGTGACGAACTCGATGTAGCCGTGCCCGGCGAGACGTCGCGCAAGCTCGTTCTCGCGCTCGAACGCCGAGCTGTCGATCTCCTGCGGCGCGACCGGCGGTACCTCGGCACGCACGTTCTCGTAACCGACGATGCGCGCGATCTCTTCGACAAGGTCGGCCGCGATCGCGATGTCGCCGCGCCAGTACGGCGCCGTTACGGAAAGCGCGCCATCCGCACCCGGCTGCACCGCGAAGCCGAGCGAACGCAATGCGCCCTCGATCGCCGGCGCGTCGACGTCGAATCCCAACAGGCGTCGCACGTCTGCGGGACGGAGCGTGAGCGACTGCGGTGTGGGGGCAGGCTTACCGGACGCGCGCGGCATCCGCACGGTGCCGCCTTCTTGCTCGAGCAGACGCGCGGCGCGCGCGGCGCCGAGGTCGGAGAGCGCGACCGGAAGCGATTTCTCGAACCGGCTCGAGGCTTCGGTCCGCAGCTTGAGCGCGGCGCTCGTGCGGCGAATGCGTGCGCCCGTCCACGTCGCCGACTCGATCACGACTTCGCGGGTGTCGTCGACGACTTCGCTGCGCAGCCCGCCCATCACGCCGGCCAGCGACGTCGGTCCCTCCTCGTCGGCGATCACGATCATCCGGCTGTCGAGCGTGCGCTCTTGCTCGTCGAGGGTGACGAAACGTTCGCCGTCACGCGCGTCGCGCACGATGAGGTGCGCGCCGGCGATCCGTGTGTAGTCGAAGAAGTGGAGCGGCTGCCCGAGCTCGAGCATCACGAAGTTCGAGACGTCGACGATGTTGTTGAGCGGACGCTGACCGGCGAGCGCAAGACGGATTCGCATCCACGCCTTCGCCGGGCGCACCCGCAGTCCCGAGACGCGCTGGTAGACGAAGCGCTTGCAGTCGACCGTTTCGATCGTGACGCGCACGTCGTCGCTGCCGCCGTCGTAGCTCACGTTCGTTTGCGGCTCGCGCAGCGGCACGCCGAGCGCGGCGGCGAGCTCACGCGCAAGCCCGACGATCGACATCGCGTCGGGACGGTTCGAGGTGACGTCGACGTCGAGGACCGGATCGCTCAGGCGAAAATACGCGACGAGGTCGGTGCCGACGGGGACCGAGCTGTCGAGCTGCATGATCCCGTCCTCAAACCACTCCCCGGGGAGTCCGATCTCCTCGGCGGAGATGAGCATCCCCTCGGAGTCGATCCCGCGCATCTTGCGCGGCGCGATCGTCAACCCGCCGGCGAGCTGCGCGCCGATCTTCGCGACCGGGACGATTTGGTTCTCCGCGACGTTCGTCGCCGCGGTCGCGATCTGCAGCGGTTTCTCTTCGCCGACGTCGACCGTGCACAGCTGCAGGCGGTCAGCGTTGGGATGCGGCGCGACCTTCGTGAGCCGTCCGACGACGACGTTCGTGAGCTTCGGACGCGCGATCACTTCGTCGACCGGAAAGCCGAGCGACGCAAGGCGCGCGACGATCTCGTTGGAGTCCTCAGGCAACGCAACGTAGTCGCGCAGCCACATCACCGGCACGCGCAAGTTAGGCGAGCTCCTGCGCGAAGCCCGGCGCGTTCTCGACGAACACCCGCACGTCGTTGATGTCGTAGCGCTTCATCGCGATGCGTTCGAGCCCGCAGCCGAATGCCCACCCGGTGAGCTCGTCGGGATCGTAGCCGACGGCGCGCAGGACGTTGGGATGCACCATCCCGCTCCCGCCGATCTCGATCCAGCCGCTTCCGCCGCAAGTGCGGCACGCTATGTCACCCTGAGCTTGTCGAAGGGCGCCGTAGCCCAGACAGGCCGGACACTTGACGTCGACTTCGGCAGACGGTTCGGTGAAGGGGAAGAACGAGGGACGGAAGCGCACGTCGGCGCTCGGTCCGAACAGCTCACGACACATCCCGACGAGCATCCCTTTGAGGTGCCCGAAGTGGACGCCGCGGCCGACCATCAGCCCTTCGACTTGATGGAACTGATAGAGATGGCGCGCGTCGATCGCGTCGCGGCGATAGACTTTACCGGGGACGATGATCGCGATCGGCGCGGGGTGCGCACGCATCGCGCGCACTTGCATCGGCGAGGTGTGCGTGCGCAGCAACAGATCGGGCCGCAAGTAGAACGAATCGAGCCCTTCACGCGCGGGATGATCCGGCGGGATGTTCAGCGCGTCGAAGTTGTTCGCGTCGGTCTCGATCTCCGGTCCACCGACCACCGCGAAACCGTGGCGCGTGAAGTAGCGCGCGATCTCGATCGCGACGGCGCGGACGGGGTGGATCGCACCGTCGTGCGCCGGCGGCCCGGGAAATGTGACGTCGATCGTGTCGGCGAGTGACGCGTTGAGCGCGCTGCGCTCGACGCGCTGCCGCGCGCGTTCGAACGCTGCGTCGAGCGTCTCGACCGCGTCGTTGATCAGTTTGCCCGCGCCGGCGCGTTCGGCCGGCGGGAGCGACCCGATCATGCGCCGCACCGCGGTCACCTCGCCGCTGCGACCGAGGAAGCGAACGCGCACGTCGTCGAGCGCCGACGCGTCGGACGCCGCTTCGACCGCCGCGTGGAAACGGGCGGCGAGCGCGGCGAGGTTGGATTCGAGGTCCGTAGTGCCGGTGGTCGTCATCGTGTTCTCTGGGAATAAAACGAGAAACGCCTGGTTTGCACCAGGCGTTCTCCAGTTCCGCTTTTCGCGCCCGCGTCAACCCGCGGGCGAAGGATGCAATTGCCGGTACATCAAGTACGCACTGATCGAGCCCGTGGTCGAGAACAGATGCCAGAAGAATTCCGAAGTGCGCATCGTTGCGGCAGTTCCTCTCCTGTCGTTCGGCGGCGTCGCGGATCGTGTTTTCCGCTCCGGCTCGCCCGATTGTAGCACTGCGTCGTTGGCGCGCCAAGTCTTGACAGATCAGGGTTTTTTCGCAGCCTTGACAGCCTACTTGACACGCGAAGACTCGTACAGGACGATGCTGCCGGCTACGGCCGCGTTGAGGCTTTCCGCGCTCCCCAGATGCGTGATCCGTACGGCGAGATCCCAGCGGGGAAGCCAGTCGCGAACCCCACGTTTTTCGTTCCCAATCGCGACGATTGCACGCTCGGGGATGCGAGCGGTTCGCAGGTCCTCTCCCTCCAGGTCAGCAGCCACGATGGGGCGATCGCTCGCTTGCGCTGCGGTGACCAGCGATTCTGCATCGATTGTTGCGACTGGGACACGAAAAAGCGATCCCATGGCGGCCCGAACGACCTTTGGGGCGAACGGATCGACCCCGCCGCGGCCGAACAACACCGCCGCGGCGCCGAACGCCTCCGCCGAGCGCACGAGCGTTCCGGCGTTCCCAGGATCCGAAACCCCCGCCAAAAGTAGCACCGTCCCCTGGCGGGCGAGCAACTCCTCGACCTGCTGTTCCGGCAATGCGAAGACGCCGAGCACGCCGCTGGGTGTCTCGAGCTCCGAGAGCCGAGCGTACACACGGTCGGCCACGCGATAGACGGGAACACCCTCGGTCTCGTAGGGGAGGGGATCGATGCGGGCGAGGCCCTCGGGTGTCGCGTACACCTCGCGGGGACGCAGACCGCTCCGTTCTGCCTCTGCGAGTAAAGTCGCACCCTCGACGATGAAGGCGGACGCTTCCCGCCGCCCGCGCGGCGTGCGCAAGTCGCGAACCCGCTCGATGCGCGGATTATGCGGGCTCAGCTCGGTCGGCACGCCGCCGCTTTCGGGATGCGACGGCACGCTCCGCTGCGAACACGGACGGGTGAAGGATCCGCGCTACGCCGAGATCGCTTGGTTGCTCGTCATCGCCGTGTTGGTCGCCGGCGGCGGGCTGAACCTGCTGCACGTCCTTGCCGTGTACCGCGGACTGGGGTCGGCATTGCTTGCGCTCGCGATCGCGGGGACCGTCGTGATGATTCGCCGTGCCTACGTGCCCGAGTCGCCGACGGTGCGCGCCGACGTGACGAAGGCGATCGCGTACTGCGTGAGCGCGATCCTGGCGTTCGTCGCCGTCGCGGCGCGGCAACATTGGGCGATCGGTGCGTGTCTTGCAGCCGTCGAAGTCGCACTGATCTTCGACATCATGACGATCGTTGCGCGTCCGCGCGCAGTCGGAGGATAGTCTTCCAGCATGCCGGTTTTTGTCACAGGCGGCACCGGGTTCATCGGGCGCAGCGTCGTGCGCGAGCTGCGCCGCCGCTCGCATGTCGTGCGTGCGCTCGCGCGCAGCGACAAGGCGGAGCGCACGCTGCGCGAGCTCGGCGCCGAGCCCGTCCGCGGCGATCTGCGCGATCTCGACACGCTGCGCGGCGCCGTCGTCAACGCCGACGCGGTGGTCACGTGCGCATTCGAGTACAGCGAGCATGGCGTGAGTCTCGACCGCGCGGCGATCGAGACGATGCTCGACGCGCTTCCGGCGGGCAGAGCATTCATCTACACGAGCGGCGTGTGGGTGTACGGGTCGCGCGGGGATGCGATCGTCGCCGAGGACGCGCCCGTCCAGCCGGTTCCGCTCGTCGCGTGGCGCCCCGCGCACGAAGAACTCGTCCTCTCGCAGGAGGGGCGGCTGCGCACGGTCGTCGTTCGGCCCGGCGTGGTGTACGGCGACGGCGGCGGGATCCCGGGGACGATGGTCGAGCAGGCGCGCGCGGGTCAGTTGCGCCTCGTCGGCGACGGCGCGAATCGCTGGTCGACGGTCCGTCACGACGCGCTCGCCGAGCTCTACGCGCTGCTCGTCGAGCGTCCGATCGCGCGCGGTATCTATAACGCGTCGCGCGGCGCGGCGGTCCCGTATGTCGAGATCGCCGATGCCTGCGCGCGGGCGGCGGGCGTCGACGTGCCGGCGCAGATCACGCTCGAAGAAGGACGCGCTCTCATGGGGCCGGTGGCGGACGCGTTCGCCGCGGATTGTCAGATCGACAGCAGCCGCGCGCAGCGCGAGCTCGGTTGGGAGCCGCACCGTCCGACGATCCTCGAAGAGCTCTCCGCGAGCGTCGTCATCTAGATGGAGCTGCTGCGCTCACGGCGCGTCTACGAAGGCAAGGTCGTGAACCTGCGTGTCGACACGCTGCGGAACGGAAGCTTGGCGCCGCGCGATGTCGAGGTCGTCGAGCATTCGCAAGCCGTCGTCGTGATCGTGCGACCCTCGCCGAGCGAGATGCTCCTCGTGCGCCAGTACCGCCATCCGCTCGAACACGAAACGTGGGAGGTCGTCGCGGGCGGGATGGAACCCGGTGAGACGCCCGAGGCGGCTGCGGCACGCGAGCTGCGCGAGGAGACCGGCTACCGCGCGACCAGCGTCACGCGACTGTGGTCGGCGTACTCCGCGCCCGGCTTCTGCGACGAGCTGTTGCACTTCTGCGTCGTCGACGGGTACACGATCGGCGAGCCGGAGTACGACGAGGGTGAAGAGGACATGCAGGTCGGCGTCTTCCCGGTCGAGGACCTCTGGCGTATGATCCGCGCTGACGAGCTGCCCGACGCCAAGACGCAAATCTCCGTACTATGGGTGCTGAGCGCGCGCGGGTAGTCGTCGACCTGCAAGGCGCGCTCATGCGCGCGGTCGGAGACTTTGGGACCGACGCGCGCTTTGCGCCGCACACGAACCGCGTCCTCGCGACGGCGGCGGCGCTCGACTATGTGCTGATGCTCGCCTCGGGCGCCGCGGGGACGCGGATCGCGCACGACGACGCCGAACGCGCGATCCACGACGGGATCGCGCGCGCCGTCGACGACCTCATTACGAGTGCGACCGCGATCGCGGCGCTGGGCACGCCGCAGGGATGTGCCTTCGCGCGCGAGGCGGCACGCTCGCTGCGCGAGATCCTGCGCGAGGAGTCGTTGGAGAGCGACGAGCGGCGCTTTGCCTTGATCGCGCTCGCAAACACGTGATCGACGCGCAGGCGATCGTCGCGTCGTTCGATTCGCACGAGGAGGCGGTGCTCGCCCCCGAGATGCGCACCGTGCTGCTCCACCACGGCGCGCGGACGGCACGCGTCGTCGTGCTGCTGCACGGGCTTACCGCAAGTCCGCGCGTTTGGCGCGAGTTTGCGCAGATGCGCCATACGCGTGGCGAGACCGTGCTCGTCCCGCGCCTTCCGCGCCATGGCTATGCGGACTTGGATACGCGCACGCTGGCGAAGCTCGTCGAGGAGGAGCTGCGGACGACCGCGACGCGCGTCGTCACGGCCGCATCGCAGCTCGGCGACGAGATCGTGATCGTCGGGCACTCCCTCGGCGGCGCGCTCGCGCTGCATCTCGCGCACGAAGATGCGCGCGTCTCGCGCGCGATTGCGATCGCGCCGTTCCTCGGGATCGGGATGGTCCCGCACGACTGGGGCCGGCTTGCGAGCCGGCTGCTGACGCACGCGCCGAATATGTTTCTGTACTGGGATCCGATCGATCGCGGGCGCAGCCTTCCCAAGCACGGCTACCCGCGTTACACGACGCGTGCGCTCGCCGCAATCCTGGCGCTCGCCGACGCGTTGCGCGCGGACGCTGCGCACGGGCCACCGCGCGCGCCGCACGTCGAAATCGTGCGCAACGTCTCAGAGTCCGCGGTGAACAACCGCGCGATCGACGAGCTCGTGCGGCTGTGGCGCGCCGCCGGCGGTGCGCACGTGCGCGTCCACCGGCTCGTCGGCCTCGGGCCCTCGCACGACATCATCGAGCCGGAGCGTCCACGCGCGCCGGCGCGGCGCTTTCTCCCCCATCTCCACGCGCTGCTCGACGCGGCGCCGCCCGATCGCGATCTCGTGCTGCGGGCGAACGGCTGACTTACGGACGTCGCCGTAAGGCGGCGGTAAGGAGGCCACGATACGGTGCGGCCATCGCTCCGCTCTTGGAGAGGAAGGCTTGCCGTGGAGAACATGACTGCCATTGGAACGAGCGCCGCCGAGCGTCCGGCGTTCAAGGCCGGCGAGTTCGTCGTACGCGCCGTGCTCGCAATCGGATGGACGGGGTGGGGAATCATCTGCGCCAACGTTCCCGGTGCGGGATCGATCGCGCCCGCGCTCGCCGTGCTGAGCTATGCGCTCAGCGCGTACGGATTATCGGCCGATCGCGATTGGTCCGAACAGTTTAACGATTGATGAAGCGCATGTCGCGCAGGCGTGCACCCGCCGCCGCTCCCGGCGGGACGAGCGCGTCGATACGCTGCAGCACGTCGGTCGAGAGAACGAGATCTCCGGCGCCGGCATTTTCCTCGACCTGCGCGACACTGTCGCAGCCGGGAACGGCGAGGATGTCGTCGCCTTGTGCGATGACCCACGCCAGCGAAAGCTGTGCGGGCGTGCAGCCGACCTCGTGTGCAAGACCGGCGAGCGCGTCGACGAGCGCGAGGTTGCGCTCCATGTTTTCCTCGTCGAAGCGCGGGATAGCGCGGCGTAGATCGCGTTCGCCGAGCGCGTCGCGGCTGCGTACCGTTCCGGTCAGCATCCCACGTCCGAGCGGAGCGTAGGCGACGAGCGACGTTCCGAGTGTGCGCGCGGTCTCGAGCACGCCGTTCGTCTCGACGTCGCGCGTGAACAGCGAGAACTCGCTTTGCAAGAGCGCGATCGGTGCGGTCGTCGCGGCACGGCGCAACGTCTCCGGCGTCGTCTCCGAAAGCCCGAGCAGGCGGACCTTTCCGGCATCAACGAGCGCGCGCATCGCGCCGATCGTCTCTTCGATCGGAACCGCGGGGTCGACACGGTGCACGTAGTAGACGTCGACGTAGTCGACACCGAGGCGCGCGAGCGACGCGTCGAGCGCCGGCGCGATGCGTTCCGGGCGACCGTCGACGGCGCGGAACGTCGGGTCGTCGGCGCGCCGCACGATCCCGGTCTTCGTCGCAATGAGCGCTTGCTCGCGACGATCGTGTAGCGCTCGTCCGACGAGGCGCTCGTTCGCGCCCTGCCCGTACATGTCCGAGGTGTCGAGCAGCGTCATGCCGAGCGCGAGCGCGCGGTGGATCGTCGCGATCGCCTCGCGTTCTTCGACCGGCGCGTAGAACTCGGAGAGTCCCATGCAGCCGAGCGCGAGCGCGCCGGCGTACGGACCGCCGGCGCCGAGACGGCGCGCGATCACGACGCGCGTCCGGCGAGCAGATCGAGCGCGTCGATGTACGAGCCGACGCCGCGCCCTGCTCGTGCTGCACGGCAGACGTCGCGCACGACCGAGACGCGCCGCCACGCTTCGCGCGCATCGACGTCGGAGAGATGGACCTCGATCGCGGGGAGCGCGACCGCGGCGAGCGCGTCGCGGATCGCGTACGAGTAGTGCGTAAACGCGCCCGGATTGATGACGATCGCCTCGGCCCAACGGCGGCGCCGGTGCAGCTCGTCGATGATCTTGCCCTCGTGATTCGATTGAAAGAAACGCACCCGCATGCCGAGCGTGCGCGCGTGTTCGCGCACCGCCTGCTCGAGAACGCGCAGCGTCGTCCGGCCGTAGATCTCGGGCTCGCGCTCACCGAGCAGGTTGAGGTTGGGGCCGTTGATCACCAGCACGTTCACCGCAGGCCGAGCCCCGCGAGCGCGGCATCGAGCTGCGCGCGATCGACCCCGTTGTCGAGTCGCGCGCGTCCGATCGCGTCGAGCAGCACGAACTGCGTCCCGCCGGCATGGCGCTTCTTGTCGGCGCGCGTCGCCTCGGCGACCTCGCGCGCACGCAGCTTTCGCCACGCGCCGGGGATCGGCAGCTCGGCGAGGTGCGCATCGGCCTCCTCGTGCACCGCTTCGTCGAGGTGCGCGCGGGCGACGGAGAGGCGCAACGCCGCGCGCATCCCGAGGATCACCGCCTCGCCGTGCCGGAGCGTTCCGTAGCCCGCGACGCGTTCGAGCGCGTGGCCGACGGTGTGGCCGAAGTTGAGGACCGCGCGCACGCCGCTGCGATCCTCTTCGTCCTGCGCAACCGTCTCGGCTTTGAGCGCGACGCAGCGCGCGATCGTCGCGTGCGCGCTCGCCGGATCGTCGAGCAGCGCGCGCTCGCCGTCGCGCAACGCCGCATAGAGCGCCGCGTCGAGCGCGAGCCCGTACTTGAGCATCTCGCCGTAGCCGGAGACGACGTCGCGGCGCGGCAGCGTGCGCAGCACGTGCGGCGCGACCGCGACGTGCGCGGGCTGGGTCACCGTCCCGACCAAGTTCTTTCCGGCCGGGAGATTGATCGCGGTCTTGCCGCCGATCGCCGCGTCGACCGCGGAGAGCAGCGTCGTCGGGACCGCGACGTACGGAACGCCGCGCTGGAACGTGGCGGCCGCGAAGCCCGCCGCGTCACCGATCGTGCCGCCGCCGACGCCAACCACCAAGCCGCGGCGGTCGAGCCCGTACTCGAGGAAGGTCGAGTAGAGCCCACCAAGTGCCTCGAGCGACTTGAGCGCTTCGGTTGCCCGCACGCGGAGAACCCGCGTTGCGAACCCGGCCTGCTCGTAGGCACGCGCGACGCGCGCACCGTGCTCGGCGACGCGTCCGTCGGTGATGACGACGACGCGTCCGTTCGGTTCCGGCGTTGCGTGCGCCGGAAGGTCGTCGAGGACGTTCCCGCCGATCGCGACGACGTACGGCCGCGTGGTGTCGACGCGGATGATCGTCGCATCGCGCAGCGCCGCGTCGATCGCGCGTGCGATCTCGTCGGGCGGCGCGTCGGCGTTGACGCAGATCGCGGCACGTGCGTATCGCGGCCGGCGTTCGGCGTACAGGCGGGCGAGCGCCGTCCCTTCGCGCAGCAGCGGACGGCGCCCAGGTTCCCTCGCCGTGCGCGCCTGACACGCCTGCAGCGACGCGTCGAGAAAGACGATCGTCCCGCTCGCCGCGAGCGCGCGCCGGTTCGTCGGGTCCTCGAGCGCTCCGCCGCCAAGCGCAATGACGGCGCCGTCACTGCGTGCGAGTTGCGCGATGATGCGCCGCTCCCGCGCACGGAATGCGTCGATCCCCTCACGCTCGACGAGCGCGGCGACGGACGTCCCGGCCTCGTGTTCGACGACGGCGTCGATGTCGATCGCCTCGGCGCCGCGCAGCGCGGCGAGCAGCGGCGCGATCGTCGACTTCCCGGCACCAGGCGGGCCACACAGATAAACGTTAGCGGACACGAACGCTCGCATCCCAGGCGCGAACCCGTTCTTGGAGCTCGCCGAGCGAATCGCCGCCGAACTTCTCGAGCACCGCTTCGGCCAGGACGAGCGCGAGCAACGACTCGCCGATGACCGCAGCGGCCGGGACCGCGCAGGTGTCGGCGCGCTCGATGTGCGCGCGGGTCGCTTCGCCACTGCGCAGATCCACCGAGTCGAGCGGTTTCATCAACGTTGCGATCGGCTTCATCGCCGCGCGCACGACAATCGGCTGTCCGGTCGTCATCCCGCCTTCGATCCCGCCGGCGCGGTTGGTGCGATAGCGCGTGCGCGTCTCGCCGCCGGGCTCGTACGCGTCGTGCGCTTCTGAGCCACGCCGCGCGGCCGCGCCGAAGCCAAGGCCGACCTCGACCCCCTTGATCGCATTGAGCGACATCAGCGCTTTGGCGACGTCACCTTCGAGCCGTCGATCCCACTGCGTGTAGGAGCCGAGCGCGAGCGGGACGCCGTGCGCGACGACCTCGAACACGCCGCCGAGCGAGTCGCCCGCAGCTTTTGCGTTTTCGATTTCCTGCACCATCGCAGCGGCTGCGGCGGGGTCGAGCGCGCGCACCGGCGAGTCATCGATCTGCTCGGCGCTCACGTCGCGCCACGGCGTTTCGTCGACGACGCGGCCGATGCGCACGACGCGGCTGACGATCGAGATCCCGAGCGTCGCCAACAGCGAGCGTGCGACGGTCCCGAGCGCGACGCGCATCGCCGTCTCACGCGCGCTCGCACGCTCGAGGACGTCGCGCAGATCCTCATGATCGTATTTGATCCCGCCGACGCGATCGGCGTGGCCGGGGCGCGGAATATGGACGGCACGTGCAGCAGGTGCGTCGTCGGGTGGCGCGTCGACGCGCATGATCTCCGCCCAGCGCACGTGATCGCGGTTCTCCATCAGCAGCGCGATCGGGCTGCCGAGCGTACGCCCTCGGCGCACGCCGGAGAGAATGCGGATCTCGTCGGTCTCGATGTTCTGGCGGTTACCGCGCCCGTAGCCGAGCTTGCGGCGCCGCGCTTGTGCGTGCAGCGTCTCGACGTCGAGCGGCATCCCGCTGGGGATCCCGTCGATGATCCCGACGAGTGCCGCGCCGTGCGACTCGCCGGCGGTGAGAAAGCGGAGACTCATGCCGTCACCAGTTCCCGCATGTCGGGACGCACGCCGAACCATCGTGTAAACGTCGCCGCTGCCTGCGCGTAGAACATCGCGGTTCCCTGCACCGTGCGCATCCCACGCGCTGCGGCGTCGTCGAGGAACGGCGTCTGCGCGGGGGTGTAGACGAGATCGAACGCGACCGCATCGCGCGGCGCGTCCGCGGGAAGGAGCGAGAGCTGCGGCTGTCCGACCATCCCGACCGGTGTCGCGTTGACGTAGAGCGTCGAGACCGGAACGTCGTGCAGCGTACACGCCACAGCGGCGAAGTCTTGCGCGATCTCTTCCGCGCGGGCCCGCGTGCGTGCCGCGATCGTCAATCCCGCCGCACCGTTGCGCCGTGCTGCCGCCGCGACCGCGCGTGCGGCACCACCGGCGCCCAGGATCGCGACGTATGCGCCCGCGAGCGGAACGCCGTGCGCCGCAAGCGCGTCCTCGATTCCTGCGACGTCGGTGTTGTCGGCGATCAGCGCGCCGTCAACACGGGTGAGCACGTTCGCCGCACCGATCGCACGAGCGACGGGCTCGACGCGGTCGGCGAGCGCGAGCGCCCGCGTCTTATGCGGCAGCGTCACGTTGCAGCCGACGAACGCGGCGTCCGCTTTCCATGCGGCGAGCGTCGCTTGGAGCTCCGTCGGCTCGACGTCGATTGCATCGTAGCGCAGCGGGATCCCGTACGCGGCGGCGAGCCTAGCGAAGACCTCGGGTGAGCGGCTGTGTGAGATCGGGTGACCGATCACGGCGGCATGGCGTTCGTTCACGCGACCGCTCCGAGCGCTTCGGCGAAACCGGGAAACGAGACGGCGACGCACGCCGGGTCGTCGAGTTGCGCGTGCACGCCGGCGACGCGGGCGAGTACCGAAAACGCCATCGCGATGCGATGGTCGCCGCCGGTCGCGATCGTCGCGCCGTGGAGCCGGGCGGGACCGCGGATCGCAAAACCGTCGTGCGCCGTCTGCACTTCCGCGCCGAGGGCGCGTGCTGCTTCGGCGAAGCGCTCGATGCGATCGGACTCCTTCACGCGCAGCTCGCTCGCGCCGTGCACCGTCGTCGTGCCGCGCGCGAAGGCGCCCAGAACTCCGACGAGGGGGAGCTCGTCGATCAGCCCCGGGACCTCGTGTGGTTTGATCGCGACGGCATGTAACGCCGCGCCGCGGACTTCGATCCGTCCGATCGGCTCCGGTTCCGCCGCGTCGAGCGTCGTCGTCACCTCGGCGCCGAAGCGGCGCAGCGCGTCGAGAAACGCGGTACGGCTCGGGTTGAGCCCGACGTGCTCGACCGTGACGCTCGCACCGGGGACGGCAGCAGCGGCGGCGAGCAGGAATGCGGCGCTCGAGAAGTCGCCGGGGATCGCGAATGCGAGCGGACGCGGCGTCGCGGGGCCGTCGACGATCAGCTCACCGTCGCGCTCGGTAAACGGCACACCGGTTGCGTCGAAGAGCCGCTCGGTGTGGTCACGCGTGGCGAGTGCGCCGCGCAGCGTCGTCCGTCCCTGCGCGCCGAGCGCGGCAAACAGAAGCGCCGACTTCACCTGCGCGCTCGCGATCTCGACCGATACGTCGATCCCGGTCGCGCGCTCGTTGCCGCGGATCTCGATCGGCGCGGTCCCCCGCGCGCTGAGCGTGAACTGTGCGCCGAAGCGGGTCAGCGGCTCGGTGACGCGTTTCATCGGACGGCTGCGCAGCGACGCGTCGCCGTCGAGGGTCACGGCGAGCCGGCGCGTCGCGAGCACGCCGGAGAGAAGGCGCATCGTCGTTCCGCTGTTGCCGCAGTCGATCGCCGCCGCGGGCTGCACAAAGCGGCCGCCGCGACCCTGCACGGTCACGCTCCCGTCCGCCTCGTCGTTAAACGCGACGCCGAGCGCGGTGAGCGCGCGGCGCGTCGAAGCGACGTCGAGCCCATCGGGGATGTCACCTAACCGCGAGACGCCGTCGGCGAGTCCGGCGAGCAGGAATGCACGGTGCGCGATCGACTTGTCGCCGGGGACGCGCACGGCGCTCACGAGCTCACCGGGATCGCGGCAAGTTCGGCCATGATCTTCGTGAAGTCGTCGAACGTGAGCGCCTGATCCGCGTCGCTGCGCGCTTCGCGCGGATTCGGATGGACCTCGACGAGCAGGCCGTGCGCGCCGACGGCCTTCGCCGCGCGGCACAGCGGCCCGATCCAGCGCCGCACGCCGACACCGTGGGAGGGATCGACCATCACCGGGAGATGCGTACGCTCGCGCAGCACCGGGACCGCCGAGAGGTCGAGCGTGTTGCGCGTCGCCGTCTCGAACGTGCGGATCCCGCGTTCGCACAGCACGACGTTCGGATTCCCTTCGGCGAGGATGTACTCGGCTGCAGCGAGCAGCTCTTCGATCGTCGCCGCGAGCCCGCGCTTGAGCAGCACCGGGCGATCCGTCTTGCCGACCGCTTTGAGAAGGTCGAAGTTTTGCATGTTGCGCGCGCCGACTTGCAGCATGTCGACCGCGGCGGCCATCCGGTCGACCTGATCGATGCTCATCACCTCGCTGACGATCGGCAGCCCGGTCGCGCGACGCGCCTCGGCGAGCAGATCGACGCCTTCCCACCCGAGTCCCTGGAACGCGTACGGCGAGGTGCGCGGCTTGAAGGCGCCGCCGCGCAGCATCGTCGCGCCGCTCGCCGCGACCGCTTCGGCCGTCGCGAGCAACTGCTCGCGCGACTCGACGCTGCACGGTCCGCCGACGACGACGAAGCGGCCGTCGCCGATCACGACGTCACCGACGACGACGCGCGTGCGCGCCTGCGGACCGTCGCGCATCACCTTGGGGAACTTCGCCTTGTCCTTCGCCGGCGGCGTCACCGCAGGCGTGCGGTCGACGACGACCGCCGGTTCGCGACGGACGCGCGGCGGAGCGATCGCAGCGTCATAGCTGCCGAGCACGTGCAGCGCGACGGTAACGGTACGCAGCTCGACGAGTGCCGTCGCGAAGCGTTCCTCGCGCACGTCACCCTCGACGTCGACGAGGAACATGTACTGGTGCTCGGAGCCCAACCGCGACTTCGAGTCGAGCTTCGTCATGTTGAGCCCGTGCTCGCCCAAGATCGTCAAGCAACGGCCGAGCGCGCCCGGTTGATCGTCGACGGCGAACATGAGCGACGTCTTGCGGACGCGGAAATCGTCGGCGGGCTCGAACTCCGCCGCGAGTCCCGTCGCATTCGGCGCACGGAACAAAATGAAGCGCGTGAAGTTGTCCGGATGATCGGCGATCGTGTTCGCCAGCTCGACGAGCCCGTACCGCTTCGCCGCGTCAGCCGACGCGATCGCTGCGCGGGTCGGATCGCCGGCGGCGGCGACGTCGCGCGCGGCGACGCCCGTGTCGGGGATCGGAATTTGACGCACGTCGGGGAGGGTTCCGACGAAGCGCCCGCATTCTGCAAGCACGACCGGATGCGAGAGCACCTCGCGCAGCCCGGCGATCGTCGCACCGGGGATGCCCAGGAGGCGGTGCTCCATGCGCATCGTGATCTCCGCGAGCAGATCGAGCTCGTACTCGGCGAGCACGTCGTAGCCTTCGCGGATCGTTCCCGCGATCGCGTTGTCGACGGGGAGCAGTCCGACGTCGGCGGCGCCGGCGAGCACCGCCTGTGCGACGGCGCGGTACGAGCTGCGGCCCAGCGGCGCAAAGACGACGCCGCGGCGTGCCGCGTACGCGTCGAGCACGCCGTGCGAATACGACCCCTCGATCCCTTCGAAGGCGGCCGTCAGGGTGACGGCGGCTGTGCTGTTGTCATCGGCATCCGGCCGGGCTGCGATCATGGGAAACTCCGCAAAAACAAGCGAGCCCCCCGCCGTGTCGGCGAGGGGCTCGTGAGTGCAGTCTGTGTGCTCTGCCTACGCGATAGCCGAACTCGACCGACACGGCGTTGCCGTGAAGCCAAAGTACCAGCCATAAAAATACGCGGAGCCGAGCATCTGGGTCGAGTAGACCATAGGCGGCAGGCCCCTGTCAACCAACAATTTCGGGTCTCGGGGGTCAGGCGGCGGTGGTCGCCGTGCCGACCGCGTCCTTCGCCAGCTTGGCGAGGCGCGCGAAGGCCGCCGCGTCGTGCACGGCGAGATCGGCGAGCGCCTTGCGGTTCATCACGACGCCGGACTTCTTGAGTCCCGCGATCAGACGCGAGTACGAGACGCCTTCCTTGCGGGCCGCGGCGTTGATGCGCGCGATCCACAACGAACGGAAATCGCGCTTGCGAACGCGGCGGTCGCGGAACGCGTACGCCAGCGAGTGCAGCAGCGCTTCGTTCGCCACACGGTAGTTACGGCGACGCGCGGCGCGGAAGCCCTTGACGAGCTTCATCACCTTGCGACGATGCTTGATCTTTTGAAGACCGCGCTTGATACGAGCCATGTGTCAGTCTCCTCTTAGAGCAAGTACGGGATCTGCGGCGCCAAGCGCTTGAGATCACCTTTGAACGTCGGCTGGTCTTTGCGGAACTTCCGCTTGCGCTTGCGCGACTTCTTGCTGAGGATGTGACCGCAGCCGTCGAACTGGTGGCGGTGCGTCACCTTGCCGTTGGCGCTCACCTTCACGCGCTTGGCCGTCCCGCGGTGCGTTCTAATTTTAGGCACTGGCTCCCCCGATGGTCGCGACCGTTTCGTCTCCGCTCGAGGCCACCTCGTCGTGATCATCGTGATGATCTTCGACGTGGGGCGCCTCGTGGTGTGCCGTGTCTTCCTTGAGATGGACGAACTTAGGCGGACCAAGCGCTGTCGAACGCGGTGCGAGGATGAGAAACATGTTCTTGCCTTCGAGTCTGGGTTCGCGCTCCACCAACGCCACGTTGTTGAGATCCGCGGCGACGCGGTCGAGCAGTCGTTTCCCGAACGCGGTATACGTGATCTCGCGTCCGCGGAACATGATCGTCACTTTGACCTTGCCGCCGTCGAGAAGAAGGCGCTCGGCCATCTTCGCTTTGACTTCGTAGTCGTGCGTGTCGATCTTGGGACGCAGCTTGACTTCCCGCAACTCGAAGTTGCGCTGTTTCTTGCGCGCCTCTTTATCTTTTTTCGACTGCTCGTATTTGAGGCGACCGTAATCCCCGATTCGGCAGACCGGCGGAACCGCCGTGGGCGAAACCTCGATGAGGTCGAGGCCCTTGCTCCGCGCCATGTCGAGGGCCTGCTCGGTCGGTAGTACGCCGAGCTGCTGGCCTTCGTCGTCGATGACGCGGACTTGACGGATTCTGATCTGCTCGTTGATGCGAAGCGGTCGTGCTATGACAAACTCTCCGGAAAGGACAAAAGAAAAGACGAAGACGCCGAAGCGGTCTCCGCCACTTGATGAAGAACCGGATCGCCCGCAGGCATCCGGTGAGGGCCTTCCAGCCCTGCTTCGGCTCCCGTAGCCTACCAGGGATCGAGTACCGGGTCAAGGGCACCCCGAGCATG
>CAZABL010000075.1:0-19138 GCA_964483365.1 uncultured bacterium
TGTTCTTCCCCGTCGATCCGTCGACGGCGAGCCGCGCGACGATCGGCGGGATGACCGCGAACAACAGCTCGGGCGCGCGCTCGCTGCGCTACGGGATCATGGCCGACAACGTCGCTGGGATCGATGCGGTCCTCGCCGACGGAACGCGTGCGTGGTTCGGTGAGATCGACGGGCAGGTCGACGGACCGGAGCGCTACGCCGCCCTCGTCGAGCGCACGCGCGCGATCGCGCGACGTGAGGCCGGCGAGATCGCGGCGCGGATCCCGACCGTGCAGCGACACGTCGGAGGCTACGCATTGCACCGCGTACGCGACGGAAGCTTCAACGCCGCGCAACTCCTCGTCGGCTCCGAAGGAACGCTCGCGGTCTTCAACGCCGTTGATCTGATCCTGCAGCCGATCCCGCGCGCGAAAGCGCTCGGCGTCTGTCACTTCCCCAGTCTGGGCGCCGCGATGCGCGCGACGTCGTCACTGGTCGCGCTCGGACCGGTCGCCGTCGAGCTCGTCGATCGCACGATGATCGAGCTCTCGCGCGCGATCCCGGCGTTCGTCGAGACGATGAACCGGTACGTCATGGGTGAGCCCGGCTCGCTGTTGCTCGTCGAGTTCACCGGCGACGATTCCGAGCCGCTGCGCGCGCGACTCGACGCACTCGACGAGACGATGGCGGAGCTCGGCTACCCGAACGCCGTCACCAAGCTCACCGACGCCGCGGCGCAGAGCGCGGTGTGGGACGTGCGCGCGCAAGGGCTCAACATCATGACGTCGATGCGCGGCGACTCCAAACCCGTCTCGATCATCGAGGACTGCGCGGTTCCGCTCGAGCATCTTGCGGCGTACACCGAACAGCTCACCGACATCTTCGCGCGCCATGGCACGACCGGGACATTCTACGCGCACGCCTCGGTCGGATGTCTCCACGTGCGTCCGGTGCTGGACGTGAAACGCGACGAGGACGTCGGCAAGCTGCGCGCGATCGCCGAGGAAGCGTTCGCGCTCGTGCGCGCGTACGGCGGTGCCCACTCGGGCGAGCACGGCGACGGGATCGTGCGCTCGGAGTTCCACGAGTCGATGTTCGGGCGCCGGATCGTCGACGCGTTCGGCGAGCTCAAAGCGGCGTTCGATCCGGAGAACGTGCTCAATCCCGGCAAGATCGTCGACGCACCGAAGATGGATGATCGGCGCTTGTTTCGCTACGGTCCCACGTACGGGCCGGTCCCACTGCAGACACATTTGGACTGGTCGGAGTGGGGCGGGTTCGACCGCGCGGTCGAGATGTGCAACAACAACGGCGCGTGCCGTAAGGCCGAGTCGGGTGCGATGTGCCCGTCGTATCGCGCGACCGACGACGAACATCACGTCACGCGCGGGCGCGCGAACGCGCTGCGGCTCGCGCTCACCGGACAACTCGGCCCCGACGCGCTGACCTCCGACGAGCTCTACGACATGCTCGACCTGTGCGTCTCGTGCAAGGCGTGCCGCCGCGAATGTCCGACCGGCGTCGACATGGCGAAGATGAAGATCGAGTTTCTCGCGCACTATCGTGCCAAGCACGGGATTCCGCTCAAAGAGCGGATCGTCGCCGCCCTTCCACGCCTCGCGTATCTCGCCGGCCCGTTGCGGCTGCTCGGTAATCTGCCGTTGCCGCTCCCCGGTTTCACCGACAAGCGCCGTCCGCCGCGCTGGCATCCCAAGCCGTTCCGCGCTCAGCGCGGCAAACGCGGCGCGCCGCACGGCGAGGTCGTGCTCTTCGTCGACACGTTCAACCGTTGGTTCGAGGCCGATGTCGCGCGCGCGGCGGAGCGCGTCCTCACTGCCGCCGGATACGAAGTCGTCGAGGCGCGTGCGCCGGGCCGCCCGCTCTGCTGCGGGCGCACGTATCTGAGCGCCGGCCAGCTCGAGGACGCCAAGCGCGAAGCGCAGCGCACGATCGACGCGCTGCTGCCCTACGCCGAGCGCGGTGTGCCGATCGTCGGGATCGAGCCGTCGTGCGTGCTGACGCTGCGCGATGAGTTCCTCGCGCTCGTCCCGACCGACGAAGCGCGCCTAGTCGCGCAGTACGCGTTCTTGTTCGAGGAGTTCGTCGCGCGCGAGCTCGACGCACATCGCTGGGCGCCCGAGCTCGACGCGCAGCCCCGCCGTGCGGTCCTCCACGGCCACTGCCACCAGAAGGCGTTTGGGGCGATGCCCGACGTCCTGCGCGCACTGCGCGCCGTCCCCGGCCTGGACGTCACGCCGATCGAGTCGTCGTGCTGCGGGATGGCGGGGTCGTTCGGCTATGAGCCGCAACACTACGACATCTCGATGAAGATGGCCGAACGCTCGCTGCTGCCGGCGGTTCGCGCCGCAGATCCCGAGACGCTCGTCGTCGCCGACGGGATGAGCTGCAAGCATCAGATCGCGCACGGCTCCGGGCGGCACGCGTTGCACGTCGCCGAAGTCTATGCGGCCGCACTTCGCAAGGAGGGGTCCCACGGCTGACACCACGATCGTCCGACCCCGCGCGCCGATCCGTCTGCGGGTCCCTGATGCAAGCGCGCTGCTGTTCCTGGCCGCCGCACTCGCGCTGGTGTTTCTCGTGCTGCTCCCGCTGGGCTGGCTGCTGGCGATCAGCATCCAAGGGCCCGGCGGCACCGTCACGCTCGGGAACTACGTCGAGGCATTCTCCAAGCAGATCTACCTGCGCCCCATCGTCAACTCGCTCATGCTCGCAACCGGCGTCGCGGTGATTGCGACGCTGCTCGGGACGCCGCTCGCGTGGCTCGTCGCGCGCAGCGATCTGCGCGGAAGAAAAATGTTGCGCGCGCTCGTAACGGCGGCATTCGTGACACCGTCGTTCCTGGGCGCCGAAGCGTGGATCTTGCTCGCCGCGCCGAATAGCGGATGGCTCAACCGCGCCTGGGTCGCGCTCACGCACGCCGATCACGGTCCGCTCAACGTCTTCTCGCTGCCGGGCGCGATCTGCGTGATGGCGCTCTACAGCGTCCCGTACTGCTTCACGTTCGTCGTCGGCGCGCTCGAGCTGCTCCCGATCGAGATGGAGGATGCGTCGGCGACGCTCGGCGGTTCGGCGTGGAAGACGCTGACGTCGATCACCTTGCCGCTCGTCGCGCCGGCGATCATCGCGGGGTTCATCATGTCGTTCCTCGAGGCGCTCGCGGAGTTCGGCGCGCCGTCGTTCCTGCTGATCCCGGCGCGCACGCAAGTCGTGACGACGCAGCTCTATCTGTTCTTCCAGTTCCCGGTGCGCACGGAGCTCGCCGCGGCCTACGCGATGCCGCTGCTGCTCGCCACGGTCGTGCTGCTCGGTGTCCAGCGACGGATCCTGGGGCGTCGCCGCTTCACGCTCGTCGGCGGAAAAGGCGGCCACCATCGCCGCGTCCCGCTCCGCGCCGCAGGCGTTCCGCTGCTGATCGCGGCGTTCGCCGTTCCGTTCCTCTCGGTCGTGCTGCCGTATCTCGCGTTGCTTGCGACCTCGCTCTCGCGCGTGTGGAGCAACGGCCCGGTCCCCGGCAATCTCACGCTCTACTGGTATCAGTGGGCGATCGTCGGCAATGCGGAGACGCGCGCCGCGATCGTGCACAGCCTGACCTACGCGACCGCCGCGGCGACGATCGCGGTTGGGATCGGCTTTTTGATCGCGTTCGCCGCGAAGCGCCAACTCTTCCCGGGCGCGTCGCTGCTCGGCTTCATCGCGATGGCACCGTTCGTCGTCCCCGGGATCGTGCTCGCGATCGGGCTCTACGCCGCGTACTCGCACCCGCCGTTCGCGCTGTACGGCACGGCGGCGATCTTGATCGTCGCGTTCGCGACGCGCTTCTTGCCGATCGCGTACAGCAACCTCAACGCGCTCGTCGGTACGCTCAATCCCGATCTCGAGAACGCCGCGCGGACGCTCGGCGCCTCGCGCTGGCAGTCGCTGCTCTCGGTCACGGCGCCGCTGCTGCGCAACGGATTGCTTGCAAGCTGGCTGCTCGTCTTCATCCCCGCGGTCCGCGAGCTGAGCTCGGCGATCTTCCTGTTCACGCCGCGCACCGCGACGATGACGACGCAGATCTTCGACTTCTCCGACGCCGGCAATTACGAAGCGGTCGCAACCTTCGCGATCCTCATCCTCGGCATCAGCCTCGCGATCGTCACGATCGCCTATCGTCTGCTCGGCCGCAACTTCATGGAGAATCGCACCTGATGGCGCGCATTACGATCGCAGGACTCCGCAAGACCTATACCGGGGCGCAGCACCACCACGCCGTCGACGGGATCGATCTCGCAATTCACGACGGCGAGGTGATGGCGCTCGTCGGTCCGTCCGGCTGCGGCAAGACGACGACGCTGCAGCTCCTCGCCGGCTTCCTCAAGCCCGACGCCGGGACGATTGCCGTCGACGGTCGCGTCATCTCCTCGCCGCACGAAGTCGTGCCGCCCGAGCGGCGCCACATGTCGCTGATCTTCCAGAGCTACGCCGTGTGGCCGCACAAGACCGTCTACGAGAACGTCGCTTACGGGCTGCGGGTACGGAAGCTGCCGCGCGCGACGATCGAGGAGAAGGTCAAACGCGTGCTGCAAAGCGTGCGGCTCACCGATCTCGCGAAGCGCTATCCCTCCGAGCTCTCGGGCGGACAACAGCAGCGCGTCGCGCTCGCACGTGCGGTCGTGGTCGAACCGGCGACGCTGCTGCTCGACGAGCCGCTCTCGAATCTCGACGCGAATTTGCGTGAGGAGATGCGGTTCGAGATCCGCCGCATCCACGAGACGACCGGGATCACCATGGTCTACGTCACGCACGACCAGACCGAGGCGATGGTTACCGCGGACCGCATCGCGATCCTCAACCAAGGCCGCATCGCACAGGTGGGGACGGCCCAGGAGATCTACGAGCAGCCGGCCTCGCCGTTCGTCGCCGGCTTCGTCGGACAAACGAATACGCTGCCCGTGACGCTGCTCGAGCGCGGGATCGTCGAGTTCGCCGGTGTGCGCTTGCGCGTTCGTGAGGACGCCGTCGTCGCGGCGCCCGGTCCGGTGACGCTCTGCGTGCGCCCGCACGAAGTGCGGCTCGTCGCCGCCGACCGAGACGACGCCGCGGCTGTCGGCCGGAATCGGTTGACCGGCCGTGTCGTGCGTCAGACCTATCTCGGGGACGCGCGTGACTACCTCATCGAGGTCGCCGGGACGCGAATGCGCGTGTCGACCCTGCCGTTCGACGACCATGCCGTCGGAAGCGAGGTACGGCTCGATCTCCCGATCGAGGCGTGCCGCGTGGTGAGCGGCGACTAAGCGCCGCTGCTGGAACCGCGCGTCATGATGCGCGGTTGCTTGCTGCGGTCATGGTTTCCGATCGCTCGCGCCGCGAGGCGCTCGCCGGCCTCGTCGTCCTCACGCTCATCTGGGGTTACAACTGGGTCACGATCAAGCTCGCGACGCAGGACGCGTCGCCGCTGCTCGTGGCATCGGTGCGCTGCGTCCTCGGCGCGCTGCTCCTGTTCGCTTTCCTCGCGCTATCCGGACGCTCGCTGCGCCCGACACCGTGGCGCGACACCGCGGTGTACGGTTTGCTGCAGACGACCGGCTTCACGCTCTTCCAAACGCTCGCGGTCTCCCTCGCCGGCGCCGGCAAAGTCGCCGTGCTCGTCTACACGATGCCGTTTTGGATCGCGCTGATCGCGTGGCCCGTTCTGCACGAACGTATCGAAGGCGCGGCGCGCTGGATCGCGCTGGCCCTCGCGGCCGTCGGGTTGTGCTTCGTCCTCTGGCCGTTCGATCCGCACGCGATCGTCGGCGACCTGCTCGCGATCGTCGCCGGGCTCTCGTGGGGAGCGAGCGCGGTGTGGGCGAAGCGGCTGCGCGCGCGCCATGACGTCGAGCTGCTCTCGCTGACCGCATGGCAGATGGTGTGGGGAACGATACCGATCGTGATCGTGGCCTTGCTCGTCCCCGAGCACGTCACGCTCACCACGCGCTTCATCGTGTCGATGGCGTTCATCACGATCGTCGCGCAATCGGGCGCGTGGGCGCTGTGGCTCTTCATCATCTCGCGCCTTCCGGTGAGCGTCGCCGGGATCGCCTCGCTCGCGACCCCGGTGCTCGGCGTGCTCTTCGCCGCGCTGCAGCTGCACGAGATCCCCAGCACCACCGAGCTCATCGGGATCGCGCTGATCGTCTCGGCGCTCGTGCTCAACAGTCTCCCGCTGCCGGCAGCGCGCACGCTTGCCGTGGAGAGGCGGCGGCTATGAGTCGCGCGGAAGCAGGCGTGGTCAGATGGAATCGCGTGCTCGCGAAGCTGTCAATCGGGGACGTTTAGCAGATCGAGCGGCCCGACGATCCATGGCGCCCGCCGTAGCCAGTCTCCCAACTCATCGGCGGGGAGCGGTCGGCTGACGTAATAGCCTTGTACGACGTCGCAGCCCATCGTTTGCAGCATGTCCCAGCTCGCTGCGGTCTCGACGCCTTCCGCCACGACGCGCAGGCCGAGCGTGCGCCCGAGATCGCGGATCAAGCGCACGATCTCCGCATCCTTCGACGCGGCGTCCGTCATCCCGAGCACGAAGCTCTTGTCGATCTTGAGTTCGCCGACCGGCAATTGCTTGAGATAGTCCAGACTCGAATAGCCGGTCCCGAAATCATCGATCGAAAGCCCGATGCCGAGCGACGCCAGGCGCGTAAAGACATCACGTGTCTGCGTCCGATCGGCCATGACGGCGCTCTCGGTGACCTCGAGCATCAGCCGATCGGGAGCGATTCGATAGCGCAGCAGCAGCGTGCCGACCGCTTCCGGCAATCCGCTGTCGCGAAGGTTTCGCATCGAGAGATTGACCGCGACCCCGAGCACGAGCCCCGCGTCTTCCCAGGCGCGAAGCTGGCCGAGGGCGGCTTCGAGAACCCAGCGCGTGAGCGGGATGATCAGCTCCGTCTCCTCGGCGAGCGGGATGAACTGATCGGGCGGGAGGAGACCGAGCACGGGATGTGGCCAGCGTATCAGCGCCTCGACCTGCGCGATACGGCCGCTCGCGACGTCGACCTGGGGTTGGTAGTGGAGTTGGAGGTCGCCGCGCGTGATCGCTTCGCGCAGGTCGGCCTGCATCGTGAGCCGCCTTGCGTCATGGCGGTCTTTCGCCGCATCGTACACGGCGCACCCGAGCCGCTCGCGCTTGGCGACATACATCGCGACGTCGGCATGACGCAGCAGCGTCGCAGCGTCGTGACCGTGCGACGGGTAGACCGCGAGCCCCAAGCTCCCACGAATATCGAGTGTGTGGCCGCCGACGACATACGACGCGCCCAACGCGGCGAGTACCTGTTGGCCGGTCGCGATCCCTTGCGCCTCGCTCGCGCGCGGAAGCAGAAACGCGAACTCGTCGCCTCCCAAGCGCGCGGCGACCGCGGTGGGACCGAGCGCAGCGGTCAACCTGCCCGCAACTTGTTCGAGCAGCGCGTCCCCGACCTGATGGCCAAGCGTGTCGTTGACGTCCTTGAAGCGGTCCAGGTCGATCACACCCAGGCAGCAGGGGGTGCGCGTGTGCTCAGCGAGTTGCAACGTCGCGCTCACGCGCTCGTTGAAGAACGTCCGGTTCGGCAAGTCGGTCAACGCGTCGTGAAGCGCTTGGTGTTTGAGCGCGTTCTCCGCCCGCCGCCGTTCGGTGATATCGGTCGAGACGCCGATCGCACCGCTCACCGCACCGCCGTCGTCGCGAAGCGGCATCCAATGCGTCTCGAGCGCGACGCCACGAACCGTACTCGTCGACGTGTGCGGCTCTCCGGCCAACGCCCGCCGCGCCTGTCCGACCAACGCGGGCGCGTCACGGTACAACTCGGCGAACGCGCGCCCGACCATCGCGTTCGGGCTGTTGCCGAGTGCAGCAAGCCCATGTCCCTCCGCCATGGTGACGGTGCCGTCGGCATCGAGCGCGATGATGACGACGGGAGCGTTCGCAACGACCGTGCGAAAATGATGTTGGCTCACCGCGAGCGCACTCTCTTGCGCGGCTAGGCGGCGGTCGATGAGCGCTACTCCGAGCGCGACCGCGAGCCCGGTGAACGCGATGAACGCGATGCCGGTGCCGCTGAGGTGGGCTGCATTCACCAGAAAGCCGGTTGACTGCGGCAACGCGTTCGGCACGAACGTGGCAGCCGCCATCCCGGTGTAGTGCATCCCCGCGATCGCAATTCCCATGATCATCGCGGCGCTGACGCGACGCCACTCGAACGGATGCCGCGTAACGGCGCGCAACCGAAAGACCAGCAGCAGCGCGACGAGCGAGACGACGACCGCGATCACGACCGAAAGCGCGACGATCCACCCGTCCCAGAGCGCCTTTGCCGGCATGCGCATCGCCGCCATCCCGATGTAGTGCATCGCCGTGATTCCGCCGCCCATCAGGACGCCGCCGCACAGCCACGACAGGACGCTCATCCGCGCTCGCGTCGTTACGTCGAGCGCGATCCCTGACGCAACGATCGCAGCGATCAGCGAAAGTGCGACGAGCGGGACGTCATAGCTGATCGCAACCGGCATCACAAACGCGAGCATGCCGGTGAAGTGCATCGCCCAGATGCCGCTGCCCATCACGCAAGCGCCGACAACGAGCCACACATAGCGTGCGCGTCCGCGGTTGTCGGTAACGCGTTCGGCGAGCGCGAGCGCAACATAGGCCGCAACGGCCGCGACGACGACCGACAACGCAACGAGGTTCCCGTTGTAAGCGCCCGGGAGCGCCATGACGCCTCCCGCGGCCATCTCACCCATTACCTTAAATCGTACCAATCGAGGGCTTGCCGCGGGACGTTCGGCCGAAAAGAATCCTTAACGAATCGATCGCACAGCCGCTCAGATGATCAAGAGAACTTTACCGTGAGAGGCGCGCGACTCGACGTGACGATGCGCCTCGGCGGCGTCGCGGAGCGGGTAGCGTGCGCCGATGAGCACGTTGACCTTCTTCTCGGCGACCAGCTGAAGTGCGCGCAATGCTCCCTCGCGTAACGCCTCCGGGCGCACGTCGCGATAGAGTCCCGTCGAGTAGCCCAGCACCGCGCGACCGCTCGGATGGAGGGCGTCCGTCGTGACGGTTCCCGGCTTTCCGCCGCCCATTCCGTAGATGCAGTAACGTCCGAACAACGCGAGCAGCGGAATCGACTGCGCGAACGTATCGCCGGCGACCGCGTCAAATACGACGTCGACGCCGCGCTCTCCGACAACGGCACGCACGCGCGCCGGAACGTCCTCGCGTTGATGATCGATCGAGACGTCGGCGCCTGCATCGCGCGCGATCGCTACTTTCTCTGCGCCGCCCGCGACGCCGATCGCAGTTCCAACGCCGAGATGCTTTGCCATCTGGAGCAGCAGCGTGCCGACACCGCCGGCCGCTGAGTGGACGAGGATCGATTCGCCGCGCTGTAGCCGCGAGACCATCGTAAGCAGGTTGTACGCCGTGACGAGCATCGTCAACGCGGCACCGGCCTCGTCGGGGACGTTGTCCGGTAAGGGATAGGTGAGGACCGCCTTCGCGCGCGCGATCTCCGCGTAGCCGCCGTCAAGCGCAAACGCGCAGACGCGCTGGCCGACGTAGAGGTCCCGCACACCCTCGCCCAGTGCGAGGATCGTTCCAGCGCAGTCCAGTCCCGGCGTAAACGGCGGCGGACCACCGCGGTACCCGCCGCGACGACGCTGGATATCGGCGAAGTTCACGCCGCTGGTGGTGACACGAATCGTCACCTCGCCCGGGCCCGGCTGCGGGTCGGGGACCTCGCGCCATTGCAGCACCGAGGGATCACCGAACTGCTCGACGAGAATGGCGTGCATAGCCGCGCCTTCGCCGTCAGTATTCGCGAGGCTTGTCCGACGGCGGGAGCCGACGCACGAAGACGTCCTCGCGCAGCGTGCGCAAGGTCCGGACTCCCGGCCGCGGCGTCTCGCGCTGCGGCGGCGACGCAACCGGTTCGGCGATCTCGCTGCGCAACGTCCCGCCGGTCTCGCGCACGATCTTCGCGACACGCCGCGGATCGTGGGCATCCTCGACGACGAGCACGCAATCGCCCTCGACGACACTACCGTCGATCGCACGCGCATCTTCCTCTTCGACGCCGTGGTCGCGCAGGACGTCGTAGAGCGTGCGGTCACCTTCGTGGCGCAACCAGCGCGCGATCAGGTTCGCATCGGCTTCCTGAACGCGCTCGCGTCCGGCGCCGACGGTTCCGCCCGCACCGCCGAACGTGTTCTCGTCGACGTTGCGGGTGACGCCGAGCCAGGTGTGGTGATAGCCGGCGTGATGCAGCGCGTGGATCGCTTCATCGGCGTCGAGACGCCGATGATACGTAGCGACCACGGTCTCCGAGGCGTCGTGGCGTTCCATGATCGCCTCGTTCCCGTTTTCGCGCCACGGCTACGCCGTGGCGACCAATCGAATCAGGGCGCTGCGACGTGGAGTCGCGCGTTCGCGAAGTCGATCTTCGACTGCGCGCGACGCCATGCGGCTTGATCGCCGCCCGCGGCGCGCTGCTCTTCTTGCGCCGCGGCAAGGTCCGCATGCGCTTCGTCCATGTCGATCTCGTCGCCGGAGAGAGCGGCATCGGCGAGGACCGTAATCTTGCCGGGCAGCGCCTGCATGAACCCTTCGCTGCACGCGAGCTGCAGGCGTTGGGTGCCGCCGCTCGCGTCGCGCACGTTGGCACGCAGCACCCCAGGGCGCAGCGCGGTCAGGTACGGCGCGTGATTGGGAAGGATCCCGATCTCGCCCTCAGTCCCGACCGCGATCACCAACTCCGCCTCGCCGTCAAACTTCACAGCGAGCGGAGTGATCAGCGTAAAAGGTACGGAGTTGGGCATCTAACGGCGCTCCGCCCTAGGCTCCGCGCCCCCCACGCAAAGCGTGGGGCCCCCGGTCCGACCTCGCAACGACGTTGCAGCTATTGCGCGATCGTTCTGCGCTCGGTCCATCACCATCATCTCAGACTTTCGCCCCGAGCTTTTCGGCGGCGGCCTTCACTTCGTCGATGCTGCCCACGTAGAAGAACGCCTGCTCCGGCAGATCGTCGACCTTACCGTCCAGGACTTCCTTGAACGAACGGATCGTATCTTCAATCTTGACGTACTTGCCTTCGCGGCCCGTGAACTGCTCGGCGACGAAGAACGGCTGCGAGAACAGACGCTGCATGCGGCGCGCGCGACCGACGGTGACCTTGTCTTCGTCGGAGAGCTCTTCGACGCCGAGGATCGCGATGATGTCCTGCAGGTCGCGGTAGCGCTGCAGCACTTCTTGCACGCCGCGCGCGACGTCGTAGTGCTCCTGGCCCACGATCGCCGGATCGAGGATGCGTGACGACGAGGCGAGCGGGTCGACCGCCGGGTAGATCCCGAGCTCCGAGATCGGACGCGAGAGCGCGGTCGTCGCATCGAGATGCGCGAACGTCGTCGCGACGGCGGGGTCGGTGTAGTCGTCGGCGGGGACGTAGACGGCCTGCACCGAGGTGATCGAGCCCTTCTGCGTCGTCGTGATCCGCTCTTCGATCTGACCCATCTCGGTCGCGAGCGACGGCTGGTAGCCGACGGCCGACGGCATGCGGCCCAGCAGCGCGGAGACCTCCGAACCGGCCTGCATGAAGCGGAAGATGTTGTCCATGAACAGCAGCACGTCGGCGCCGAGCTCGTCGCGGAAGTACTCGGCCATCGTCACACCGGTCTGCGCGATACGGAAACGCACGCCCGGGGGCTCGTCCATCTGACCGAACACGAGCGTCGTCTGCTTGATGACGCCCGACTCTTTCATCTCGACCCACAGGTCGTTGCCCTCACGCGTGCGTTCGCCGACGCCGGTGAAGACCGAGAAGCCCTTGTGGACCTGGGCGATGTTGCGGATCAGCTCCTGGATGAGAACCGTCTTGCCGACACCGGCGCCGCCGAAGAGACCGACCTTGCCGCCGCGCGTGTACGGCGCCATCAGGTCGATGACTTTGATCCCGGTCTCGAAGATACGCGCCGTCGGGTCTTGCTGGGCAAACGTCGGCGCTTCACGGTGGATCGGCCAGATCGCCGCCGCTTCGACCGGCTCCGGCGAGTCGATCGCCTGACCGAGGACGTTGAAGATGCGCCCGAGCGTCCCTTCGCCGACGGGGACCGAGATCGGTCCGCCGGTGCTGGTGACGACCGCTCCGCGCACGAGCCCGTCGGTCGAGCCCATCCCCAGGCACCGCACCTGGTTGTTGCCGAGCTCGCCTTGGACTTCGAGGACGAGATCGCGCTCGGCCATCGCGGTGCCGGCGAGCTGAATGTCGGCCTGGTGCCCGGTCGCGTCCTCGGCGCGGATCGTGCCGGAACCTTTCGCGCCGCCGATGTGCACGGTCAGCGCATCGTTGATCTTCGGCAGCGACTCGGCCGGAAACTCGACGTCGACGACGTTACCGGTGATCTGAACGACCTTTCCGGTCGCCAGCGTCTTGCCGCTGGTCGTCGTTTGGGGCGCGGTGGCGGTCACGGTCATGCTTCCTTCTAACCTAACGTTTGGGGTTAGCCCACCAGGGCTTCGGCGCCGCCGACGATCTCCAGGATCTCCTTGGTGATCGCCGCCTGCCGGGCTTTGTTCATTTCGACCGTGTTCTGGTCGATCAGTTTCTTGGCGTTGTCAGTCGCGTTGTTCATCGCGACGAGCTGCGCGGCGTAGAACGACGCGTTCGTCTCGAGCATCGCCGAGTAGAGCGTGAACTCGACGTACTTGGGGAGCAAGCGGCCGAGCACGAACTCCGGCGAGGGCTCGAACTCCACCGAACCGCTGCGCTTTTGCGACAACTCGTCGCGCGACGCGGTGATGGGGAGCAGATCGCGCTGTTCGGGGCGCTGCACCATCATGTTGACGAACGCCGGCGCGATCAGCATGATCGAGCCGATCCGGCCGCCGATGAAATCGTCGCTGACGCGCTGCGCGAGGTCGCGCGCGTTCGCGTACATGTCACCCTGCGCGAGCGGCCAGAACGCGACCGTCTCACCACGCTGGCGGCGCAGTGCGTTGCGGCCCTTGATCCCGACCGCGTACCACACGAGGTTGTCGTGCTCGCGCGCGTAGCTCTCCGCCGAGCGGATCAAGTTCGCGTTGAACGAACCGGCTAGCCCCTTGTCGGCGGTCATCAGGATGACGCCGGCCGGAGCATCGCTGCGGCCAGGCTTCATGAACGGATGGTCGACCGTCCCGACGTTCGCGATCAGATCGCGCAGCATCGCCCCGATCGCGTCGGCGTACGGACGCGACTGCTTCTGCAGCGCCTCGGCGCGACGAATCTTCGCCGCGGCGACCTGCTTCATCGCCTTGGTGATCTGCTGTGTGTTCTTCAGCGACCGAATCCGGTCTCGGAGATCGCGAACGCTAGGCATGGTCCATCAGAATCCTTTGTTGAATTCCTCGAGCGCAGCGACGAGCTTCTTCTGCACGTCGTCCGACAACGCGCCCGTGTCGCGAATCGTGTTCGATACCTCGGGATACTTCTCGTGGAGGAACGGGATGAAGCGGTTCACCCATTCCTGAAGGCGATTGGTCGGGATCGCGTCGAGATAGCCGCGCGTCGCCGCGAAGATGACCGGGACCTGATCTTCGAGCGGCTGCGGCGAAAGCTGCGGCTGCACGAGGATCGCGGTCGTCTTGTCGCCGCGGTTGAGCTGTTGCTGCGTCGCCTTGTCCAGATCCGAGGCGAGCTTGGCGAATGCGGCGAGCTCGCGGTACTGCGCGAGGTCGAGCTTGAGCTGACCGGCGACCGCCTTCATCGCCTTGGTCTGCGCCGACGATCCGACGCGCGACACCGAGATGCCGACGTCGACCGCAGGACGGATCCCCTGGAAGAAGAGCCCGGACTGCAGGTAGATCTGGCCATCCGTAATCGAGATGACGTTGGTGGGAATGTACGCGGAGACGTCGCCCGCCTGCGTCTCGATGATCGGGAGCGCCGTGATCGAGCCGCCACCCTTCTCGTCAGAGAGCTTCGCGGCGCGCTCCAACAAGCGGCTGTGCAGATAGAAGATGTCGCCCGGATACGCTTCACGACCCGGCGGACGGCGCAGCAGCAGCGAAACCTCGCGGTATGCCTGCGCGTGACGCGTGAGATCGTCGTACACGACCAGCACGTCGCGGCCCTGATACATGAAGTGCTCGGCCATCGCGCAGCCGGCGAACGGGGCGATCCACTTGAGCGACGCCGGCTCGGCCGCCGAGACGGTCACGATCGTCGTATAGTCCATCGCGCCGTGCTTCGCGAGCGTCTGCGCGAGCGACGCGACCGTCGAGTTCTTCTGCCCGATCGCGACGTAGATGCAGATGACGTTCTTGCCGCGCTGGTTGATGATCGTGTCGATCGCGATCGCCGTTTTGCCGGTACCACGGTCGCCGATGATCAGCTCGCGCTGCCCTTTGCCGATCGGGATCAGCGCGTCGATCGCGCGGATACCGGTCTGCAGCGGCTGCTTGACCGACTGGCGCTCGATGACCGTCGGCGCGATGTTCTCGATCGTGCGGTACTGCTTGGTGACGATCGGACCCTTACCGTCGACCGGCTGGCCCAGCGGGTTCACCACCCGCCCGAGGAGTGCGTCGCCGACCGGCACCGAGGCGATGCGGCCCGTGCGGCGGACTTGATCGCCTTCCTTGATGTCGACGTCGGGACCCATGATCGCGATACCGACGTTGTCCTCTTCGAGGTTGAGGACGACGCCGTTGACACCGTTGGGAAACTCGACGAGCTCGGACGACTGTGCGTTGTCCAGACCGTACACGCGCGCGATGTTATCGCCGACCTCGATGACGGTGCCGACCTCGGCTTCCTGGGTCCCCGTCGCGTAGGTCGCGATGCGTTGTTTGATAATGCCTGCGATTTCGTCCGCGTTGATCATTCTGTTTCCCTAATTGGTACTCAAGAGTCGTGCGATGTCGTCGAGCCGCCCCGCGACGGTACCGTCGACGGCCTTGTCGCCCATCATGATGCGCACGCCGCCGATCAGATTCGGATCGACCGACTGCGTGACGTCGAATTTGGTCTTGTAGGTTCGAGAGAGGCGCTCGACGATCTCGTCGAGCTCGGTCTGTGAGAGCTGGCGCGCGCTCGCGATGCGCAGCGGCTGCGCACCGCGCGCTTCGCGCTCGAGCTCGTCGTACTGACTGACGATGACCTCGACGAGCGACTCGCGCCGCTTGCGGATCAGCAGCAGAACCGTGTGGAGCGCGATGGGGTCCAGACGTGAGAACGCATCGGAGATCACCGTCTCCTTCTCACGCCGGTCGACGACCGGCGAGCGGAAGAAGCGGCGCACCTGCGCGTCGGCGTCGAGCGCCGCGACGAAGGTGTGGAGGTCGCGCTGCACGCCGGCGACCTTTCCGCTCTCCTGGGCGAGCTGAAAGACCGCGGTCGCGTAGCGGCGCGCGAGTGTCTCGTCCGGCATCAGTGGTTCCCTCGCGTGAGGTCTTCGACCGTCGCGTGGACCAGGCGCGCGTTGGTCGCATCGTCGACCCGCGTCTTCGCCGCTTCGCGCGCGCGTTGCAGCGCCTTCTCGATGAACTCGATGCGCAAGCGGTCGCGTGCCGCGATGCGAGCGCGCTCGTGCTCGCCCTCGGCGTTGCGGATGATCCGTGCCGCCTCGGCTTGCGCTGCCCGCAGCTCCTCGGTGCGCTCGCGTTCGGCGAACTCTTGCGCGCGCGCAACGATCTGCCGCGCATCCTCTTCGGCCTGCGCCACCTCGGCACCAGCGACCTCGACGTCGTGCTTGGTCTGCTCGCGACGGCGCTCGCAGTCCTTGATCTCCGCGTTCTTCTGCTCCGTGTAGCGCGCGACGGCAGGCGCCATGAACTTGCGCCAGCCCCAAATCGCGACGAGCAGGAAGATGATCGCGCCGACGATCTGGGAGAGCTGCGCGAGCGTTTGGAGACTCATGACGCCCGTCCAATCGCGCGCTCGAGCATCTCGTTGGCGAGCGTGTCGACGACGCGATACTCATCCGCACGCGCCGCGTCGACCTCATGCGCCACAGCGAGCTGCGCCTTGGCGATGATCTCCGCCGCCTCGCCCTGCGCGCTGAGGGTAATCGCGTCGCTCTCCCGCGTGATCTCGACCCGCAGCCGCGCCATCAGTTCAGCCGCCTCACGGCGTGCACGAGCGCGACGTTCCTCGGCTTGCCCGCGGTACGTCTTGGCCTCGCGCTGGAACTGCTCGATGTCGTGCCCCAATCCGTCGATGTACTCGCGCCGCTTCCTGATCGCTGCCCCGACGGGCTTGAAGAAGATCACGTTGAGGATCGCGAGGAAGACGATGAAGTTGACGAGCTGGACGAGCAGCGTCCCGTCGATGACGAGCATCGAAAGTGTTAGTGCGCTCCGAGGATCTTGCCGACGACCGACGGCACCGGCGCGACGACGAGCAGCAGGTAGAACGCCAGCACCAGCGCGATGATCGGGAACGCTTCGAGCAAGCCGACGCCCAGGAAGTAGAACGTGAAGATGTTACCGCGGGCTTCGGGCTGACGGGCGATCGACTCGACGGCCTTCGAACCGATGATACCGTCGCCGATGGCGGAGCCGAACGCGACGGCTGCGACGATGATCGCGAAGCCGAGGACGAGTACGGCGGCAATCAGGCTCTCAGGAGACACAACTACGAACCTTTCCTTGGGGGCAGCGTATCGGCTAATGCTCCTCGGCCGTGGCCAAGGAGAGATAGACGATGCTCAGGAGGGTGAAGACGAACGCTTGGATCGTTCCGATCGCGAAGTTGAAGAACTCGATTCCGATCGGGGCGATCGCGGCGGCATACGAGATGTTGATCGGGCCGATCACGATGTTCGACACGATGAGCGTCGCGATGACGAACAAGAGAATCTCGCCGGCGAGGATGTTGAATGCGAGACGCATCGCCAGGACGACGGGTCGCGCGATCTCCTCGATGACGTTGATGATGAAGAGCGGCCAGAACGGCTTGAACAGGTGGGCGTACGCCTTGATCCCGCTCTTGCGGATCGCCAAGAACTGAATTCCGAAGAACACGCACAGCGCGAACGCCGCGGTCGTGTTGAGGTCGGCCGTCGGAGAACCGCCGATCGGCAAACCGAGCGCCTTGATGAACAGGACGCCGAACTCGTTGAGCACCCAAATGAAGAAAAAGATGCCGACGAAGATCGGGACGTACTGCTCGCCGCGCGGCCCGAGCGTGCCGACCGCGAGATCGGAGAGAAAGTTGATGATCCCCTCAAACGTCGCCTGACGCTTGCCGACGCGACGCGGCTCGCGGTAGAGGCTGCCGATCCACCAGAAGAACACCAAGGCGATCACCATCGCGGCCCACGTGGTGAGGACCGTGTCGCTGTGGATCTCGCCCAGCAGGCCGGGTACGCCTGGGACGTGCCACAGTGGGTGTTCGCCGATCGTCTCCTGTTGCACTAATTTCCCCGTTGGATACTACGACGGTACTCGATGACGTAGAGCGCGAGTGGCGTGAAGAACCCGGCGAGATACAGCGCGACGGTCCAGAATTGTCCGAGCCGGAGTGCGACTGCCACCGGGATGATGCCGACCGCGAAGATGCGGATCTGACCGTTGACGACGTGCAGCGCGGTCTTTCGTCCGCTGTCCAGCAGACGTTCGTTCGCGCGCATGATCGCCAACATGTTCAGGATGCCGATAATCCCGCCGAGCGCCAGTTGGAAGCCGGCGACCGGGTTCCGCAACGTCGCAAGCGCGACGAGCGGAGCCAGGAAGAGCAGCGTCCTCACGGAGATCAGCTTCTTGCGTGCGAGATACGCATGCAAAAAAGCCGTCAAGTCGGCGCCGCGTCTATTGTCTCCGGTAGAGACGCCGACCTCCTCGACGTTTCTCGCAGATGGCCTCACGATTCGCCCGCCACGAGGCGGCCCAGTGCCCGCGCGATCACCACGACCCCCACGAGTAGGCCCGCGAGGAGGCCCACAAGGGGCCACCATGCGGCGCCGGTTACCCGCGCAAGGATGATTCCCAACACCAGCCCGCCGACGACCGTCCCGGCGAACGCGCCCGCCGCAGCGAGCAGCCGGATCATGCCGCGAATTCGTCCGGCCGCGGCGCGCCGCGCAGAACGTGGAGCAGCCAGCCGACGATCCGCTCGGCGGCGTGCCCGTCGCCGTAGGGGTTCGCCGCGTGGGCCATCCGCTTATAGGCGACCTCGCTGGTGAGCAGGCGGCGCGTCTCGGCGACGATGTCGCCGTACTCCGCGCCGACGAGCCGCAGCGTCCCGGCCTCGAGCCCTTCGGGGCGCTCGGTCTCGCGGCGCATGACCAGAACTGGTCGGCCCAGCGTCGGCGCTTCCTCTTGTAAGCCCCCCGAATCGGTGAGGACGAAGCGCGCGAGCTTCACCGCGGCGACCGTCTCGGCGTAGTTGAGCGGCTCGACGAGCCGGACACCGTCGACGCCGTCGAGGACGCGATGGACGACCGGACGCACCGCGGGCGAAGGATGGACGGGCCAGAGGACCTGCGGCCGCTCCGGGAATCCGGCGATCGTCTCGACGGCGCGTGCGATCCCTTCGATCGCCTCGTGGTTCTCGCGCCGGTGCGCGGTCACGAAGATCAGCGGGCGTCCCGGGTCGATTCCGTCGAGTGACGGGGTCGCGATCTCGCCGCTCTCCACGCGGCGCGCCGTCGCGAGGAACGCGTCGATCACGGTGTTGCCGGTGACCGCGATGTGCGCGTGCTGCGTGCGTTCGGCGAGCAGGTTCGCGCGCGAGCGCGGCGTGGGCGCGAAGTGAAACGTCGCGAGCACGCCGGTGATGCGGCGGTTCGCCTCTTCCGGAAACGGCTCGGCGATCGTCGACGTGCGCAGTCCCGCCTCGACGTGGCCGACCGGAATCTTCTGGTAGAACGCCGCGAGCGCAGCGGCCGAGCTCGTCGTCGTATCGCCGTGGACGAGCACGACGTCCGGTTTGGTCTCGGCCAGCGTGCGCTCCATCCCGACCAAGACGCGCGTCGTGATGTCGGTGAGCGTCTGCGTCTTGGTCATGATGTCGAGGTCGACGTCCGGCGTGATGCGGAACAGCCGCAACACCTCGTCGAGCATCTCACGATGCTGCGCCGTCACGCACACGATCGGCTCGACATCGGGCCGTGCCGCCTGCAGCGCATGCACCACCGGCGCCATCTTGATGGTGTCGGGCCGCGT
>CAZABL010000076.1:0-19007 GCA_964483365.1 uncultured bacterium
CCAGCTCGCCCGTCGTGTGCGCGTGCGTTCCGCCGCAGAACTCGACCGACGGCCCGAACGCGACGACGCGCACGCGGTCGCCGTACTTCTCGCCGGCCATCGTGACCGCGCCGGTCGCTTTCGCTTCCTCGATCGGCAGCTCGTTCATGGCTTGATGGTAGTCGGCGCGGATCAACTCGTTGACGCGCTGCGTCACCGCACGCCGCTGGTCGGGCGTGAGCGCGCCCGACGGGCTGCGGAAGTCGAACCGCATGCGATCGACACCGACCCACGAGCCGGCCTGTACGATGTCGTCGCCCAAGACGTCTTTGAGCGCGCGCTGCAACAAGTGGGCCGAGGTGTGGTGACGGCGGATCTCCTCGCGCCACTCGGGATACACGGACGTATGCACGGGGTCGCCGACGCGCAGCTCGCCGTTGACGAGCCGGCCGTGATGCGCGATCGCGTCGCCGACGAACTGCGTGTCCGTGACCTCGAAGATCGCGTCGCCGCTGACGATGCGGCCGTGATCGCCGACCTGCCCGCCCTTTTCAGCGTAGAACGAGGTGCGGTCGAGCAGCAGCTGCGCTTCCGTCCCCGCAGCGATCGACGGAACCGACTTCCCGTCGACGAGGATCGCCTGCAGCATACCGTCGGATTCCAGACCGCCGTAGCCTTCGAACGACGAGCTCAGCGAGGGCAGCTCGGTCACGTTGACGACCGCCCGTTTTGCGAGTGCGTCGGCGCGTGCGCGCTCACGCTGCTCGGTCATCTTCTGCTCGAAGCCGATGGTGTCGACCGCAACCCCGCGCTCCGCCGCGATCTCGCGCGTGAGCTCGTACGGGAAACCGTACGTGTCGTGGAGCGTGAACGCATCCTCGCCGGTAATCAGCATCGTGCAGTCGGCGATCGCATCCGAGATGAGGTGCTCGAGCAGCTCGAGGCCGCGGTCGAGCGTGCGCATGAACGTCGCTTCTTCGGCGCGCAACGTCTGCTGTACATCGGAAAGACGTCCGACCAGCTCGGGGTAGCCGCTCTTGAGTGACTGCACCACCGCCGCGGCGAGCTCGGGCATGAACTCACGCGGATATCCCAGCAGACGCCCGTTGCGGATCGCACGACGGATGAGAAAACGCAGAACGAAGCCGCGCTCGGTGTTCGACGGGTAGACGCCGTCGGCGATCAGGAAGGTGCAGGCGCGCGCGTGATCGGCGATGATGCGCCGGCGCACCAGCTGTTCTTCCGACGAGAGCGAGGTTTGACCGATCGGCGGCTGCGCAGCGATGAGATCGGTGAAGAGGTCCGTCTCGTACATCGACAGCTTGCCGTTCGCGACCGCGAGCATGCGCTCGAGGCCGGCGCCGGTGTCGATCGCTTTGCGCGGCAGCTCGCTGAGCGTGGCGTCTGCGCCGCGATTGTACTGCTGGAAGACGACG
Source organism: uncultured bacterium (assembly GCA_964483365.1). Classification (GTDB taxonomy): domain Bacteria; phylum Vulcanimicrobiota; class Vulcanimicrobiia; order Vulcanimicrobiales; family Vulcanimicrobiaceae; genus Vulcanimicrobium. Next base: position 1,416 of record CAZABL010000076.1, read on the forward strand.
TTCCAGATCTCGACGTAGCGGCTGCCGAGATTCGGCCCGGTGTCGTCCGGACCGCTCGCGTTCGCTGCACCGGTGTCGTAAAAGATCTCGGTGCACGGACCGCACGGACCGGTCGCGCCCATCGTCCAGAAGTTGTCTTCGTCGAAGCGCGAGATACGGGCGGGATCGAGGCCGATCTCGTTCTCCCACAACCGCTGCGCTTCGTCGTCACTGATATGCACCGTGACGTACAGACGCGCGGGGTCGAGCTTCATGACTTCGGTAACGAAGCCCCACGCGAAGCGAATCGCCTCGGACTTGTAGTAGTCGCCGAACGAGAAGTTCCCGAGCATCTCGAGGAACGTCCCGTGGCGCCCGGTGCGCCCGACGTTCTCGATATCCGACTTCGCTCCGGCGACGCGCAGGCAGCGCTGCACGGTGACGACGCGCGGTGCCGGCGCGGGCTGCTCACCGAGGAAGATCGGGACGAACTGCTCCATCCCGGCGATCGTGAAGAGCGTCGTGCTCATCTCATCGGGGATGAGCGAGGCACCGGGCAGATGCTTGTGTCCGTTCCGGACGAAGTAGTCGACGAACGCTTGGCGGAGTTCTTGCGAGGTCATGGCCGACCCCAACCGTTCGTCAACGACCCCCCGTCACCCTGAGCTTGTCGAAGGGCACCCTGAACGCGTCAAATCTTCGGGACGGGGGCGCCGCGGAAGGCGGCGGCGAGCTCGGAGACCAGCGAGACGGCACCGCGTATGGCCCGCGCGACCGGCGGGGCTTGGTCGGGCGCGAAGAGATCGGGGTAGAGTGCGGCGATGTCGAGCTGGCCGCCGCTGCCGCGATGCGGCTCGTCGGGACGTGCCGCGTGGTGGATGTCGGCGGAGCGGAACGTTGCGGTCAGCGAGGCGGCGACGGGATCGGTGGAGGTGAAGAACGGCGGCGCGGGTTTGCGGGCGAGAGGCATCGACTGCTCCTTAACGATGTGGGTTGGTGACGCGGGAGCAGCGTAGCGAGGCAATCCCCGCGCGACGATCCGGGGCGCTACCCAAAATGCGGCGACTCTGGTACCTAGAACGGCCGCCGAACCGCCCCGTATACTACGCCTACTGTGGACGCGACGGTCGACCGCAGTCCCCTGATCGGGCGTGAGCTCGAGCTCGCCCGATCGTGCGAGCGTCTCGACGCCTGTGTCGACGGGCGCGGCGCGATCGTGCTCGTGAGCGGCGAACCCGGGATCGGGAAGACGAAGCTCGTGCGTTCGGCGCTCGAGGCTGCTCGGACGCGCGGCCTGCGCACCGCGTTCGCCGCGAACTTCGAGCACGTGCGCGCCCCGTTCGGGCCGTTTGTCGACGTCCTGCGCGCGCTCGAGCCGGCGCTCCCGTCGCTCGCTCCGGCCGCGAAAGTCGATCGCGCCTCCTACGAACGCTTCCTCGGCAGAGATGCACCCGACGGCGGGCACGACGACAAGCGCCGTCTCTTCGTGATCGTCGCCGAATCGCTGCAGCGCGCTGCGGCGCGCACGCCGATCGCGATCGCGTTCGACGATGCGCAGTGGTTCGATCCGGAAAGCACCGAGCTTCTCCAGTTTCTCGCGCCGCGAATCGACGCGATGCGCGTCGTCGTCGTGCTGACCGTGCGCAACCCGAGCGATGACGAGAACGCCGCGGCGCTGCTCGCGCTCGATCGCTATCCGTCGGTCGTCGCCGTCTCGCTCGGGCCGCTCGACGACGAGTCGGTGCGCGGTCTCGTCGCGACACGTACGCCGGTCGCGCGACGGCTCTCCGGGGCCGTCGTCGACGAGATCTGCCGGCGCAGCGACGGGAACCCGCTCTTTGCCAGCGAGCTCGTGCGCGAAGCGCTGCGCACCTCCGACGCGACACTTTTGCCGGTCTCGTTGCAGGCGTCGGTCGCCAAGCGCGTCACCGCGCTCCCGGCGCCGGACGCGCGCGTCATCGAAGCTGCGTCGGTGCTGGGCCGCGAGTTTCATCTCGACACGCTTGCAGCGATTCTCGACGCCGAGCTCTCGTCGCTGATCCCGTCGATCCGCGCGGCGCGCGACGCCGGGTTGCTCGCGGAAGCGCGCGCGCGGGCTGGATTGTTCGGCTTTGCGCACGAGCTCGTCCGCGTCGCGATCTACGATCGTCTCCTCGCGATCGAACGCGCGCAGCTCCATCGTCGCTACGCGGAGCTCCTCGAGCAGGGCGGCGCCGACGGCGAAGCCGCGCTGCTCGCCTTTCACTGGTTACGCGGCGGCGATCCCGCGAAGGCCGCGCGCTACGCCGAGCGCGCGGGCGACGCGGCGATGCTCGTCCACGCGCACGCGTCGGCGCGCGACTTCTACTGCGAAGCCTTGACGTACGAAGCGCTCGACGACGCAGCACGCGCGCGACTCCACGAGCGGGTCGGCGAAGCCTGCCACGCGCTCGGTGATGAAGTCGCCGCCGCTACCCATCTCGAAGAGGCGATCGCGTACTACCGCAACGCCGATGTGCGCGTCGCTCTGCGTTTGGAGCTGGAGTTCGCAGCAGCCGCGTACCGTGGCGGCCGCGGCGACGACGCGATCGCAGCCTGCGAGCGCGTTCTCTCCGCGAGTGACGAGCGCGCGCTGCGGTTCGAGGCGCACGCGAAGCTCGCCCTCTACCGCGCGCACCGCTACGAATTGGATCGTGCGCGCGAGCAACTCGGCGCAGCCGACGCGCTCGACGTCGACGAGGACAAGCCGCCCTTTCTGCGCGCCGCGATCTCGCTCGAGTGGGCACGTGTCGTCGTGCAGTACTCGACGCGCGATCAAGCCTGGATCACGACCGCGCAACGCGCGCTCGAGCTCGCCGAAGCCTCCAGTGAAGCGCGCGTCGCGGCATCGACGCTGATGAACTTCTCCGGGATGGCGCGCGCACGCGATCGTCGCCGCGAGGCCGACGATGCGCTCGAGCGCGCGATCGCGCTCGGCGACCGCAACGGACTCGTCTTCATCAGTGCCTACGCGCGCTGCGAGAAAGCCGAAGCGCTCTACGTCGCCGGAAATCTCGGCGCGGCCTACCGGCTCGTTCTCGAGGTTGCCGCCCTCCACGTCGACGCGCTCATGGTCCGCATCTTTGCCGCTGCGATCGGTCTGTTCGTGCTCGGCGACATGGAGCGCCTCGACGCCCTACCTGCACTCGCCGATCCGGCATTGCTCGAAACCGCGCTCCGCACCGAGGAGAGCGGACGCGTTGCGCCGCTCGCGGCGGCGCACGCACACGTCGCCTCGTTGCGCGGCGAGACGCAACGGTCGCAAGACGTAGTGCGGCGCGCCCTCGACGTCTTGCGCACGACGACCTACAACGAGGCGGCGCTCTTTACGTTCAGCCGCACCTGTGCCGACGACGACGTACCGCGTGTCGCCGCGCTGCTCGGCGAGCGCCCGCCGGCTGGGCCGCCGCACCTCTACGCGTTGCTCACCGAAGCGCAGCTCGCCAAGCGAACGGCCGACGAGAACCGCGTGCAGTCGCTCGCGCTCCTCGCCGTTGACGCCGCCGAGCGTGCCGACGCGCGACTCTTGCTGGCCGAGGCCTACGATCTCGCCGGGCGTCCGCGCGACGCGGCGCGGCTCTTCGAGGCGATCGGCGCGACGGCACGACTGCGTCGCTACGCACGACGCGACACGCGCGCGTTGACGCGCCGCGAAGCGGAGATCGCCGCGCTCGTCGCGCGGGGACTCTCGAACCGCGCGATCGCCGAGCAGCTCGTGCTCAGCGAACGCACGGTCGAGCATCACATCGCGGCCGCCTACGAAAAGTTGGGCTACCGCTCGCGCAGCGAGCTCATCGCGAGGTACGACCCTTCGGCCGCGGGCACGGCGTAGCCGTCTTGGGATTCGTGAAATCGCCCGTACAGCTACCGAGCAACACCGTGTTGCCGCGCAGCGGAATGTACAACGTCTGCGCGTTGTGGTGGTTGTTGCCGACGAGCGTGATGACGACTTCGTGGCGGCCGCGTGCGACGCGATAGTTGCCACTTGCCTGGGTGCGCCCCGTGCCGAGCGGGATGTAACCGTTGCCACCGGCGTTGGCGTCGATCGAGATCGGAAATCCTTGCGGGCCCGGCGTTCCTTCGGTCGGCGGCGGCAACTGCGAGGGACACGCCTGATCCCCGCACATCACCGGCCCGCCGCCATCTTGGGATCCCGCAATGAGGCCGGATGCCAGCAGCGCCGCAACGACGGCAAACGCACCCGGAACGACAAGACGTCTCACGTTACGCTCCTCTGCAAGGGGGAGGAGAGCGAGCTTACGCCATCGCGCGAGTGAGTCAGCCTAGTCGAGGAAGCGCTACTTCTCTTGCAGGAAGTTCTTGAGCTTTTCGAGCGCCTTTTGCTGCAGGCGCGAGACGTGCATCTGCGAGACGTTCAGCCGCTTGGCGATCTCGGTCTGCGAGACGCTCTCGTAGAAGCGCAGATACAGGATCACGCGCTCGCGACCGGTGAGCACCTGGAACGCGCGTTCGAGGTTGGCACGGTCTTCGAGCAGCTCGAGCCCGGCGTCGTTCTGACCGACGTAGTCGGCCAGCGTCTGCGACTTCTTGTCGCCTTCGCCGTTGAGTTCGGTGTCGAGCGAGAGCAGGTTGTACGCTTGCCCGAGTTCCTGCGCCTCGAGGATGTCTTCTTCGGAGGCGCCGAGATGCTGCGCAAGCTCGGTGACGGTCGGCGAGTGGCCGAGCTTCACCGTGAGCTTCTCGATCGCGCGGTTGACGCTCAGATTGAGCTCTTGCAAACGGCGCGGGACCTTGACCGCCCAGCCCTTGTCGCGGAAGTAGCGCTTAATCTCGCCGACGATCGTCGGGGTCGCATACGTCGTGAACTCGACGCCGCGATCGAGGTCGAAGCGATCGATCGCCTTGAGCAGGCCCACCGTCCCGACCTGGATCAGATCGTCCAGCGCCTCGCCGCGATTGGCGAACTTCACCGCGAGGTAGCGCACCAAATTCAGGTGCGCGACGACCAGCTCGTTGCGCAGACGGTCGAACTCGCTGACGCCCGACGCGTCGGGACCGCTATCGAGCGAGCGGTCTGCGCGGAGTTCTGCGAAGCGCGCGAAGGCTTGCCGGGCACGGTTTCGGTCCCAGCGTTCCTCGTCTACGTGAGGAACAGAAGAGCTCATGTCTAGGCGGTAACACGCTTAATCATGGAAAGTTCCGTGCCGCGCCTCGGATCGGTCGAGTATTCGACGTGATCCATGAGGGCGCGGATCAGGAACACGCCGAGCTCGTCGGTGCGGCCCTCGTCGATCCCCGGGTCAGCGACCGGCTCGAGATGCGGGCCGGGAGAATGATCGCGAACGATCACTCGCAGCTCGTCATCGAGCGCATCGCAGACGATCTCGATGACGCCGGCGTCCCTGCCGCCGGCGCTCTGGATCGAGTTGGTGCACGCCTCCGCGATCGCGAGCTTGATGTCTTCGATCTCGTCGACGGAGAACCGCAGCCGGCTCGCCACCGCCGCGACCGCCAGCCGCGCGACGGCGACCCATTCCGCGCGGCCCGGGATCTTCAGCTCGACCGTCCCGTGTGACGACACGCCGGGAATCTTGACCGCGGGGTTCACACCAGGGCCTTCATCGCACTCTGCTCGTCATCGAAGATCCCGAAGATCTTCACGAGCCCGGTGATGTCGAAGATCTTCTTGATCTGCGGATTCGTGCAGACGAGATTGACCGACCCGCCGTGTTCGCGAACGCGCTTGAGGCCACCGATCAAGACCCCCAGACCGGTCGAGTCGATGTAGCGCACCTTCTCGAGGTTGATGACCAGATTGTAGTGCTCTTGGTCGATCAGCTCGGTGATCGCATCCTTGACCTTGGGCGAGGTATAGACGTCGATCTCACCGGTGAGGTCGACGACGTACGCGTCGCCTTCCGACTCGCGAACGTTGACTTTGATATCCACCTTGTCTCCTAGCTCTCGGTTTCGTTCTCGAGGGTGCTGCGCTGACGCGATGCCGCGTCCTTGCCTTCGGCGACCGCGCTGTCGATACGCGCCTTTGCCTCTGCGACGATCTGTCTACCCCGCGCAAGCAAATCGCTCGCGTCCTCTGCGCCGTCACGCGCGCGTTCGCCAGCTTCGCGTGCCTTGGCGTAGAGCAGATCTCGCGTGTCCTCGCCCGACTGGGGTGCAAGGATCATCGCGAGCGTCGCGCCTGCGAGCGCGCCGATCGCAAACCCGACCAGAAACCCTGGTCCGCTGCGCTCAGACTCAGACATGGGATGCCTCATCCGCTGCTGCAGGAGTAGTGCCGCGTCCGGTGACCAGTCGCCGGAGACCCGCGGTGATCCCGGTGAGGGTCGCGCCGACGTTGACCAGGGCGGGCGCGACCGCGTCGTTCGCAAGCTGCGCGGTCCGTCCGACGCCGCCGGCGACGCCTTCGAGCGTGCCGACCACGGCGCCGAGGCGCGCGACCGTCGCATCAGCGGTGTCCGCGATACCGCCCACATGCCCGAGCGTCTCGACGACGGGGGTTGAGAGTGCAGCGATCTGCTTGTCGACCTCATCGAGCGTTCCGTTCACACGACGCAGGAGCCGAGCTAGCGAGGTGCAGACGATCAGCACGCCGACGCCGATCAGCAGTACGCCGATACCAACGCCGATGTCCAAAATAATCGCCCAGTCGAAACCCGTGCTCAAAACCGATCCTCCGTGCGCTCGCTAGAGCCACGGTCGGCCCTTTCCCACATACAATCCTCATCTAACGGTTTGCGGGCATGTGCATGTCCGCCAGGAGAGCAGGTAATAGACGGCTCACCGTGTCGATCTCTGCTTCCGTCGTCGCCCGCCCGAGCGAGAAGCGGATGACCCCGAGCTGGTGCCGCACATCGAGGCCGATCGCAGCGACAACGTGGCTGGGTTCGAGCGACCCGGCGGCGCACGCGCTTCCCGCCGAGGCGGCGATGCCCTCCAAGTCGAGACGAATCAGCAGCGCGTCTGTAGGTACGTCTTTGAACGCCACGGACAGGATGGTAGGAAGCCGAGCAGCGCCCGCGGCGTTCACCACGACATCCGGCACTGCGGCGAAGATACCCGCCTGCAGCCGATCCCGCAACGCGGCTACACGGGCGCACGCCGTCTCCCGTTCCGCTTCGGCGAGGGCGAGCGCACGCGCGAAGCCGACGATCCCCGCGATATCTTCGGTCCCGGCGCGCAGGCCGTTCTCCTGGCCTCCGCCGACAACGAGCGGTTCGAGCGCGGTCCCGCGCCGCACGTACAGCGCGCCGACGCCCTTGGGCCCACAGAATTTGTGCCCGGAAAGGGTGAGCAGATCGACGCCGAGCGCTCCGACGTCGAGCGGAAGCCAACCCGCGGCCTGCACGGCGTCCGTGTGAAACAGGACGCCGCGCTCGCGTGCGATGCGCGCAAGGACGCTGATCGGCTCGATGACCCCGATCTCATTGTTCGCGTACATCACGCTCGCAAGCGTCGTCTGCGGCGTGAGCGCGGCCGCGAATGCGTCGGGGTCGACGAGGCCGTTGCGATCCACGCCCAGCCGCGTGACATCCCAACCGTCCGCCTCGAGCACGTCGGCGGCGTGCAGCACCGCATGGTGTTCGATCGCCGTCGTGACGATGTGGCGGCCCCGCGAACGCGCGGCACGCGCTGCACCGACGATCGCAAGGACGTCGGCTTCCGAACCGCCGCCGGTAAAGACGATCTCACGCAGCGTTGCACCGAGGGTCTGGGCGACGGTCGCGCGCGCGTCGTCGAGCGCTGCCCGCGCCGCGCGCCCTTCGGCATGCAGCGAGCTTGCGTTATACCCGCTGCCGAGCAGCGGAACCATCGCCTCGATCACCTCACGACGAACCGTCGTCGTTGCAGCATGATCGAGATAGATGCGCGACGTCACGATCTGCTCTACTTCGACGCACCGGCGCTCGTGTCAGGCTGATCTTGCCGAAGACAGCGCCTTTGTCACGCTAGAGTTCGATGTCGTCGTGCGGCGGTGCGTTGTCGGAGGTGCCGCGGCGGCGCTCGTCGATCCAGGACCGCAAGCGCGCTTCGTCGCCTTGGCGGCCTGGATCGAAGTAGGTGCGCGAGCCGAGCGCCGCGGGGAGGTTCGGCTGGAGCACGACGGCGGGCGGAAGATCGCCTTGTGCGTCCATCCGCGCGTAGTCGGTGTGGGCATAGCGATAGCCCTCGCCGTAGCCGAGCTCTTTCATCAGCCGCGTCGGCGCGTTGCGCAGGTGGAGCGGGACGGGGTCGTTGCGCGTCGCCTCGACATCGGCGAGCGCCTCGCCGTACGCGCGACCGACCGTGTTCGATTTCGGCGCGGTGGCGAGGTAGAGCGTCGCATGCGCAAGTGGATAGAAGCCTTCCGGCATCCCGACGAAGTGCACCGCTTGCTGCGCTGCGATCGCAAGCGGCAGCGCGTGGCGGTCGGCGAGACCGACGTCCTCGCTCGCCAAGATCACGAGCCGTCGCGCAATGAACAGCGGATCTTCGCCCGAGTCGATCATCCGCGCAAGCCAGTACACCGCCGCGTCCGGATCGCTCCCGCGAATCGTTTTGATGAACGCGCTGATCGTGTCGTAGTGCGCGTCGCCGCCCTTGTCGTACCCGGTTGCCCGCCGCTGGAGCGCTTCGGCGATCGTCTTGACGTCGATCACGCGCGTGTCGCCGCGCTGCGGTGCCGACGTACTGGCGAACTCGAGCGTGTTGAGCGCCGCGCGCGCGTCGCCGTTGGCGAGGTTGACGAGCGCGTCGAGCGCATCCGGTTCGAGCTCGACGTTCGCGCCCGCGAGCCCACGCTCCGGATCGTGCAGCGCACGTTCGATCAGCGCACGCACGTCGTCGTCGGCGAGTGCCTTGAGGACGAAGACGCGCGAACGCGAGAGCAGCGCGGAGATGACCTCGAACGACGGATTCTCGGTCGTCGCGCCGATCAGCGTGACGGTTCCGTCCTCGACGTAGGGCAGCACGGCGTCCTGCTGCGCTTTGTTGAAGCGGTGGATCTCGTCGATGAAGAGCACGGTACGCTTGCCGACGCGGCGCAGCTTCTGCGCGTCGGCAACGACGCGCCGCAAGTCGGCGACGCCGGCGCTGACCGCCGAAAGCGCTGCGAAGTTCGCACCGGTCTGATGCGCGATGATCTGCGCGAGCGTCGTTTTCCCCGTCCCCGGCGGCCCCCACAGGATCATCGAGGGGACCTGATCGCTCTCGATCGCGCGGCGCAGCGCGCGCCCCGGGCCGACGATCTGCTCTTGTCCGACGAACTCGTCGAGCGTACGCGGACGCATCCGCGCAGCGAGCGGCTCGCGTACCGTCCGTCCGCCACCGTTTCCGTCACCGGCGTCGAACAGGGACTGCACGCGTTACTTCTTCTTCTTGGGCGTCGGACTCGGTCCGGGCGTACCCGGGGCCGGCGGCGGGACGGGTTGCTTGATGATGACGGGCGCGCCGCTGACCTGCACGTCCTTCGTCTGCAGGTTGTAGTTGACCGTGTTCGCCGTCATCGACGACTCGGCGTCGGTGAGCTTGACGTTCCCCTCGAGCAGCATCGTGTTGTTGCCGCGATTGAGAACGCCGCGCTCCGAGGTACCGGTCCGTGTTCCTTGCGTGAAGTGGACGTTGCCGATCGCGGTGTACGTCTTCGCCTTCGAGTCGACTTCGAGACGATCGCAGGTGAGCGTCGCGGGGCCGTTGCCTTTGTACGCTTCTTCCGGGCCCGCTTCCGGCGCGTTGCCGCTGTCGTGCACGACGACGTTGCCGACGAGGATCGCCGTCCCTTGCTTGTAGTTGCCCTCCGCACGGTCGGCGGTTGCATCGGTACCGGGTCGCGTGAACTTCACCTTGTGCGGCATCGTGAACGCGCCCGTATTGACGTTCGCGTTCTCGACGTCGGTCTCGATACGGTAGTTGCCCGGCGAGTCGAGGACGGCGTTGCTGTTCACGGTCGGCGGGGGCGCCGCGGCGATCGTCGCCGCGGCGCATGCGAGCGCGATGAAGAGGGCGGCGTGCTTCACGCTTGGAGCGGCGCGAATCCGACGCGCTGGCCGGTCCCGATCGCAACGCACGACATCGGGTCGTCCGCGACGATCACTGGGATCCCGGTGACCTCGCCGAGGAGCGTGTCGAGACCGCGCAGCAGCGCACCGCCGCCGGTCAGGATCACGCCGCGATCGATGATGTCGGCCGCGAGCTCGGGCGGCGTCTTCTCGAGGACGGCCTTCACCGCTTCGACGATCGCCTGCACGGGCTCTGAGAGCGCTTCGCGCACTTCTTCCGATGTGATCTTGACCGTCTTAGGCAGACCGTTGATCAGGTCGCGGCCGCGGATCTCCATCGCGAGCTCTTGCTCGAGGCGGTACGCCGAGCCGATCTTGATCTTGATCTCTTCCGCGGTACGTTCGCCGATCATGAGGTTGTAGACGCGGCGGATGTGGCGGATGATCGCTTCATCGAGCTTGTTGCCGGCGACGCGGATCGACTGCGAGACGACGATGCCGCCCAGCGAGATCACCGCGACGTCGGTGGTGCCGCCGCCGATGTCAACGACCATATTCCCGCTCGGGCCGTCGATCGGTAAACCGGCGCCGATCGCGGCAGCCATCGGCTCTTCGATGATGTCGACCGATTTCGCACCGGCGAGCTTGGCGGCGTCACGCACCGCGCGCTCCTCGACCGACGTGATTTCGGCGGGAACGCAGATGACGACCGACGGTTTCGGGCGGAAAAGCGTGCTCAGGAACGATCGCTGTCGGGTGACCTTTTTGATGAAGTATCCGAGCATCGCCTCGGTCACCTCAAAATCCGCGATGACCCCGTCTCGCAACGGGCGGATCGCCTGGATGTTGCTCGGCGTCTTGCCGAGCATCTGACGAGCCTCTTCGCCAACGGCAAGCGTCTTGTTCGTGCGGACGTCTTTAGCGACGACCGAAGGCTCGCGCAAGACGATCCCCTTGCCCTTCACATAGACCAGAACGTTGGCGGTTCCCAGATCGATCCCGATGTCGATGACACAGACTCCCGAAGAAATGGTGCCGCGTGCGCAAGACGCGCGGCAGCACCGCCATTTCGTAGAAAACGGCTCCTATGGCGTTCGGCCGTTTTGCCGGAAATCCTGATGTCGCTCGCCGCTCAGGACGAGCGGCCGCAGGCTCTACCGACTGGGCGGTCAGACGCTGGGATAGACGGAGGTCTCGAACGTCCCGACCGGCTCGCTGAACGGGGTGATCCCGCTCGCTCGCTGAACCTGCGCGCCGAGCGATGACAGCGTCTCTTCGAGGCGCTCGTAACCGCGGTCGATGTACTCCAGGCCGATGATCTCGGTCTCGCCGGCCGCCGCGAGTCCGGCGATCACCAGCGCCGCTCCGGCGCGAATATCGGGGGCCTCGACCGGCGCGCCGGAGAGCTGCGCGACGCCTTTGACGAGCGCGGTGTTGTTGTCCATCGCGACGCGCACGTCGGCGCCCATGCGCACGAGCTCGTTGACGTACGAGAAGCGCGCGTTGAAGATCGACTCCTCGACGACGCTCACGCCCGGCGCGGTGCAGAGGAACGACAGCATCTGCGGCTGCAGGTCGGTCGGAAAGCCGGGATGCGGCGCGGTGACGACGTCGGTGCCGCCTTTGACCCGATCGGTCTGCACGCGCACCCAGTCGTCGCCGCTGGTGACCTTCACGCCGCACTCGCCGAGCGCGAACTGCAGCGCCGCCAGATCGTCGGGTCGCGTGTTACGGACGGTCACGTCGCCGCGCGTGACGGCGCCGGCGAGCAGCAGTGTTCCCGTACCAATGCGATCCGGGATGATCTCGTACTCGACGCCGTGCAGCTCGTTCACGCCGGTGATGCGGATCGTGTCACCGCCGTGACCGGCGATCTTCGCGCCCATTGCGATCAAGAAGTTCGCCAGATCGACGACTTCCGGTTCCATCGCCGCGTTACGGATCATCGTCTCGCCGTCGGCGGTCACCGCCGCGAGCATCGCGTTCTTGGTCGCGCCGACCGACGGCATGCGCAGCTCGATCTCGCCGCCGCGCAGCTTGCCGTTGCGCGAGCTGGCAATCAAATACCCGTGCGCGACCGAGACGTCGGCGCCGAGTTCGCGAAACGCCTGTTCGTGCATGTCGGTCGCGCGCGTTCCGAGCACGCAGCCGCCCGGGAGCGGGACCTCGGCGCGGCCGAAGCGTCCCAGCAGCGGGCCGCACAGATCGAACGACGCGGCGAGCTTGCGCACCAGCGTGTACGGCGCGCGGTACTTGTTGACGTTCGAGGCGTCGATCGTGATCGTGTTGCGCGCATCGAGCGAGAGCCGCGCGCCGAGCGCCTCGAGCAGCGACCACATCACCGAGACGTCGGTGATGCGGGGGATCTTGTGGAGCGTCACCTTCCCGCGCGCAAGCAGCGCCGCCGCCATGATCGGCAGCGCGGCGTTCTTCGCACCCTGAATCTCGACGGATCCTTCGAGGCGAGCACCGCCGACGACGCGCAGGGTTGTGTCGAGACGATCGAGGACGTTCATACGGCAGATCCTCCGACGAGCGGATCGAGCACGATGGTTTCGCCGTCGTGTGTTCCGCCCGTGAAGGCGGCCTGCAGCCGTCGATCCGGCGCGACGCTCATCTGCACGGTAAACGCGCGCGTTCCGCGCTCCTCACGCATCCGTGCGCGAGCGTTCTCCGCCTTCCCGCCGTAGCGCGCGCCGTCGACGTCCACGAAACGAATATTCCCGTCGGGATAGAAACCGAAGATCACGGATTGCTCGCCGACCCTGCCGTGCGCGATCTGCGTCGTCGCATCGGCGGCGTCGACGATCCAACCGGGAGGATACGCTGGGTCGCTCAGCTCGGTGGCCTGCGGTGGCGGACCCAAGCGTGGGCCGGCCGCAGCCGGTTCGTCCGCTGGCGCAGGACCCAGGAAGGAGACGTCGGAGGCTTCCTCAGCGTCCAGGTGCTGCTCCATCGCCCACAGACACAACCCGAGCGCGGCGATCTGCACACCGGCCGCAGCGACCCAGACCCATGGGGAGACGCGCTTCATCCTAGGTTGTGCCTTCGGCGCGTCGCATTGTGTTTCTTAGCTCGATCGGCCGTCCGAGGCCGCCGACCACGACAGCTTGGAGGACGTCTTGCAACGCAGCATCATCGCCCCCGCCGAACGCGTCACGAACCTTCGTTGGGGTATCGCGGTTCTGCTCGGCTTCGGTGTGTTGGTCAACTACTTCGACCGCGTCAACTTGACCGTCGCCGGCCCTGCGCTGCGCCACGACTTCGGCCTCGACGACGCGGGATTCGGGATCTTGCTCAGCGCCTTCGGCTGGACGTACGCAATCCTGCAGATTCCGATCGGCACGATCCTGGACCGCTATGGTCCGGTCGTGATCGGACGTGTCAGTACATTTCTGTGGAGCGTCGCGTCGATTCTCACGATGTTCGCGAACGGGTTCGCCTGGATCTTCGGTTGCCGGCTGCTGCTCGGCGTCGCGGAAACACCGACGTTTCCGATCAACGCGAAAGCGACGGGCTACTGGTTCCCCAAGAAAGAGCGCGGTCTCGCAACTGCAATCTTCGACGCGTCCGCCAAGTTCGGCTCGGCGGTCGGCGTCCCACTCGTCGCGCTGATCCTCACCGTGTACGGCTGGCGCGCGACCTTCCTGTTCACGGGGATCCTGAGCTTCATCTTCTTCGTGCTCTTTTATGCGTTCTATCGCAACCCGAGTGAAGACAAGCGGCTCACGCACGCCGAGCGCCAGTACATCATCGAGGGTGGAGCGCAGCCCGAAGGACAGACGACGGCGGGGAACGTCGGGGCCGCGCTGGGCTATCTGCTTCGCCAGCGCAAGGTGTGGGGCGTGACGATCGCGTTCGCGGCGTACGACTACGCGTTCTACCTGTTCCTGACGTGGCTGCCGGGCTATCTCGTGCAGACGTATCACATCAGCGTCATCAAGAGCGGCTGGTATGCCTCGGCACCGTGGCTCGTCGCGACGATCTCCGACCTGCTCGTCGGCGGTTGGCTGATCGACTCGCTGATTCAGCGCGGGAAAGACCCCAACGCCGTGCGGCGTGGTGTTGTCGTGATCGGGATGTTGTTCGGGCTGGCCGTCGTCGGCGCGACGACCGCACACGATCCGACGACCGCCGTCATCTGGATCAGCATCTCGCTCGCCGGACTTGCGGCGGCTGCGCCGGTGTTCTGGTCGATTCCGTCGCTGATCGCGCCGCGAGGGAGCGTCGGGACCGTCGGTGGGATCATGAACTTCTTCGGCAACGTCATGGTCATCGCGGCGCCGATCGTGACCGGTTTCATCGCGCAAGGGACCGGCGCGTTCACGAACGCGTTCCTGACCGCGGGCGCGATCCTGATCGTCGGCATCCTCTCCTACGTGCTGATCCTGGGCCGCGTCGAACCGATCGCCGAACCAACCCCCGTACCGGTCGGCCTGTAGCGTGGCCGTCGTCCCGCACGCCCTGATCGGGATCGATCTCGGGACCTCGGCGGTCAAGGTCCTCGCGATCACGGCGTCCGGGCGCGAGCTGGCGAGCGGTTCGGAGTTCTACGGGCTCGAGACGCCGCGCCCTGAGTTCGTCGAGCAGGACACGGACGCCGTGTACCGCGCGACGATGCACGTCCTCGCCCGCGTACTCGCCGACGTGCGCATGCGCGGCAACGAGGTTGCGGCGATCGGCTTCTCGTCGGCGATGCACGGTGTCGTCTGCGTCGACGACACCGGCGAGCCGATCGCGCGCGCGATCACCTGGATGGACCGGCGCGCGCACGACATCGCGGACCGCTGGCGGGAAGACGGGAGCGCAGCGAAGCTCTACACGCACACCGGCGCGCCGATGCATCCCATGCTTCCGGTCGCGAAGCTGCGCTGGCTCGCCGAACGCGAGCCGGCGCTCTTCCGGCGCACGGCGCGCTTCGTCGGGCTCAAAGAGCTCGTCGTCTATCGCTGGACCGGCGAATGGCTTGTGGATCACGGGATCGCGTCGGCGACCGGGATGCTCGACCTCGTCACGCGTACGTGGGATCCCGTCGCGCTCGAGCTCGCCGGCGTGACGCCCGAGCGGCTCTCGCAACCCGCAAAGCCCTCGACGACGCTGCGGCGATTTCGGCGCGCGATCGCGCGCGAGCTCGCTCTCGTTGACGATTGCGCCGTCGTCCTCGCGTCATCCGACGGCGCGCTCGCGAACATCGGCGTCGGCACGTCGGTGAAGGGCGACGTCGCGGTGACGCTCGGAACCTCCGGCGCGGTGCGCGTTCTCGACGAGCAGCCGCTCCTGGACGAACAGGGGCGCACGTTCTGCTACTGCGCCGACGACACGCGCTACATCGTCGGGGGGCCGACGAGCGGGGCAGGCGCGTCGCTCGACTGGGTCACAGCACTTCTGCTCGACGAGATCCCCAAAGAGCGTCGTTTCGTGCGCGCCGCCGAGCTCGCGGCGACCGTCTCGCCCGGTGCCGACGGTTTGGTTGTGCTGCCGTTTTTCGGCGGTGAGCGCGCGCCGTACTGGGACAGCACGCTGCGCGGCGTCTTCGATGGGATCGACCTCGCGCACACCAGCCGCACGCTGCTTCGCGCGACCTTCGAGGGCGTCGTGTTCGGTGTGCGCGCCGTGTACGAGGTCGTCCGCCAGCTCGCCGGCGACGCCGATCGCCTGCTGCTTACCGGTGGAATGACGAAGGCGCCGTTTGTGCGCCAGCTGCTCGCCGACGTGTTCGCATTGCCGGCAGCGCAGCCCAAGCAGGACGAGGCATCGGCGTTCGCCGCCGCACTCGTGGCGGGACAGGCGATCGGCTTGGTCGCCGACGCTGCGGCGGCCGCTCGCGCGCACGGCTACGATCCACCGACGCAGCCCGATCCCGCTCGCCGTGCCGCATACGACGCGGCGTTCGCACACTACCTCGCCGCCGTAGAATCGCATCTTGCATGCAAGAATCTCGCGGAGGTAGCGCAAAGGTAGGTCGCCCCCCATGGGTCGAGGAGGCGCGGTGCCCGACTTTCACAGCGGCGTCCATTTCCTGCAAATCCCGGGTCCGACGAACGTCCCGGAACGCGTTCTGCGCGCGATCGACCGCGCGACGATCGATCACCGCGGGCCGAGCTTCGCCGAGCTCAGCCGCGAGATCGACACGCTGATCCGCCCGGTCTTCGGGACGGCCCAACCGGTCGTTATCTATCCCGCGTCGGGGACGGGCGCGTGGGAAGCAGCGCTGGTCAACACGCTCTCACCGGGCGACCTTGTCCTGATGAGCGAGACCGGCTGGTTCTCGACACTGTGGACGCGCCTGGCGACGCGCCTCGGGCTCGAGATCGAGGTCATTCCCGGTGATTGGCGGCATGGCGCCGATGCTGCCGCGATCGGCGAACGGCTCGCGGCCGATCGCGAGCACGCGATCAAGGCCGTTGCCGTCGTCCACAACGAGACGTCGACGGGCGTCACGAGCGACATCGCTGCGGTGCGCGCCGCGATCGACCGCGCGGGACACCCCGCGCTCTTCTTCGTCGATACGATCTCCTCGCTCGCGTCGCTTCCCTACGAGCACGATGCGTGGGGTGTCGACGTCACGGTCGCCGGATCGCAAAAAGGTTTGATGCTCCCGCCCGGTCTGTCGTTCAACGCGATCTCCGAGAAGGCGCGTACCGCCTCGCGCGGCGCGCGGCTCCCGCACGCCTACTTCGCCTGGGACGACATGCTCGAGAGCAACAAGGACGGCTACTTCCCGTACACGCCCGCGACGAATCTGCTCTACGGGTTGCGCGAAGCGCTGCAGATGCTGCACGAGGAGGGACTCGGGCACGTCTTTGTCCGCCACGCGCGACACGGCGAAGCGACGCGCCGCGCGGTGCGCGGCTGGGGCTTGGAGCTGCTCGCCGTCAACCCGAGCGAGTACTCGAACTCGCTCACCGCGGTGATCGTCCCGGGCGGATCCGACGCCGACACGTTACGCGGCGTGATCCTCGAACGCTACAACATGTCGCTGGGGACGGGGCTGGGCAAGCTCAAGGGCCGCATCTTCCGGATCGGACATCTGGGCTCGTTCAGCGATCTGATGCTCGCGGGAACGTTGTGCGGCGTGCAGATGGGACTCGATCTCGTCGCGATCCCGCATGGTGACGGTGTCGGGCCTGCGCTCGCCTATCTTTCCGGAAGCGGCGCGCCGCAGCTCGCCGCGGTTTAACGTGAGCGCGACCGCCACTCCACCCCGTGAGCCGGTCCTCTCGCGGCGCGTCGAACGCGCGCTTCGCGAGGCGATCCGCGGCGACGTGCTCTTCGATCGCTTCTCACGCGGCATTTACGCGACCGATGCGTCGATCTACCAAATCATGCCGCTCGGCGTCGTCATCCCGCGCACGAGCGACGACGTCGAGGCCGCGCTCGCGATCGCGCGCGAAAACGGCGTCCCGATCACGATGCGCGGCGGTGGGACCTCGCAGTGCGGTCAGACGGTCAATCACGGACTGATCGTCGACGTCAGCCGACATCTGCGCGAGATCGTCTCGCTGGACGCGGCGGCACGTCGTGCGCTCGTGCAGCCCGGGATCGTCCTCGACGACCTCAACCGTGCGCTCAAGCCGCACGGCTTGTTCTTCCCCGTCGATCCGTCGACGGCGAGCCGCGCGACGATCGGCGGGATGAC
>CAZABL010000077.1:0-18408 GCA_964483365.1 uncultured bacterium
GTCACCCTGAGCTTGTCGAAGGGTCGCGCGGCGAAGTCCGCTGGCTGAGCTTGTCGAAGCCGTCATGTCACGTACGCTTCGACGGGCTCAGCGAAACGGCGGGGCTTCGACAAGCTCAGCCTGACACGAAGCTCAGCCTGACACGACGGTCGCGCAGATCTAGACTCCGGGGATCGTGTGCGCGTCAGTGACGCTGCGCGTCGCATCACCGTCTATCAGAGCGCGGTCGATCAGCTCATCGACGCTGTCAGGAATCGGCGGCGGGCCCATCACGCAGACCAGGATAGAAACTGGTAGCATCGGAGGACCTCTACGGGGTGGTCGGCTCCTAGACGAAGGGGGCGCGACCGTGGACCGCTACGATCTCGCTGTCGTCGCGTCCGGCCAAGGCGGCAAGCCTTCAAAGACGTCGACCTGCGCATCGACGTCGGCGCCGTGATGGCGCAGATCTAAAGAACGTCCGTTACCGGCACGCCGGTCACACCTACTGACAACGCACCGGCCACGAGCGCAAGAGCAATCAGGAGCGCTAGCGCGAAGGCGGCGGCGGTGAGCGACACTTCCGGCGGAAGCGACCACCGCGTTGCGGCTCGGCTTGTCGGCGCCTTCGGCTCAGTCATCATGGCTGGAGAACACGCCGGCTCGACACGATGGTTACGCCGTAGCGGAATATCGTTGTGATACATGCGCGAAATGTCTGCCACGTTTAGAGCGCGGCGAGCGGGTGCGCTTCGCTGACACTGCACGTCGCCTCGCCGTCGAGCTCGGGATCGTCCTGGGTGAGCGTGAACGCGTGCGTGATCGTCGCGCCGGGGCTGAAACGTCCGCTGTCCTTCACGGTGTAGCTCCGTCCACCGTGCTCGATCACGAAGGTGAGTTCGTCGAGTGTGGTGTCGCCGTCGTTGCGGAACGCGACGGACAGCGTACGCCCGACGAACGTCGGCGGCGTATCAGGACCTGACATCGGAATATCGGGAGCGCCGAGCGCGCAAACGAGAATGGTCACGGGAATCATTGTGCTTTCCTCCGACGCTGGAACGCACGATCGACCTCACTCGGATTAGGCGCGCAACGATAATCCGCGCATCGGCTGCGATGCATACCATGGCATATCGCAACCCGACGCAAGGAGAACCGATGAAAGCACTTCTCGCTGCTGCGGCACTCGCGGGGCTGGCCGCATCACCGCTCGCGGCGCGCGCCGACGAACCGGCGACGGCCCTCACGCAAATCCTCGCAGCGCACGCTCACCTCTCGATCGTCGACGACGGCGGCCATCCGATCGGACAACTCGTCCCCGTCTCCGACGACTCGTTCCGTCTGCGCGTCATTGGCGCGACACGTTCAACGCCCGCGCAGCGCTCCGACCGTACGTTCAACCTCGACGAGCGAGGTGCGCTTACACCGCTGCAACAGAACGCAGCCTATCAGGACGCGGTCGACCGCCTCATCAACCCGGCGGGAAATGCGTTTGGTCCGTAACCGTACAAGCAGCCTCGCCGGCCAACGACGAGTCGGCCTGAAGCACCGAGAATTGGTGCGCGATGATCACGCCTGGTGAGAACCGGCCACGATCGACGATCGTGAACCGAGCACCGTCGTGCACGACGGAGAACGCGACCTCCCTGAGCACCGCCGCTCCGTCGTTCCGAAACGTGATCGAGAGGGTCCGCCCGATGATCGGCGTCGGCGGACCCGAACGGGAGCCGTTGCTGGTCGGAATCGGCGGCGCCCCCATCGCGCAGAGCAGGACGGAGACAGGCAGCATCGGACAACCTCCACGGGGTTGGTCGCCTCCCTAGCCGAAGGGCGCGCGACCGTGAGCCGTTACGATCTCGCAGTCATCGGGTCCGGGCAAGGGGGCAAGCCCCTCGCGCGCGACTGGGCCCACCGCGGTAAGCGGGTTGTCCTCTTCGAACGTGGTTTGGTCGGCGGGACGTGCGTCAACGTCGGCTGCACGCCCTCAAAGACGTTCTTGGCCAGCGCGCACGCCGCCGGACGCGCGCGGCGTGCAGCCGCAATCGGTGTCCACGCCGACCTGCGCATCGACGTCAACGCCGTGATGGATCGGGTACGGCGTGTTGTCGGCGAGTGGCGCGAGGGAAGCGAACAGCACTTGGCGACGAGCGCGGTCGAGCTCGTGCGGGCCGAGGCGTCGTTCGAGGCGCCGCACGTGCTGCGCGCCGGCGACAACGTCTACGAAGCCGCGATCGTCGTGATCGACAGCGGTGCACGCGCAGCCGTGCCGCCGATCGCCGGCCTCGCATCGACGCCCTATCTCACCAACGAAACGTTCTTCGCCCAAGAGACGCTGCCGCCGCGACTGCTCGTGCTCGGTTCCGGCTACATCGGCCTCGAGCTCGGACAAGGCGCGCAGCGTCTTGGGAGCATGGTTACGCTCGTCACGCCCGACGATCGCATCGTCGCACGCGAAGAGCTCGACGTCTGCTCGGTTCTCAGCGCGTCGGTCGAGCGCGACGGCATGGAGGTCTTCCTCAACTGCTGTGCGGTCCGCGTCGCATACGCCAACGGCGTGTTCACGGTTGGTTTTGACGACGGCTCGCAGCGAGAGGCCGAGGGGTTGCTCGTCGCCGTCGGCCGCATCCCCAACATTCCACCGGGAACCGTCGAGCGGGCCGGGATCGCGCTCGATCGCCGCGGCTACATTGCGTGCGACGAACATCTGCAAACGAACGTTCCGGGACACTACGCCCTCGGCGACGTCGCCGGACAGCCGCAGTTCACGCACGTCGCGTGGGAAGACTTTCGGCGCCTCTCCAAGATTCTCGATGGCGATCTCTCGCGGACGCGCGATGACCGCGTTCTCGCGTACACGATGTTCACCGAGCCGCAAATCGGTCGGGTCGGACTGAGCGCGGACCAAGCGCAGGAGCAAGGACTCGCGCATCGCGTGGTGACGCTCCCGCTGAGCGACGTCGCGCGCGGTCAGGAATGGGATTTACAGGAGGGCTTCTTTCGGCTCGTCGTCGATCCGCACAGCGAGAAAATCCTGGGTGCGACGTTCGTCGGCTACGAAGCAGGGGAATTGATCCACGTGATCCTCGCACACATGGAAGCAGGTTCGAGCTGGCGCGTCATCGACCGATCGGTGCACGTCCATCCGACGTTCGCCGAAGGGATACCGTCGCTGGCGCGGTTGCTCGCGTGATCGCGCCCGAACGCACGGCGGCGATCGTCGCCGGTCGCGAAGGCGACCCGTTCGCCGTGCTCGGCCCGCACCCGCTCGGCGCGGGGATGCTGATCCGCACGTTTCAGCCGGGCGCGCGCCGGGTCGAGATCGCCGATGCGAAAGGGAAGGAACTCGTAGAAGCCGAGCGCGTCGATCCGGCCGGCGTCTTCGAAGCATTTCTCCTCACGCCTGTCGAGCGCTATCGGCTGCGGATCGAGGACGAGCGCGGAACCCGCACGATCGACGATCCCTATCGCTTCGGGCCGATCCTCGGCGAGCTCGACGCATGGCTGTTCGCGCAAGGCAACCACCTCGAGCTCTACAACGTGCTCGGTTCGCATCTCGACGAGATCGACGGCGTCGTCGGCACGCGCTTCGCCGTCTGGGCTCCCAACGCGACGCGCGTGAGCGTGGTCGGTGATTGGAACCGTTGGGACGGACGCGTCCACCCGATGCGGCTGCGACGCGAGGTCGGCGTCTGGGAGATCTTCCTCCCCGCTGTCGGCGAGGGCGCGCGCTACAAGTACGAATTGCTCGGCCCACACGGCGAACTGCTGCCGCTGCGCGCCGACCCGTTCGCGCAACGCACCGAGCTGCGCCCGGCAAACGCGTCGATCGTCGTCGGGCCTTCGAAGTACGTCTGGCACGATGAGGAGTGGCTGCGCAGCCGCGGTCCGCGCCAAGCACGCAACGCGCCGATCCAGATCTACGAGGTGCATCTCGGATCGTGGCAGCGGATCCCGGAACAAGACGATCGTTTCCTGACGTATCGCGAGCTGGCCGACCGCCTCGTCCCGTATGTCGCGGAGCTCGGCTTCACCCACATCGAGCTGCTGCCGATCACGGAGCACCCGTTCGATCTGAGCTGGGGCTATCAGACGACGGGATGGTTCGCGCCGACCTCGCGCTTCGGCGCGCCCGACGACTTGCGGTACTTCATCGACACCGCACATCGCGCGGGGCTCGCGGTGATCCTCGATTGGGTTCCCGGCCACTTTCCCACTGACGCGCATGGGCTCGGATACTTTGACGGGACGCCGCTGTTCGAGCACGCCGATCCGCGCGAGGGCTTCCACCGCGAGTGGGGGACGTACGTCTTCAACTTGGGGCGCAACGAGGTCGCGAACATTCTGCTGGCGTCCGCACTGTACTGGCTGCGCGAGTTTCATTTCGACGGGATCCGCGTCGACGCCGTCGCCTCGCTTCTCTATCGCGACTACAGCCGCAAGGAAGGCGAGTGGGTCCCCAACCGCTACGGTGGACGCGAGAACCTCGAAGCCGTGACGTTCTTGCGCCGGCTCAACACCGTGCTGTACGGCGAAGTTCCCGGCATCGCGACGTTCGCCGAAGAATCGACCGCGTGGCCCGGCGTCACCGCTCCCGCGGAGTTCGGCGGCCTGGGCTTCGGCTACAAGTGGAACATGGGCTGGATGCACGACACGCTGCGTTTCCTCGAGCGCGATCCGCTCTGGCGCGGCCGTCACCTCGGCGAGATCTCGTTCGGGCTGATCTACGCCTTCAGCGAGAACTTCGTGCTCCCGCTCTCGCACGACGAGGTCGTGCACGGAAAACGCTCCCTGCTCGGGCGGATGCCGGGGAACGACGCACAAGCATTCGCGAACCTTCGTCTGCTCTACGGTCTGATGTGGGGCCATCCCGGCAAGAAGCTTCTCTTCGCGGGCGGTGAGTTCGGACAACGCGCCGAGTGGCGCGCGCAGGCCTCACTCGATTGGCACGTGACGGAGTACGCGCCGCACGCCGGCGTGCGCGCGCTCGTGCGCGACTGCAACCGTCTCGGACGCGAGCTTGCTGCGTTGCACGAGAAGGATTGCGAGCCAAGCGGCTTCGAGTGGATCGCCTACGACGACGAACGCAACGCGGTCGTCGCGTTCATCCGCTGGGATGCCGCACGCCGCGATCATGTCGTCTGCGTCGTCAATTTCAGCGGCGTTCGCCACGACCATTATCGCATCGGCGTCCCGCGCGCGGGTGGATATCGAGAGGTGCTCAACACCGATTCCTCCGCATACGCAGGCGACGACGTGGGTAACGGAGGGTTTGTGGAAGCGATCGCCCGTCCCTCACATGGACGAGACGCGAGCGTCGCGTTGACGCTCCCGCCCCTGAGCGTGATTTGGCTGGCCTCGTGATCGCATCGTGATCGCGGCTCATCCGCGCGTCGAGCCGGGGCTCCCGTATCCGCTGGGCGCGACATGGGACGGCGCCGGCGTCAATTTTGCGCTCTTCAGCGCGAACGCCGAGAAGGTCGAGCTGTGCATCTTCGACGTGCGCGGCCGGCGCGAGCTCGCGCGCGTCGCACTGCCGGAGTACACCGACGAGATTTGGCACGGATACCTCCCCGAAGCGCGCCCCTCGATGCTCTACGGCTATCGCGTCTACGGCCCGTACGATCCCGGACGCGGTCATCGTTTCAATCACCACAAGCTGCTGCTCGACCCGTATGCGAAGGCGATCACCGGCCCGGTACGCTGGAGCGACGCGAACTACGCGTACCGCATCGGATCGGGACGCGAAGACCTCTCGTTCGATCGCCGCGACAACGCCAGCGCGATGCCCAAGTGCGTCGTGCTCGAGAGCGCGTTCACGTGGGGCACCGACGCGGCGCCGCGGATCCCGTGGGACAACACGGTTTTCTACGAACTGCACGTGCGCGGGTACACGATCAATCACCCCGGCGTGCAGCCCGCGTTGCGCGGGACGTTCGCCGGACTCGCCGACCCGACGGTCGTCGCGTATCTGCAAGAGCTCGGGGTGACGACGGTCGAGCTGCTTCCGGTGCACGCCTTCGTCGACGACCGCCTGTTAGTCGAGAAGCGGCTGCGCAACTACTGGGGCTACAACTCGATCGGCTTCTTCGCGCCCGAGCCGCGTTACATGATCACCGACCCCAACGAGTTCAAGACGATGGTGAAGCATTTGCACGAAGCGGGGATCGAAGTCGTGCTCGACGTGGTCTACAATCACACCGCCGAAGGAAACCATCTTGGTCCGACGCTCTCGTTCAAAGGGATCGACAACGCGTCGTACTACCGGCTCGCGCAGGATCCGCGCTACTACGACGACGTCACCGGGACCGGGAACACACTCGACCTTCGGCATCCGCGTGTGCTGCAGATGGTCCTCGACTCGCTGCGCTATTGGGTCGAGGAGATGCACGTCGACGGGTTTCGCTTCGACCTGGCGACCGCGCTCGCGCGCGAGAACGAGGGCTACTCGCGTGACGCTGCGTTCTTCAAGGCGATTCGGCAAGACCCGGTGCTCTCACGCGTCAAGCTCGTCGCCGAACCATGGGATGTCGGGATGGGCGGATATCAGGTCGGCAACTTTCCCCCCGGCTGGTCGGAGTGGAACGGAAAGTACCGCGACACCGTGCGCAGCTTTTGGCGCGGCGATATGGGGACGTTACCGGATCTCGCCTCGCGGCTGGCGGGCTCCGCCGACCTGTTCGAGCACCAAGGCCGGCGCCCGCACGCGAGCATCAACTTCGTGACCGTGCACGACGGCTTCACGTTGACCGATTTGGTTTCGTACAACGAGAAGCACAACGAGGCAAACCTCGAGGACAATCGCGACGGCAGCGACGACAACCGCAGCTGGAATTGCGGCGTCGAGGGACCGACCGACGACCCTGCGATCGAGAACCTTCGCGAACGGCAAAAGCGCAATCTGATCGCTACCGTACTCCTCTCGCTCGGCGTTCCGCTGTTCCTCGGCGGCGACGAGTTCGGACGCACGCAGCGCGGGAACAACAACGCGTACTGTCAGGACAACGAGATTTCGTGGGTCAACTGGAACGGGCGCTCGGCGCTCGATCTGGCCCTTACCGAGTTCTTCAAGACGGTGCTGCGGCTGCGTCGGCGGCACCCCGCGTTCCATCGTCGCGGCTTTTACCGCGGACAGCCGGTCGACGCCAGCGGTCGCAAAGACATCGCGTGGATCAAGCCCGATGCACACGAGATGGGGCCGGAGGATTGGACCGGTGACCGGCGCACCATCGGATTCTTTCTGGGGGCGCACCCGATGCTGTTCGTCGCGATGAACGCCGCGCCCGACGACGTCCAGTTCGCGCTCCCCGACGTGCAGCGCGTGACATGGTCGCTAGTCTTGGACACTGCGATCGAAGGCGGCGAGCGTCGCGAGGTTCCCGGCGACGACGTCATCGTCTATCCGCTCGTCTCACGCTCGCTGGCCGTCTTCGCGGGGCGCGTGCGATGAGCCGCGTCGTACGCTCCTACGTCGACGCGCTTGGGACGCCGCGCGAAGCGGCGGTCGAGACGGTCGAGCAGTTTGAGATCCTGTTGCGCGACGAGGCGACCGGTATTGCGCCGTCGACCGTCGTACTGCGCGAAGACGAAACGCCGAGCATCGACGTGACACTTCCGGCGAGCAGCTGGAGCGAGACGCTGCACTGGGAGCTCGTGCGCGAAGACGGCCCGGGCCGTTGCGGCGACGTTCCGCTGCGCGACGCGCCGGTCGTCGCCGTCGACCACCGTCCCGACGGAACCTACGATACGCGCCGTGTCGCACTCGGCGAGCCGCTGTCGCTCGGCTCGCACCGCGCCGCGATCAGTGTCCCCGATTTCGGTCAAGCGAGCGTTCATCTCGTCGTCGCCCCGAAGCACGGCGTGATCCCGCACGAGCGCACATGGGGCATCGCCTTGCAGCTCTACACGCTGCGCTCGCCGCGCAATCTGGGGATCGGCGATCTGGCTGACCTGCGCGCATTCTGCCGCCTCGCCGGAGCACGCGGTGCCTCCTACGTCGGGATCAATCCGTTGCACGCGACGTTCCGCTCCGATCCCGAGGCGGCGAGCCCGTACGCCGCGTCGTCACGCCGTTGGCTCAATTGGCTCGCGATCGCGGTCGACGATCTTCCAGAGGCGGAGAAGCGCGAAGCCCGCGCGGTGTTGGAGGATCGCGAGTTCCAACGTCGCGCCGACGACGCCCGCGCGACCGAGTACGTTGACTACACCGCAGTGGCGGCGCTCAAGGACGAGGCGCTGCGCGCATGCTTTGCCACGCTCGCTCGCAAACCGAAGCGACGCGCGGCGTTCGAGGCCTGGTGCACCGCACGAGGCGAACCGCTGCTTCGCTTCGCGGTCTACGAGGCGCTCGTCGCTCGCTTCGGGCGCGATCAGGGGTCGTGGCCGGAGTCGCTGCGCACACCAACCTCACCCGACGTCGCGCTTTTCGCTGCCGGCGCGAGCGATGAGGTGCGCTACGGGATGTACCTTCAATGGTGCGCCGCCGAGCAACTCGACGCGGTCGCCGAAGACGCGCGCCGTCACGGTGTCCGCTTGTACCGCGACCTCGCCGTCGGCGTCGACGCCAACGCCGCCGACGTGTGGGGCGACGAGGGCGCCTACATCCCGGGCGTGAGCGTCGGCGCACCGCCCGACGTCCTCAACACGCTTGGCCAGGATTGGGGACTCCCGCCGCTCGATCCGCGCTCTCTTGCGCGTGACGGATACGCCGAGCTGCTGGCGCTTCTCGAGGCGAACTGCACCGACGCGGGCGCGCTGCGCATCGACCACGCATTCTCGCTTGCGCGGCTCTACTGGATACCGCGCGGCGCCGACGCGCGCAGCGGAACGTACGTGACGTATCCGCTCGACGATCTGCGCGCGATCGTCACCCTTGCCGGGGTGCGCAACGACTGCGTGATCATCGGCGAGGATCTCGGCACCGTCCCGGAAGGTTTTCGCGAACGAATGGCCGAGAGCGGTGTCCTGTCGTACCGCATCTTGTTCTTCGAACGTGCCGCCGACGGACGGTTTCTCCGTCCCGAAGAGTATCCCGCGCTCGCGCTCGCCGCGTCGGGAACGCACGATTTGCCGACGATCCCGGCGTGGCTCGCCGGCGACGACATCCCGCTACGTGAACGTTTCGGCTTGCTGCGCGTCCCACTCGAGGAAGAGTGGGCGACGCGCGAGCGCAGCCGGACACTGTTTCTCGAAGCGCTCGTTGCGCACGGCGGTCTCGATCCAAGCGCAACCGACGACGTGACCGAGATCGTCATCGCGAGTAACCGGTATCTCGCCAACTCGCCCGCGCTCATCGTGATGGCGCAGATCGACGACATCCTCGGCGAACGGACACCGGTCAATGTCCCGGGAACCTCCACCGAGTACCCGAATTGGCGCCGCAAGCTCAGCGCCGACCTCGATGAGATCGCAAACGATCAGCGCTTCCATCGCCTCTGCACCGCCTTGAGCACGACCCGCCCGCGCAACAGGAACGAACAATGACCGAACCCACCACAACGTCGCCGTGAAAGCCATTTTGATGGCCGGGGGTGAGGGGTCCCGGCTTCGTCCGTTGACGTCGCGGCGGCCCAAGCCGCTTGCGCCTGTCGCCGGCAGACCGGTGATGGAGCACATCGTGAACCTGCTGCGCGAGCACGGGTTCATCGAGATCATCGCGACGCTGCATTATCTTGCCGACGAGATCGAGGCGTACTTCGGCGACGGCAGCTCACTCGGCGTCAAGATGCACTACGTCGTCGAAGACACACCGCTCGGGACGGCTGGTGCGGTCAAGCTCGCCGACGAGCTGATCGGCGGCGAACCGTTCCTCATCATCAGCGGCGACGCACTGACCGACGTCGATCTGCGCGCGCTCGTCAGGCACCACCAAGAGCGCGGGAATGAGGTCACCATCGCGCTGCAGCGAGTCACGAACCCGCTGGAGTTCGGCGTCGTCGTGACCGACGAGAACCAGCGCATCGTGCGCTTTCTCGAAAAGCCGTCCTGGGGCGAAGTCTTCTCCGACACGATCAACACCGGGATCTATGTGCTGCAGCCCGGGATCCTCGAACGGATGCAGCGCGGCAAGGTCTATGACTGGTCGCGCGATCTCTTCCCGCAGATGCTCCGCGAAGGGCTGCAGCTCGGCGGGTGGATCTTCGACAACTACTGGACCGATATCGGGAATCTCGAACAGTACCAGCAGGCGAACTACGATGCGATCGACGGGAAGGTGCGCATCGAGAT
Organism: uncultured bacterium; assembly: GCA_964483365.1. GTDB lineage: Bacteria > Vulcanimicrobiota > Vulcanimicrobiia > Vulcanimicrobiales > Vulcanimicrobiaceae > Vulcanimicrobium. The sequence continues at coordinate 10,204 of CAZABL010000077.1, forward strand.
CTCCGGTGACGCCGTACGCCCGGGTGTCCGCGCGGCAGCCGGGACGAAGATCGGAGACGGCGCGCAGATCGAGGGCAACGTCATCCTCGGTCGCGACGTACGGATCGCCGACGGAGCGACGATCACGGGACCGACGGTGATCGGCGACCGCACGATCGTCGAGAGCACCGCGAGCATCTGTCGTTCCGTGCTCTGGGAGGATGTCTACGTCGGCGAGGAGGCGCAGCTCAACGACTGCACCGTCGCCGATCGCAACACGATCGAGAAGCGGGCGACGATCAACGAATCGAGCGTGATCGGGCGCGGCTGCACGATCGGCGCAGGCGCGACGGTCAACGCGCACCTCAAGCTGTGGCCCGACAAGTGGGTCAGTGCGGGGTCGATCGTTTCGATGTCGTTGATCTACGGCCAGAAGTGGCCGGGCTCGTTATTCGGTTCGGTTGGGATCAGCGGCCTGGCGAACCTGGAGATCACGCCGGAGTTCGCGCTCAAGCTCGGACAGGCGTACGGGACGTATCTCCGACCCGGACAGACCGTGATGACGAGCCGCGACACCCATCCGGCGTCGCGTCTGATGAACCGTTGCGTCATCTCGGGGCTGCTCAGCGTCGGGATCCACGTGCTCGACCTGCGCTCGTACCCGCTTCCGCTCGCGCGCTACGCGGTGCGCGTCGGCGGCGACGGCGGCGTGCACGTGCGCGTCGCTCCCGACGATCCGAACGCGGTCGTCTTCGAGTTCTTCGATCATACCGGGATCGGGATCGACAAAGGCACCGAGCGGAAGATCGAAAACTTGTTCTTCCGCGAAGACTTTCGGCGCACGCCGATGGACGACGTCGGAACGCTCGACTTCCCGTCGCGTGCGCTCGAGCGCTACAGCCGCGCGTTCGTCGAATCGCTCAATGCGACCGCGCTCAAGGAAGCGAACTTCCGCGTCGTGATCGACTACGCGTTCGGCAACGCGTCGATCGTCCTGCCGGGGATCCTCGGTGGACTCGGGGTCGAGCAGATCGCCCTCAACGCGTACTTCGACGCCGAAAAGGTGCGCACGTTCCGTACCGACCGCGAACGGCATCTCCAGCAGCTGACCTCGGTGGTCACCTCGCTCGAGGCAAACCTCGGTGTCCTCATCGACGCGGACGGTGAGACGGTGACGCTCGTCGACGACACCGGAAGGATCGTCGGTCGGAACCGCTTGATGGCGCTGATGACGCTGCTCGTCGCGCGCCACAAGCGCGGTGCGCGGATCGCGATGCCGCTCACCGTTCCGTCGGTCGTCGAGGAGATCGCGAAGGAAAACGGCGCGACGATCGTGCGAACGCGCAGCGACCGTCGCTCGTTGATGGCGCTCGCAGAGCGCGAAGGGGATCGCCTTTCGTTCGCCGGGGGGATGGAATACGAGATGATCTTCCCGGAGTTCCAGCCGGCGTTCGACGGGATCTACGCGACGGCGAAGACCATGGAGCTGCTCGCAGCGGAACATCGCCGCCTCTCGGAGCTCGTCGACATGCTGCCGCCGTGGCACATTGCCGGCCGCGTCGTTCCGTGCCCGTGGGACCGCAAAGGCGCGGTGATGCGCTCACTGCACGACGAAGCGGCGCACAGCGGCAACGGCAAGGTCGAGACGCTCGACGGGATCCGCCTCCCGCGCGAACACGGCTGGGTCCTCGTGCTGCCCGACGCGAGCGACGCGTCGGTCAACATTTGGGCCGAAGGAGACAGCGACGACGAAGCGTCTCGCTACGCGGATCAAATTGCCGAACGCGTCCGCGCGATCGCGGCCGGATAGGCATCGCCCATCGCGGCGGTCCGCAGGCGCGCAATCGCGCGCGTAAACGACTTCGGATCGCCGAGGCCGCGGGAAAGCACGATGGCGCCTTGGATCCCGGCCACGACCTCCTCGCTGAGCGCTGCCGCTGACGATTCGTCTCGCCCCGCGCGAATCAACGCGAGACGAAGCACGTCGATCCAACGCGTAAAGTAGCGACGCACGTCGCGAGCGAACCGGTCGCGCGTTTCGCCGAGCGCGAACGCACCGACCAGACAGACGCGACGACCCGAGCGAAAGTACGTCTCCACCGCATCGAACATCGCCGCAATACCGTCGCCCGGCGGTTCGGCTTCGCGCAGCGGCGCGAAGACGTGTGACTCGAACCACGCGTCGATCTCGGAAAGCACCGCAGACGCCATCTCTTCCTTGCCTCCGGGGAAGAAGTGATAGAGGCTCCCCTTGCCGAGCCCCGTCGCCTCGCCGATCAGCGCGAGGCTGGCGCCATCGTAGCCGTGCTCGCGAAAGCACTCCGCAAGCACGGGAAGGATATCGGAACGCTCCGTGACCCTCTTGGCCACGCCGGCGTTAGAGCCCCAACTCGCTGAGCGAAGGGTGATCGTCCGGACGACGCCCGAGCGGCCAATGATATTTGCGGTCCGCTTCGGTGATCGGCACGTCGTTGATGCTTGCGAGGCGCCGGCGCATCAAGCCCTGCTCGTCGAACTCCCAGTTCTCGTTTCCGTACGAGCGAAACCACTGCCCGGAGTCGTCGTGCCATTCGTAGGCGAAACGAACGGAGATGCGATCGTCGGCGTATGCCCAAAGCTCCTTGATGAGGCGGTAGTCCAATTCACGAGCCCACTTGCGTCGTAGAAACGCAACGATCTCGTCGCGGCCGGTGATGAACTCCGCGCGGTTGCGCCAACGACTATCGACCGTGTAGGCGAGTGCGACGCGCTCCGGGTCACGGGAGTTCCAAGCATCTTCGGCCAGGCGCGCCTTCTGTGCGGCGGTCTCGGCGGTGTACGGCGGGAAAGGCGGACGAGGCGACATCAGCTGCATGTTTCTGTACCAATCAGTAAACTTATGTACTGAATGGTACAGCGCGCGTGTCTCCGGCGCAAGCGGGCTAAACTCGCTAGTACGATCGCGTCGAGTGGTGCCTACTCCCCCATCAGTAGGCAAGGGCGCTGCCGGTGGGGCGGCGATCGTCGTGCGCGGCTACGCGTGTTCCGTCGGGACGAACGGCGATCGCGTTCGCGGCAGAGCCGGCAGGCTCGATGTTCACCGTGTAGCGCATCGCCCGCAGGCGTGCGAGCGTCGTGTTCGTGAACGCGTTCGGCTCCGCGTAGACGACGTCGGGGAGCCACTGCTGATGGATGCGCGGCGCGTCGATCGCGACGCCGGGATCGACACCGTAGTCGACGATCTGGCGCACGATATCGAGCGTCGCGGTGATGATGCGCGGACCACCGGCGGCACCGGCGACCAGGCTCACCTTTCCGTCCGCATTGGTCAGGATGGTCGGGACCATCGATGAGAGCGGACGCTTTCCGGGAGCAATCGCGTTCGCTGCGCCCTGGACGAGCCCGAATTGGTTCGGGACGCCGGGCGCGCTCGCAAAGTCGTCCATCTCGTCGTTGAGCAGCACGCCGGTGTCGCCCGCGACCATTCCACTGCCGAACGTCGAGTTGAGCGTATACGTGACGTCGACGGCATTGCCGGCGCGGTCGACGACGCTGAAGTTCGTCGTGTTCGTCCCTTCGTGCAGCGCCATCCCATGGATCCGCGAAGACGGCGTCGCGCGATTGGGCTCGATCGACGCGCGCTCGCGCGCGAGATACGCCGGGTCGAGCAGCCGCGCGATCGGCGGCGTCACGAAATCGGGATCGCCCAGCGCCGTCCCGCGGTCGGCGAAGGCGCGGCGCTCCGCTTCGATCTCCAGATGCGCGTCATCGGCGCTACGAAATGCGGCGGGGCTGTCGCCAAGGATGCCGAGAACTTCGCAGACCGCGACGCCGCCGGAGCTCGGCGGCGGGGATGTGAAGACGTGCTCGCCGCGATGCGTGCACTCGACCGGCGCGCGCAGCTTCACCGAATAGTTCGCGAGATCGTTGCTCGAGAGGATCCCGCCGTTTGCGAGCACCGCATTGGTGAGGTGTTTCGCGACCGTGCCGTGATAGAACGCATCGGGTCCGTCGGCATCGATCGCGCGCAACGTTGCGGCGAGCTGCGGCTGGCGAAGGACGTCACCGGCGCGCAGCGGCGCACCGTCGTGGGTGAAGATCGCGCGACTGTTGGGAAACCGCGCGAGCAGCGCGGCGCCGCGCGCAAAGACCGCAGCGTCGTTTGCGTCAAGCGTGAAGCCCTCATCGGCGTCGGCGATCGCCGGGAGGATGAGCTCGTGTCGCGAGCGCGTCCCGTAGCGTTCGCGCGCGTACTCGAGTCCGGCAACTGTCCCCGGGACGCCGACCGCGAGCGCGCCGACGGTGCTGCGCTCGGGGATGACGTGACCGGCGGGATCGAGATACATCGTCGCGCTTGCCGCCGCGGGCGCCGTCTCGCGAAAGTCGATGAAGCGCGAGGTCCCGTCGGCCATGTGGATCAGCATGAAGCCGCCGCCGCCGATGTTCCCGGCGCTGGGGTAGGTCACCGCGAGCGTGTAGCCGATCGCAACCGCGGCATCGACGGCGTTTCCGCCCGTCCGTAAGATCTCGAGACCGACGTCGGTCGCCAGATGCTGGTCGGTCGCGACCGCACCGTGCGCGCCGCTCGCCGTCGACGCAGACGCCGCGACCGGTGCGGCGAGCAGCGCGGCGGCGAGAGCGAAGACGGCGAGACGCGGCATGCTGCTCAGGCTAGCGGCTGCGGCTGCGCTGACGCTTGGGCGCCGGCGCCGGCTGCCGCTGCGCGCGGAGCACCGGCACGGGGACGCTCACCGCGGTCGGCGGCGGAAGCTGGGGAATCTTGGCGCGGTCGATGCGGCGGCCGACGGTCTTCTCGATGTCGCGGAAGTACGGCTCTTCCTCGCGCGCGACGAACGTGATCGCGTCGCCGGTCGCTTCGGCGCGCGCGGTGCGGCCGACACGGTGCACGTAGTCCTCGGGGACCATCGGAACGTCGAAGTTTACCACGTGACCAAGGTCGACGACGTCGATCCCGCGCGCCGCGATGTCGGTCGCGACGAGCACGCGCAGCTTGCCCTTCTTGAACTGCTCGAGCGCACGTGTCCGTTGTGCCTGAGAGCGATCGCCGTGGATGCGCTCCGCGCTGTGGCCGTGCTTGGCGAGCGCGAGCGCGAGCCGGTTCGCACGCGCCTTCGTGCGCGTGAACACGATCGCGTTGAAGATATTGTTGTCCTTGAGGAGTTCGACGAGCAGATCGGTCTTGCGCTGCTGATCGATCGTGTACGCCACGTGGGTGAGCCCTTCGGCGGTCGTCGCGGTGCTCTTGGGCGCGATCGCGACCCGCACGGGATCGTGCAGCAGCTCACGGGCGAGCTTCGCGATCTCGGGCGAGATCGTCGCCGAGAAGAACAGCGTTTGGCGCTCGCGCGGCAGCTTGGCGACGATGCGCCGGACGTTAGGCAAGAAGCCCATGTCGAGCATGCGGTCGGCTTCGTCGACGACGAGCACCGAGACGTCGTCGAGCCGCGCGTCACCTTGCGACATCAGATCGAGCAGCCGGCCGGGGCATGCGACGATGATCTCGACGCCGCGCGCGAACGCCATGCGCTGCGGCCCGAACCCGACGCCGCCGTAGATCGAAGCGACGCGCAGGCCGCTTCCCTTGGCGAACGCGGCGAGGTTCGTGGCGATCTGCGCCGCCAGCTCGCGCGTCGGCGCCAGGATCAGCGCCTGCGTCTTCTTGCGCGGCTGCGGGGCGAGGCGTTCGATCAGCGGCAAACCGAACGCGGCCGTCTTGCCGGTCCCGGTCTGCGCCGAAGCGAGGACGTCTTTGCCGGCCAGCGCGGCGGGGATCGCCTCCGCTTGGACGGGGGTAGGGGTCGAATAGCCGAGCTCACGCACGGCACGAAGGAGCGCTGGGCTCAGGCCCAGCGTGTCAAAACTCTGCATCGATTCTTTCGAAAGCGGCGCGAGGTCGATCGTCTAATTCCGAAAGATCGCGCAGGTGGATTCGCGCCTATAACTCCTCCGAGCGAGCGAAGGTTACCGACCCCCGCCGACCTCGAGAATCGCCCCCGTGATATAGGAGGCACCCAGCGAGAGCAGCCACATCGTCGCCGTGGCCACCTCGTCGGGCTCCCCTGCACGACCCATCGGGATGAGCGGGGCGATCCGTCCGGGGCGGTCGGGCTGGCCGGCACGGGCGTGGATCTCGGTATTGATCAGTCCCGGGGAGACGCCGTTGACGCGGATCCCCTCGCGGGCGACCTCCTTCGCAAGCCCACGCACCATCGTTTCGACCGCGCCTTTCGATGCGGCGTAGTGGACGTACTCACCGGGCGATCCGAGCGTCGCCGCACGTGAAGAGATCGCGACGATCCCGCCGCCGCGGCCGCCGTGCACGGTCGACATGCGGCGCACCGCCTCACGCGCCGTCAAGAAGGCGCCCTCGACGTTCACCGCCATGACGTCGCGCAACGTCTTCGCGTCGAGCTCGTCGACGCGGGAGAAGCGTCCGGTGATCCCGGCGTTGATCACGACCGCGTCGACGACGCCGAGCGACTCATCGACGGTTTGAAACGCACGCATGACGTCGTGCTCGCGCGCGACGTCGGCGTTGATCGCGAGCCCGCGACAACCGCGCGCCTCGATCTCGCCGACCACGTCGGCGGCGGACTTCTCGTCGCTCGCGAACGTGACCGCAACGTCATAGCCCTCGGTCGCGGCACGGAGCGCGATCGCCGCACCGATGCCGCGGCTGCCGCCGGTAACGAGGAGAACCGGCACCGCTAGCGCGCGATCGCGTCGGCGTATGCGAGTTTGCGGTCGAGCGTTTCGAGCGCGTTCTGCCAGGTGTAGCGGGCAACGGTTTCGGCACCATGGGCACGAATCTCGTCCCCGACCTTCGGGTCGTTGAACAGCGCCTTCAGATATGCGGCGAGCTCGCGTCCGTCGGCAGTGTCGCAGACGATCGCGTTCACGAACGGCTCGGCGTACTCTTCGCCGGTCGCGCCGCACACGGGAATTCCACCCGCCGCCATCACTTCAAGGCCGACGAGCCCGAACGGTTCCTTCCCGCTATTGGCGAGGACCGCGTCGGCCGCGGCGTAGAGCGCGTACAGCGTCGCTTCCTCGAGAAAGGCGCGCACGTGAACCACCGGCGTGTCGACGTAGCCGAGCAGTCGCGCGAACTCACGCCAGTCGGTCCCCTCGTACGCGAGACGCTCGACGGCGAGATGTCGCTCGCGCGCGCGTCCGAGCACGACGTCGCCGTACGGCTCCTTCCCACCACGCACGATCAGCCGCGCATCGACGCCTTGTGCGCGCAGATCGCCGATCGCGTCGATCGCCTGGAGCCAGTTCTTGTCGGGATCGAAGCGTCCCACTTTCACGCACGTCGGCCTGCCCCCAAACGCCGCTTTGATCGCCGCAACCTGTTCCGGATCGGCGCCTTCGAGCAGCGACGGGTCGATGCCGTTGGGGATCACGAGCGCGCTCACGTTCCATTGTGCGAGCTCGAACTTCATATACTTGCTCACCGCCGTCACGACCGCGGCGCGCGTGAGCGTCGGCCAGTGGATGCGGTCGAACCCGTAGGTGTTGTTGGCGTTCCACAACAGCGCGACGGCGTTGCGCACGCCGCGTTCGCGTGCGAGCCGGTCGATCCCGATCGCCACGCCGGCCGTCTGCCACTCTTCGCACATCACCAGCACGCGTTCGCCGCGCTGCGCTGCGGGAACGACGAGCTGGTCGACGATCCAGGACGGCAGGCTGTGCTCCCAGTCGTGCACCTTCCCCGGCTCGCCGTCGTACGCGTTGCGCGGATGCTGCGCCGAGATCCACTGCGACCAGCGGCGCAACGTCACGCCCGAATCGGTCTTCTCGACCGGCTTCGCGTGCGGATCGCCGACGAAGATGAGATCGACATCGTGGCCGGCAGCGCCGAGCGCACGCGCCAATTGCGTGACCCGCGTCCCCAGACCACCGATTGATGCATAGCGATCTGGGCCCTCGAACGAGAGGATCGCGACCTGACGTGGGATCATCGCGCCTTGCTACGCGGTGTGGCAGAGGGCTCCCCGCCGTAAAGTGACGTGGACCCAAAGCGAGGGGATGCTTGTCTACCGAACGGCACGGCGTCACGCGGCCTCTTCTCGCCGTCTACGACGCGTTCGGCTCGAAGCTCGAGGCGTTCAGTGCCGCCAGCGGTGCTCTGCTGTGGAACAGCGGTTCGATCTGTGGCCGTTCACGAGGCCAGCTGGCGCAGCACGTACTGCAGGATCCCACCGTGGCGGTAGTACTCCGCCT